>JBBIIO010000001.1:0-117005 GCA_037446435.1 Armatimonadota bacterium
ATTACGTAGATCTCATCGTTCCCGTCGCGATCCGTCACAAACGCGATCTGTGACGGCCCACCGCCTCCGCCAGAACCGCCAGAACCGCCAGAACCGCCACAACCGACTCCACACGCCGTTGCCAACGCAACAAAAGAAAAACTGTAGTATCGAAACTGCTTCATCTGATTTCCTCCGTTGCAGCCCCGTGACCGAGGCTTGCTCACATTCTACCAGGGAGAGAGGCTGCTGTCAAATCTTATTTTTGCGGGTAGGCTTCGGTTCCGGCGCGCCCGTCCGGGTATGTTCCCCCGCCAAGGGATAGAAGGGAGATGAAAGACCAAAGAATCGCTCGACTCTCGTTTGTGTTTCTGGGCGCGTGCCTCGCGCTCGCCTGCGCAGCGCAGAAGAAGCTGCTTGACCACTCGGTCTACGACTCGTGGCGTTCAATCCGCAGCCAGACCCTGTCGAACGACGGAAAATGGACGCTCTGGATTGAGGCGCCGCAGGTCGGCGACGCAGAACTGTTCATCGTTCCTGCGTTCGGCAGCGAGCCGGTGAAGATAGCACGCGGCTCGAACCCCAGGTTCAGCGCCGACTCGCGGTTCGTAGTCTGCCTCATCGTCCCCCCGGAGGAGGAGGTCAAGAAGGCTCAGAAGGAGAAGCGCAAACCGAAGGACATGCCGAGGAACTCGCTCGGCATCTTCTCGCTAACGGCCAACCAACTGAAGACGATCGAGAGCGTTCAGTCCTACTCTCTACCCGACGACGACGCCGGCTGGCTCCTGTATCAGCCGTATTACTTCAGCGAGGAGAACGCGCAGGCGCAAGGCGAGGGGCAGAAACAGGAAGGAGAGCAGCAGCCGGACGCGCCGCAGCATCGCAAGTCGCAGCGCAAGGGCACGGAGCGCGTGCTGCTGAACCTTTCAACCGGCGAAGAGATTCGCATCCCGTTCGTTACCGGCGCGGTGTGGTTCGATGACGGCAAGCGCCTCGCCTACACGACTTCGCACGAACAGCCGAGCGAGGACGGCGTGTACATCTTCAACGTCGAGACGCGAGAGACCACAGCCGTCGTCAAGGGCATCGGCGACTACCGAGGGCTGACGGTTCACTCCAAGAGCGGGCGCGTTCTGTTCACCTCCGACCACGAGAACTATGAAGCGGAGAAGCCTACGCGCAGCGTGTACCTTGCCACAGACGGGCGCGTCGAGAGACTCGACCTGAACCGCGGGCTTGAGGAAGAGGGCTTCCTTTACGCCGAGCGCGCCCAACTGCGATTCAGCGAGAGCGGCAACCGAGTCTTCTTCGGAGCGGAGCCGCAGAAACCCGAAGAGGAGAAGAAGGAGCCGCTCGACGACGACGAGAAGGTCGTTGTGGACATCTGGCACCACCGGGACCCGCTTCTGCAGCCGATGCAACTGCTTCGTGCGAACCAAGAGCGGGATCGAACGTACCTCGCGGTGTACGACCCCCGCGCGCGGCGATCGGCGCTTCTCGAAACGCCCGACCTGCCTCGCGTTACCACCGGAACCGGCGACGGAGATTGGGCGCTTGGGTTCAGCGACATCCCCTATCGCCAACTCATCTCTTGGGATCAGACCTACAGCGACGTGTACCTCGTGAACCTGAACACCGGAGACGCGACGCTGGTCTTGGAGAAGCTTCCGGACGCGCCGAGCCTCTCGCCGTCGGGTCGCTGGCTTCTATGGTACGACGAGCGCGACGGCCATTGGCGCGTGATGGACACAGTCGAGCGGATTCCCATCAACCTGACCGCCGAGATCAGCGTCCCATTCTCGAACGAACTGCATGACTACCCCGCCCTCCCGAGTTCGTATGGAACCGCGGGCTGGACGGCGGACGAAGAGTGGCTTCTGCTGTACGACCGATATGACATCTGGGCGGTGGACCCCAACGGACGACGCGAGCCTCGAAACGTTACGCGCGCCTTCGGACGGACGTGGGAGATCGCCTTGCGCATCGTGAACCTGGATCGGGAGCAGCGAACGACCGACCTCGCGAAGCCGATGCTACTCAGCGCCTTCAGCGAGCGAACCAAGCAAAGCGGCTTCTACCGCCTGGAAGGCGGCTTCCTCAAAAAACTCATCATGGAGGACAAGCGGTATGGCACGCCCCAAAAGGCGGAGGACGCCGACGTGCTGATGCTGACGCGGGAGAGCTTCCTGGAGTTCCCCAACCTTTGGATGACTAATACCGACATGCAGCGCTTCGTGCGCATCTCCGATGCCAATCCCCAGCAGAGCGAGTACTTGTGGGGAACGGAAGAGTTGGTTACGTGGCTCTCCAACGACGGCGTGGAGCTCCAGGGCGTCCTGTTGAAACCGGAGAACTTCGACCCGACGCAGGATTATCCGATGATCGTGTACTTCTATGAGCGGTTGTCGGACAACTTACATCGGCACTACGTTCCGTCGCCGGGTTCGTCGTCGATCAACCCGACGTTCTACGTCAGCCGGGGGTATGTCATCTTCATGCCGGACATTCCCTACAGGGTCGGCTATCCCGGCGAGAGCGCGATGTCGGCAATTCTTCCTGGCGTGCAGTCGCTCATTCGCCGCGGCTTTGTAGACCCGAGTCGGATTGGAATGCAGGGGCACAGTTGGGGCGGATACCAAGTTACGTACTTGGTGACTCGCACCAACCTCTTTGCGTGTGCCGTTGCTGGCGCCCCGGTTGTGAATATGTTCAGCGCGTATGGCGGCATCCGTTGGGGCAGCGGGATGAGTCGCATGTTCCAGTATGAGAAGACCCAGTCGCGGATCGGCGGCACCATCTGGGAGATGCCGCTCCGCTTCATCGAGAACTCGCCGATCTTTTGGTTGGACAAAGTGGAGACGCCGCTGCTGATCCTTCACAACGACCAAGACGGAGCTGTGCCTTGGTACCAGGGCATCGAGCTGTTCACCGGCCTGCGGCGCCTGGGCAAACCGGCGTGGATGTTCAACTACAACGGCGAGGATCACGGGTTGAACAAGCGCGTGAATCGCGTTGACTGGACGATTCGGATGCAGCAGTTCTTCGACCACTATTTGAAGGGCGAGCCGGCGCCGGTGTGGCTGGCGCAGGGCATCCCCGCAACGAAGAAGGGCGAGGACCTTGGCCTCGAGCCGGCGAAGGGCGGGGGATAGGAGAATGTCGGACAGGTCGGACAGGTCGGAGAGGCTGTTCCCTGCGCACGGTGGATATCGGAAGCTGCGAAGCCTCCAGGTGGCTCAGCTCGTCTACGACTGCACTGTGCTGTTCTGCCGGCGATTCATTCCGAGGAACTCGCGCACCTACGCCCAAATGGTGCAAGCGGCACGCGGTGGAGTGCAGAACATCGCCGAGGGCGCGTGGCGTCGGCAACTTCCAAAAAGATGGAGCTTAAGCTGACCGGCGTGGCGCGGGCGAGCCTGGCTGCCCCCCGTGGATTCGAACCACGACCGCCTGATCCAGAGTCAGGTGTTCTGCCCTTAAACTAGGGGGCAACGGAGCGAGATTGTACCCGCCGAAGCCCTCTCACGAAAGAAGAATCGGCTCGATGCCCAGCGTCTCGCAGGCGGCGAGCAGCTCGGATCGCCAGTCGCCGAACACCGCGTGGATGTGGTTGCTCGCGTACGACCCAGCCAGGGCCGGCAAGTCGCAATCGAACACAGCGAACGCGTGCGGCCATTCGGGCGTCGTTTGCGCAGCCAGCGCGCGGTCAGCCGTTTCACCAAATCGAATGAACCCGCCGGTGAGGATGTGCATCCGGAATCGGCCCGACGCACGCGTAATGCGCGCGAACGTGACCTCCGGCGCCGGATCGGCAAGGAACTCAACAGATGCGCCGCCGCATGGGAAGTACATCGGTATGCTCGGATGCAACGTTACCGTTCCCCAGTTCTCACGAAAGTCTCTTGAGCGCTTGCTGAACCACGGCGCGTGTTGACCGCTATTCACCAAGTCGTAAACGCCATCATACTCACAGGCCCCTCCCACCGCTTCGATGTCCGCGCGCGAGAAATAATGTCGTAAATCGGCAAACAGGACAGGCGTTCCAGTGAGATGATGTAACAGTTGCATAGTGAGCGCGCCGTTGCTGTCGCACTCCGTCGCGCAAATAATCGGCTTCTTCTCCTCCTCTTCCCAGTCGGCCGTGTCATTCAGCAGCGCCTCCGGGACATCCATCGTTATGCCATGCTCCCACTCAGTATAATCGAGCTGGCCCGTAAGCCCGAGGAAGTCAATGCCCTCCACTTTGCAATAGTCTTTGACAGCAAGATAGAAGCGGCACTGCCGAGCCAAGTGGCCGTCCAGCCCGTCCCGCAGACGCTCATCGTTCCACAGGATCTCCTTGCAGTGCCGCTTCAGCCACTCGACGCCCGCTTCAACGCGCTCGTCCTCGACCTTGTCGCAAAGCCATGCCAGGGTCAGTTGTGAGCGGTGGAACACATGGATGCCAAACTGCTCCATCCATTGGCTTGGGTCCACGTGACCGGTGTACATCCCCATGCTCGGGCCGTCGAACTCGCCGTAGCGCAAGCCGAACAGCCGCGCCGCCGCCGCCTGGCCTGCCGCGCGGCGATTCGGCGACTGCCTCGACAGCCACTCGCGCATCTCCTGCGCGACGGTCTCGTCGGATAGATCGCCGAGAACCCGCCCGTGCGACACGCCGAACTCGGGCAGCGTGCCGCAAGCCGCGAAGAACGCGACCCAGCCGGGATACGCCGGGTTGATGTTGCCAAGAAGGCAGATCGGTACGTCCTCTGCAGCCAATTCCCTCGCCGCTTGCGCAACAAAATCGGGATAGGCCCACACGCAGAAGTTGAAGATTACAGCCTGGGAGCCCACCTCTATGGTCTGGCGGGCGGCGTCCAGCGCGGTGCGGTAGTTCCAAACGATGCTGTCTGCCCCGACCGCATCGTGCCCCTCAGCCGCCAGCCAGTCGCAAACCTTCGCCTGGAACGCCCGGCACTGCTCTTCAAGCGCCGCGGCCGCTCGTTCCCGGCCGTCGGTGAACGTAAGTACGCCAACCTTCATGCCGCCGATTATCTCTGACACGACGCGGCTTTTGCCTCGCCCTGTTGGGCACCGGGAACCTCGGCGCTCCGCCTCGCGTACGCAAGGGAGTTCAATCTCGCCGGGAGGGGCTTGACAGCAGATGCAACACTATGGTAAAAGCGGCTCGATGAACAAGACACCGACCCCTGGAGTGATTGCCATACTGTTGCTTCTGTCGTCCCCCGCCCTCGCGGGGCGGGTTCCGATTCCGAGGCTGCTCTCCCTGCCGCCGCCCCAGGCACAGAACCCCAACGTTTTCAACCCACAAATCGCGGTCGTTGGGGACTTTCAGGCGCGGGTCGGGGACACAGGCCCCGAGCCTCAACGCCGGGCGGTTGTGCGTGAGTTGGAGCTCGGCATCGCCGCAGACGTGGATCCCTTCGCTCGTGCCGAGGTGTACATCGCTTTGGAAAATGAGATCGGGCACGAGGAAGAGCCTGCGCTCTCCGAGGGCCATGGTACGATTGTAGATATCGAGGAGGCGTTCCTCACCTTCCATAGTCTCGGAGCTGGCTTCTCCGGCAAGGTAGGAAAAGTCGCGGGCGCCATCGGCAGAGTGAATCGCAATCACCGCGACCAGCTTGAGTTCTTGGAGTACCCCTTGGCGATTCGCGAAGTGTTAGGGGAAGAGGGCTTACGCGCACCTGGGGGGTCGCTCAGTTACCTCTTCCCCTCTGACACGTTCCATGAACTGACGCTGGAGATTCTCTCGCCGGAGGATGGGCCGCTGTTTGCCGGCTCAGATCTCGGCAAGCCGGTGTTCATCGGGCGATACCGCACTTTCTTCGACTTCAGCGCGGACCTCACGGCGCTCGCCGGCGTTAGCTATGCGGACGGCCCGACTGAGGACGGCAGCCGAAGCCGACTTTACGGCGCGGACTACACGATGAAGTGGCAACCCGGCACAAAGGGGCGCTCGGCGATCCTCGAAGCGGAGGCGTATTGGTTCAGGCCCGGATCGGGAGTCGCTCCGGATCGAGAGACGCGGTTTGCCGGCTTTGCGGCGCTTACCTATGAGGTTGCGCCGCGATGGTTCCTAACCGGCAAGTATGACCATGCCGAGCTACCTGACGGCTCGGACACTCTTCGCGGCTACTCGCTGGGCGTCAGTTTCAAGTTGACCGAGTTCCAGCTGATTCGCGCCGAGGCGCAGCGCCTTCTTTCAGGCATCGAGGCGGATCGGACGATCATAACGCTGCAATTCCAGTGGGTCATCGGCGCGCACCCGGCGCACAAGTACTAAAGGAGGAGAATGCAAATGAAGAGAATCATCGTACCACTTCTTCTGGTTTCCGCTCTCGCCTTTCAGCCTGCGAACGCAAAGTTAACCGTGATAACGACCACGGAAGACCTGGCAGACATGGCGCGTCAGGTCGGCGGGTCCCTCGTGTCCGCGAGTTCGCTGGTAACGGGCGTTCGCGATCCGCACTCGCTGGATGCACGACCGGGGTTCATGAGCCGCGTCCGCAACGCAGACCTCTTCGTGGCCGTCGGTTTGGATCTCGAGGTCGGGTACGAGCGAGCGATCCTGCAAGGCAGTGGCAACCGGAACCTGCAAATCGGCGCGCGCGGCCACCTGTACGCAAGCGAGGGCGTTCCTGTTCTGGAAAAGCCGACGTCGGTTTCCCGTGCGCAAGGGGACACTCACCCTTACGGCAACCCGCACGTTTGGCTCGACCCTTTCAACGCGCGGATCATGGCGACGAACATCGCCAACGCAATGGTTCGCCTCGACCCTAAGAACGCGAACACCTATCTTCAAAACCTGAGCCGGTTCCTTTCGCGCATTGACGTTTCCATGTTCGGCGAGGCGCTGGTTCAGAAGTACGGCGCGCAAAAACTGTGGGAGATGTCGAATGCCGGGGACCTCGATGACCGACTGCGCGCGGCCGGAGACTTGCAGCGCCTCGGCGGGTGGGCCGGCAAGATGCTTCCTCATGCCGGCAAGCCGGTCGTGAGCTACCATCGCACTTGGAGCTACTTTGCGCGGCGGTTTGGCCTCCGCGTAATCGATGAACTAGAGCCCAAGCCTGGCATTCCTCCAACGCCAGGGCACTTAGCGAACATCGTGAGCACGATGAAGAGTCAAGGTGTTCGCGTAATTCTTCAAGAGCCGTACTTCAGCTCGAGCGCGGCGAAGTCGGCCGCGTCACAGACGGGCGCTCGTGTCGTCGTGGCGCCTCCGTCGGTCGGCGCGGACCGCGCGGCGACGAGCTACATCGCGCTGATAGACACGATTGTCAATCGCTTGGCAGAGGCGCTTTAGTGCTTGAACTGTTCAACACGATGCGCCTCCCTGTGTTGGCGGCGCTGACGATGGCTCCAGTGCACGCGGTCTTCGGGCTGCACATCGTGCGCCGGGGCGTCATTTTCATCGACCTCGCGGTCGCTCAGGTTGCGGCGCTCGGCATGGCGCTTGCGCTTGCACGTGGCGTTGATCCGGAGAGCTCTGCGGCGTACTGGTCTGCGGTCGGCGCTGCGCTCTTCGGCGCGCTGCTGATTTCGCTGACGCGATTCCGCCTGGGGCGGGTACCCCACGAGGCGATGATCGGGATCGTGTTCGTTGTCGCCTCGGCGGGTAGCATTATTGTGCTACAGTATGCCGACCACGGCCAAGAGTTATTGAAAACTCTATTGGATGGGCAGATTCTATTGGTTAGCGATCCGGGCGTAGTCCGACACACGGCGATCGTATACGGTCTGATCTTGCTCGCGGTGGCAGTCCTCTGGCGCCCGATTCGAAGAATCAGCGAAGGAGATCCCGCCGCACCGACAGGCGCCCCGCTGGTTTTTTACGACTTCGTCTTTTACTCGCTGCTCGGCTTCGTTGTTGCGTCTTCGGTCAAGATCGCCGGGGTATTGGTTGTATTCACCTGGCTGGTGATGCCCGCCGTTGTGGCGACGATGTGGGTTGGGCGACTAACGCCGTCGCTGCTCATAGCCGTGCCGATCGGTTGGATCGGTTCGGTCGTCGGGATGTATGTCTCGCTGAAGGCGGATCCGGAGTTGGGCGGCTGGCCGACGGGGGCATCCATCGTCGTTACGTTCGGCGCAATCGTGTTCGCGAACTACATCGTTCGCGTACTGATACCGCAGCGGCGCGATGAACAAAGCGAGCCGGTTAGTCCTGCGCGCGCCTTCGCCGGTGCCTCACCCGCCGCACGACCGGAACAAAAAAGATCGTTACGCCGGTTGCACCGAGAGTGAAGAGCAGAGCTGCGATAACCGGCAGCCACCAGTCGCGAAGCCAAGTGGCGAAGTAACGAAGGTCGTGCACGTCCTCAGTCAGTTGATCCCACCGCTTGGCGACGTTCAGCACTTCTCCGGTGCTTCCATCCACCTGGACCTCGTGATAGCCACGCAAGGAGACGACCTTGAAGACGTTCTTGTCGGGGCGGTAGTCAACTCGCTCGATGTCGTGGATCGTTTGAATCTCCGCGATGCCCAGAGCGATTGCGCTCTCGACGGCGCGCCCAACCGTGATGATCTCGTCGTGATGCGCAAGCGCCGTTCCTTCCTGTGTGCGCGGCTTCACCCATCCGAGGGTGTCCTTCGTTGCAAGGAGGAAGCCCGTGCCCGCGATGAGAACAAGAAAGAGGGAGCCGATGAGCCCCGCCCAACGATGAAGAGCCCGGAGGGAGTGGTACATCGTAGGTGAGAATACATGAAACTCAGGTTCGGAGTTCCGGCATTGTGCACTCGCCGTCGGACATGGCGGACAGGTCAGACAGGTCGGACAGTCCGATTTCCTCGCATCACTTTCGTCTGAGTTCCTGCGGCATCCAGTGCTTCAGAATGAACGCCTCGTAGATGCGGTACTGCTGGATGCGGTTGATATCACCGCCGAGGCCGTGTCCTCCAGTCGGATCTACAACCAGCTCAACGAGAGGGCCCTTTCCTGCCTTCAGCAGGGCTTGATAGACGTGGATCGTGTCTTGAAACAGCACGTTCGTGTCCTCCATTCCGTGGACGAGCAGAAGAGGCGATTTCAGCTTGTCAACGAGTTTGGTAAGCGAGAACTTGTCCAGTGTCTCCGCCTTGCCTTGGGCGTCCCCGATTGCGCCGCCGACGTACCAGTTGTTGTAGTTCTGCCATTCCGTCGGCCCTGCGCCGGCAATGCCAAGCGTGAAGGTCTCGGGCGCGGTGTACATGCACATCTGCGTTTGGAAGCCGCCGAACGACCAACCGTAAACGCCGACTTTGGTCTCGTCGATGCCTCCCTGCGAGATGAGGTACTTGACGCCGTCCGCCAGGTCCTCGACTTGCGCCTTGCCGGGCTGCTCCCAGTTTGCCGCGCCGAACGCTGAGCCGTAGCCGCTCTGCCCTCGCGGGTCGATTGTTACGGTGACGAAGCCGTAGCGGTAGGTCATGTACATGTTGAACAGGTAGCCCGCGCTGTTGAAGGAGCCGTCCACCACGGAGTAGCCCGAACCAAGAGGCCCACCGTACACGTAGATGAGCAGCGGCCGCTTGTCCGACGGTTTGAAGTCGGGCGGAAGGAACTTGTAGCCGTGAATCGTGTGCCCGTGCCGGTTCGTGTAGGTGAACAGTTCGGGCACGAGTTTCTGCACTTTGGCGAACCGATCGGGGTGGGACTCAGTCAGCGCCTTCTCACCGCCACCGTTCTCGCCGTTGGCGAGGTACGTCTCGATAGGTGAGGTCCATGATGAGAAGGTGACGGCAATGCGCTTGCCGTTGTGGCTTGGAATCGGGTCGCCGTAGTTGCCCTCCATGCCGCCGAGGCGGATCATGCGCCCGGTGGCGATCTCGACGCGATACGGGTTCATGCGCGCCGGCCGGACTGCGCTCGAATCGCAGAACAGGTAGCGCCCGTCCTCGCTCATCGCCACGGGATACACCTCAAAGTTGCCCTGGGTGATCGGTTGTGCCAACTGTGTAACCGGGTCAATGAGCCACGGGTGTCGGAAACCGGTCATTTCGAGCAACGCAATGACCCTCTGTCCGTCGAGCGTGAAGAAGGGGCGGGTCATTCCGGGCGTGTTGTGCTCTCCGTTGTGAAGCGCCGAGAAGACGGTGCTGACTGTCTTGGCCTTCGTGTCCGCGATGACCACTTCAAGCAGCCGACGATCTCGATCCCAGTTGGCGAACGTGACGCGAGTGGAATCGGGCGACCACGGCTCCTCGTGAATGCTGAGCTGCCCGTAGCCCTTGTTCTTCGGCCAGTGGTACACCTGCCACGGCGGCTTGCCGTCAGCGCTCGGATTCGTTCTCGGCTCGTCGCTGACATCGCCGATCCACGCAAACGTCTCGGAGTTGAAGGGGTCCTCTGCGACGGAACGCCCGGTCCGCCGAGCCTCGGCGAAGCGACCCCGATACGCGATGTAGTCAACCTGGCGCGCGGGCGGATCGCTGCGACTCGACGTGAGCAGAATCTTCGTCTCATCCGGCGAGAGCCAGTACGACTGCATCCGCAAACCTTCCGGCAGGTCGGGGTTCAACTGCTCAATCATGGATGAGCCGAGTCTCAACCGATAGACGCCGGCGTCGCGCTGGAAGTAGAAGCCGCCGTCATCCCTCGTGTACCTCGGCGAGCGCTCGGCGTCGGAAGTTCGCGTAAGGCGTTCGGGCTCCTTGTCACCAATGCGAAGCCGATAGATGTCGCCCTTGTAGACAAACAGCATCTCGTCCTTCGCGTTCGCCCACACGAAGTCGCTGATGCCGGCATAGTCGGGCGCCCACTCGCCTCGGCGGCGCAGTTCCTGCTCCTCGCGCCGATCCTGCTCTTCCAGCTTCTTCCGCTCCTCCTCGCTCAGGCCCTTCCTCTCCTCCTCTCGCTTCTTCTCGCGCTGATAGCGCTCAAGCGTTTTCTTGGCGGTGGGGTCGAACGGAAGGAAGGTCTCAACCGACGTCAGGCGTACCGTTTCGCCGTTTCGGTCGTCATGTAACCAGATGTCGAATCCTCGCTCGTCGTCCGGATTCCAGAGGTACGCAACGTACCGGTCGCTATGTGACCACATCACATTGCGAGCCGTCTTTCCGAAGAACGGCCGATCCGGGAAGATGTCCTCCAGAGTGAGGTCGTCCCGCACTACGGGCGGAATGTACGGGTCGCTGAGCAGCGGGGGCGTAGCAGGCGCAGTCGAGACCGCGCCCATCGCAAGGACGTAGGAAAGCGCATGACCTACCATATCTGGGCTGGTTTACCCTCTCCCGTGCCGCGGCGGTTCCCGCCACGGTCGGGTAGGCTCTCGACCAAGATGAAGTGGCTGCTGTTCCTACCGCTTCTGGTCGCGCTTGGATGCGGCGGGCAAGGGGCGCCGAACGCCCCGTCGAACTCGCGCTCTCCCCTCGCGCCCGGCGGCGGCGAGCCCAAGGCAAAGCCGGTAGATTCCGCGGTGACGCAGACGATGAACGACTTCGCCTTCCGCCTCGCCGCCGAGCAACCCGCCGAGGGCAACGTTTTGCTCTCCCCCTCGAGCATCGGCGTGCTCCTCGAACTGGTCGCTCTGGGCGCAGATGGTGAGACGTTGCGCGAGTTCGCCGCGACACTCGGATTCGACCAAGCCAAAGCGGACGCGCAGTTGGAGCGTGTCGCTGCCCTGCACCGAACGCTGGCGTCCGGCGACCCGAAGGTGACGCTGCAGACCGCGAACGCCATCTGGGCGCGAACGGGCATCCGCTTCAGCGAGACCTATATGCAGAACGCGCAGCAAGCCGCCGATGCGGAGATCGCAACCCTCAACTTCGACGACCCGGCCGCCCTCGCGGCAATCAACACATGGGTGAAGGAGAAGACCGAGGGCATGATTCCCACTTTGCTCGAGCGCATCGAGCGCGACACGGTGCTCATCGCCGTGAACGCCATCGCCTTCAAGGGCCAGTGGAGCGAGAAGTTCGACGAAGACCTGACTCACGACGCCCCGTTCCACCCGTTGAAGGGCGACCCGTTCGACGTGAAGATGATGTCGAGAACCGGCAAGTACCGCGTCATTGTTTCGCCGGTCGCGACGGTGGTAGAGGCGCCTTACGGCGACAAGTCGTACTCGATGCTGCTGTTCTTGCCGCCGGAAGGCGCAACGCCACGGGCAACCCTGGCAGGGCTCAACGGCGACAAGCTGAAGTCGCTCCTCGACTCGATGACCGAAAGCGAAATCGTGCTCACGATGCCGAAGTGGCGCTTTGCCTACGAGCGTACGCTGAACGACGACCTCAAGGCGCTCGGCATCCGAGACGCCTTCGACACCGAGGCAGCGAACTTCTCGCGGATGCGCGAGGAACGCGACCTCTTCCTTCAGCGCGTCATTCACAAGAGTTTCATCGAAGTGGACGAGGAGGGCACTAAGGCGGCAGCGGTAACAGGCGCAGAGATGGGCATCACATCAGCCCCCGCCACACCCCGAGAGATCCGCTTCGACCGCCCCTTCGCCTTCGCCATTCGCGACACGAAGAGCGGCGGAATCCTCTTCCTCGGTTGGGTGAACGACCCGCGATAACGCCTTCGGCAAGCATGGAGACGCTCGGCAGGCGCATCGCAATCATTGGCCCGCCGTGTAGCGGCAAGACGACGCTATCGAGAGTCATCGGCGGCAGGTTCGGCTTGCCGGTCATCGAGTTGGACTCAATCTATTGGCAACCGAACTGGACTCCTTTGGAACCCAGCGAATTCACGAAGCGAGCTGCGGCGGTAGCTTCCCAAGAGGAGTGGGTGATAGACGGCAACTACTCTGCCACGCGTGACGTCGTTTGGCCCCGAGCAGAGAGTTTTGTGTGGCTGGACTTGGCGCTGCCCATCGTGCTCATTAGGGTGGCTCGCCGCAGCCTGAGGAGGTGGCTCTCGCGTGAGGAACTGTGGAACGGAAACCGCGAGAACCTTCGGACCTTGGCCCTCAGCAGGGACAGCCTCTTCCTCTGGTCCTTGCGAACGCACCATCCTCGGCGGCACATCTATGGGCGCCTGTTTCAGCACGAGCGCCGCCCGGTGGTAAGGCTGCAAACCCCGCGGGAGGTGCAGCGCTTTTGCGAGGGCCTCATCGAACGGTGAGTGCGCCTCCCGCCGCAGAATGCATAATCGCCGCGTGGCTACCACACACCACGAGTACGGCCCGTATGGCGGGCGATACGTGCCGGAGACGCTCGTCCCCGCCCTCGACGAACTCGCGGACGCCCTCGAGCGGTTCTGGGGCGACCAGGAGTTCCTGCGGGATCTGCGTGAGTACCATCGCAACGTCATCGGCCGACCGACACCGCTGACGTTCGCGTCCCGGATTTCAGAAGAGTTAGGCGCACGGGTGTACGTGAAGCGGGAGGACCTCTGCCACACCGGCAGCCACAAGTTGAACAACGCCCTCGGGCAAGCGCTGCTCGCGCGCAAGATGGGCAAGAAGCGGATCATCGCCGAGACCGGAGCGGGCCAACACGGCGTTGCGACGGCAACGGTCTGCGGAATGTTCGGCCTTGAGTGCGTCGTGTACATGGGCGAAGAGGACGTGCGCCGGCAGGAGATCAACGTCTTCCGCATGCGGCTCCTCGGCGCAACGGTTGTGCCCGTTTCGTCCGGCACGCGGACCCTGAAGGACGCGACCAACGAGGCGATGCGCGACTGGGTTACGAACGTGCGCACCACGCACTACATCGTCGGCTCCTGCGTCGGCCCGCACCCGTATCCGCTGATGGTGCGGAGGTTCCAGCAAGTCATCGGCGAAGAGACGCGCGAGCAAGTAATCGAGCGAGAAGGGCGCCTGCCCGATGCCGCGATCGCCTGCGTCGGCGGCGGCTCGAACGCCATCGGCTTCTTTGCCGCGTTCCTCGAGGACGCCTCCGTGCGACTCATCGGCGTCGAAGCTGGTGGCAGAGGCATCGAGACGGGCGAGCACGCCGCCCCGCTGAGCGCGGGTTTGCCTGGGGTGCTGCACGGCGCGCTCTCCTACCTGATGCAGGACGAGCACGGCCAAGTGATCCCCACGCACTCCATCTCCGCGGGCTTGGACTATCCCGGGGTCGGCCCCGAGCACAGTTTTCTCAAGGATTCTGGGCGAGCCTTGTACGTTTCCGCCACAGATCAGGAGGCGCTTGATGCGTTCGTGTGGCTGTCTCGCATGGAGGGGCTGATCCCCGCGTTCGAATCGGCGCACGCTTTCGCGGCGCTCCGCAATCTGGAGTGGGAACGCGACTCTGTGGTTGTGGTCAACCTGAGCGGGCGCGGTGACAAGGACATGGCCGTTGCCCACGATCTGCTGGGCGTTTGAGGCAAGCTCCGCTTTGCCGGTTTCCGCCAATGGCCGAGCGTTCGCGGGTCCAGCAGCACCGCCCTCCCGCTCTCCCGGAATCAGATTCGCGGCTCGCCTTGCGCCCCCAGGATCAGCCCCGAGACCGCAAGAATCGCGACCATGCAACCAGTATACACTCCCCGAGTCGTGCCCGCGGAGGGTCGCGCATCGAGTAGCCTGACGGCGATGAAGGGAGCCGATGCCGCCGAAATGCGACAGACGCCGCTCGAGTCTTTCCCGCCCGTCGAGCGCTGGGACGACTGGGTAGAGAACGACCCGGCCGCCTGGCCAAAGCGCAAAGAGCGCCGATTGATGATTGTGCCCACAACCTGCTTCAACTGCGAGGCGGCCTGCGGGCTGATGGCGTTCGTTGACAAAGAGTCGCTGGAGATCGTCCGCCTGGATGGCAACCCTCATCATCCAGGCTCGCGCGGGAAGAACTGTGCGAAGGGGCCGGCGACTCTTTCGCAGGTTTACGATCCAGGCCGGATTCTTTACCCGCTAAAGCGCGTCGGCGCACGGGGTTCGGGACGCTTTGAGCGAACAACGTGGGATGAAGTGTTAGACACCTTCGCGCGAAGAATCCGCAAGGCTCTTCAAGAGGGACGACACAACGAAGTGATGTACCACGTCGGCCGACCGGGCGAGGACGGCTTCGTCACAAGGGTTCTGCAAGCGTGGGGGATTGACGGGCACAACAGCCACACCAACGTTTGCTCCTCGGGCGCCCGCCTCGGCTACGCGATTTGGACCGGCGTTGATCGCCCCTCCCCTGATCACGAAAACGCGAAGTTCGTGCTGCTCCTCTCCGCGCACCTCGAGACCGGCCACTACTTCAACCCTCACGCTCAGCGCATCATCGAAGGCAAGCGGCGCGGGGCGAAGGTTTGTGTCGTGGACGTTCGACACAGCAACACGGCATCGAAAGCGGACTTCTGGTTCGCGCCGAGGCCCGGAACCGAGGCGTTCTTGCTCCTCGCGCTGGCTTCGCAACTCCTCGAGAACGGCTGGATCAACCGAGAATTCTTGAAGACGTGGGTGAACTGGCGCGAGTACCTTCTGGCGAAGCGGCCGGATGCGCCGCCCGGCGACTTCGACGCGTTCCTGGAGGACCTCCGCGGCCGGTACTCCTCCTACACCCCCGAGGCGGCAGCCGAAGAGTGCGACGTCAGCGCCCAGCTGATCCGCAATACGGCGCGCGCGATCGCCGAGGCGGGGGACGCGGTTGCGGCGCATGTTTGGCGCAACGCAGCCGCAGGCAACCTCGGCGGATGGCAAGTGGCTCGTTGCCTGCAGTTCCTTCTGACGCTCGCGGGCGCAGTGGGAACGGAGGGCGGGACAAACCTGAATGCCGACAACAAGTTCGTTCCCAGCCCGTTTCTCTCGCCGCCGCCCCAGCGGCATTGGAACGAGTTGCTCTACCCGCTTGAGTATCCGCTCGCGTTTCACGAACTCTCGTATCTCCTTCCCCACTTCCTGATGGACGGTCGCGGCAAGGTAGACGTGTACTTCACGCGCGTATACAACCCCGTTTGGACGAATCCCGACGGCATGATGTGGGAGCGCGTTCTGCGCGATGAAGACAAAATCGGGTTGCACGCGGCGCTCACACCCGTCTGGAGCGAGACCGCGCAGTACGCCGACTACGTTCTTCCCATGGGGAACGGCGCCGAGCGCCACGACCTGATGAGTCAGGAGACACATGCCGCGCAATGGATCTCGTTTCGACAACCGGTGCGGCGCGTGGCGATGGAGCGGCTCGGTCGGCGCGTAGAGCGCACCTATGAAGCGAACCCGGGCGAGGTTTGGGAAGAGGGCGAGTTCTGGATCGAACTCTCATGGCGCATTGACCCCGACGGCTCGCTGGGAATCCGCAAGTACTTCGAGTCACCCTACCGGCCCGGCGAGAGAATTACCCTTGAAGAGTATTACCGATGGATCTTCGAGAACTCGGTGCCGGGACTGCCTGAGGAGGCTGCGAAGCACGGTCTCTCGCCGCTCGAATACATGAGGAAGTTCGGCGCGTTCCTCGTGAAGGACAAGGCGTACGGCTCATTTCGAGACCCCGCGCCAGAGGAGTCGCTCGTCGGCGCTGAGAGGCACTACGACGGGACGCTTCGGCGAGGCGGCAAGACGGTGGCCGTCCTCGAGGCCGACCGCGCGCTCGCCGGATTCAAGACGCCGTCGAAGCGGCTCGAACTGTATAGCCCCACGCTCGTCGAATGGGGCTGGCCGGAACACGACCTGCCGAGTTACATCACGAGTCACGTTCACCGTGACCGAACCGACCCCGAGATGCAGGAGTGTGTTCTTGTGCCGACCTTCCGACTCCCGACGCTCATCCATACGCGTAGCGCGAACGCAAAGTGGCTTTACGAACTTTCGAACACGAATCCGATATGGATGCACCCAACGATGGCGGAGCGATTGAGCGTAAAGACGGGCGATCTGGTGCGAGTTTCCACCCGCATCGGATACTTCGTGAACAAGGTCTGGGTAACTGAGGCGATCCGACCCGGCATCGTCGCCTGCTCCCATCATCTCGGCAGGTGGAGGCTCTTCGACGACTCGGGCACGGACCGATGGGCGAGCGCGAAAGTGCGGCGCGAGGAGGTGCGGCCCGGAGTGTTCCGCTTCCGCCGCATAGAGGACATCCAACCGTGGCGCTCCGCCGACCCTGACACGCATCGCGTCTGGTGGACCGACGGCGGCGTACACCAGAACCTGACCTTCCCGGTGCAGCCCGACCCGGTTAGCGGTCAGCATTGTTGGCACCAGCGGGTTACCGTTCAACGCGCGCAGCCCGAGGATCGGTACGGCGACGTGTTCGTGGATACGAACAAGAGCATGGAGGTCTATCGTGAGTGGCTGGCGATGGCTCGACCTGCCGATCGCCACGGGCCCGGCGGGTTGCGCCGCCCCCATTGGTTTGCGCGCTCGGTGCGACCCGACGACGAGGCGTACCGCATAGGGACGTGAAGCGCGTCGCGAATCCGCAGGGCCAAGCGTGGCTGCTCTACGACGGATACTGAGGGTTCTGCCGCTGGTGCGCCGCCTGGGTCAGGCGGAGAGACAAGCAGGGCCGGTTCGAGGTCGTCCCGTTCCAACGCGCCCCCTCGCCGCCGATGACCGAAGAGTTGATGCGCCGGTGCGAGCATGCCGCGCACCTGATAACCGAGAGCGGAGAGGTGCTTCGAGCAGGGCGGGCGACCCTCTACGTCTTGAGTTCGCTCCCGCGCCTGGGGTGGCTGCGCGTATTCCTCTATCCGCCGCTCGTTTGGGCGGCGGAGGGTGTCTACTGGCTGGTGGCTCGAAGTCGCGGCATCATTGGCAGGTTCGTTTCGGTTGCTGACTCAGCCGAGTGAACGACTCCGCCGCCGGTATCCCAGAAGCCGCAAACCGTTCAACGCGACGACGACCGTGCTGCCCTCATGCGCAAGCACGGCAAGCGGCAAGCGAAGATTCGCCATGAAGGTAAGCAGCACCAGCACCACAACCACGGCTGACGCGAACGCGACGTTTTGGAACATGACGCGCAACGCGTGACGGCTCAATCCCAGCGCGAAGGGCACGAGGCGCAAGTCGTTGCCGACGAGCACGACATCCGCCGTCTCCATCGCAACATCGGTCCCTGCTCCCATCGCGATTCCCACCTCCGCGACGGCAAGGGCGGGCGCGTCGTTCACGCCATCGCCGACCATCGCAACGGGCCCACACTCTTGGCGCAAGTCGGCGAGCGGCTGCAGTTTCTCATCGGGCAGAAGCGATGCATAGATCCGCTGAACGCCGGTCTGCGCGCCGACGGCCTCGGCGACGGCAGCCGCGTCGCCGGTAACCAGAGCGGTGCAACAACCAAAGCGGTCGTGCAGTTCACGCATCGCTTCGCGAGCCGAAGGCCGAACCTGATCGGAGACCGCTATGACCGCAACGACCTCGCCGTCCACCCCTGCCAGCACTGCGGTCTTCCCTCCCGCGCGCAGGCGATCCAACTCCGCACCAGCCTCGGGCGATACGCGCCCCTCAAACAGCCGCTCGTTCCCGACCTCCACCTTTCTCCCTTCGCACATGCAACCGACGCCGATGCCCGGACGCGCGCGAAATCCCGACACCGGAACGGCGAGCACCCCTCTTCGCGCCGCCTCCGCAACCATCGCGTGCGCCAGTGGGTGCTCGGATAGCGCTTGCGCCGACGTTACAAAACGCCAAACCTCCTCCTCGGGCATCGGCGCAAGTAGCCGAAAGTCGGATACGACCAGCCGCCCCTCGGTTACCGTACCGGTCTTGTCGAAGGCGACCGCGCGAACCTCCGCGAGACGCTCTACAGGCTCGCCGCCCTTAAACAGAACGCCGCTCTTTGCGCCACTCGCAATGGCGGAGAGCATCGTCGCCGGCGTGCTGATGACGAGCGCGCAAGGCGAAGCCACAACCAGCAACGTCATCGCGCGATAGAGAGCATCTTCGCGCGTCCAGTTCAGCGCCATCAAGACTGCGGCGACAAGGATCGCGCCGGCGATGACGACGATCGCGTACCACTGCTCAAACCGCTCGATGCGGCGTTGGAACTTCGCCTTCGCCTCCTGCGCCTGGGCAACCAGGTGAAGGATCTTCGACAGCAGCATCTCTTCTACGGGCCGGGCAACGAGCACCTCGATGTAGCCCTCGCCGTTGACGCTGCCCGCGAACACCTCGTCTCCCTCCTCCCTGTGCACGGGCAGGTGCTCTCCCGTAATCGGAGACTGATCAACGTAGGTACTGCCCGAGGAGACCATGCCGTCTGCGGCGATGCGCGCTCCTGGCAGAACTCGAATACGGTCGCCCACCCTCAGGTCCTTCACGGGCACTACCTCCTCGCCCTCCGGGCCGATGCGCGTTGCCACGTCCGGCTGCAGTTTCATCAGCGCCCTCACCGCAGTTCGGCTGCGGTTCAACGCGAACCGTTGCAGCGTGTTCGAGAGCGAAAAGAGGAACAGAAGCGTCGCGCCCTCCATCGCCTCTCCAACATAGGCGGCGCCCAACGCAGCCGCTATCATAAGGAAGTTCACGTCCAAGCGCCGTTCGCCAAGCGACGCAAGCGTGTCAAGCAGCCCGAACACTCCTCCGAAGAGGAACGCGAACGTCACCGCGACTTCGCGTGCCGCACCTGTTAGCAACGAACCCAGGATTAGGGACGCGAGCGCCAGAGTGGTCAATGCGGGCTCGATGAAGTCCCGCGTGCCGCGGGCTGCCCTTGAGCGACCCGCACGGCCACCGCTGAGTGAGGCGTTGGCTTCAAGCGGCTTCATCCGCCCCATGCCCCCGCGTCGGCACTGCCCCATCCGAGCAACCACAACGAACGCGGGAGGTGGAAGGGTCCCTTCCAGAGTGACCCCTTCAGCGTGTTTGACGGCACGCCCTCGCGCCGCAAGTAGCCGAACCACTCGCCGTACTCAGGGTCGGCGAAGTGCTCCCACGACCAGCGGGCGACCTCGTCGGCGCGCTCTGCCCAGCGCGCGTCACCCGTGAGGCGGTGGGCGAAGGTGGCGGCGATCAGCGCCTCGCAGTGCGGCCACCAGAACTTCATGTCGTGCCAGTACTCCTGAACGGAGCCGCCGTGAAGGTCAACAAAGTACAAGAAGCCGCCGAAATCCTTGTCCCAACCCCTCAGCCACATCCAGTCGAGCATGCGAACGCCGAGGTCCACGAGGTCGAGGTCGCCCCGGACATGCCCCTCGCACATGACGAACCACGCCGCCTCGACGGCATGGCCCGGGTTGAGCGTTCGCCCGTCGAAGTGGTCGTACACCTCGCCGTTGGGACCGCAGACCTCGAGCACAGCCTCGAGTTCCGGTCGAACGAACAGCGTGCGGATTCGCTCGATACTCTCATCAATGATTTCGTTCGCTCTTGGGTGCCCGACGGTCGCGCGGACGCACTGGGCAGTGTTCAGCGCGATCATGTAAGGACCGATTCCTACCGTCGGCCGCGTCTCTTGGATCGTTTTCGGCGGTATGAAGCCGGGTTTTGTGTTCCACTCCCAAAATCGGTCGAGCAGTTCTCTTGCCTGCTGCGCGAGCGCATCGTCCTTCACGGCGTGGGCGTAGGCGGCGAAACCGATTGCTGCGAACGCCTCTGAGTACACATACCGCCTCATGCGGAGCGGCTTCCCTTCCCGCGTTACCTGGAAGTACATCTTGCCTGACCCGTCGAAGCAGTGCTGCTGAAGGAATCGGACGCAGCTGCCGGCGATGTCGAGCCACTCCGGGTTCTTCTCGATTGTGTTGTACATCGTCGAGAACATCCACGCGCAACGCCCCTGCGCCCAGACGCTCTTGTCGGTGTCCACCACTCTTCCGTCCCGCTCCAGGCAGGTGAGAACCCCGCCGTGCTCTCGGTCCCAGCCGTGCCGAAGCCAGAACGGGGCGACATCGTCCAGCAATTGCCTCCGAAAGAACTCCTCTGTGGGCATCTCCACGGGGAGTTTAGCCCGCCTCGGGCGGCGCAAGCCGAAACCCTATGAGGGCGTGGCGCGTACTCACTGTACGCAAATGCATAGTCTTGTGGAAACCCTGGGGTCCGGGCTGCGCGGCGGATTCGCGGCGATGGATTGGGAGGCGATGTTCGGGTTATCGATCGGCTTCGGGATGCTCGTCGTGGTCCCGCTCACCGCGATGCTGCTCGCCCATCAGCGCCGCATGGCGGAACTCATCAGTCGCAGGCGCGCGGACGAGGGGCTGATGGAGCGCGTGGAGCACCTCGAGCACGCCGTCCTGCGCCTTACCGACCGGGTGAACGACATCACGCTCGCGATCGACGACGACACCCGCGCCCGCCTTCAGCCACCCGGCACGGTCGAGGCCTGAGCAACCTCGGCGATCATCTGCTCGGCTGCGGCGCGCGGGTCGCCCGCGCTGCGGATCGGTCTTCCGACCACCAGATAATCCGCGCCGAGTCGAACCGCCTCGCCGGGGGTCAGGGATCGCTTGTGGTCGTCGGTTGACGCGCTCGATGGTCGAATCCCGGGAGAGACCAGCAAGACCCCATCTCCGAAGCGCCTTCTTGCGGTCGCGACCTCTTGCCCCGACACGATCAATCCGCTCGCGCCCGCCTGGAGCGCCTGCTCGCCTCGCCCCAAGATGACCTCTTCGCCGTTCGTACCTGCCTGGCTGCTCAACAGAGGGACGAAGAGCACGGCGGCGCGACCCTCCACCCCCTCGGCGGCGGCGCGCACGGTGTCGGCGTCGCCTTGCACGGTAAGCATCTCGACCCCCGCTTCAGCGATGTTGCGTGCGGCCGAGCGCACGGTCTCCGGGATGTCGTGCATCTTGAGGTCGAGGAACACGCGCTTGCCTCTCTCTCGAAGGGCGCGCACCGAGGCGATGCCCTCGGGAACGAACATGCGTAGGCCGACTTTGTACCAGCACACCGACTCTCCCAAGGTCTCGACGAGCGCTGTCGCTTCCGCAAGCGTATCGAAGTCGAGCGCGACGATGAGGCGTTCGTTTGGCGAGGCGGGGCGCAGCGGGAGCGGTGTCACGCCGCGAGGATACCGCTCACGAGAGCGGCGGGAGCTGGGCTGCGCGGATGTAGGCGTGCTCGTAGAGCAACAGCCCCAGCACCGCAAGCGGCAACGCGGCAACGGGCAGGAGCACCGCCGCGGCGCACGCCGCGACGACGCCGATGAGCAGCCCCTCGCGAAATGCGAGCAGCGGGCCGAATCGGACTACCGACATATACGCCGCAGCCTGCCGCGCGTTCGCCGTCTCGTGCCGTCGGCGCCTCTCCAGCAGGGCGAGCGCACCATGCGCGAGCGCCGAGCCGAGGAACAGCGCGAGCACAAAAGCGTTGCCCGGCGCGAGCATCAGCGCAAGTCCGCTCGCGCATAGCAGCGCCAGCGCCAAGAGGTGCGGAAGCAAGAGCGCGCTTTCCCAGAGGTCTCTTCCCCTGCACTGCGCGAAGAGCAACGCCGTGTAGCCCGCTACCGGCAGCGCAAGCGCCGCCGCGGTGAGACGGAACAGCCACGCTGCGACCGGCTCTCCGAGCCAAGTGAAGAGCATTGAAAGCGCAACCGCCAGACCGAACGCACCAAGAACCCATGCCCCCTTCACCAACCACGAGCGGCGGTTGGGGCGCGTAAGCAGCCGATAGAACGCCCACTTCTTGCCGAGGTCAACCACCAGGAGAAACGCCGTCATCACGGTGAACAGAAGGGCGAGCGACTCGAAGAGGTACTTCGCCGCAAAGCCCGTTGCCCCAAGCGCGGACGCAAACGGAGCGACCAGAGCCGCCCCGGCGGCGAGGCTCTTCGTCACCAAATAGAGCGACACCGGCCAGCCCCACTCAACTTTGTGCTCGGCGTTCCATACGACTTGCGCGTCGCCTTCGGCGGGCGCGGGGCTTGTCATCGCCTCGGGCTTTCGGTTCGGCCGCTCAGACCACAGGAACGCGCTCGGCGTCTGTGCCATCTCCGGCTCGAGCGCCTCCTTCGGCGCACCGATGTAGTACACGTTGGGGCCGGTCCCCTGCTCCACGCGCCTGCGCAAAACGTCGCGCTTGCGAATCAGCTGGCTTACAGGCGAGTCGGCGTCGTGGAAGTCCCCAGGGATGATCGCGCCAACGGGGCAAACGGCTACGCACGCGGGCTCCAGCCCTTTCTCGACGCGGTGCGCGCAGAAGTGGCACTTCTCGACGGCGCGCAGATCCTCGTTCATGTAGAGCGCGTCGTATGGGCAGGCCTGCATGCAAGCCCGACACCCGATGCACGCTTGGCGGTCAACGTCTACGATGCCGTCGTGCCTCTTGACCAGCGCGTTGACCGGGCATATCGTAACGCAAGGCGGGTCGGTACAATGGTTGCAGCGCAGCACGGCGAAGTGCCGCTTGACGTCCGGGAAGCGCCCGGTTTCAACGTACTTGACCCACGTGCGAAAGTCACCCACGGGGACGTTGTTTTCGGCTTTGCAAGCGACCGTGCAGGCGTGGCAACCGATGCATGCCTCCTGGTCGATCACAAAGCCGTATTGCACGCTCGGAGTCTACACGATGGTCAGCCGAACGCCACCACGCGCAGTTTCGTCCACACTTGGCATCGCCGACAGATTTGCAGGTAGCCCCCACGGCCAGCGAGGTTGCGCCAACTCTCGGCATCGCTCACGTAGGCAAGCCACTCCATCGGCTCGCTGCACTTGGGGCACGCAATCAGCGGTTCGCCTGGTGGCTCGGCGCCCTCGAGGACGCGCAGCAGGTCGCTTCGCTTGCCGTCGAGGACGGCTTGAATGTCCCGCCAATCAGCAGGCAGCTCTATGCCTCGGATTCTACCGTGGCGGGTTCTCGCTCCAGTAACGAATGATCTCTTCATTCACGATTCGCCTCTCCGTTGGGCATTCCCACTTCGGCTCAAGATCCGGCCGGTTGCCCCACTGCGAGAACCGGTACAGCACCATGCAGCGGACATACACCGACCCGTGGCCGAGCAAGGACAGAAGGTACTGCACCCGTCCGCGTCGGGCTTAGGAAGCGCATCAACCACAAAAGACCTTTAGTGCCGCCATGAATCGTTTTGTTGGTCCAGTACATAGAAGTGTCTCGTCGCCGCCTGCGTATTACCTGGTGCCCCCGTTAGCAACTCGTTTTTCTACCTGACTTAGCAGGGGTCACTCCTTCGCCCAGAACATCTCGCCGGGGGGTTCGGCGATGACCGCTTGCCGCAGCGTTTCAATCGCCTTGCGAAGCCCTTCGTGAGGAGACATCAGGCCGTCTTCGTGCTCGATCGAGAGCACATAGTCGTACCCAACCGTTCGCAGCACGCCGGCGAACTCGCGCCACCAATCAATCCCATGGCCATAGCCGACCGTGCGGAACACCCATGAGCGTTCAGCGATCCGAGCGTAGGAGCGCGCATCGAGATTGCCGTCGCGCGCCGAGTTGAGCGGGTCAATCTTCGCGTCTTTGGCGTGGGCGTGGAACAGCGCGCCCTCCTCGCCGAGTTGCCTTGCAGCAAGCAGCGGGTCAGCGCCCTGCCACCACAGGTGCGACGGGTCGAAGTTCGCGCCAATCCACTCGCCGTTCTTAACGCCGTTGCGCAACTTCAGCAGCGTGTCGTTGTTGTAGACCACGAACCCTGGATGCATCTCGATAGCAAACTGGACCTTGTTGCGCTTCAGCAACCCCGCTTGCTCCCCCCAGTAGGGCAGCGCGACCTCCTTCCACTGCCACTCGAGCAAGTCGCGGTACTCGTCGGGCCAAGCGCAGGTAACCCAATTCGGATACTTGCCGCCTGGCCCGTCGCCCGGGCAGCCGCTGAAGCCGTTCACCACGGGCACCTCGAGCGCGGACGCGAGGCGCACGGCACGCTCGAACGCCTGGTGGTGCGCGCTGGCGATGCGCTTCTGCGGGTGGAGTGGGTTGCCGTGGCACGACAGGGCGCTGATCACCATCCCTCGGTCGCGGACCGCCTTCAACAAGCGCTTGCGCTCGGCGGAGGATGCAAGGAGGCGCTCGACGTTCAGGTGCGGGCTGCCCGGATAGGCGCCCGCGCCAAGTTCAACCGCTTCGATCCCCTCCTGCGCGGCGAGGTCGAGCGCCTCTTCCAGCGATCGGTCGCCGAACAGCACGAGGAACAGGCCAATTCTCACGCCACGATGTTTACCCCAGACCGGCGCTTGCAACAGTTTGACTCGAAATAGAGTAGAATCCCGTCAAGGGCAATGGACTTGTCGCTTGGAACACTGCTTAGCATCCTCTCGGCCATGTCGCTCATGGGCTGTGCTGGGCACGTTTCGACGAGAACCATCGAACAGCACATGCAACAACAGGACAGCGCGAGTCATACCGAATCCGCAACGTTCGGCGGTGGTTGTTTCTGGTGTACCGAGGCTATCTTCGAGTCGCTCAAGGGCGTAGTGTCCGTCGTCTCAGGATACGCCGGAGGAACCGTCGAAAACCCCACCTATGAGCAGGTCTGCTCGGGCAAGACCGGGCACGCCGAGGTAGTGCAAGTCAAGTTTAACCCGAAGGTCATCACCTACGAGGAACTGCTCGAGGTCTTTTTCCTGACGCACGACCCGACGACGCTCAACCGCCAGGGCAACGACATCGGCACGCAGTATCGCTCCGTCATCCTCTTCCACAACGACCGGCAGAAGGCGCTTGCGGAGCAGACGAAGGCGGAGCTTCAGGAAGCAGGCGCGTGGGACGACCCAATCGTCACGGAGATCGCCCCGCTCCAGAAGTTCTATCCCGCCGAAGAGTATCACCAGGACTACTTCGCGAAGAACCCGGAGAAGGCTTACTGTCAAGCCGTCATTCGCCCGAAGATGGAGAAGTTTCGCAAGGTGTTCAAGGCTAAACTGAAGGATGGCGGGCTCAAGTAGCGCGTTCTTCCTCTCGAAAAGCCCTCGCCGAAGCCGATTGCGATAAGCGAAGCAGCAGCGCCAGCAAAAGACCGAAGCCCGCGCCGGCAGCCGTAAACACGCCCCGCTTCGGGAAGTACGGCACCGCCGAGGCGTACGCGGCGTCGAGCAGTTGGAACGGCTGGTACTCCTTCTCGACCGCCAGCCTGGTGAGCATCCATTGCGTCTGCACGACCCCGAGCGCGCGCTCCGCCATGCGCAGATCCTGCAACAGCACCGCTTGGTCCACCGCAAGGCGAGCCGACTCCAGGGCGCGGTCCCGCATCTGTCGCACCTGTTCCTCGGCAGTGCGCAACTGGCTCTCCAGCGAGGCTGCCAGCACCGCCAGGTCGAGCGTCGCCGCAAGGCTGCGATCCTGCGCGGCTCGGGCGATGCGGTCCAGCTCCTCCTCGTACGCTTTGCGCGTCGCTTCGAATTGAGCACGAAGCGCCTCGTGCTCGGGCGCGCCTTCGGCAACCAGCGCGGCAGCGGCGTGAAGGCGTCGGCGCGCGTCGGTTACTCGGGCTTCCAGCGCAGCAGCCGCCTCGGAGAACGCCTCGCCGCCGGTTTCCGCCGAAGCGACGACGGCTCGAATTGCCGCCTCAAGGCCCGCTTGCGCCCCGGCGGTCTCCTGCTCCAGGGTGCGGAGCGCCTGCTGAGCCTGGAGCAGCGCGACGATTGCGTCCTTTCCGCCCGACGCCGCAAGGCCGGCATCGCCCCCCTTTACCACGCTGTCGGCAAAGCGCGCAGCGATGGCGTACACGTCACTCCGGTACCGCTCCGTCTGCTCCCGAAGGAACTGCTCCGATCGGCCGGCAAACTCGCTGGAGAGACGCTTGCTCTCTTCGAGCGCGCGGTCGAGCAGGAGGCGCAGGGCGCGCTCCGTCCGCTCTCTTCCCTTCCAACGCAGGCGCACCGCGAGCGCGCCTGTTTCCAGCACCTCACAGTCAATGGCGTCGTTGATCCGCTTCAAGTCTCGATCATCAAAGCCGCCGGGCAACAGTTCGCGGGCGACCAGGCGCAGGCTCTCGCGCGAACGAATGACGGACTGGACGGAGAACGCGTCCGTTCCGAGGGTAGGCAGAAAGAGCAAGCCGCCGAAGACGAGCGCACCCTCGCGCGGCTTGAGCAACTCGCCGAGGTTGAGGCGCTGCGTCACCTCGTTCGCCGACGCGCCACGGGGGAAGACGAGCGTCGCCTCGGCTTCGTAGGTCGGCGGGTAGAAGGTTGCAAACAGGAAGGCGCAAGCCGCAAGCACGCCGGCATGCGCCAGATAGCCCAGCGGTTGTTCGAGGCGCAACAGACGACCCATCCCTGATTAGAGACGAGCGAAAACGGCAGACCTCTTCGGGGGAACGCACCCCCTCCCCCCCCGCCGAGGAGGGCGCTTCGACGCACCACCGTCCCAGGCTCAGGAGCCAAAGGGGACCGGGCTTCCCGGCTGCCGTGCACGGGTTCGCGCCGTCCACGGCCCGGGCTGGCGCCGTGACCGCCCAAGCGCCCGAGACACGCGCGCAGCCTGTGACAGATAGAATGCGCCGTCATGTACCGGTGGGTCCTCTATCCACTCGGGAAGGTTATCCTCGCGCTCTTCTTTCTGCTGTTCGGGCCTGTTCGGGTGCGTGGTCGCGGCTTGGTGCCTCGGCAAGGTGGGTTGCTGGTGCTGGCAAATCACTTGAGCGACATTGACCCGCCGCTTGTTGGGCACGCGCTGCCGCGTCCTGCGTGGTTTATGGCGAAGTCAGAGTTGTTCGCGATTCCGATCTTGGGGCCGCTCATGCGCGTATTTCGAGCGTTTCCTGTCAAGCGCGGTCGCCCGGATCGGGCGGCCATCCGTCGAGCGGTGGAGCTGTTGCGTGCTGGTGAGTGCGTGGTCGTTTTCCCCGAAGGGCAGATCAGCGAGGACGGGCGACTCCAGCGCGCGCTCGCAGGCGCAGCGCTCATCTGGAAGCAGGCGCAGGTTACGTGTGTTGTGTGCGGCATCGCGGGTTCGCAGCGCATCATTCCGTTTCGCGCGG
The DNA here is from genome assembly GCA_037446435.1 of Armatimonadota bacterium. Lineage (GTDB taxonomy): Bacteria > Armatimonadota > Fimbriimonadia > Fimbriimonadales > ATM1 > J051. The sequence continues at coordinate 27,637 of JBBIIO010000001.1, forward strand.
TGATTCCCCGCCCTGCGTTCGGACGGGTTTCCGTTCAATTCGGCGAACCGATACCGTGGGAGAGAGCGAACGAGATCGAGTCGTTCGGCGAGTGGTTCACCGCTGAAGCGCAGCGACTCACGGGGCTGCCGCTGTCGGAGGATGCCGCCGAGGTGACCGAAGAGTGACGATGCGCTCGGCGGTTTGGGGCGTACTGCTCGCCGTTCCGGTCTGCTTTTGGAACGCGTGGCAGCCGACGGGCACGATCTATTCGCTCATCTTCTCGACGATGGCGGCGCTGATCGTGCTGGTTCTCGTCAACCGCGCCCTCCATCGCTTCGCGCCGCGCTTGGCGTTCACCACCGCGGAGATGGTGGTCATCTATGCGTTCGTGAGCGTCGCCTCCGCGGTGAGCGGCGAGTGGACGTTCCTGAACATGCAGTACGTGCACGTTTTCGCGGGATATCCAAACCTCGACCCGAAGTACGAAAGCGTGTTTTTGAAGCACCTGCCGGAGGCGTTCTACTTCAAGGACAGCGCCGAGGTGCGTGACTTCGTTGCGGGCGGCCGTGGTTACTTGTACTTTTTGACGCGCATGGACTTATGGCTTCCCAAGCTGCTTGCGTGGACGGCGCTGTACTCGCTCATCACGGTCGGACTGCTGTGCATCAACTCTCTGATGAGAGACGCATGGTTGCGGAAGGAGCGACTTTCCTTCCCGATCATCCAGTTCCCGGTTGCGATGATGGAGCAGAACGCGAACGGGCCGATGTGGCGAAGTCGGGTGATGTGGGCGTTCTTCATCGCCATGTTCTCGATCGACCTGCTGAACGGTTTCCACTATCTTTATCCGAACCTGCCATCGCTGCCGCTGAAGGAGTATGTTGACCTGCGTTACGCTCTTCCCGAGCGTCCGTGGTTGGCGATGGGCTACACGCCGATCGCCATCTATCCGTTCCTGATAGCGTTGGCAATCCTTGTGCCCGCGGACCTGTTGTTCTCGGTCGTGTTCTTCTTCGTCGTCCGGAAGGCGGTGCTGGTCATCCTCTCGTACTACGGATACGAGGGCGGGTCGTTTGCGGGTGGATTCTTGACGCCGGAGGCGCCGTACTTCACGGAGCAAACGTGGGGCGCGCTCATCGGCTTGTTCGTTACGGCTATGTGGCTTTCACGACACCACCTGAAGGCGGTGTGGCTCGCCATTCGCTCCGGCGAGCCCGCGGAGGACGGCGGCATCAGCCACCGCGCAGCGGTGACTCTGCTCATCGTTTGCATCGCCGGGGTCGTCGGGGTGTTGGTCTATGCCGGGTTGAATCCTTTGCTCGCGGTGCCCTACTTCTGTGCGTTCCTCGGCTTCTCCGTTGTGCTGACGAGGATTCGCGCTCAGTTAGGCCCGCCGACGCACGAGTTCGCTTTCCTTGGCCCCAATCAACTTCTTTTCAACTTCTACGGCACGCGCACGCTGAGCGAGCGGACTTCGGCGTTTCTCGGCACCGTGTTCCTGGGCATCAACCGCCTGTCGCGCGCCCACCCGATGCCGGTTCAGTTGGAGGCGATGAAGATGGCGGAGCAGCACCGCGTGCGCCAGGGGTTCCTGTTCGGCTGGATGGCGGCTGCGCTCGCCTTCGGCCTGTTCCTGGGCAGCATGTGGATGGTGCAGCGGGGATACGTGCGCGGAGGCGAGCCGGGGTGGAACGACCCGAGCGCCGTCGTCGCCGCTGTCGTGGACAACCGACACGGTCCGAGTTGGAAAGGAATCGGGGCGGTGGGCCTCGGCTTCAGCGTGGTGGCGGTGCTCGACGCGATTCGCTTCCGGGTTCCGGGTTTCTGGTTGCATCCCGTCGGATATGCGCTGAGTATGAACTTCGGCGTGGACTACTACTGGTTCGGCTTGATTCTTGCGCTGCTCGTGAAGGTGGTCGTGCAGCGGTACTATGGGCTGAACGGCTTCCGACAGTTGCGCTACGCGGCGTTCGGCGTGCTGCTTGGCGAGTTCTCCGCCGAGGGCATTTGGGCGGCTTATGCGATGATAACACGACAGAGCACATACACCATCGGCTTCAACGAGCGGGGCTTGGGGATTCAGTGAGCGAGTCTTTCCCGCCGATGCCGTCCGAGCCGGCCCCGCCTCCGCCGTCCCTGGATGAACCGCCCCCGCCACCGAAGGGCGCGCCGATTGTTTGGCTGGGTGTCGCCTTTGGCGTACTGGTCATGGCGACGCTGGCGACGCTCGGCATCGTCCTGCAGGAAGGGGTTACGGCAGACCGAGCGAGCCTCGATCGCGAGCTGAGGCTTCTGGAGGCGGACTACTCGATCGCGGTGGTCAAAGCCGGGGGGTCGGCTGAGAAGGCGGCACGAGGCATCTTGCCGGACGCCCGCCGACGACTGGAGAGCATCCCGTTGCAGACCGAAGGCGCGCAGTATGTTCGCTACCGCGCGCTGCTGATCCTCGAGATGGTTGCGAACCCGAAGGACCGTCACTCCGTTGAAGGCCTGACCGACGCGACCGACGACATAACCGACGGCGAGAAGCGGAACGACGTTGCGAAGAGCCGCGCACGGGTGAACGACGCCTTGCGCGCGCTCGCCTCCGGCGCAGAGGGGAGCGAATTGGAGAAGGCTGCTCAGGCGCTGAAGGAGGAGGCCGGTCGGTCGTGGCCCCTGACGCTGGCGTTGGAGGAAGCGCGGAGGCGGATGGGCGTTGCGGAGGAGATGTTGCCCGCGCCGCTCGCGTTCCTGCTTGTCGGCATGGTCGGTATGGGGACGCTGGCGTGGATTGCGTACCTTGCGTTGCGCCTGAGCGGCAGCCTGCAGCCTGCGGGCGCCCCGATTCGGCGCTTCGCGGCGGCGCCGGCGCTCGTCGGCGACTCGCTGGGCATGCGATTCTTTGTGTTCTTGCTCATCTACACGGTCGTCCCGGTGGTGTTGATGGTCGGGTTGAGTCAGGCGTTCGGCGAGGGGCTTGGCACGCGGCTTGTAGTGATGGCGCTCGCTGCGGCGGTGGTGTTGGCAGCGGTTTTCCTGCCCTGGCTCGGCGTCCGGCTGCGCCCTGGACACATCGGGATTTCGCTCCGGAGCTTCGGGCGGATGGCGCTCTGGGGGGTCGGGGCGTGGTTGGCGAACCTTCCGGTGCTGCTTGTTCTGTTCGCGGTGACGGTGTTCCTGTCACGGTGGCTGCCTTCGACGTCCCACCCGTTGGGCGAGGAGTTGAGTTCGCCGGGCGGCGTGGCGATCAGCCTGATTGTGGCTGCGGTGATTGCTCCGCTGATCGAGGAGGTTGTGTTCCGGGGGATGTTGTTCCAGGGGCTGGGGCTACGGCTTCGCGGTGTGTTGTGGCCCGTGGTGCTGTCGTCGCTGGCTTTCGCCTCGGTTCACCCCCAGGGCCCGGCGACTTGGGTAGTCCTGGGCTGGATCGGGGCGATGGGGTGCCTGCTGGTCCACCAGACAGGCAGCCTGATACCTGCGATCGTGATGCACGCCCTGCACAACTTCACGATCATCGTGCTTGCTGTGTACCTTGAGAACTCGGTTGGACTATAATTCGCCGCAGGAGACGCCCCGTGGCTACGGACACCAGCGACTTTCGGAACGGTTTACACATCTATCTGGACGGCGAGGTTTACAGCATCGTCGAGTTCCAGCACGTCAAGCCCGGCAAGGGCGGCGCATTCGTCCGCACGAAGTTGAAGAAGATGAGCACTGGGCAGAATCTGGAGAAGACGTTCCGTGCCGGCGAGCGCGTGGAGACGGCCTTCGTGGAGCGGAAGCGGCTGCAGTTCCTCTACCAGAGCGGGGACGAGGTTGTTTGCATGGACCCTGAAGACTTCGACCAGCACTCCTTCGACGCGGCACTTCTGGGGTCGGGTCGAAAGTACTTAAGCGAAGGTATGGACTTGACGGCGGTGGTCGTGGACGGCAAGGTGCTTTCGCTCGAGGTGCCTGCGTTCGTTGAACTGCGTGTCGAGCAGACGGACCCGGGCTTCAAGGGTGACACGGTGAGCGGCGGCTCGAAGCCCGCCGTACTGGAAGGGGGGGCACAGGTGAACGTGCCGTTCCACATCAACATCGGAGACGTCGTAAAGGTAGATACTCGAACGGACACGTACCTTGAACGCGTCAAAACGGCTGAGTAGCTATGGCACAGAAGCAACCGGAGAAACCGACCCCAGCGCCCATCTACCGGTCGCCAGCTGAAGACTGGGTTACCGCGGCGCTCGAATGGGCCGGAGGAAAACTGCTGACCCTGGGAATCGCGGGCACGCTGGTGTGCGCCGTTGCGCTCATCTACTACGCGATGCGCTTCGCGCAGATTTCGATTCCTAGCCCAGAAGAGGCGACGCGTTTCGGCGCCATCATCTCGCAGTTCGGGATGTACTTCACCATCTCGCTCCTGGTCTTCGGCATTGGAATGGCAATTGTCTTTTGGGGGGACATCGCGCTGGGTGCAGTGCTTTTCCTCGTGGCGCTGTTGTTCTTCTTCGCGCCGCAGTGGGCGCCCGTCGTCGGATTCGTCTCTGAATCGCCCAACGACCTCTCTCGCGCTGCGATTGACCAGTTGGGCCGCGGAGGGCTGTACCTTGGTGTCGTGGCTATGGTTCTGCAAGCGGTGGATGCGTTCATCCGTCTTCGGAATCGCGCGATTTACGGCGCCCGCGGCGACCTGATGAAGTACGGCAAGGGCATCAAGGAGGAGAGCGACTATCGAAACGTCTTCATGGGCAAGTGCTGGCAGCTGCCGTTCTGCCGCAAGTTCGTCCGCGAGCGATGCCCTATCTATCACTCCCGTCGAACGTGCTGGAAGGAGCGTGTCGGTTGCATGTGCGAGGAGCAGGTGATTCGAGACGCAATGGAGGGCAAGACGATCCCGCGCGACGCCGTCGCGGCTGCGAAGTTTATCCCCTACAATCGCCGCCTGACGCCAGGACAGAAGGCGGAGCGTTGCCGTCAGTGCGTAATCTACAACGAGCACCAGCGCCATAAGTACCGCTTGGCGGTTCCGCTGACTTTCGTGTTCATCGGAGGCCTTTACGCGTTGCTGCATGAGCAACTGCTGACCGGCACGCACCAGATCATGCGAAGTTTCGACACGGCTATGGCCAACATCACAGTAAAGTCTGCCATTGACACCGGTCAGCGCGGCACAATCGGCGCAGCACCTGGGATCATCGAGGAATTCGTCCTGGTCCTCGTCGTGCTGTTCGTCTTCTCGCAACTCATGCGCTTTGTGGAGTTCGCTATCTTTAAACTGAAGGTGTAGTCCATGCAAGATGATAAGGAACTCGAAGCGCTCATTCTCTTGGCCAAGGAGCACAAACTGACGCGACTGCTCGTCGCGGACGATGACTTTGCAGTGGACATCGCCTTGGCCCCCGGCGCCTCACGCCCGCCGGAGCCGGAAGCCGCCGCCGAGCAACCGCCGGCGGAGACCAACGCGACGGTCGAGGTGAAGGCGGCGGTTGTCGGCTACTTCCGAAACCCGTCGGAGAACCTGCGCGTGGGCGCCGTGGTAGACCGCGATGCGCCCCTCGGCGAAATCGAGACGCTCGGGCTTTCCAACCCGGTTACTGCGCCATCCCGAGGGCGGGTGCGCGAGGTGCACATCGAAGAGGGGCAACCCGTGCAATACGGGCAGGTAATCGCGGTCCTCGAAGAGGTGAAGGCTTGAGCCGCGTTCGCCACGCCTTCTCCCTCGTCGAGATCCTCGTGGTTATCGTCATCATCGCGGTGCTCGCGTCCGTGCTGTACGTTGGGTTCGGCTCGCGGACGCTCCCCCTCAGTCCTCAGGACCCAAGCGAAGCCGGACGGGCGGACGGACAAGGCACCACGGTGGTCGGCGGCGCGGTCGCCCGGGCGAAGGATGAGCAGTGTCGGCAGCAGATTTCGCAGTTGCGCCAGATGATTGATATGCAGACCATGAGCGGCGATGCGCCTCCGACGTCGCTCGATGACGCCGGCTCGCAGCCCGCGACCTTTCAGCGCTGCCCCATCGGAGGCGAGAGCTACGCATACGACCCCTCGTCAGGACGGGTAACCTGCCCGCACCCCGGTCACGAGGGGTTCTGAGCATGTTCGAGAAGGTCTTAATTGCTAACAGGGGAGAGATCGCCTGCCGCATCATCCGCGCGTGCAGGGAGTTGGGCGTCCGCACCGTAGCCATCTACAGCGAGGCGGACCGCGAAAGTTTGCACGTCAAGCAAGCGGATGAAGCGATCTGCGTCGGCCCACCGCCGAACGACCAGAGCTACCTCGATATGCCCAACGTTCTGATGGCGGCGGTCATCAGCGGGGCGGACGCGGTTCACCCCGGATACGGCTACTTTTCCGAGCGGGAGAACTTCGCGGACGCGCTGCAGGCGATCGGTGTGAAGTTCATCGGCCCGCCCGTTGACGCCATTGCCCAGATGGGAGACAAGGCGCGAGCACGCGAAGCAGCCATGCGCGCAGGCTGCCCGGTGGTGCCGGGTTCTGACGGCGTCGTGAAGACGGAAGCGGAGGCGCTCGAGTTTGCGGAGGGTATCGGTTACCCGCTGCTCATCAAAGCGGCAGCCGGCGGAGGCGGGCGCGGCATCCGGAAGGCGACCGACCCCGACAACTTTCTCCAACAGATGAGAACCGCGCAACAGGAAGCCGAGGCAAGCTTCGGCAGCGGCGCGGTGTACATCGAGAAACTCATCGAGAACCCGCGCCACGTCGAGGTGCAAGTCATCGCTGACGTCTACGGCAATTGCGTGCACCTGGGCGAGCGCGAATGCTCCGTGCAGAACCTGCGCCACCAGAAGATGCTCGAGGAAGCGCCGTTTGCGCTGATGGACCCCGGTAAGCGGCAAGAGATGGGGACGGCTGCCGTTCGGATCGCTCGCGAAGTCGGTTACGTAAACGCAGGCACGATCGAGTTCCTCATGGACGCGGAGGGCAACTACTACTTTATTGAAATGAACACGCGCCTTCAGGTGGAGCACCCCGTTACCGAGGAGGTAACCGGCATCGACATCGTCAAGACGATGATCCAAATCGCTGCTGGTCACGAGTTGCCGTTCTCACAGGAGGACATCACCTGGTCAGGACACGCGATCGAGGCGCGAATCACCGCGGAGGACCCAAGCCGTAACTTCGCGCCGTCGTGCGGCAGAATCGAGGAGTGGCAGCCACCGCGAGGCGAGCACATCCGCATCGAGTCGCACCTGTACAAGGGATTCGACATCTCCCCCTACTACGACCCGATGGTCGCGAAACTCATCGTAACTGCCGATGACCGCCCCGCCGCGGTCGAGCGGCTACAACGAGCGCTGGACGAGTTTCGCATCGAAGGCATCTTGACGAACATTCCATTCCTGAAACAGCTCGTTAGGGCTGATGCCTTCGTGAAAGGAGACGTTCACACGCAGACGGTGGCGGAGATGATGAGCCGGGCCGAGGTCCATGCCGGTTAGGTCGAAGCGCAAGGCGCGCATCGCCGCCATGAAGGCGCTGTACGCCGTAGACGTTGGCGGACAAACGCCGGACGATGCGATTCACGAAGCGATAGCCGCGGCCGACCTCGCTGAGCCATATGCACAGTTCGCCGCCGACGCCGTACGCGGTGTGCTCTCGTCAGGAGAGGAACTCAAATCGGTCATCGAGGGGCACAGTCAAGGCTTCACGTTCGACCGGATGGCTGCCGTTGACCGAAGCATCCTGCTCCTCGCCGCGTGGGAGATGCAGGCGGGGCGGGAGGACCCCGCCGTCGCAATCAACGAAGCGATCGAGATCGCCAAGGCGTACAGCACCGAGGACAGCGGTCGCTTCGTCAACGGCATCTTGGGCACCATCGCGCGACTGTTGCCCGGGCGCGAGGCGCGCATCCTCGACGGGAAGGAGTTGAGCAAGCGAGTTCGAAAGGGACTGAAGGTGCGTGTGGACGCGCTTTCCAAGAGTGGGGTTCAGCCGAGGTTGGAGGTTCTGGTCGCGGCGGACGACCCGGCGAGCCAAACGTACGTGAAGATGAAGCGGAAGTGGGCGGAGGAGGTCGGAATCCTGACCGGATCCTTCGAGGTCGGCGCAACCACGACGCAAGAAGAGTTGCTCGAGCGGATTCATGCTCTCAACGAGGATGCGACGGTGCATGGCATCTTGCTGCAGCATCCACTGCCGGCGCACCTGGACGAGTCGGCTGCGCTCGAAGCGCTCGGACATCGCAAAGATGTGGATGGGATATCGCCCCAGTCGCTCGGGCGCCTGGTCGCAGGCATGGCGGGGTTCCGAGCCGCGACGCCGCTCGGAATGATGCGCCTGCTGGACGAACATAAGATTGACGTCGCAGGCAAGAGAGCGGTCGTCATCGGGCGAAGCGTGATCCTCGGCAAGCCGGCCGCGCTGATGTTGCTCGAGCGGCATGCCACGGTAACCATCTGCCACAGCCGCACGGAGGGTCTGCGGGAGATCTGTCGCTTCGCGGACGTTCTCGTTGCGGCGGTTGGGCGGGCGGAGATGGTTCGCGGCGACTGGATCAAGCCCGGAGCGGTCGTGCTCGACGCGGGATACAACCGCGTCGAGGGCAGGAAGGGGGACGTTGGCGACGTCGCCTTCGACGAAGCTCGTGAGGTGGCGGGCTGGATAACGCCGGTACCCGGCGGGGTCGGCCCGATGACGGTTGCGATGCTGCTCTCGAACGTTGTGGACGCGGCGGAGGCGGCTACTCCGTGAAGTCCTCTCTCTGACCGGTTACCGTGTAGTAGAACTTGTTGAACGCGCCTTGGCGCCTTCTGCTCAACTCTTCACGCAAATCTTCCTGGGCCTTGATGAGGCTGTCCAACACATCGAGGCGCAGCCTGGCGTTTCTCGGCGCGCTTGGCTTCAGGGTCGCGTAACCATACTCGTCCGCTGCGAGGTGCCGTCGGTTCGCCCATAGCAGGTTGACACGTTCCTTCTCCAAGGTCACTATGTTGTGCACAAGCTTGCTCTCCTCGGCGTAAGTCTCAGCCTCCTCGAGGTGAAAGCGCTCTTGCTCCTTGAAGAAACGCTTCGACTCCGCGTCCGTCGCTATCTCGCGAATCTCGGCGAGGAATTGGCTGTGGACGTCCGCGTGCGCCTCGGCCACCTTTGCGTACTCCTTTGCGAGCGAATCGAGGAGGTCCATCGCCTTTTGAAAGTTTGTCTGCGATGAAAAAGAGGCGTAATAGTACGAGCCTGAGACACCGTGCTGGGCTTCCACATCCGCAGCGTACGCCTGAGCAGTAAGCAGGAAGCGCAACATCTCGCGCGTGCGGTTCCCCACCCGCTCCATCGGCGTTGACGCACGGGAAAACATCGGCTCGCTCGGAAGTTCATACACTTCGTAGAAGTACTGCTCGTACTCGTAAGCCAGGGTCTGGAGGCTGACCTCGGAACGAATCATGCCGACAAAACCACCAACGAAATAGATGCCTGCAATCACCACGACGGCGGTAAGAAGCACGCCCGCGCCGATTAGAATCCACAGCAACCGGATGTTGGAACCCGTACGCTGCGGACCCGGCGCCATCGGTGGAGGGCCGATCGGATACCCGCTGGACATAGGTTCATTTTACACCCTCTGCGAACGGAACCGCACCGCCCAAGCGGGAAACCGGTCAGAATGCTGACCCGTGCCTCGCCGCATCCGATTCCTCTTCGGCCACCACAAACACTGGACCGGGATGGTCTGGGAGTGGGGCGAAGACACCCTCGCCGCCAGCATCCGCTCGCTCCGGCGAGTGCTTGAGGAGACGCAACTCGTCGCCGGACTGAACTTCGACGGCAGAGGCCTCGAGCACCTCGCGACCCTCTCGCCCGAGTGCCTCGCCTGGATTCGCGAGTTGTCCTCCACATCACCTGAGCAATTAGAGATTTGGGGAGGAACTTATACACAGCCCTATGGACACATGATCGGCCACGAGAGCAACATTCGGCAGCGGGTGTCGGGCGTGCGCTGCGTTGAGCGCCTCCTCGGTGAGCGGCCGACCGTCTTCGCCGAGGAGGAGTTCGACCTGTTTCCCCAACTTCCCCAACTTCTCGCGCTGCTTGGCTACCGTGCGGCGTTGCTGTTTCCGCAGCACACGTGGCACACTCCAACCATCCCCGAGGAGACCGAGCCGGTGGTCCGTTGGGCATCGCCGGACGGTTCGTGCATCCCGACGGTTCCCTACTCTCGCCGCTGCCTGATGCGGGGGATACCGACGGCGCTCGAGCGACTCCAAGACCCGCTCATGCAAGAAGAGGACGCGCTCCTTATCACTTGGCTGGAGGTGCTCGACAAGCCGAACTGGATGTGGCGCACCGAGTTCGTGTTGCCGTACCTCCGCGCGCTGCTCGACAACCCGAACGGCGCCGAGGTCGCACCCACCCGACTACGCGACTACGTTGAGGAGAGGGCGGAAGGCGCGCCGTTGAGGCAATACGCGCTCAACGAGACGTTCCACGGCATCTCGGTTGGGAAGAACGGCGATGCCTTGCCTGCGCTTTGGCGTCGAGCGGAAGATGCGCTGCTGGCGGCGGAGCACCTCGCGGCGTGGAGCAGCCTGCTCGGCAGACCGTATCCGCAATTCGATGCTTACCCAGAATGGCAACTCAACGAAGCGTGGCGCATGTTGATGCAAGCGCAAGGGCACGATGCTTATGAATGCGAGGGTCTGACCCACCGGGTCGGAAGGAGATACGCGCAGTCGGCGATCATGTTGGCTCGAGACGTCCTCGCCCGTTGCGCCCGGCACCTGCGCAGGCGGGGCGACCTGCCGCCAGAGGAAGGCGGAAGCAAGGCGCCCAATGAGTGGAGCGTACGCGTTGAACAGGACGGGCAGGTTGCCGACACGGGCCTTTTGCTTCCTGTGGGCATGCCGCAAGGCTGGAGAGCCGCAGCGGCACCCACCTCACCTGTCGGCGGCATGGCGCGCACGGACTTGCGCTCCGAATTGGGGACGGGGGTCCTGAAGACGACGTTCGACAAGCCGGGCATGGTGAAGTTCCTTCTCACGCTCGACTTCGAGCGCCTGCTCGAGGCGGGAGTTCTCAACGGCGTTCGTCTGCCGGTGCGCCTTGCCAGGCCGGTGGCGAGGTACCTGGTTGATTCGCCCTTCGCCGTGCTTGACGCCGACCCGAAGGGGAGGTGGCTTCATCGCCAACCGAGTGGAGATTGGCTGACGAGCGAGCAGTGGGAAGAGTGGATCGAGCGCCCGCTCACGTTCCTCAACTTTGTCTCGATGCAAGCGGAGACAGGGGAAGTGTTGTTCGTGTCTCGACAGAACACCCTGGCGCTTGCGACGGAAAACGGGATGGACGTAGTCTTGTTCGTTCGAGACGCGTGGGACGAGGAGAGCGTGGATCGCCGAGTCACGACGGAGTTCGCCATCGCAACGTTGTCGGAGGGCGCGACGAATCTCGATCGCCTGTTGTTGGCGGCACGCGCGTTTTGCGACGAGCTTCACCCCTCGCTGGCGGCTCGCGACGGAAGGTCGTTCCTCTCGATCAGCGGCAACGCCTGGCTTACCTGCATACGCAAGGCGGGCGAGTGGCTGGAGGTACGCCTCTTCGAAACAGAGGGCGCAGCAAGCGTCGTGACGTTGCGTTTCCCGTGGGTTGTGGAGAAAGCGCACGCGGTCAACCTGCTCGGTGAGCCGTTGGACACCCCAGCGGTCACGGTGCGCGGCGAGTCGGTGGAGGTCGAGCTCGGCCCAAGGCAGATCGCGACGCTACAGTTTCTGTTCGAGGGCCGCAGGACGGAGTACCCCGACCTCGACTCCCATCGATCCGTATGGGTCGGGTGATGCGCCCCGCGGCTATAGCTCGGTAAAGCGAATGAGAACCGGCATGAACTCGAGCAGGTCGAGGTTGTTCGTCACTCCGTCCTCGTTGATGTCTCCGTTCTTGATCGGGTCCACGTTGGGGTATCGGCGGGCGAACTCGTCAGGGTCGGCTTCGTAGAGGAGATACGCCTCTGGGTCTCCGCCGTCAATCGCGCCGTTGCCGTTCATGTCTCCTAACAGCGTCCCCAGCCCTGGCCGCAAGAACCAGAGGCGGGCGGTCGGCGCGGTGGAGAAGTGCCGCAACAGCATCTCGGCGACCTTTCGCGCTCCGGATGCGGAGGGGTGCGTGCCGTCCGAGGCGAAGTCCTCACGGAACCACTGCAGCCCGTCGCTCCTGCCGCAGATGCCGTCTGCCCACAGATACGGGCCCCATTGGATCCACGGAGAGCGCACAGGCCCGAAGCGCGGGTCGAAGTTCAGGCCCGGGTCTCCCTGCATCTGGTCGCGGACCAGCCAGTGCACGGAGTATCCGCTCTCGTAGGCGTACGGCTCCGGGTTCAAGCCGGTCTTCGCATAACCGGCGTAGATTCGGCTCGAACTGTATACGATTTTCAGGTTCGGAAAGCGGTCGGCGAGGATGTTCATCGCGACCTCGTGCAGTTCGCGGAGTTCGATCGCGTGTTGAGGGAACGGATCGCGCGGACCCGCGACGGCTTGCTTGTGCCACACAGCCTGAACCTGCGCACGGGTAACGCCGGCTTGCTGCAACCTGGCATCGATGTTCGTCCAGTAGGTCGCGTTCGGGTCGGCAATGCGCCTCGCGTCCTGCCCTCCTTGTGCGCCGTTGATGATGACGAGCCTCGGGTTCTTGTCCTGGAACTGGTTCGCGAGTTGCATGAACGAACTGAACTCCTGGCTGGTGTTCGACATCCCGATTGAGAGCAAGACGATCCTGCCGTTCGGGTCGGGGCTGCCGTTCGCATCCAGAGGTCGAATGTTCAGCGCTCTAAGCAAACCGTCGCCGAGGTGCCTGCCGTTGACATAGTTCAGCCCACCTGGATACAGCCTTCCCGGGAACCCCTGGTATGTCTGGTCGGGCGCCATGTCCACCATGGGCGGCATCCCGGTGCAATCATCGAGAGCTGCTCCCGGCGCCCCGGTAGCCAGCAATAGTGCGAGGACGTGAACGTGCACTTTGCATCTCCTCCTTTTCTGTCGCTCTTAGAGGAGATACGTCCGTTGATGCCGAGGGTTCGGTCGGTTATGCCGCGTCCAGCTGGGTCGAACCCTCTGCGCTCTGCTCGGCGCCCTTCACGTACTTATCCAGCCATGCGACCCAGCGCGCCCAGAGGTCGAGGACGGTTTCCTGCGCCGCCGGCCCGTGGTCTTCGAGCGGATATATGTAGAGCGACGCCTCCTTGCCCAGGGCGTTCAGCGCCTCGAACATTCTCCACGAGTTGATTGGGAAGGTGCCGACGTTCTGGTCGTCTGCTCCGTGGTACATCAGCAGCGCGCCGGTCATGCGCTCAGCCCACAGTAGGGGCGAGACCTCTTCATAGACGCCGCGCGCCTCCCAAAGTTGCCGCTGCTCGGATTGGAAGGCCATCGGCGTGAGCGTGCGGTTGTAGTTTCCGTCGCCTGCGATGCCGGCCTTGAAGAACGGAGTGTGAATGAGGGCGTTGGCGGTGCTGAACGCTCCGTAACTATGACCGCCGATGCCGAGACGTTTGCGGTCCACCCATCCCCGCCCCGAAAGGGCGTCAATCGTTGCGCTCAAGTTGTTCCGCAGGTCGTGAACGTAGAGGTCGTTCTTGCGTTCGCTCGGGCCTATGATCGGGCAATCGGGCAACACGACGACATAACCGGCAAGCGTCAGTATCTCCATCGAGCGCGAGCCGATGGATCGGAAGCGATTCTTGTTGTAGGTTCGCAGCGACTGGTCGTACGCCTCCTGATCTGCGTACTCCCGCGGATAGAACCAGAAGAAGCCGGGGCTTGAGGACGAGGCGTTGGGCGGGAAGACGACCTCAACCCAGAACTTGATCCCGTCCGGTCGCGTTACCTGGATGCGCTCTCTTCTCGCGAGCGTAACCGCCGGGACATAGTTGCGGTTGTTCGTCAGGCGTCGCTCGCTCGAGCCGATGCGCGCGAACGCGTCCGGCACGTCGCGCGGCGTCTCGCGTGTGAACAGGATGGTGTCGCTACTGACGACAGAAACAACGGACTCGTAAGCCTGCTCGGAACTGAAGAAGATTCGTTTGCGCTCTTTCGTATCAAGATCAAACTCGTCAACGAACGGGCGCGGCGCCTTCTCGGTTGGGTCCTTGTCGTAGACCGTGCCGCTGAGGAACACCTTGCTTCCTTCCATCTTCACGGCAGAGACGCCGGCCGGCGACGGCTCGGTAATCAGCGAGCCTTGTTGATCGAAGAAGTCGTTGGTTCGACGGCGATAGATCTGAATCTTGTTCCCCGGCTCGTCGAGCCGAACGGCGTACAGCGTCTCAGCGTTTTGCGAGGACTCGGTGAAGAACAGCGTTTCGCAATCCGACGCATACCAGAGGCTGCCGATAGGTGCATCGTTCTCGTAGATCACCTTTGTGTCGTCCTGGCCGTACGGCGGCAGCCATTGCACAACCTGATCGGCGTTCCGTGGCGGTGCACCTTCTGCTTGCCGCACGCGCTCGATGTAACTCATTCCTGCGCCATCGGGGCGCCATTGAAGCGACCTTCGGCGCTCCTGCTGCTGCTGGTTTCGGCTGTTGCCTTGGTCCCCTTGGTCTCCCGCAGTGCGACGCTCGTTGCGCCGAATCTCGGCGACCGCCTTGCCGTCTTTGTCCCAAAGCTCCTCGAGGGTTCCGAACGAGCCGTATGGGACGCTATAGGAGAACGGCTTCAGTGTGGTGGAGACGCGGAACCACTCGCCATCGGGCGCGAGGCTAATCGAGCGAATCATCGCCGGTGCGCCGACCTCATCCACCTCGCCGGAAGCGGCGTCAACGACCGCCAACTGACCTGTCAGGTAGTGCTCGAGCAAGCCCGCCTCGTAAGGAGTTTCAAGCAGGTCGGGATACGTTCGGATGCTGGTTCTGCCCTCCTCCGTGAGCCGCACTTGCGGGCCCGGGGGGATGGCGGGCGGCGCCGGCGCGAGACCCGCCTCCGACCGCACCAAGACGACAGCGACCTTGCTGCTGTCGCCCGACCACTCGATCGAAGTCACCTCGGTTGCCAGCACTCGACGCTCGGAGAGTTGCCGCGCCGCGCCCGTAGCCGCCTCGGCGATCCAGAGGAAGGTTCCGTCCCTCTTGTGGGCGAGGAACGCGACACGCTGGCCGTCTGGCGACCAGGTCGCCGCGCTCAGGGTTGTCGCGCCGGGTGCTCGGAGTTCCACCTTCGCGCCCGTGCGCCAGTCGAGAATCGTATAGGAAGCAACGCCGCGGATCCAGGTCTGCCGGTCGCGATAGCCGATGGGGTCAATCTGCATCCCCGCGAGGCGATAGAAGGGCATCGCAAAGTCCGCGATCGGAGGAAGGCCCCTGCCTTCGCCAAGCAAGAACCGCGTTCGATCCGGGCTGGGGTTTGTGAGGCGCACGTTGTCGCTCCACGGAGCGAGAACGGCGTTCGCGATGACATCTGGTGGACGGATGTAGGTCTCTACGGAGAGAGCGTCGCCATCCGTGGACGCGACGCTCACCGCAACCGAGAGCAGTACGATCGGTGTTGTCATGCCGCCTTCTCCTTCGACGAGGCGCCGCCTGAATCCTTCTTGAAAGGCGCATCTCGGTTCGCCGCCTCAAAGGCGACCAGGTAGAACAGCCGCGCCGCGTTGGCTATCTTCTCCAAGTTAATCTTGTCCACGGTATCGGAGGGTTGGTGGTAGTCCGGGTGGAATCCATCGAAGAGGAACGCGATTGGAATGCCCTTGTTGTGGAAGTTCACGTGGTCGCTTCGACTGAAGACATCTTCCTCGTCATACTCAAACCGGAAGTTCACGTGCCGATTCATCGCGAGCACCAAGCCGTGCAACTCCGACGACAGGCGCTTGCTGCCAACGAGGTGGATGGTGTCAACGTTCTCGGACGCAGGCTCGGTCTGCGACTCCTCGTTGCGACCAACCATGTCCATTTGGAGATGGCAGATCATCTTCTCGTTCGGAATGAGCGGGTTATCGGTGTAGTACCGCGAGCCGATCAGCCCCATCTCCTCACCGCAGAAAGCGATGAAGAGGATGCTGCGCTTGGGGCGGGTCGGATTGCTCGAAAGCGCCTTGGCCACCGCGATGAGCGCGGTCGAACCGGAAGCGTCGTCGTCCGCTCCGTAGTAGACAACGTCGCCCTGCCTGCCGAGGTGGTCGAGGTGCGCGCCGAGGCCGACGACCTCCTCCTTCAGCACCGGGTCGCTGCCTTCGAGGAGGCCGACGACGTTGGGAACGCCGATCTCCGTGCTCTTCACCTTCACGACGACCTTAGCCGCAGCGGGAGTAACGAGCGTTGTCGCGCCCATCTCTGCGGTCGGCAAGCTGACGCCTGTCGCCGAAGCCAGCCTCTCGGCAGCTGCGCGGGAGATGCGACCGGACGGCCTGCCCCCTCTCGGGGCGCGACCCGCCGCCGAGATCCTGGGCTCTGCAGCCCCGACTGAATCGGCGAGCGTGAAGACGGCGGCCGCTTGTGCGCGCTGGAGCGCGACGCGAGTGTCGCGGGTCATCTCGCCGTCGAAGAGCACGACGCGCCCACGCAGCGTCTCGGAGTCAGTCACGCTCCCGCGAACGAATGCGACGCCACCCTCGGCTTCGAAGTCCGACACAACGCCGTCCATCGTCACGTCGCTGCCGAACGCCAGCCGTATCCCGGCGACTTCGACATGGCTTTGCGCGACGTCCACCTCGGTGCGAACGAAGGGAACGTTCTGGAAGTATGTGCCGTCTGCGCCGATCGGTTTCAGGCCGAACTCTTTGAAGCGCGCGGCGACGTATTCGGCTGCCTTCTGGTAGCCGTCCTGCCCGGTGCCCCTTCCGGCGCATTCCGGCCCGGCGAGGTAGGAGATCCAGGTCTTCACGTCCTCGGTGCGAATCGCCTGAAACCCTGGGGCGAGGTGCGCGGGCGGCGGTTCAGCGCCTGGGAACTGGCTGAACGCGCCTGCCGAAACGAGCAGCAAGAGACCAAACGAGAGCCGTCGAAGCATGCCGGAGAGTACCACGCCGGCGGGCGCGCCTGTTCCCGTCAGGTGGCGGTCTCGTCACCCTGCTCTTTGCCCGGCTCTGGCTCCCGGGTGACTTTGCCCGCCTCCACCATCCAATGGACAAAGAGCAGGGCAGCCGCCGTGGTGATGCAGGCGTCGGCGATGTTGAACACGTGAATGAACTTCAGGTCAATGAAGTCGGTCACCTTGCCTCGCAGGAAAACGCGATCGACGAAGTTACCGAGCGCCCCCGCGGATATCAGCACCATGCCCGCCCGGAACAGCCGGTCTTGACTTCGGGCGCGAACGAACGCGAATCCCCCGACGATCGCCACGATGACGGCGAGAGGCGCCAAGTAGATACCGACGCCCGGGAACAGCCCAAACGCGATGCCTTCGTTGTATACGAGCGTGAACTCGACCTTGCCCGGCCAGAGGGCGCGCGTCTGTCCTTCAACCAACGTTGCCCGCACGATCGCCTTTGTAACTTGATCGGCAAGGAGCAAGACGCCGACCCACAACAGGAACCGGCGTATCACGACGGCACGCACTCCCAGCATCGCTCGCAGAGGGTGTGTTCGCCCCGCTGCTTCACGTCGGGCCTTCGCAGGCGGCATCGCTCGCACTTCTCAAATCCTGAGGGCTGGAACTGGGGTTCGCCGCTTCCCTCCTCCAGTTGAATCCAACTGAGACGCAGCAGCGTAGGCAGGTCGCCGCCGAATCGAATCAGCTCGTCGCGCACTTCAGCGGGCACTGCGGCTTTTGCCACCACGTCCTGCGAGTCCTTCACGCCTGCCTGTGCCTTCCACTTCTCCATCTCCGCGTACAGGCGATCGCGGAACGCGAAGAGCGTCTCGAATCGCTTGATCAGTTCGCTCGCGCGCAGGCTGAGCGCCTCTTCCTCGGAAATCGGCTCGAGCGTCTCGATGAACAGCGTGGCGTGGCGCTGCGGAAGCGGCACGCGCTCATAGACCTCCTCCGCAGTGTGCGGGATGATCGGGCCGAGCAGTTTGAGCAGCGTCATCAGGATGCGGTGGCACGCCGCCTGGCCGCTTCGGCGCTCGACGGAGTCCGCCGGGTCACAGTACATTCGGTCCTTGATGACGTCGAGATAGAAGGCGCTCATCTCGTTTGCGCAGAAGTTGTGAACCTGTTGGATCGCGGCGCTGAAGTCGTATTCATCCAACTCCTTGCAAGCCGAGTGGGCGAGCAGGTCCGCTACCGCGACCGCCCACTTGTCAATCGGCAGCGACGGCTCGAAGCCGGCGGCTGGGTCGTAGTCGTAGAGATTGGCAAGCAGGAACCTCAACGTGTTTCGCACGCGGCGGTACCCCTCTCCCACCTGTTTCAGCAGGTTCTCCCCGCATGGCACATCGCGCGTGTAGTCAACGGTTGCCGCCCAGTACCTCAGGATGTCTGCACCATAAGTGTTGGCAGCCTCGACCGGCTCGACCACGTTTCCAAGCGACTTGGACATCTTTCTACCCTGCTCGTCCACTACGAAGCCGTGGGTGAGCACCGCACGATACGGCGCCTCGCCTTTGAGCGCGACGGCGGTGATGAGGCTGCTGTTGAACCAGCCCCGGTGTTGGTCGCTCCCCTCGAGGTACAGGTCCGCGGGCCACTCGAGGTCCTCCCACCTCCCGTAGCGAGCGTCAAGGACGGCGAAGTGCGTAACGCCGCTGTCGAACCAGACGTCGAGCACATCCTCTCCCTTGACGAACGCGGTCTCGCCCGTTTCGGGATGTGCGAAGCCGTCGGGCAGGAGGTTACCGATCTCCTCCTCGAACCATGCGCCCGAACCGCACTCCGCTACGAGCCTCTCGGCTCGCGCCATCACCTCTCCGTTCAGGAGGGGCTTGCCGCTCTCAGTTGCAAACAGCGCGGGGATGCCGACGCCCCAGATGCGCTGCCGCGAAAGACACCAGTCGGGGCGTGTCTCCATCATGGCAGTGATGCGCGCTTCGCCCCCGGCAGGAATCCACCGTACGCCACGGATCGCATCCAGCGCGCGCCGCCGCAGGTCGTTATGATCAACGTTCAGGAACCACTGCTCTGTCGAGCGGAAGATGACTGGGTGCTTATCGCGCTCGCTGTAGGGGTAGCTGTGCACATAGTCGTACGCCTTGAGCAGGTTGCCCTCCTCGTTCAGGCGGCGGGGGACGACTTCATCCGCCTCCTTGATCGTAATGCCGGCGAACTCTCCCGCCTCTTCGGTGAAGCGACCGCCTTCGTCCACCGGGCAGAGGATCGGCAATCCATACTTTCTGCCGGTATAAAAGTCTTCGGACCCGTGGCCCGGCGCGGTGTGAACGACTCCGG
The DNA here is from genome assembly GCA_037446435.1 of Armatimonadota bacterium. Taxonomy (GTDB): domain Bacteria; phylum Armatimonadota; class Fimbriimonadia; order Fimbriimonadales; family ATM1; genus J051. Next base: position 46,848 of record JBBIIO010000001.1, read on the forward strand.
TGCCCTCTTCCGCGCTCACGTACTTGGCGAGGACGGAGATGGAGTCTCGATCGAAGACCGGATGCTTCCATACCACACTTTCGAACTCGCGTCCCGGAATGCGCTCCCTGACAGCGACCGACTCCCAGCCCAACTCCTTCGCCACTTGCTCGACGAGCGTCGAAGCGACGACGTAAGTGTCTCCGCCATGCTCGACAAGCGCGTACTCCAACTCCGGGTGAAAGGCGCAGGCGAGATTTCCCGGGATCGTCCACGGAGTCGTCGTCCAAATGACGGCGTACACGCGTCCTCCGTAGCCTGATAGAACTTCGTTTGGGTCTCGGCGAAGCGGAAAACGCACATAGATGGCGCGCGACGTGTGGTCGTCATGGTAGACCAACTCCGTCTCGGCAAGCGCGGTGCGCGAGAAGGTTGACCAGTGCGTTGGCTTCAGGTCGCGATAGATGTAGCCTTCCTTGACCAATGTAGCGAACGCTCGGACGATGAGCGACTCGAAGCCGAAGTCGAGCGTGCGGTACGGTTTGCCCCAATCTCCGAGGACGCCAAGGCGTTGAAACTGTTCGGTTTGCACCGCGATAAACTGCTCGGCGTGCTCGCGGCAGGCGGCGCGCATTGCGGCGGGGTCGAGGTCATTGCCCAACTTGCGCATCACGGCCAATTCGATCGGCAGGCCGTGCGTATCGAAACCGGGCACGTACGGAGCATGGAACCCTCGGATCGTCTTGTAGCGGACGACAAAGTCCTTGAGTGACTTGTTCAGCGCCGTGCCGATGTGAATCGGGCTGTTGGTATAAGGTGGACCGTCGTGCAAGATGAACCTCGGCTTCCCCCGCCGCGCGTCCTGAATGCGCTCATAGATTCGCTGCTCTGCCCACCGCTTCTGGATATCAGGCTCCCGATGCGCAAGGTCAGCGCGCATCGGGATGGTGAAGTCAGGATCCGGGAGCTTCAGCGTCGCCTTGAGGTCCATCGGCGCGCGGAAGTTTACCTCCGCCTGCTAAACCCGCCCTGTTCGCCGCTCGAGCCGGTAGGAGTTCCCCTCCGGTATCGCCCACCAATAGGACCGCTCGGACAGGTTGGGGTCGTTTGCCTCCGGCCAATTAAACTGCGAATAGTGCTCAAAGTCCTTTTGCAACAGTCGCGCTCGATGGGAAGAGTGCACCCGTTCGTCGCCCCACCAATTCGGCATCTTGCGCGATCGCTGCACAGGTATCTTCTCTAGGAGTTGCTCGAGCCCCGCGACATTCATGCCCCGACGCCGGCACTCTTCTATCGCAGTCTCGGCGTAGCGCCGAAGGGCGCCCGGCCAGGGTTTCCACTGCAAAGTTGCTGGATGGAGGCGCCAGCCCTTGCGCGGCGAGCCGTCGGCCTTGGGCAAGTCGAGAATCACGCCGAGCAATTGCAGCGCTTCCAAGGCTTGTTTGTAAAGTCGACGATCATCGAGGCAAGCCACGCTCTCTTCAAAGGTCAGGCACGGAACGAACACCTGCACGAGCCCAGTTTACTATGGCTTCGGGCAGGGCGCATCGGGTAGGGTTAGCCGCGGTGTCGAGTCAGAGCAGCCCGGAAACGGTGACGATCGAGATCAACGGCATCCAAGTCGAGGTGCCGAAGGGCGAACTCATCGTCGAATCGGTAAAGCGCATCGGCGGCGAGGTGCCGATTTTTTGCTACCACAAGAGGATGATCCCCGTCGGCATGTGCCGTATGTGCCTGGTCGAAGTGGGCTTCAAGCAGGATGACGGCAGCGTCCGAATGATGCCGAAGCCGCAGGCGGCGTGCACCCTGCCCGCCGACAAGAACATGGTCGTCTTCACCGACACCGAGTCGGTGCAGAAGGATCGCAAGGGCGTGCTCGAATTCTTATTGATTAACCACCCCCTCGACTGTCCGATTTGCGACCGGGGCGGCGAATGCCCGCTGCAGAACAACACCCAGTTCTACGGCCCATCTACCAGCCGCTTCATCGAAATCAAGCGGCACCTGCCGAAGGCGTTTCCGCTCAGCAAATATGTTACTCTTGACCTCGAGCGCTGCATCCAGTGCGGGCGGTGCGTGCGCTTCACCGAGGAGATCTCCGGCGACGCCCAACTCGCGTTCCTTTTCCGCGGCGCGCAGATGCAGCCACGGACATTCGAACTGACCGACTTCACCAGTCGCTTCAGCGGCAACGTCATCGAGATCTGTCCCGTCGGCGCGCTCACCTCCAGCCAGTATCGCTTCCGCGCCAGGCCGTGGGACCTCGAAACGAAGCCCGCCGTTTGCACCGAGTGCTCGAACGGCTGCAACGTGTGGTTCGACTATCGCTCGGGGCGAATGATCCGCATCAACGGCCGAGAGAACGAACAGGTGAACGAGGAGTGGACTTGCGACCGGGGCAAGTTCGGTCAGACCTGGCTGAACTCCCCAGACCGCTTGGACACGGTGCTTCTTCGCGAGGGCGATGCCCTGCGCCCAAGTTCCTGGGCGGAGGCGTACGAGCACCTGCTGCCGCACTTCAGGGCACAGGGGGACGCCGTCGCCGTCCTCGCCGGCTCAAGGGTGTCGAACGAGGCGCTCTTTCTCTTTCGGCGGCTGTTCCGAGAGTCGTTCGGCTCGAAGAACCTGGACCATCGCTGGACGACGCATCTGCCTGCAGAAAGTGAAGGTCTGGTGCCTGAACTTGGACTTTTCGACGTGAACCTGACCTACCCGTCCCTCGAGGCTGAGCCGGTCATCCTCGTGTTCGGCGGAAACCTTGCCGACGAGCAGCCGATGCTCTACCTTCGGGCGCGCAAGGCGTGGTTCAAGAATGGGGCACGGGTTGTGGTCGTCGGCTTCGGCCCGCAGGAGGCTGAGATGTTCGCCGAGGCGGCGCTGCGCATCAGCCCCGACGAGACAGCCGGCGTGCTGCAGAGCCTTCTCTCCGCGGTTAAGGGCGGCGGCGCGGACGGGCGCCTCGCCGACGTCGCAAACGCGCTACGCGGCGGCTTCACGCTGCTCGCGTCACGCAGCCTCTACGACCTGCAGGACGGTCCGCGGGTGGTTCGCTTGCTTGGCGAACTGTGCCAAGCCGCCGGGAGCGCAGACAAGTTCAATCTCCTCTCGAAAGGCGCAAACGAACAGGGTGCGCGAGAGTTGCGCTTCCTTCCCGAGGGCGGCGGTCGCAACACGCGCGAGGTGCTCGAGGGGTGCTGCGACGGCTCGGTCCGCGCCCTCTGGCTGCTGGAGGCGGACCCGTTCCAGCGGCACGAACGCGAGTTGGTGGAGCGCGCCCTGGACAGCGTCGAGTACCTCGTCGTCCAGGACGCGATTCGCACCGAATCCCTTGATTTTGCGAGCGTCGTCTTGCCCGCTTGCGCCTTCCCTGAGCAGGACGGCACCTATGTAAACGTTGAGCGACGCATCCAGCGCGTTCGACAGATTCTGCCGCCTCGCGGCTCAGCGAAGCCGTCGTGGCGCATCGGCACGGAGTTGCTTCTTCGCGCTGAGGGCATCCCGCCATACTTCAACAATCGCGAAATTTTGGGTGCAATCGCGGAGGAGAATCCGGCGTTTGCGGGAATCGGCTGGGACGACTTGGCGGGCGAAGGCGTGTTGCTCAAACGAACCCAACGGGCGGAGGTCACGGGCGAGCCGGTGTAGGTAGACTCGCGCGTGCTCCCGATGCTCGAAACCCTCGCTGCGACAGAGCCGGCTCAAGGCGACTCAGTTTGGTGGGCGCTTCTGCGCATCGCCATCATGCTCGGCTTCGTTCTGGCGATCGTCCCCGGGTTGATCTGGTGGGAGCGGCGGCTGCTTTCGTGGTTCCAGGATCGTATCGGCCCGAATCGCGTCGGGCCGTTCGGCTTGCTGCAGCCGATCGCGGACGGGGTGAAGCTGTTCTTCAAAGAGGACATCACGCCTGCGACGGTGGACCGGCTGCTCTACTTCCTCGCTCCGGCGGTCGCTCTGTTCCCAGCTTTCGCAATTTGGGCGACGATACCGTGGGGCCCGGACGCTCGGCTGACGCCGATAGCCGACGTTGACGTTGCTATCCTATATATTCTTGCCATCTCGTCGCTCGGAGTGTACGGACTGTTTCTCGGCGGGTGGGCGTCGAACAACAAGTACAGCCTGCTGGGCGGCCTGCGAAGCGCTGCCCAGATGGTGAGTTACGAGTTGGCGATGGGCGTCGCCCTGGCGTGCGTGATTCTGGCAACCGGATCGCTGCGCCTCACCGAGGTCGTAAACATGCAGTTCGAGCCGCTCTGGGGCGTGGTGCCTTGGATGCAGAACTGGTTCATTCTCACGCCTTGGGGCTTTGTGGCCGGCATTATCTTTTTGATTACGATGGTGGCGGAGACGAACCGCGCACCCTTCGACTTGCCCGAAGCCGAGTCGGAGCTGATCTCCGGCTTTCACACCGAGTACTCCTCGATGAAGTTCGCCGTGTTCTTCATGGGGGAGTACGCCACGATGCTCGCTTTCTCGGGCATCTTCGCCGCGGTCTTCCTGGGGGGATGGAGTCCGCTGCCGTTGAACTGGGAGTACCTCGCGCTCCGAGCCAACGACGCAAGCCTCCCGTGGCTCGCGAGCACGCTCACCTTCATCGGTGGACCGATTGCCGCGCCGATCTGGATGGTGGGCAAGATGTTCGGCGGGATCACGTTCTACGTCTGGCTGCGCGCCACGCTCCCGAGGCTTAGGTACGACCAACTGATGAACGTCGGCTGGAAGTATCTGCTTCCGATTGCTGCATTGAACTTCGTTGTAGTCGCGATATGGATGCAGTTCGGCTGGTTCGCTCTTCTCGGCGCGCTCGTAGTGTTGTTCCTGCTCTACGTCAACGTCGTGGTGTTCTTGGCGCGGGGCAGACGCGATGGAGATGACGAGATGCTCACCCTCGTGAATCCGCAGGTTCACACGGAGAAGACGATCGAGGTGAGCCGCTCATGAGTTTGGGCGTTGCCGTGTTCCTCGTGATGGCAATCGTCATCGTTCTGTCGGCTTGGGGTGTCGTGGTTGCGCGAAATCCGGTGCGCAGCGCGCTCAGCCTCGTCATCAACTTTTTCACCCTGGCTCTGCTCTACTTCGGGATGCACTTCGACCTTTTGGGCATCAGCCAGATTCTCGTCTACACCGGGCTCATCATGATGCTGTTTTTGTTCTGTATTTTATTGCTGAACCTGGGTGCGCCCGATACGCTGTTCGAGCCGAGCCTGTTCAAGCGCAGCATCGCCTGGTTCACGGGCGGGGTGTTGGTGCTCGCGGTGGCGTCACAGGTCATCGGGCCGCTCGCCGTCGCCGACGCCGGGCCATCGGCGCCGCAGGGGTTCGGCGAGGCAGGCAGCGTCGGCAAGGCGCTGTTCACTGGTTGGGTGTACGCTTTCGAAATCGCCAGCGTTCTGCTGCTCGTCGGCATCGTTGGTTCGATTCTTTTGGCTAAGAGGAGAGACTGATGGAAGGGGTACCGCTTTACGCATACATCTTGTTGAGCGCGCTGATGTTCGCCATCGGGACGGCGGGCGTCATCATCAAGCGCAACCCGATTATCATCTTTATGTGCATCGAGCTGATGCTGAACGCGGCAAACCTCTCCTTCCTCGCGTTCGCGAAGTATCACACCGCACCGCTTGCGACGACGCCGCTCGAGGCGTGGAACGTCCACATGACCGGCCAGATGGCCGTCGTGTTCGTGATGGCGGTCGCCGCGGCGGAGGTCGCAGTCGGCTTGGGCATCATCATGGCGATCTTTCGAATGCGCCACGGCGTTGACATTGACGAGATGAGCTCGATGAGGGGATAACGAATGGAGTTCATCACCACGTCGCACGCAGAGCACGCACCCGACCCGGTCTTCCACTGGGCGTGGCTCATCCTGCTGGCGCCGATTGCAGGCTTTCTCTTCCAGGCGGCTCTGGGAAAACGCATAGAGCTCGCGCTGGGACGGGGCGCAGGACGCAAACTGCTCGGCTTCGCCGCCGTGCTGCCGGTGCTCGCCGGCTTCGTCGTCAGCGTGCTTCTCGCAGTTCGCCTCGCCGGGATGGACGAGCATTCGCGCCTGGTTATCACCTCTTGGTTCCCGTGGATTGATCTTCAATCGCTGCTCGTACCGTTCGAGTTGCGCATTGACCCCTTGTCGCTGACCATGTGCCTCATCGTAACGGGCGTCGGCTCGCTCATTCACATCTACGCGACCGGGTACATGGCAGACGACCGCGACTATCCGCGCTTCTTCACGTACTTCAACCTCTTCATCGCCTTCATGCTGATGCTGGTGATGGGGAACAACCTCCCGCTGGTGTTCATCGGTTGGGAGGGCGTGGGGCTTTGCTCCTACCTGCTCATCGGCTATTGGTACCAGGACATCGAAAACGCCAAGGCCGCGAACAAGGCGTTCATCGTGAACCGCATCGGGGACTGGGGATTCGCGCTCGGGATCTTCTTGCTCTACTGGGTCTACGCGTCGAACCAGGACCTGCTTCCGCTCGGAGAGCGGCGCTATCTGAGTTTCGACGTCATCCTGCCGCTCGCCGAGCAGGTGCTCGCCGGGTATGGCCCGCTCGTCGTCAGTGCCATTCCATTGCTCCTGTTCGTCGGCGCGGTCGGCAAGTCCGCGCAGTGGCCACTCTACCTCTGGCTACCCGACGCGATGGCTGGCCCGACACCGGTTTCCGCGCTCATCCATGCGGCAACGATGGTAACCGCAGGCGTGTACCTCGTCGCAAGAACGCACGTGTTCTTCGAACTGTCCACGCTCTCGATGGCGGTCGTCGCGGGGATCGGCGCGTTTACCGCCTTGTTCGCAGCGACGGTCGCCTTCGGGCAGACGGACATCAAGAAGGTGCTCGCGTATTCAACCGTGTCGCAACTCGGCTATATGTTCCTCGCCTGCGGCGTTGGAGCATTCGGCGCGGGGATGTTCCACGTCACCACGCACGCGTTCTTCAAGGCGCTGCTGTTCCTCGGCTCCGGCGCGGTTATCGCGGCAATGGCGCACAACCAGGACCTTCGCAACTACGGCAATCTGCGCAAATACATCCCCATCACGTACTGGACGATGCTCATCGCGTGGCTTGCGATTGCCGGCATCCCGCCGTTCGCCGGCTTCTGGAGCAAGGACGAAATCCTCGCCGGCGCGTTCTTCAGCAACTTGATTCAGACGCCGCAAATCCTTTGGCTCATCGGTTGGGTGACGGCGTTCCTCACCGCCGGCTATATGACTCGCATGATGATGCTCACGTTTTACGGAAACGAGGAGCGATGGCGAACTGCAGGGGCGCACGCGCACACCACCCACTCACATGAACACTCGCACGCCGCGCACGGCGCGCACGACCAGCACGATCCCGCTTACTTCCTCTCGGAGGAAGAGGTGAGCGCCCTCGAAGACGAGGAGCACGAGCACCATCACGACCTAACGCCCGAGCACGAGCCGCGCGAGGTCGTGCCTTCGATGTGGCTGCCTCTCGCCGCGCTCGCGGTGCTTTCGTTGGTCGGCGGCGCGGCTCTGTCCGGCCTCAACCCGTTCGCGCACCTGCTGGGCTGGCACCTTCCGCACCTGTTCGAGGCGTGGAACCATCCGTCCGTTGGGCTGTCGGTGCTCGACGAGGCTTCTGCCTTCCGCGAGAGCGCGGCGATCGAGTGGGCGCTCATCGGCGCATCGATCGGCGCGGCGGTGCTCGGCATCGGGCTGTTCGCCCGAAGGTACATCAAGGGGCTACCGAAGAGCGAAGTAGAGCCGCAAGGGCTGCAGCGACTTGCGGGCGAGCAGTGGCTCTACGACAAGACGATGGTTCGGTTGTTCGTAGACACCGGCGGCAAGTTTGCCAACGCGTTCTATCGCATCTTCGACTCGGGAATCATTGACGGCATCTTCGTGAACGGGAGCGCGAAGTTGGTGGGTGCGATGGGGTTGCTGCTCCGCCGCTCGCAGACCGGCTCGGTCCGGTTCTATGCTCTGGTCATTGCGATCGGCGTGGCAGTCGCGCTGAGCTACGTAATCTACATCACGACGAGATAGCGATATGGAAGTTCAAGGATTCGGCATCTTGAGTTTGGTTGTACTCCTTCCCGTGGCGGGAGCCGTCACCGCTCTGTTCATGCCTCGCCATCTGGTCGGCTTTCACCGGTGGTGGGCGCTGTTGGTTTCGGCGGTTACGCTCCTGGCATCGCTTCAGTTGTACGTCGGCTTCAGCGGCAACACGTTCCACTTCCAATGGCGTGAGGGGATGGACTGGCTGCCCGCGCTCGGAATCCGCTATCAGTTGGGCGTTGACGGCATCAGCCTCTGGCTCATCTTGCTCACGTGCCTGATCAGTTTCCTCGGCATCTGGTTCAGTTTCCACGTGAAGGAGAGAGTGAAGGAGTTCATGATTTGGCTCTTGGTTCTGGAAGGCGCGATGATCGGCGTGTTCTGCGCTCTCGACCTCGTGCTGTTCTACATCTTCTTCGAGGCGACGCTGATTCCGATGTACTTCCTCATCTCGATCTGGGGCGGAAAGAATCGCGTTTACTCGTCCGTGAAGTTCTTCCTCTTCACGTTTCTTGGCAGCATCTTCATGCTCGTCGCCATCGTCGCGCTGTACTTCATCAGCAAGACGGCAACCGGTCAAGGGACCTTCGACCTCATCGCCCTCCAGGCGCTCGCCGCTGACGGCCGCCTGGCAACCGGGCCGATCGAGATGTGGCTTTTCGCGGCGTTCGCGTTGGCGTTCGCGGTGAAGGTGCCCCTGTTCCCCGTGCACACTTGGCTGCCGGACGCGCACACGGAAGCGCCGACGGCAGGCTCGATGATCCTCGCCGCGATCATGCTGAAGATGGGGACCTACGGCTTTCTGCGCTTCGCGTTCCCCTTGTTCCCCGATGCGGCGGTGCAGGCTGCTCCCTTCCTCATGGGGCTGTCCGTCGTCGGCATCATCTACGGGGCAATCATGGCGGCGGTGCAGGAAGACTGGAAGCGGCTTGTCGCCTATTCGTCCGTGAGTCACCTCGGCTTCGTGATGCTCGGCATCTTCTCACTCAATCACAACGGGCTGACCGGCGGCACCCTGCAGGCGATTAACCACGGTATCAGCACCGGCGCGCTGTTCCTGCTTGTCGGCATGATCTATGAGCGCACGCACACAAGGCTGTTCCAAGACTATGGTGGACTGAAGCGGCGCATGCCGATCTTCGCCACGTTGTTCCTTCTCATCATGCTGAGTTCCGTCGGTCTGCCCAGCACGAACGGTTTCATCGGCGAGTTCCTTGCCATGCTTGGAGCCTTCCAAGCAGGGGCGAATGCGAACAGCGCCATCCCTTTGTGGATGCCCGTGATCGCCGGCGCGGGCGTCGTGCTCGCAGCCGTCTACCTTCTCTGGATGTTCCAGAAGGTCTTCTACGGCCCGATTCGCAACCCGGTCGTGAACCGCCTGCGCGACATCAGGCCGTGGGAGCAAGCGGTCGCCTGGGTGTTCGTGGTGTTCGTGTTCTGGCTGGGACTGTATCCCAAGTTCTTTACGGACAAGATGCAGACCAGCCTCAACGCCGTCCGCCACCAGACCCTGCAGCCGGCGGGCGCAAGACCCGCCTGGGCAGACGTTCGGACGATTGACATCAACGCAAACGGCGATGTCGTGGTGGTGCAACGAGAGGACTTGAATGACCTCGGTAAGTGGACGGAAGTCGCGGTGCGCACCCCCAGCGAGCACCAGCCCCAGCGGCTCGCCATGGGAGGCGACGAGTGACGCATCGCGAGCGACTCGTCGCAGCAGCGCGCGGAGGTCCAGTAGATCGCCCGCCGTGGTTCGTGTGGGATGCCGCAGACCCCGAGGCGTTCCTCGCCAACCATGCGCCCGCCGCAGTCGTCGCAAGGAGCGCGGAGAAAGCCAAGCGGCTGCTCGGCTCGGCTGGCGAAGATGGGCCTGCCGTGCTCGCGGAGGTTCTGAACCCGCTGGGGCTTGCGCTGCGCGAGGGGGAGAACCCCAACCGCCTCCTCAACGACCCCGATGCCGCCACGGGGGAACTCGACCGGTGGGTCGAGCGGTGCCGCGAAGCGCTCTCTATCGCCCTGGAGGTCGGCGCCGACGGCGTACTGTATCGCTTGCGCGGCGCAGAGCCGCCCCACAGCACGCCGATGGAATTCGGCGGGTTTCACCTGGAGCGCGAGCGAGACCTGCTCAGCGAGATAAGCGACGCGAGGTTCAACGTGTTGCTCGTGGACGGCGGGGAGGCAACGTTCCTCGACTTCCTGACCGACCTCCCCGCCCACGCGTTCGCGTGGGACGAGAGCAGGGTGCCGTTCACGGCGAGGCAAGTGAGAGAGATGCGCCCGGGTGCGCTCGCCTGCGGCCTCTATGGCGACCTGAGCAAGACGTGGAGCGACCTCGGCGGCGTGGGTGTCGTTCTTGCAGGCCCCGCGCGAGAAGGCTTTGATTACTCCGAGATCGAGGCGCGAATCGCGGAGATCGAGAAGGCGCTACGACCATGATGAACGACACGCTCACACCTGCACCGATTGACTGGACGCTGCTGACGCCCCTGCTCATCGTGTTCGGCACGGGCGTGGTCGCGATGTGCATCGAGATGCTCCGCCCAAGGCTCAACAACAACGCCATCGTTATCACGACCCTACTTGGCTTGGCGGCTGCGGCTGTCGCTGTGCTGCTGCACTGGAACTATCCAATCGGTCTGACGTTCGGCGAACTCTTCATCTCGGATCGCTTCGCGCGAATGGTGCAACTGCTCATCATCGCCGTAACGTTCACGACGGTGCTCTACAGCGAGGGGTATCTGCGCGAGAGGAGGCTGCCCTTCGGCGAGTACTACCCGCTGGTCGTTTGGTCCGCGAGCGGCGCGATGATGATGGCAACCTCAACCAACCTCCTCATCGTCTTCCTCGGTCTCGAAGTGCTCTCGATCTCGCTTTACATCCTTGCGGGTTTGAGCAACCGAGAGCAGAGGTCTCAGGAGGCGGCGCTCAAGTACTTCCTGCTCGGGGCATTTGCTTCCGCGTTCCTGCTCTACGGCATCTCGCTACTCTACGGCGCCACCGGCTCGACACAGATGCAGGCGCTGACCGCAATCTGGCACACCGAGATGGACCGCGCCACGACAGGATTGCTCTATGGAGGAATGACGCTCGTGCTGGTCGGGTTCGGCTTCAAGGTCGCGCTCGTGCCGTTCCATATGTGGACGCCCGACGTGTACCAGGGGGCTCCCACGTCAGTAACCGGATTCATGGCAGCGACATCCAAGGTCGCCGCGTTCGCCGCCCTCTTCCGATTCCTGGAAGGTGCGATGCAGATGGCGGATGTGTGGATTCCGCTGCTCTCGATCCTCGCGATCGTTACCATGTTCGTCGGCAACGTAGTCGCGCTCGTGCAGGAGGACGTCAAGCGCATCCTCGCCTACTCGAGCATCGCCCACGCGGGCTACGTGCTCGTCGCGCTGGTGGCGTATGGCGCCATTGCGCGGGAGGGCGGCTCGCCGTCGCCGCTTGCCTTGGTCTACTACCTGCTGGCTTACAGCTTTATGACGGTCGGTGCGTTCGCGGTCGTCTCCCTCACCACAAAGGGCGGCAAGGAGCGAACGAACCTCTCGGATCTGCACGGCCTTTGGGAGCGCGCGCCCATTCCCGCGGCGATGCTCATCATCTTCATGGCGAGCCTCGCCGGCATTCCGCTAACCGCCGGCTTCTTCGGCAAACTATTCATCTTCCGCGACGCGCTCGATGCCGGCCTTCCCGCGCTCGCCATCCTTCTCGCGGTGAACAGCGTTATCTCGGTCTACTACTACTTGCGTATCGTGTTCGCTGCCGTTGTTCAGAAGCCGACGCTTCACGTACCGCGCTTCGCTTCGCCGAACTTCGGCTTGACGACGACGTGCTTGCTGTGCGGGCTTGCCGTCCTTGCGCTGTTCTTCGCCGCGCAGCCGGTCATCCAAGAGATCAACACCGAGGCGCCGAGGGAGATTCTGGTCAGGTTGAAGTGAAAGGCTCCGACTTCGCGAGCGACCGACCGCTTGGCGTCGTCCTGGCGGTCGGCTCCGGGCTCGCGCTTCTGCTCACCCTGCTGACGCTTGCGCTGCTCGGCATGGCGGGCGAAGAAGGCCGCCGCGAACTGGCGCGAGAGTCGGAGCGCCTTGCTGGTCTGGGCGCAAGCCCGCGGCTGCTCACACACCTCGACCTCTTCTTGTGGACGATGGCGGGCATATGCGTGCTCGGAATCCTCAAGGGCATCGGCCTCTATCGAGGCACCCGCCGCTCGTTCCAGTTTGCCATAGGCGCCAACCTGTTGGCTGTCGCCGCGTTCGTCCAGTGGGTCAGTTTCGAAAACCTCGCGCGAGGATTGCTCTCGCTCGCGTCACTCCTGGTTCTTTCCGCCGCGCTGATAACGTACTGCGCGCTGCGCCTCGCCGGGCGCATCGGCCCACGCCCAGGGTGAGGCGACTGTTGCGTAGAGAATCAGTGGTAGCGGAGGTCGGACTCGAACCGACGACCCTGCGGGTATGAACCGCATGCTCTAACCAACTGAGCTACTCCGCCGCGGGCGCCTATTTTACCCCGCGCTCGCGGGCAAGCCGCACGAGCGCTTCATGCTCCTCGGGCGTGTCGAAGTCGAAGAACTCCGCGGCATCGAGGAACTCGAGGCTCGCTCCGTCCGTCTCCGAGAGCAGGACGCGAAGGGGCGTGCCGCCGCGCAGCCTGTCCGCTCGCTCTCGCAGCCACGTCCGCCTAACGAACACGGGGTGCTTGCGGCGACCTGCCACCACAGGCTGCAGCACGTCGCCTTCACAGCCGCCGAGCGCCTCGGTTAGGCGCGAGAGCGTGCCGGTGCTCAGCAGCGGCATGTCGCAAGGACAGAGCGCCAACCACTCAGCGCCCGCCGCTTCCGCGGCGACCGCGACGCTCGACGACATGCCGGGCGAAGGGTCGGCGTTGACCACGGCGCGCAAGCCAAGTGCGCGAGCCGCCTCGAGCAAGGGCAAGTCTTCGAGGCGGTGCACGACCGATACCGGCCGGCAACCCGCGGCGAGGAAGGCGCGTGCCATCGTCGCGAGCACCGTGGAATCGCCGAACGGCATCAGCGGCTTTGGCGCTCCCATCCTTCGGCTCGCTCCCGCGGCGAGAAGGAACGCCTCCGGCATCACACCTCGTAGAGATTCCGCAGCATGCGAATCTGCCCTGCGTGGTAGATGTCATGCTCGATGAGCATCAAAAAGAAGTCTCGGGTGGACATGCTCTTCCCGCCCCAGGTGCGCACCTTGTTCGCGAGCGTGGCTTCCGTTTGCCGCTTCAGCGTCTCAACGAGCGGCATGTGCGCCGCGACGAGCTGCTCGAGCATTGCGCCAAGCGAATCCCGGGACACCCCCACGTTCTCCCACGTGATCGAGCCATCGCCGAACGCCTGGCTGAACTGCACGCGCTTGTCTCCCGTAACATGATAAACGATGTCTCGGATGCTTCCATCCATCCACGGGAAGCCGGAGTGCTTCTCGGGCGCGCGGAGGAAGACCTCCGTTGGGACAGCGTCCAGGCTGTTGAGGAGGCTGTGCCAGGGTGAGGATCGGAACGCCCGCTGCTGAAGTGTGAGAAGCAATTCGACCTCAGGGCTCACCCAAGGGACTCCTGGATCATCTTGCGGGCTGCGTCTGCCCCGTCCCACCCGAGCACCTCGACTTCCTTGTTCTCCAACTCCTTGTACACGTCGAAGAAGTGCTCGATTTCGCGAAGCGTGTGCTCGCCGACGCCGTCGAGCGACTCGATGCGAGCGTAGCGAGGGTCTCTCGCGCCGACGGAGAGCACCTTATCGTCTCTTCCCTTCTCGTCCCGCATACAGAGGACTCCGATCGGCCTCGCATCGAGCACGCAGCCCGGGAACGTGGGGTGGGTGAGGAGCACCAGAGTGTCGAGCGGGTCCCCGTCGCTGTACATCGTGCCTGGGATGTAGCCGTAGTCGCAGGGATAGAAGAGGGGCGAGTAAAGCACGCGATCCAGGCGCACGAGGCCCGTCTGCTTGTCGACTTCGTACTTGTTCGAGCTCCCCTTGGGAATCTCGACGACAACGTTGACGACCCGCGGCGCGCGGTCGCCGGCGCCTACATCAAAGCGATTCATTGCGCGCTCACTGTACCCCGCACGGTGTTACTGGTTGACGGTGCGATAATGGCAATGTTTGAACTTCTTGCCGCTGCCGCACGGGCACGGGTCGTTGCGCTTGACCTTCGACCAGTCAATCTGTCCGGTCTCGCCGTTCGCTTGGGCGGCAGGCTCACGCTCCTTGATTCCCTTCTCCACCGCTTGGGGAAGAGGCACCTCTTGCATCCTCGCGCGAGGCTCCTGGGGGCGCTCGATGCGCGCTCGATAGATGTGGGTTGCGACGAAGTCTCCGATAGCGGCGAGTGTGTCCTGGAAGATCTGGTACGACTCTTTCCGGAACGCGATGAGCGGGTCAATCTGACCGTAGCCGCGATAGCGGATGCCCTCCCGCAACTGCTCGACCATCTGCAGGTGCTCGGTCCACTTCTGGGTGATGCCGTGCAGCATGATGAACTTCTCGATGCGCGCCCAATCGTCGCCGTGCTCCTCGAGTTTGGTGTCGTACGCTTGGTCCGCCCACTCGATGAGTTTGGCGATGAGTTCCTGCTCGTTGGCGCAGTCTTCGAGGTCCTCGGCGGTGCCGAAGTCCATGATCGGAAAGACCTGCATCGCCTCGCGATAGATAAGGCCGTGATCCCAGGTAGTCCGCTCAAAGCCGTCTGGTGCGTGGCTGTGCACGAGGTTTTCAAGCCATGCATGAACGTAATCTTTGATGACCGGTCTTGGATCTTCCTTGCCGAGCAGGAATTCACGCCTCATCCCGTAGATGTGTTCGCGCTGTGCGTTCAGGATGTCGTCGTATTCGAGGACGTTCTTGCGGTACTCGAAAAAGTGCATCTCGATGCGCTTCTGCGTCTTCTCGATCATCGAGCTGAGGAAGCGCGCGTCCACCTCTTCCAAGTCGGGCCACGCCTTCAGAATCGGGTTCTCGAGCATGCGCTCGTTGAAGATGCGCCACAACTGGTCTTCGAGCGACACGAAGTAGCGGCTCTCACCGGGGTCTCCCTGGCGGCCGGATCGACCTCGAAGCTGATTGTCAATGCGGCGGCTCTCGTGCCGCTCCGTGCCGAGGATATAGACTCCGCCCAACTTGCGTACATCTTCCGCTGCCGCGGCGCGCTCTTGGTCGTCGAGGGGCAGCGGGGGCGCGGCGCGCAGCTTTCCGCCGCGGCGGTACGCAGACGACGCGTCGTCGAGGTCGAGACCGGCACGGCGAATCTCCTCGTTCGAGAGACTTCCACCAAGCAAGATGTCAACGCCCCGCCCGGCCATGTTCGTGGCGATGGTTACGGAGCCCTTTCTTCCCGCCTCTCCGATGATGAGCGCCTCTCGCTCGTGGTACTTGGCGTTGAGCACCTTGTGCGGGATGCCGTGACGGAGCGCCTCATCGAGGTGCTCTTCGTTCTCCGCCGGTAGGCCCCAGACCTCGAGGAGCCAGGACTTCATCTCGTCGCTCAGCGGGTCGTGCGGCAAGTTCATGCCGCGCGCCACATCCTGAAGTTGCTTGAACTTCATTTCCGTGAGGGGGGCGACGATCTTCTTGTACGCCTCGTTCTTCTCTTGCTTGCTGTGCGCTTTCTCCTTCTGGATGGCGTGCTTGATTCGCTCGGCGATAACGAGCATCTGAAGCTTGTCCGGCGTGAGGCGTGTGGAGACGCGCTCCGACATCTCGATCGAACGCGTACCCACGAGCACGGGTTGCTGCTTCGTGTAGAGGCGGAGGATCTCCATGGCGATGCCTCGGAACTTCGCCTCCTCCGTTTTGTAGACCACGTCCGGGTGGTCGGTTCTGATCATGTCGCGGTGCGTCGGAACGACGACCACCTCAAGGCCGTAAATCTTGCGGAACTCGTCCTCTTCCGTCTTCGCCGTGCCGGTCATGCCCGCCAACTTGTCGTACAGCCGGAACAGGTTCTGGAAGGTGATGGTGGCTACTGTTTGGCTTTCGCGCTTGACGGTAACGCCCTCTTTCGCCTCGAGCGCCTGGTGCAGCCCTTCGCTCAGGCGGCGTCCGAACATCAGGCGGCCGGTGTTCTCGTCAACGAGGATGACCTCGTTTTCCTTCACCACGTATTCGACATCGCGCTCAAACAGCCCGTGCGCCTTCACCGAGGCGTTGACGTAGTGCATCAGGTCGGGGTGGTTCGCAAGGTTGTCGAGCCCGAGCATCTCCTCGATCTTGTCGTAGCCCTCTTCCGTCAGCGTCGCCGAGTGGTTCTTCTTGTCTACGATGTAATGGACGCCTGGGCCGTCTTCCTTGCCCTTCGTCAATCGCTTCACGACGTCGTTGGCTCGGACGTAATCGGCGACGTTGTCGGTCGAAGGCCCGCTGATGATGTGCGGGGTACGCGCCTCGTCAATGAGAATGCTGTCCACTTCGTCAACGATGGCGTAGTGCAGGTGCCGCATGACGAGTTGCGACTCGTCCATCGCCATGTTGTCCCGCAGGTAGTCGAACCCGAATTCGTGGTTCGTGCCGTACGTCACGTCACACTCGTACGCCTGCCGACGAGTGCAGGGGCGGAGGTTCACGTAGCGCGGGTCAGGGTGCTCGGCGCCGGGCTCATAGATGTAGCTCCCGCCTAACTCGTCCGACTCTTGCGACTGTCCCTGGATGATGCCGACCGTCAGGCCGAGGTGGTGGAAGATCGGTCCCATCCACACCGCATCGCGACGGGCAAGGTAGTCGTTCACCGTAACCAGGTGCGCCCCCTTCCCGGTCAATCCGTTGAGATAAAGCGCGAGTGTGGCGACCAGCGTCTTTCCCTCGCCGGTCTTCATCTCCGCAATCTTCCCTTCATGGAGCACGACACCGCCGACCAACTGCACATCGAAGTGCCACATCTTGAGGTGCCGCTTGCTCACCTCGCGCACAGCGGCGAACGCCTCTGGCAGAAGGTCATCAAGGGCCTCGCCGCTCTTTAGCCTCTCCCGAAACTCGTCGGTCTTCTTCCGCAGAGCCTCATCGCTCAGCGCCTCGTATTCCGCTTTGAGCGCGTTGATTTGCTCGACGGCCGGCTGGATGCGCTTTACTTCGTCGCTGGAGCGGTCGAAGAACTTTCGGAGGAGTGTGTCAATGCCCATGATGTCGCTGTTTCGCCCCATCTCACGCGGCTCAACGCCGTCAAACTTGCGGAGGGGCGTGAAATCAAAGTATACCTTCCTACGCCCGCGCCCCGAGGGCACGCTTCACATGGCTCCATCCTGGCTGAATCACCAGAAAGAGCGCGTCCTGCGCTGCAGCCGCTGCTCGCGCCTTCGCGAGTGGTGCCGCCAAGTCGCCGCCGAGCCGCGTGCCGCCTTCACAGGCGAGAAGTACCACGGAAAGCCTGTCCCGTCCTTCGGAGACCCACACGCGCGGCTCTTGGTGGTCGGGCTTGCCCCCGCCGCACACGGAGCCAACCGCACCGGGCGCATGTTCACCGGCGACCGCAGCGGCGACTTTCTCTTTGCCGCGCTGCACCGAGCGGGTTTCGCCAACCAGACGACCGCCACAGGTGCAGGCGACGGCCTACGCCTGCGGGATTGCCTCATCACGGCGGTGTGCCGCTGCGCCCCGCCGCAAAACAAACCCACGAACGAGGAGATCTCGAACTGCCGCCCGTTTCTCGTCGAGACGCTAAGCCACGCGCCGTGGAGAGTGCTGCTCGCGTTGGGGGCGATCGCTTGGAACGAGTCGCTGCGGTGCGTTGACGCGCCGCGCGCCCGGTTCCGGCACGGCGCCGAAGTGACCACGCCGGACGGACGAGCGCTGCTTGCCTCGTATCACCCCAGCCAGCAGAATACGTTCACCGGAAGGCTGACTCCGGAGATGCTCGATGAAGTTCTCGCGCGCGCCAAGCGGCTACTGGAGTGACGCCCCGCGGACGAGCGCCTTCCCCCGCTCCTCAGCGCGCGCCGCGAGACGCTCCATGTTGCCCCCCTTGCGGAGGCGCACGGCGTAGACCTCCTGCGACAGGCCGACGACGATTTCGTCGCGGTGGGCGGGCCCGCCCTTTGACGCGCCCTCGTCGGGACGGTTGAAGCTGATGACCAGGTCGGTAGCCGGGTCGAAGCGGTACCGCCATAGCCGCGCCGCGGGAAAGAGCTCGCGCTCGAGGTCGTCGCCGAGCGCCTCGAAAAGCCCTCGGTCCACCACGACGACACGCGGCGCCCCCCAGCGGAGTGGCACCACGGCGGCCATCTGATAAGCGGGGGTGTCGCTTCCGGTTACGAGCGTCTTGCCTTCGAGGGTCTTGCTCTCGACGACTCCTCCCACATGGTCAAGCTCTTCGCGCGTCGCTCCGCGGCTGGCGATGACGCAGAAGGTCGGGTTGCTGAGCACTCTGGGGTTGCCATAGAAGAAGAGGTACCCCGGCGGCTTCTCGCAGAACTCCTCAAGGGAGCGTGGATAGAGCGGGCTGTCACGCGTTACCATGCGCACCGGCTTGTCGCCTATCTTCTGCCGCAGAAGGTGCGCGCGGCGGCGAACCCCTTCTGCGCCGTTCGCGAGCGCGCGCGCGGAGATCGATGGCAGGCTGAACTCCTCGCGCAAGCGATCCGCGCTCATGCTGAGCAACTCCTGCGGCTCGATGCCTCGCATGCGACACTCGTTGATCAGCCGGTCGAACGTTGTATGCCCGACGTAGGGCGTCAGGCAGAGAATCAGATGAATGTCTTCGGCAACCTTAGACATCTCCGCAAACCTCGTCAATCGCTGCGAGCATTATGCGCAGCATCTTGTCGGCGAGGGGCGTCATCGCCTGAGACACCTCCTCGTGCTCGAGCGGAGAGCCGCTCAGCCCGGCGGCGAGGTTCGTCACCGCGGCGAGGCAGGCATACGGCACACCCGCCTCCCTCATCGCGATCGCCTCGCTGCCGACCGTCATGCCGACGACATCGCCGCCCGCGCTCCGATAGAAGGCGATTTCGGCGGGCGTCTCGTAGCGGGGGCCGTTTGCGCAAACGTACACGCCGCCATCCGTCACCTCGATGCCCTCCCGCTGCGCAGCGGATAGAAGCGCCCGACGCAGGGACGGATCGAACGGGGCGCTCATGTCGGAGTGCACGACGTCCCGCTCAAACATCGTGAGGTTGCGCCCGCTGAAATCCAGCGCGTCGGAGCACACCACGAGAGAGCCCGGCGGCAGGTCCTTGCGCAGGCTGCCGACCGCCCCGGTCGAGAGCACCGGCGGCGAGCCCAAGTCCTGCATCGCGGCGGCGAGGGCGCGATAGGCGACCCTGTGCGGAGGCAGCCGATGGTCGAGGCCGTGGCGCGCAACGAACAGCACGCGCTTCTCCCGCAAGAGGCGGGCGCGCACGATGCCGAAAGGCGTCGGCGCAAGGACTGGGCTTGTCGCTTCAAGCGAAACGGCCGAGGAGACCCCCGTTCCCCCAATGATGGCTCCGCGCAGTTCCATCGCCCACGTCGTTCTACCCCGAAGAGACGCTTTCGAGTATCGTACGCGAGGATGAGAATCAGCGAGGTGATGCACGTCCACCTTCCGGTGCTGTCCCCCGCCTCGACAGTGCGCGAGGCGGTGGACAAAATGGACATCTACCAGTTCCCCGCCCTTGTCATCGTGGACGAGAACCGCCACCCGCTCGCCGTCGTAACCGAGGACCGCCTCGCCGAGGCGGTGAAGGCACGCCCGCTCGACCAACTCTCGTCAGCCCCAGCGATGGAGTTCGCGGACCAATCCCCTCGCGTTGCAGGCGTGAACGACGACGTGGAGGAGAGCTTGCGTACGATGGTGGAGCAGGACCTCGAGTTGCTGCCCGTTGTCGCCGACGGGCGGCTGATGGGCGTGGCGCTGCGAGTGGACCTATTGCAGGCTCTGTTTACTGCCTTGGCTTCGCCTTCAACTGAGGATTGAACCACACGGCGACATCCCCCTCCCCTCCTCCGCCTGCGTCCTTCACCACCAAGTCGAGGAAGTAGACATCGCCGATCTCGACGGAGAAGGCGACGCGCTCGCCCGCCTTCAACGTGCCGCTTGACCATACCTCCTCGCCGTCGGCGAGGAGCGAGAACACCACATCCCCTTTGTCGCCTGCGCCGTCTTCGATGCCCACGGTTCCAGACAGTTGCTCGAAGGCACGCGACACCTTGTAGCGCACCGCGCCCGCGCCGATGAGGATGAGCGCCGGCCCCTCTGAACCGCCGAGGCGCGCGAATTCGCCGTTCGGCATCCTGTTGATGAGCGGGCGCCCCTCCTCGGTGCGCCACTCATGGATGGGCAGCCGCGTGAGCACCAGGTCGGAAGGCATGGGCGTACGAGCGGGAAACGTTTCCACCGACGACAGTTGGCCGTCGAAGTTCACCGCGACTATAGTGTACGAGTACGGCACACCGGGGTCAACGTCAAGGTCAGGCAGCAGGGAATCAGCGGTGTAGCCGATGAGCCAGTCGTTACGGAACAGGTACCAGCCTGCGACCTCGCTGTCGGGTGCCCGCTCCGGCTCGATGTGAACCGACCACGGGCTTGCCGCGCCCGCGATAACCTGCGGCTTGGCGGGCGGCTCGGGCGTGGTGACCTCTTTGAACGTGATCGAAAACTGCACCTCGCGCCCCTTCGGCGCAGAGACCTCGACCCGCACATAGCCTCGACCGCTGTGGGCGATCGCCGAGCCTCCGCTCGCCGACACGCTCGCGCCGGTGAACCGAACTCCGTCGCCGTACGGAGTTACGAAAACGCTGAGCGGGTCATCGAGTGTCTTGACGAGGCTAACGCTCAGGGTTCGACGCGAGGCGTCCCACTGGCTCGTGACTCCGCTCCCTTCTGGCCCGAGCAACGACGCCGAGTCGCCGATGACGGACGGTCGCTGCTCGTGCCGCGTGACGAGCAGGGTCCGTGAGCCGCCCGGGGGAACCGGGATGGCAATGCTGCCCGCCGCCGCGCCAAGGCAGCCGCCGGTCCAGAACTCGAAGAGGTTGTATTTGAGCGCCGGGTTCAAGCCGAGGTCTCCAAAGCTGAACCGCTCCGTTATCGGCGCGTGGCCGTAGTTCAGCACGGTCACTACGGCGTACGGACGCCCCGCGCGCGGCTTCACATGAGTCACCAGTACGTTCGGCACCGCAGAAAGGCGAGGGTCGCCGCTGGGGCGTGGCGCCTCGCCAAGCACCGCGCGAAGAGGACCGACCCGGCTGAAGGCTGCGCGCTCCTCGGCGGAAGGCTGATCGAGCGCAGGCGGCGCACCCGACCACGCTCCGACGGCGGCGGCGCTTTGCGCCGCGGGCGCATCTTTCGGTTCCGGCAGCAGGGACTGAATGCGATTGGGCAAACGCGCATCCCGAAGCGATGGAGCCTTGTATTCTCGGACGGTCAGCGTTGGGCGGAACTCGCTGAAGGTAACCCGAACGCCCGCGCTGGGCGAATCACCGTACACCTTCACATCCGCGCCGCTGAAGTGAAACAGCAGGTCGTCCTCCGGGAAGAGGAGGGCGTCGGAGAGGTAACTGAACGCGTGGTTCACGATGCTCTGCGCGATGCGTGCCGACACACCAGGCTCCGCCCCAGCATCAGGCGGAAGGAAGCGGACGGCGTGCCCCTCGCCTGCGCGCCTCAGGCTGATGCCCGTGGCTCCCGGCGGCGTAACGCTGATTCGCCATGCGGGCGCGCCGGGGGAAGGCTCTGGCTCGACCTTCAGGCGAACGGTGATGCCTCCGCCCTTCGCCACCAGGTCGCCTCCCTCGGTGGTTACGAGCGCGGGATACGCGGTATCGCCGTCCCAGACCGAGGTCACCTGGAAGGGTAGGGTCGCCGCATCCTGTGTGGAGTGGGTCGGGACAGCGCCGCTGAGGGGCAGCAGAACCGCGAGTGGCGTCAAGAACGTCATCGCGCTCTCCTCTTCCCGAAAGCCTCGGAGGCAAGATTGACCGCCAACGCGCAGGCGGTGCCGGCCGCCGCGCCGGCGACGACATCGGTTGGCCAGTGAACGCCCCGATAGATGCGCGAGAGCCCTACCAGCGCCGCAAGCACCACCGCAGCAATGCCCACCCAGCGCGTATCTCTGGGGAGGGTGAGCAGCACGGAGACGGCGATGGCGAACGCGGTGATCGTATGCCCGCTGCCGAAACTCGAAGCGAAGACTCGCTCCTCTGGCGGCACGATGGTCTCGACGAGATTGCTCGGGCGATGACGGATCAGGCTGGCTTTGAGAAGGAAGTTCACGCCCGCCGCGAGCAGCCAAGCGACCAAAGCGTGCGCTCCACACGGTCGCGCTCGGCGCTCCGCCAAGAGTAGGACCAGAATCGCCGCCTGGACGCTGCCGACCCCGAGCCACGTCGCTGCTCGGAAGAACGCGTCCAGGGTGGGGGAGTTCCACTCCTGATTGACGATGCGCACGACCTCCTGATCGAGGTTCCAGAGCCACTCCATCTGCTGCGGAGTCTATCTCAATGCACGGGTGGAGCGGCTGCCATAATGGCGCGCATGAGCGACCCCTGCCGTCATCCTGCGAACGTGACCGGGGGCGCCTTCATCTTGGAGGCGCCCACTTGGGTCTTTTCGCCGGAGCAGTTTGATTCCGACGGCAGGATGATGGTCGAGACCGCCCACCAGTTCACCCGTCGGGAGGTCATGCCGTTTCTGGAGCAGTTGGATGGCTTTCAGGACGGGCTGATGCTGTCTCTGTTTCGCAAGGCGTGCGAACTCGGATTGGGCGGCATCGAAATACCCGAGAAGTACGGCGGGCTCGGCTTGAAGAAGTCGCTCGGCACGCGCATCGTCGAGGCGTATAGTCTCAACGGCAGTTTCGCAACCACGTTGGGGGTGCATTGCGGCATCGCGCAGTCGCCCATCACGCTCTTCGGCGCGGACGAGCAGAGAGAGCGGTATCTGCCGCGCCTCGCAAGCGGCGAGTGGATGGGCGCGTATGCGCTCAGCGAAGCCGGCAGCGGCTCCGACGCCCTAAGCCTCTCTTGCCGGGCGGAGCGCGCTCAGGACGGCTCCTTCCGCCTCTCGGGCACGAAGCTGTGGATTTCGAACGCTCGATGGGCGGGGCTGTTCATCGTCTTCGCGCGAACGGACAAGGGCGTTACCGCGTTCCTCGTCGAGCGAGATTATCCGGGCGTGTCTGTCGGCCCGGAAGAGCACAAGATGGGTCTCAAGGGGAGTTCCACAGCCAGGCTCGTGCTGGACGACGCCGAGGTTCCTGCGTCGAACGTTCTGTACGTCGAGGGCGAAGGCCACCGCGTCGCGCTCAACGCGCTCAACTTAGGGCGCTTCAAATTGGCTGCGATGGCACTTGGCCCCGCGCGCGACGCGCTTCACCACTCAGCGAAGTACGCCCTCGAGCGCAAGCAGTTCGGCGCGCCGATTGCCAAGTTCGGGCTGATTCGCGAGAAGGTCGCTCGCTGCGCCGCGCTGTTCTTCGCCGCGGAGAGCATGCTGTATCGCACGGCGGGCATCGTGGACCACGCGTTCTCGAAGGTTGACGAGGGCGGGGAGAACCGTATCGAGCAGAGCCGCATCGCCGCGGAGGAGTGCGCGGTGGAGGCGTCGCTTGGAAAGGTGTTCGCAACGGAGATGCTCGCCACCTGTGCCGACGAGGCGGTCCAGATTCACGGCGGGTATGGCTTCACGGAGGAGTTCCCCGTGGCGCGCATCTACCGCGACGCGCGGGTAACGCGCATCTATGAAGGCACGAACGAAATCAACCGCATCTTCGCCGTGAGCCGCCTTGCGCGACGCGGGCTTATCGAGAAGGCATTCGATTGCGAGCCGACGTGCGACGTGCACCGCCACTTCATTCGGTGCGCTAAGGCTGCGTGGGCGAAGTTCGGAGACGAAGCGACTGCCCAGCAGCAGCTTGTCGCTCGGCTGACGGACATCGCGATGCACCTCTACGCGCTGCAGGCAGTTCGCACGCGGGCTGCACAGATGGCGGGCCAGCCTCATGGCGAGTTTGCTGCGGCGTGCACGGCGGCGTACGAGGGGATCGCTCGCTCCGCCGTGGCTGCCGCCGCCGCCGACGCCCTCGCCCGATGCGGCAGTGAGGAGCGGGCGGGCATTGAGGTAGGCGACCCGGGGGCGGAGGAGATAGTGGCGGAAGCCGTGTTTGGGGCGAGCGGGTACCCGATCCTGTAGAATCGGCGGGAAGCCGAAACCACCATTGGGGGTGCTTTGGCATCTGGATTGCTGGGATGAGGCCATGCTGTTCCGCCGCCCAGCAGTCGAGACGGTGTTGCTCATGGGAATTGGGCTTGCGGACCTGGTTTCCACCGTCGTGCTCTACCAACTCGGACTCATCGTTGAACTCAATCCAATCATGCGGCCGCTGCTGGACAGGAGCGCCGCTCTCTTCACGGTCGTCAAGCTCCTGACACTCGTCGCCGCTTACGTCACCCTCCAACTCTATCGCGCCCGAGACGAGGCGTTCTGCCGCCAGGCCGCGAAGTGGGGCGCGATTGCGTATGCCGTCGTGTGGCTTTCTTGGTTTACCGTCGGCAATACCATGCAGTAGTACATCCTCCCCCTCGTCCCTTCCGCCCCCGGGGTGGCTCGGCTTCCGGGCCACCTCACCTTGTTACATGAGCCCCCCTCCCCGCTTGCGGGGAGGGCTGGGGCGGGGTCAACCGCTGCCCCGGGCAACTCGCCTCATGTAGAATCCGCGCGATGCTTCCGGGTTTCACCGTGCCGCTCCCCACCATATTCCAACCTCCGACCGCGGAGCCGGCGCAGGTTCAAGGCGCGCGCCCTCGCATCGTGAGCGGCACCGCGGTGCTGGAAGCCGATACCATCACGTATGACCCGATCAGGAGCGTAACCGAACTCGCCGGGCGTGTCGTCGCCACCTATGAGCAGACCATGCTGACGTGCGAGACGGCGACGCTGAACTCCGAAACCAAAGAAGCAACCTTTCGCACCGGCATCGTCGTAACGGACCCGGTCGGCTCCCTCGAGGCGCGGGAACTGTGGGTGGACTTCGACAAGCCAGGCTCGGCCGTGGCGCGAGGGATCACCATCCGCGCCCACGAGGCGTACTTTGAGGGCGAAGAACTCGTGATCCAGCCCGGTGCGTGGCGATTGCGCGAGGCGTGGGCGACTGCCTGCTCCTACCATACGCGCCCTCACTTCCGCGTTCTGCTCACGGACATCGTGTTTCGACCGGGCGACGCGATCCTTGCAAAGCGCTCGGGGTTCGAGGTGGGGCGGATGCGCGTTCACGTGCCGTTCTTCCGAGTCGGGCTCGACGCATCTCAAACCGGATTGCAGGCGCCGATTCCCAGCATCAACAGCGGCTTCGAGCCGGGGTACCGCTGGCGCAATGTGTTCGACATCGGGCCGCAGGCGGCGTTCCTCTATGAGCAAGAGGCGGGCACGGAGGACGTGCCAACCGTCAACGCCCAACTCGCCTTCTCGACTCGCAAGCGAACAGCGCAGGAGAGAGAGTCCATGATCGTCGTGCGGAACTACGATCGCGAGCGCTTCAGCGAGGGCTTTATGAACAACGTGATGGTCGCTTCGCCGGAAGACGAGGCGCGCTCGGTAGGCAAGGGGGACACCAAGTTCTTCGTCGGTCACACCACAAACCAGGGCGTTCAGGCGAGGCTGCCGGACACCGCTCGCTTCAATCGTGAATGGTACTTCGGCGCAGAAACAGCGACCGAAGTCGGCGGCTTCCTCGCGAGCGCCCAGGCGCGCTATGGGAGGATTCAAGAGCGCAACAGCGGCCTTAGCGTGGACCGGTATGAGGGCTTCCTGACGGTTCTCGCGCCGCCGCTTCAGTTCGGCGATCGCGCCGCCTTGCGTTTGCGGGGCGACTTCGGCGCCTATCTGGGAGGAGGAGGCGACTTCTTCTGGCTCCGCCCCGAGGCTTCCGTATCGTATCGCGCGAGCAGCGAAGCGTCGTTCGCGCTGGCGTACGTGAACTCGACCTCTTGGGGGTCGGCGACAGTACCTTCGGATCGGTTGGTCGCGCCGCATGCGGTTCATCTCCGGTTGGATCTCGACTTCGCCGCGACCGACATCTCGCTGCTCTTGAAGTACGACATCGAACGCAGCGTGTGGTATGACTTCGAGGTCGCATTCGGTCAGATCGCGCATTGCATCCGCCCGTTCATCGCCTACCGCAAGTTTCCGGGAACCCTCGCGTTCGGTGCGACGCTCCGAGCCGACAGGCTGTTCGACTCGCTGAAGCAGAGAGAGATTAAGCGCCCCCCCTCCCCGCAAGCGGGCAGCGCTGGGGAGAGGTCAGCGCCCGACGCGCCGCAAGGTGCAGACGGCGGCTGAGTCGAACGGTGGGACGAGGATCTCGGCGGCGTCGCGGTGCCGGGCGCGCTCCGGATCTCCCAGTGGCTCTCCTGTGAGCGCGTGCTTCCACTGCGCCTCGTAAGTTCCGGCGCGGCGGATGGGGACGCGGATCGTCTGCGGCAGGGCGCTCTCAACCCCGGGCGCGCCTTCAACATAGAGAACCACTCTCGAGTCGCTGACGAGCGCAGCGGCGAACGGGTACGGCGATTCGATTCGCTGGGCGTCTACCGGCGCGGTCGTCCACGGCAACTCGTGGAGGGCATCGCGGAGCGTGGCGAGAGGGCTAGCGCTACGAATCGGCGGGACGGCGGAACCACCTGCGAAAGAGACGGCGCTGTGAATCGGCGGGACGCCGAAACCACCTTCGCCGAAACCACCTACGCCGAAACCACCTTCGCCGAAACCACCCTCGCCGAAACCACCTTGGGAACCACGTTCGAGGGGGGTAGGGATGCCCCGAAGCATCGCGCCCGATGCTCCCGCCATGACGTCTCGCCACGCCTGGCGCACGTCAGCGGCTTCGCCCTGCTTCGGAATGATGAGGGCGGGCTTCTTCGAGCGCTCGCGCCACCAGCGAAGGTCTGCGGCAGACGACAGAATGGCAAGGCTCAACCTCAGGGAGTCGCCGGGCGACTCTTCGCTGCGTTCCGCGGCTTGAACAACGAGGTAGGGGTGCAGGTCGTAGACCAGTTGAGCCATCTCGTCAAGCCACCACGACGGCGGGGCGACGCCCTCGAAGAACTGTACGCCGAGCAGTGACGAGCGCCACGCGTTCCGCGCGAGGAGGTAACGCAACTTCTTCTTGTAGACCTGGCGGGCGCGAAAGGAGGTCCAGAACTCGTCGAGCGTTTTGCATGCTCCGCCGCCCTCGCCCGCGTACGCGCGGAGCGAGGCCGGAAGCCCATCACCCTCTTGCGAACCGCCTTCGAGCCGCAGGAGCACCCGCACGCCCTGCTCCTGGGCAGCCTCGAGCAGCACGTCGAGCCGGTGGGCGGCTTGCTGGTCGTAGGAAAGCAACTCGCGCTCCAATGTCCATCCCGCTTCGAAGAGCGGCACGGACATCAGGTTCGCGCCGCTCGCCTGCACCGCCGCTACGAGCCGTCTGATGTCGGGCGGTGTCAAGGGCAGTGAGTCGAGGTACACGCCAACAGGCACCAAGGCGTCCCTACGCGCGACCGTGAAGGCTGGGCGGTCCTTCACCGGCTCGACGAAGCCGTATGTCGGCGGTTCGCTCTCTTTCGGGACGGTGCGCACGTCAAATGCGACCTTGGGAAAGTCGCCCGCGCCGTCCAGGTCGAACCCGCGCACGAACAGGCCATAGCCGCCGGCGTTCCACGGGGCGAATCGAAGGCGCCAGCCGCTCTCGCCGGTTGCCTTCCACTGCCCATCGCTCCATTCGAACTCCTCGAACCAGAACGCAGGCACGTCCGCCGCCGCCTCTCTTGAGCCGACGACGCGCGCGGACACGCTCACCTCGTTTGGGTCGTACGGGTTGGTCCAGTTCCCGCTCGCCTGGATGCGCACCTCGACGGGCAGGTGCACTCTGGCACCCTGTGGCGTGCTCGCTTCCTGGAACGTAATGCCCCCGACGAGGGCGGTCGCCATCCAGAGGGGCGCGCCGAGGTTCACACCGGCTCTCCGAGGTACGCCTCGATGACCTTCGGGTCGTTGCGAATCTGCTCCGGCGCGCCTTCGGCGATGACCGAGCCGTGGTCGAGCACGACGATGCGCTCGCAGATGTTCATCACGACCTTCATGTCGTGTTCGATGAGTAGCACGGTCTGACCGAACTCGTCGCGCAGCCTTCGAATCAGGTTGACGAGCGACACGGACTCCTGAGGGTTCAGTCCCGCCGCAGGCTCGTCCAGAAGCAGCAGCCTCGGCCGCGTCGCCAGGGCGCGCGCAATCTCGAGGCGGCGCTGGACGCCATACGGCAGGTCGGCTGCTCGGGCGTCGGCGTACTCCGCCAGGCCGAAGGTGTGCAGAATCTCCATCGCTTGGATGACCTGCTCGTCGGTCTCCTTCAGCGCCCTCGGCAAGAGCGCAATCGCCTCGGCAAGGGTAGAGACGTGACGCAGGAACGCGCCGATGACGACGTTTTCGAGAACCGACAGCGCCGAGAAGAGGCGGATGTTCTGGAACGTCCTCGCTACGCCGCGAGCGCAGATACGCGACGGTCGCAAGCCCACGATCGAACTCCCGTCGAAGAGCACATCACCCGATGTCGGGCGATAGACGCCGGTAATCATGTTGAAGCAGGTTGTCTTCCCCGCCCCGTTAGGCCCGATGAGGCCGAACAGGTCGCCTTCCGCCACCGAGAAAGATACGTCGTTCACGGCAACAAGTCCGCCGAAGCGAATCGTCAGTCGGTCGAGGGTGAGAAGGCTCATGAGTGGATCGCGGTCTCCTTCGTCTTCATGCCCATGGACTTGCCGAGGAAACTCCAACTGAACTCATGGTGCCCCATGAGGCCTTGTGGTCGAACCAGCATCACGATAACGAGCGACACCGCGAACACCGCCATTCGCAGGTTCGAGGGGCTGTACATCGTCTCCTTCAGGTTTGATTCCACGAACGGAATCGAGTGCAACACAGCGCCGACCACCGGTTGCAGAATCACAACGCCCAGGAACCCCGCCACAAGCATGCCGAACGGGATCATGGACGCCCTGCCGGCTGGATAGCCAAGCAACGATGCCGCTGCTCCAACCAGAATCAGCCCGATGCCCGCGCGAATGACAACTGACGCTTCCACGTTCCACACGAGGTAGGCGGCGAACAGCATTCCGATGCAGCCGGTATAGCCCAGCGCCTTGAGAGGCACTCGGAACGGGTCGTCGGGCGACTTGGCAAAGCCGAACGCCAACCCGCCGAGGACCGAGGCAACCGCAAGCCCGCCGCTGGTTATCATGAAGGCGCCAACAACTCCGCCGCCGAGCGAAAGCCCCTTGACGACGGCGCCGACTCCGGCAGCGAGGGCAACGGCACACAGCAAAACGAGCCAAGGTGTGGAGCGGCGCGCCGGTCGGTTGCGCCGAAGCGCGGTCATCAGGAGCAGCAAGCCTGCGGCGGCGACCAGATAAGCGATGAGATCGATCGCCGAGATCTCGGGCAACTTCCGAAGCGCCTCTTCAAGCAGTTTGAGAGCGATCCCCGCGAGCGCCGCGCCGGTGATGCTGCCTGTTCCGCCCACGACGACCATGGTTAAGATGATGAAGCTGGCGTTCATGTCGAAGTGCTGCGGCGTGATGAAGCCTTCGAAGTGCGCGAAGAACGCGCCGGCGATACCGGCGAGCGCTGCGCCGAGCACGAACGCGGTTACCTTCGTCTTCGTTGTGTTCACTCCCGTCGCCTCGGCGGCAAGTTCGTCCTCGCGGACGGACAAGAACGCGAGGCCGTGACTGGTTTGCAGCATATTGCGTGAAACGAGGACCGTAAAGATGAGCAAGAGAGCGAAGTGCCACACGTCGGTCATCAGCGGGATGTCGGGCAAGCCGAACGAGCCGCCAAGGTCGAGCCCGGCAACCGAAGAGCCTCTACCTGTCTGGTTGATGACGAAGATGCGCGCAATCTCGCCGAACCCCAGCGTCACGATGGCGAGGTAGTCGCCGCGGAGCCGCAACGACGGCAGTCCGACGATGAATCCTGCAACCGCCGCCATCAACCCACCGAGGATGGCGACCACAAAGAGCCAGATGCCCGGGACAAGCGGCTGCGTCTCGAAGTAGGACAGCGTAAGCCGCGCCGACCCGTAAGCCCCAATGAGGAAGAACGCGGCGTGCCCTATTGAGAACTGGCCGGTGATGCCGTTGATGAGGTTGAGCGAGACCGCAAGCGATGCGAACAGCAACGCGAGCGAGATGAGCCGCGCGTCGTACGGAGTAGGCAGCGCGGGCACGAGCACCGCTTGAAGGAAGTAAAGGAAGAGCGCCAGTGTCGCCACACTTGCGAGGCGCACGAGCCAGAACCGCACCGGCGCGTACCTGCGAGTTACGTTGACCAATTCGCCGACTGATGCCATCAGACTTTCTCCACCGGGCTGCCGAAGATTCCGCTGGGCTTCAGCAGCAGTACGCCAATCAGAATCAGGAAGGTAACCGCATCCTTGTAGCCAGTCAGTTCGAAGCCGGGGATGTACGGGTCGGCGAAAACGACCATCGCCTCCGCCAAGCCGAGGATGATTCCACCGACGACGGCACCAGGAATGTTGCCGATTCCGCCGAGCACCGCAGCCACGAACGCCTTCACGCCCGGCAGCAGTCCGTAAAAGGTTGTGAGCGGCGTGCCGAGGGCGGTTGCGTTCATCATACCGCCTGCGCCTGCGAGCGCGGAGCCAAGAAGGAACGTTACCGCGACGATGCGGTCCACGTTGATGCCCATGAGCGCCGCGGTGTCGAAGTCGTGCGCCACGGCTCGCATCGCTCGTCCCGTTTGGGTGTTCGTGACGAACTGCCAGAGCAGCACCATCAGGACAAGCGTCACCCCGAGCACGGCGAGTTGCCCCTTGTCAATCGAGACGCCAAGCAAGACGAGCGGCGTCTGCAGCGCGCCTCCGCGCACGCCCTCCGCGATGCTCGGCGGCGGCGCGGTCTTGAACACGAGTAGGCCTCCGTACTCGAGAAGGAGCGACACGCCGATGGCGGTGATGAGGACCGAGATGCGCGGGGCGCTTCGCAGCGGGCGATAGGCTACGCGTTCGATCGTCAAGCCAAGCAGGGCACAGCCCACCATGCTGACGATCAGCATGCCGAACAGAAGGAGGTACGGGTTGATCAGCTCGCGGTCCACCCACTGCATGCTGGTGTAGTAGGCGAGGTAGGCCCCGACCATGTACACGTCGCCGTGGGCGAAGTTGATGAGGCGCAGAACGCCGTACACCATGGTATAGCCGAGGGCGATCAGAGCGTAGATCGCCCCCAGCATCAACCCATTGACCAGTTGTTGGATGAGTTGTTCGGCCACGCGCGACTACTTCTGCTTGGGTTCGAATCGGAAGAACTCGATTCGCTTAACCGGCATGTCGCGCGCTTCAGCCGTTACTTGAAGCACGAGAATGGACTTTTCGGCGTTGCCATCCGGGCCGATGGTGATACTGCCCGAAACGGCGTCGAGGTCTGCCGTTTCGGCAATCGCCTTCGTGATCGCCTTGCTGTCGAGTGACTCGGTGCGCTTCAGCGCGTCGAGCAGCACAAGGGCTGCGTCGTAGCTTAGCGGCGCCATCGCCGTAGCAGGCGGGCTGCCGTATCGCTGCTTGAACGCGTCAATGAAGCGCTTGACCTGCGGCCGGTCGTCCTCGTAGTTGCTGTAGTGGTTGGTCCAGTAGCCTCCGATGATCCCTCGGCCGGCGGTGTTCAGCAGCTCAGCGCTGTCCCAGCCGTCGCCGCCCAGCATCGGCACGTTCAGACCTACGATGCCCTTTTGCCGGGCGATCGGGCCAACCTCGTTGAAGTAGCCCGAGCAGAAAAGCCCGTCGGGGTTCTTCGCCTTGACGTTCGTGAGCTGCGGCTTGAAGTCTTGGGTGCCGCTCTCATAGAACTGCTCGTCCACGATTTCGCCGCCGAAGTCGGTGAAAGCCTGGCGGAACACGTCGCTGAGGCCGGTCGAGTACGGCAGCTTCTTGTCCGTTAGAATGGCGATACGGCGAAAGCCCAAGTCCTCATAGGCGAACTTCGCCATTGCCGCTCCCTGGAAGTTGTCGGTGAAACACACACGGAAGACGTTGTCGCCGATGTTTGTGATGTCAACCCGCGTCGAACCGGGTGAGATGATCGGCACGCCGTACTGGAAGCACACTTGTGCGGCCGGTTGCGTGGTTCCGCTTGCGATTTCACCGATCACGGCAACCACTTTGTCCTCGGTCACGAGCTTCTCCGTGGCGGTCTTGCCGACCTCGGGTCTACTCGCCGTATCTTCGATTATGAGTTGGACCTTCTTGCCGTCCAACCCGCCTGCGGCGTTGAATTCATCCACCGCCATCTGAACACCCTTGACCGAATCCTCGCCCCATGGCTTCTGGTCGCCGTTGAGAGCGGCAATGACTCCGATCTTGATGACATCGCCCTCGACGCGGTTCCCCTCGCCTGGGCTTTCGGGTCTAACGCCGCTACCGCCGGGGCCGCCGCCACTTGTGCCGCCGTTTGCGGCGTCGTTCTTGCACCCCCATGAAAGTAGGAGTGCGCCTGCGCCGATCAAGGCTAAAAGTCTGTTCGTTCTGCTCATCTTTCGTAACCTCCTGTGTGGGATTTCGCCGGATTTTGCCCTGCTGGGCGTTCCATTCTTACCCCGTTTCGGTGTAGGATAGCGCAATCCGGACCGGTTGACCCGTCCATATGTACCCGGAGGAACGATATGTCTGCAGAACAACTGAGCGATCTTGTCAAGGAATCGGTCGAGCACATCCGCGCCCAGGAGTGGGACCAAGCGATTGATGCCGCCCGCCGAGCCATCGAAGCGAACCACCGCGACCCCGAGGCGTATTCCGCCCTCGGGATCGCCTTGTCCTACGCAGGGAGGCTGGAGGAGGCGGTGGATCCGCTCCAGCGAGCCGTCCAGAGCGCCCCGTACGAGGCGAAGCACTACTTCAACCTGGCCGTGCACAACGTGCGGCTGGGTCACATGAACGAGGCGATCGCAATGTGCCAAGAGGCGATCCGGTGCGACGGCAAGCACCACGGCGCCCATCTGCTGCTGAAGGAACTCGAGAAGCAGACGCACACCGAGGCTGCCCCGTACATGTCCTCGATCGGCGACCAGCGCGGTAGCGCCTACCACTACCGCCAGGACAAGAAGGAGGCTCCGCCTCCCTACGACCCGCTGGCGGACGCCGAACACGACAACACCAACAACGAACAGAGTGGCTGACGAGCGGGCAGCGCAGTTCACGCGCCAGGCGCTGGAGCACCTGCGCGCAGACCGCTTCCCCCAGGCAGCTGAGTTCGCTCGCCAAGCGGTCGAACTTGACCCCGAAAGCGGCGAGGCGCACGGCGCACTCGGCATCGCCCTCGCTCAGATGGGGCGAACCGCGGAAGCCACCGACGCGCTAAAGCGGAGCGTCGAGCTTCTGCCCGGAGACGCCAAGGCGCGGTACAACCTTGCGGCGCACCTGTTTCGGGTTGGGGATCGCGGGGCCGCGCTCCAGCAGGCAAGAGCCGCGCTCGAGATTCAGCCAACTCACCGCGCGGCGCTCGAACTGCTGCGCCAACTGCAGCGGACGACCGGCTCCCAGCCTTCCGAAGCGACTCCAGCCCCGCCACCGGTTCACCCGACCGGCCCGGCCGGCGGTGTTTATGAGCAGGGGGCGCCGACCTACTATGACCCCGGTGCTGCTCCCCGCCCCGTGCACTCGGTCGCTCTCATCGAGCGGATGGGCACCGCTTGGAACGGGGTGCTGTGGGTCACTTGGACGCTCAACCTTGCTGCGACGGTCGCGTTCTATGTCGTCTTGTACACCCGGCTGGTCCCGGGCGCGGAGAGCATGGAAACAGCCTCGCCAGGCCAGCAGATGCAGTTCTTCGATGACGTCGTGACGCAGGGTTTAGGCTGGGGAGCCGTTGCCGCCCTGACGGCACTCGCCATGATGGCGGTGTGGGTCGTGGATATCGCAGACCGGCGGCCTTCGACAACGGGGATGACGCTGGGTGTCATCGGTGCGGTCTTCGCGCCTTGCTGCATGTGCTACATGAACATCCTCTCGATTGTGATCTTTGTCGGTTACTTCGTAGCGACCCGACGGTATACTTAGGGATGAGACGATGATCGGAACACTGCTATCCCTGCTTCTGCTTCAGGCCCCTCAGGCGCTCGCCGCGCCGGTCGAGTGGCCGTTCACGATTGGTGACGACGCGATCATCGTTGACGCTGTGGTGAACGGCAAGAAGATCTCGTGCATGTTCGACACAGGCTACGCCGGCTACTTCGTCATCAACGATGCGATCAACATCGGCAAGCCGAGCGGCGTTACCGGCCTTAGAGACTTCGTCGGGACCTTCGAGGCCAAGACGGTCAAGATTGATTCGATTCGCTTGGGGGGACTGAGCGTCGCCGACCCTCACGCCGACGCCGTGCAGCTGCCGATGGCGCACATGAGCTTGAGTTACGGCACCCACACGGACGCCATCATGGGCCTGTCTGTCGTGAGGGATTACGTTACGGAGATCAACATCGAGAAACAGAAGTTCATCTTCCATCCGCGCTCGGTGGATATCACGAAGCGGACCCCTGACAACCAGCGGACGTTCCTGATGAAGATGCTCCCGCGTGGATACAACTCGATCGAGTTGCCGGTTTCCGTAAACGGGCAGCCGATGCATCTCACGCTCGACACGGGGAACTCCTTCTACACGACCACACACAAGGAGTCGATCATCCGGGTCGGACTGTGGGACAAGGACCGTAAGCCGAACTTCATGACCCAAGCGATGGTGGCGTCCGGGCCCGTGGATAGCTTCATGGTGCGCGTGCCCGAGGCCAACATCTACGGCGTAACGGTGAAGGACTCCATCTGGAGCGTGATTGACCTGCCGAGTTCGGGCGCAGACTCGGACGGCACGGTCGGCTTCGGATTCCTCAAGCACTTCAACATCATCATTGACTACGAGCGCAGGTACGTTTGGCTGGAGAACTGGACGGGGCGCGTTACCGACCCTCCGGAGGCGCACGTTGGTTTTTACACATACCAGGCTGAGAGCGGCGACTACGTCGTGTTCGGCGTCTACAAAGGCGGCCCTGCCGAGGCGGCGGGCATCCAACGAGGCGACCGACTCCGCGTCATTGACGGCAAGAGCGTCTCGATGATGCGCCCCGAGCAAGTCGAAGCCGCGCTGACTGGCGAGGAAGGCTCAATCTGCAAGGTGGCGGTCAGCCGCGGCGGCCTACTCATCCGAGCCGACATCGAGCGAAAACTGCTCGTCAACTGAATCCGCCCCCGGTTGCGCTCAACCGTGTATCACCAATGGCCGCGCGCCGAGGCGAAGGGCGTGTATGACCCCGGCACGAACACCATCCGCGCAAGCCGCATCAAGCTGGAAGACTGACGCTGCTTGCCTTATGCTCTTCTCTTACTCCTGCCCCCGCTTCCCGAAACGGCGACGCGGGGCCCGCCTTGGTCGGGGCGCAACCTGATCATCATGAGGCTTTCAAGTTAGAGGTCTGTCCCTAACCCCGCATTCTCTCGATGAGTTGCGGGATGGCGTCGTAGAGGTCCATCACCAGCCCGAAGTCGGCGATGTCGAAGATCGGCGCGTCGGGGTCGGTATTGATCGCGACGATGACCTTGCTATCCTTCATCCCCGCCACGTGCTGCGTGCTTCCGCTGACCCCGGCGGCGACGTACAGTTCCGGCGCGACGATCTTGCCGGTCTGGCCGACTTGGAGGTCATTCGGCGCGATGCCCGAGTCCACCGCCGCACGTGTGGCCCCAGCAGCCCCGCCGAGCACGTCGGCGAGGCCTCCGATCAACTGCTCGAACGTCTCGGCGTCCTTAAGCGGCCTTCCTCCGCTGACTACGGAGCGCGCCTGGGCAAGGTCGGGGCGCCCGCCTTCCGCTTCCGAAACCGAGACACGCTTCGTGGCTCCCTGACTCGGCGCCGACTCCGTCTCTGTCGGCGAGTCTCCGGCACGGGCGGCGCTCTTGAACGCCGTTGCCCGAACCGAGGCGACGAACGCTCCCTCGGAGACCTCGACCTCGGCGAACGCGTTGCCCGCGACGATTGGCCGAAGGAACCGGCGCTCGGCTGCGGAGAGAACCTCGACGATGTCGCCCACCATCGGTCGGTCGAGCAAGCCCGCGATACGCGGCATGACGTCCTTTCCCGCCATGTGCGCGACGCCGACGATGAGGTCGAACTCATCCGCCTTCTGTGCGATCAAGGCAGCCAGGGCGTCGGCGGGTGGGATGTCCCCATCCAAACGGAGAACCTTCTCCGCGCCGAGGTCGGCAGGTGAGTCTCCGCCCGCGGCGAGGAGCACATACGGCACGCCGAGAGCCTGACAGAACGCCGCGAGAGGCTCCGCGTCGCCGACGTTCAACGAAACGGCGAGCGCCCTTGTCATGACCCCAGCACCCCCTTCTCACGGAGCGCTTCGACGAGTTCGTCCACGCTTTGCACACGCCTTCCCGCCTGCCGCGGGGCGGGAGGTCGGAGTTTCATCACGCGGACGCGGCACTCCGCCTCTACTCCGAGGTCGTTGAGGCTGATCGTCTCGATCGGTTTCGAGCGCGCCTTGATGATGCCCGGCAGCGCGACGTACCGAGGCTCGTTGAGCCGAAGGTCGGTTGTGATGACGCAGGGCAGCGGCGCTTCAAGCGTTTCTTGGCCCGCGTCGGTCTCGCGGGTCACGCGCGCGCCTCCGTCGAGCAACTCGACTTTCGCGGCGAAGGTCATTTGCGGGATTCCGAGCATCGCTGCGAGCATCTGTCCCGCTTGGTTCGCGTCGTCGTCAATCGCCTGCTTGCCCATGAGCACGAAGTCGGGCGACTCGCGCTCATACACCTTCTTGAGAATCTTGGCGACGCCCAGCGAGTCGAGCGCGGCGTCGGTCTCGACGAGGATTCCTCGGTGCGCTCCGATGGCGAGCGCCTTGCGGAGTTGCTCTTCGCACTCCGCCTTTCCGATTGACACGACGACGACCTCCGCTTCGCGTTGCTCGCTGATGCGCACGGCTTCCTCTACCGCGATCTCATCGAACGGATTGATCTCGAACTTGAGCGCGGCGGTATCCAAGCCGGAGCCGTCCGGCAGAACGGTTACCTTCGCATACGGGTCGGGAACTCGTTTGACTGGTACCAGGATCTTCATCTTTCGTTCTCGAGGTTCGCCAGGACGCTCACCCTCCCTAATTGATCAGCGGCTTGCCGGTTTCGATCATGTGCTTGATGCGATTCTGAGTGAGCGCGTTGCCGAGCAAGCGGAGGAACGCCTCGACCTCCATCTCGAGCGCCTCCTCCTCCGAGGTCGGCTTGGTGAAGATGTGCTTGATCTGTTCGGCGATGTACGCTCCGTACTCCGTGAGTTCGCCTTTGGAGCGAGCGGTTTCGATCTCGCTCTCGATCATTGCGCCGAGCGGCGCCAGCACCGGTTCCCACATCGCAGCCGCGGCGGAGCCGGGCGCAAGGTTCATCGCCGAGTACACCATGAAGTCGGGGTTGATCAGCAGCGCGTCGGTTGCACGGAAGTACGGCGTGCCTTCTGCAGCAGCCGCGCTGACCTTCACGCCGAGCGCGACCGTCATCGCCGCCTTCGCCATGCGCTTCGCGTCGCCCTGCGTCGCCATTCGCACGAACGCGGTTCCGCCGCCTGCCGGAAGCAATCCGACCAGCGCCTCCGGCAGCCCGATGAGCGCCTCGGGATGAAAGATTGCTCGTGAGCAGTGCAGCGCCAGTTCCAGTCCACCGCCGAGGCAGAAGCCTTCAACCGCGGCGACGCTGGGCGCGGACTGCAGCGCCTTGGCAACACCCTGCAGTCGCACCAACCATGCACGAACATCGTCGAAGCGTTGCTGCTCGGCGGCATCGAGCAGGAGGCGCAGGTTGAAGCCGGCGCTGAACGCCCGGCTGTCGCCGAGAAGGGTCACACGCGCCCCGGGGTGCGACTCGAAGTGGCGCTGCAATCCCTCGAGCAACGATGGGTCGAGCGCGTTCATCTTCGTGCGGAACTGGAAGGCGAAGTGCCCGTCGGCGAAGCGGCGCACGTTGAACCCCTCGCCGCTTTGCGTAACCGGCATCTCTTCGGCAGTCATCGTGCGCTCATCCCGCGGGAGTTGCTCATGGGCATCGGCACGAAAGTCCCAAGCGCGAGAATCAACATAGAAATTGCCGACCTCTTTGAGGGGCGATGCGCTCATGTGCGGTTGCAGGTTCTCGTAGCCGATGCCATCCACCATCTCGAAGGGCCCTTGCTCCCATCCGAAGCCCCACTTCATGACGTTGTCGAAGTCTGCCACGCCGAGGGAGATCTCCTTGCCGACCTCCATGGCGTACTGCAGGATGGCGGGCACGTGCATTCGGACGTACTCGCCGATCTCGCCCTTGGCTTGCAGGGCGGCTCGGAGACGCTCGGCGAGAGGCATCGCCATCAACTCGTCCGCGCCGGGTAAAGAAACGGGATCAACCGGGCCGTACTCGAAGGTGCGGAAGTGGATGTGCAAGAAGTCGTTGCCTTCTCGCTTGTAGTATCCCTGCCCTGCCTTGTTGCCGATCCAGTCGCGCTCGAGCAGTTTCTGCATCGAGGGAGGGAGTTCCAGAACATCTCGCCGCGGGTCGTGCTCGCATCGCTGGCGGATGTGCGCTGCGATGTCCTCCATGATGTCCAGCCCGATGAGGTCGGCAAGGCGGAAGGTGGCGGTCTTCGGCCTGCCGACGAGCGGCCCGGAGATGGCGTCCGTTACGGGAACGCTAAAGCCCAACCTGTCCGCGGTGTGAATCGCATGGAACAGACACCACATGCCGTAGCGATTCGCGATGAAGCCCGGGGTGTCCAAAGCCCGCACGACGCGCTTACCCACTCGGTCTTCGAGGAAACGCTTGACGGTGTCCATCGCCGGCGCCGAATCTGGCGTTGGAATCAGCTCGATGAGTTTCAGGTAACGAGGCGGATTGAAAAAGTGGGTCCCGATGAATCGTGAGCGAAACGACTCGGACCTTCCTTCGGCGAGCATGCCGATTTCGAGTCCGCTCGTATTCGTGGAGATGAGGGCGGTGGGCGGGAGGGCGTCTTCGAGCCGCTCGTACAGCGCGCGCTTGACGTCCGCCTTCTCGACGACCGCCTCGCACACCCACTCGACGTGTCGAACGAGGTCGAGGTCTTCTTCGATAGAGGCGACGCTGATGCGCTCGGCTCGGTTCGGCGTGTAAAAGTGCGGCGGGCGGGCGTTCTTGGCGCGCTCCAGAGCCGAAGCAGCCACATCACGAGACACGTCGAACAGCAGGACATCGAAGCCTAAGTTTGCCAGATGTGCTGCGATGCCGGAGCCCATCGTCCCCGCTCCCATAACCGCCACGCGCTGAATGTTCAACCAAGAGTCGTAAGTCATCCGCTCTCCAGTGCCGGGACGCGCGCGCTCCCTAAGAAAGTGCCGTCGCTTCCCCCTCTCTGCGGGGAGAGGGCCGGGGTGAGGGCGCTCGTCCAGCGCGGCGCAGGATACCTCGCCTCGACGACGACCCCGAGCCGCAGATCACTCCGAACTCATCTGGGTGAGCCGAGAGTGCTGCAAGTGACAAATCGCCACGCCAAGCGCGTCGGCGACTCGTCCACTTTGGGCAACTCGGTTGACCGCAGCAGTCGAGCTACCATCGCGCGCACTTGCGGCTTACGCGCCGCACCGTTCCCTGTTACAGTCAGCTTGACCACGGAGGGCTTGTATTCAAAGACCGGCAGTCCGTGCTGCGCCGCCGCGAGAGTGATTACGCCCGCGGCCTTGGCGACGCCCATCGCGGTCGTGCGGTTCGCGCCGAACCAGAGCGCTTCGGCTGCCACGACATCCGGCTCTTCGACGGCGAGCACGTGATGGAACAGTTCGAAAAGCACGGCGAGGCGTACCGGCCAGTCGGTCTCTGCGTCGGTTTCGATGAGCCCCCAACTGTCAGCCTTGAGGACGCTCGCCTCTCGCATCACGACGCCCCATCCGACCCGCCCGTAGCCGGGGTCAACGCCGAGCACTCTCACAGACGCTTGAACCTCCGCATCAACTCCTCCCATGACAGGGTGAGGGTAATCGGCCTGCCGTGCGGGCACATGTAGGGGTTCTCGGTGCGCGCCAGGTCTTCGATGAGGCGTTCC
This sequence comes from Armatimonadota bacterium, assembly GCA_037446435.1. GTDB lineage: Bacteria > Armatimonadota > Fimbriimonadia > Fimbriimonadales > ATM1 > J051. The sequence continues at coordinate 86,900 of JBBIIO010000001.1, forward strand.
ATCTCGGGGAGTTCGAGGCGGTCGCCCGCCTTCACCGCCATGCGGCAGGACGCCGTTGTGAGCACGCGCTCGCGAACCGACTCGACCTTCGCCTTGCCATCGGACTCGACGATCTGATCCACGATGTCGTTGAGCAGCGCCTCGTATCCGCGCCCCTTCAGGCCCGCAGGCACCCCTCGAACGAGGTAGGCGCCGGTGCCGAACGCCTCGAGGTCGAACCCTGCTTCGCGCAGGAGGTCGAGGTGCTCCGCCAGCGCAACCGCGACTCGCTTGTCGAACTGCACCGTTTCCGGCGAGAGCAGCCGTTGCACGTCTGCCGGCCCGCCCGCTTTCAATCCGCAGAGGTACTCATACAGCACACGCTCATGGGCGACGTGCTGGTCCACAAGCGCAAGCCCCCGCCGAGTGGAGACGACGATGAACGTGTTCTGCACCTGACCGAGAATGCGAAGGTCGTCGAGGAGTTCTCGGAACGGCATGCGGTTGCCCTCGGCTGCGCCGTCCAAGGGGGTGAACGCGGACGCGCCGCCCAGAGTAGGCGTCTCGTCAGCGGGGCGGAACAGGTCGGACGGCGGCACATCACCTGGAAGCGAAACGAGAGCAGCCCCCCTTGAGAAGAGTGAAGAGGACATGGAGCCGCTCGGAGCGAGCGCGCCGCCGATGGTCGGCATCATCCCGTGCTCCTGGAGAGCCGACTTGATGGTAAGGCGCACCGCGTCGAACACGGCGCCTTCGCGGTTGAACTTCACCTCGCTCTTCGTCGGGCTTACGTTCACGTCCACGTCGCTTGGCGCTATGTCGAGGTTCAGCATCACGATGGGATAGCGCCGCTCGGGGGTCAGGTCGCGGTAGGCAGCGTCTATCGCCGCCGTGAGAGTCTTTGAGCGCACCGGGCGCCTGTTGACGAAAACGAGTTGGTGAGTTCGTGCATGTCGGTTCACGTGAGGCGGGCCAACGAAGCCGGTTACCCTCACGCCGGAGGCGGTCGAATCCACCTCGGCGAGCGCGCTGACGATCTCCGCCCCCCAGATGGCGGCAAGTGCGGCGGCGTGGTCGTTCGTCCCAGGCGACTGAATGGCGCTCTGCGCCTCGACAGCCAGGCGAAACGACACGTGGGGGAATGCCAGCACGTATCGCGACACCGTCTCAACGACCTGCGTCGTCTCGGTGGCGTCGGACTTGAGGAACTTCAGCCGGGCGGGAAGGTTCTCGAACAGGCCCTCCACCTGAATGACCGTTCCCTTCCGAGCGGGCACGGACTCCTCGCTCTGGACCTTGCCATACGCAACGACGAGGCGGTACGCCTCGCCGTCCTCGGTTGCGGTGGTGAGGGTGAGTTTGCTGACGCTGGCGATGGCCGGGAGCGCCTCGCCGCGGAAGCCGAGGGATGTAACGCGCAGGAGGTCCTGCGCTCCGCGAATCTTGCTGGTGGCGTGCCGCTGGAGCGCCATGCGGGCGTCTTCGGGCGACATTCCGCTGCCGTTATCGGAGACTGAGATGAGGTCTCTGCCTGCCGCTCGGATGGCGACCTCCACGCGCGTCGCCCCAGCGTCGAGGCTGTTCTCCACGAGTTCCTTGACCACGCTTGCGGGTCTCTCGACCACCTCGCCTGCGGCGATTTGGTTGATGGTGTGGGGGTCGAGCAGCGCCACCCGTGAGGACACAGCCCGATGATACCGGGACAGACACCCCTGGACGCGGGCGGGCGGGAGTGGGTATACTGCCTGCTTCCACGCGGAGTAAGGCGATGGCGAAGATTTGTCAAGTCAGCGGTAAGAAGGGCATCAAGGCCCGGCACATTCGGCACCGGCACTCGGGGCAGTGGAAGTTCCGCGCCCCTCGGAAGAACCGCACGCAAGAGGTTAACCTGCAGACGGTCACCATCCACACGCCGAACGGCAAGGTGCGCCTGCGCGTCGCTGCCCGCGTGCTCCGACATCCGGACTTCATGAAGGTCGTCGCCGGTGAGAAGCCGATTCCTAAGGAGTGGCTTCGCAAGCCCACGTACGAGGACTAAGAGACCCCGCTCCTACACTCCCAGCCTGCGCCGGGCGATCACCCGGAACGCTATCGCGGTTGAGTTGAACAGCAGCAGCACTACCATCAGCACGATGATGCCTGCGGCTGCGTTTTCATGGAAGGCTGCCTGCGGTCGCGAAGCCCAGTTGAAGATCTGGATCGGCAGCACGGTGAAGCCGTCGAACGGAGACCTCGGGACGAACGCGACATAGGTCAACGCGCCGATGGTGATGAGCGGGGCGGTCTCACCGATCGCGCGCGAAAGGCCCAGGATGACGCCGGTCAGCATCCCTGGCAGCGCAGCGGGCAGTACCTGGTGGCGAACCGCCTCCCAGCACGTGCTTCCGAGCGCGAGCGCCGCGTGACGGTAAGATTGGGGCACGGCACGGAGCGCTTCTTGGCAAGCGGTGATGACCATCGGCAGGATGAGAAGGCTCATCGTGAGCGACCCGGCGAGGATGGACCGGCCGCTCGTGTTCGCAAAGCCGAACGCCTGTCCGCTGGTTATCGGCTCGAGCATCCGCACGAAGATCGCGAGGCCGAGCAAGCCGTAGACGATGCTCGGTACACCAGCGAGGTTGGCGATGTTCACTTGGATGAGGCTTGTGAGGCGGTTCTTCGGGGCGAACTCTTCGAGATAGATGGCGCTGAGCACGCCGATCGGGACAGTGAAGAGGGTGACGAGCGCCATCATCCAGAGGGTTCCCGTCAGCGCGCTGTAGATGCCCGCGCTCGATGCCCGGCGCGATGGGAAGCTTGTGATGAACTCCCAGTCGAGCCGTGTCAAGCCGTCGCGCAAGATGCCATAGATCAGAGCGAGGAGGGCGAGGATTCCGAACACGATCGCAAGGAGGCACGCGAGCATGAAGAGCTGCTCGAACAAGACCCGGCGCAGGTCGCGGCGCGCGGTGAGAGCTGTGGTGAGCTCAGGCATAGCGCTGGCGGTACCTCCCGACCAGCTTCGCGGCGAACAAGTTCATCGCCAGCGTAATCACGAACAGCGTCAACCCGACCGCGAAGATGGTTTGATACTCGATCGTTCCGTGCGGCGTGTCGCCGAGGCTCGCCTGCACGATGTACGCCGACATCGTCTGGATGCTGGTGAAGAAGTTGAGCGTGACTTTGGGGTCTGCGCCTGCGGCCAGCGTAACCGCCATCGTTTCGCCCACGGCGCGCGAGAGCGCGAGCAGAAAGGCTGACATGACACCGGACAGCGCGCCGGGGATGACGATTTTTCGAATCACTTCGCCCCTTGTCGCACCCATCGCCATTCCTCCCTCGCGCAACTCTCGCGGCACCGCGCTGAGCGCATCCTCGCTCAACGACGCGACGATTGGAAAGGTCATGACACCGACGACGACAGCGGCGCTCAGAGCGTTAAAGATCGGGAGGTCGGGAAACACGCGCTGGAGCAGCGGTGTGATGAACGCAATGGCGAAGAAGCCGTAAACGACCGTCGGAACGCCGGCAAGCAGTTCGAGAATCGGCTTGAGCAGGTTGCGCGTGCGGCGACTGGCGTACTCGCTCAGGTACACGCCCGCGAGCAGCCCGAGCGGTATCGAGACGGCGCCCGCGCCGACCGCGACGAGCAGCGTCCCGTTCAGAAGCGGGAGAACGCCGAACTGTGGAGGAGAGAAGCGGGGCGCCCATCGGGTGTCGCCAAAGAACTCGAACGGCGACACCTCCACGAAGAACTGCACCGACTCGGAGACCAACACGTAGATGATGCCGAGCGTCGTGCCGATGCTCACCAATGCGCAGAGGAAGGTGATGGCGCGAACCAGCCGTTCGCGCCACACCCTTTTTCGAGCCACTGTGTGCGTCTCTACTCTGACCAACTACTTTCCGGATTCCGCCTTTAGAAGGTCGGCCAAACCAACGCCGACTTGAGAGCCCTTGCCGGCAAAGATCGAGCCGGTAACGCCCTCTTCAAACCGCTTGAGCGCGAGTTCGTACAGTTCGTCCGTCAGCGGGATATACCCGACCTCTCGGACGAGGTTCTTCGCTTCCGTCATGTAGAAGCGGATGAACTCCTTGATCTCGGGACGATCCATCACGTCGCTGCGGACGTAGATGAAGATCGGGCGGCTGAGCGGGGCGTAGGTGCCGTCCATGATCGTCTGCGCAGAGGGCGCGACGGCACCGTTGCCGCCGTCAATCGGCACGAGCTTCAACTTGTCCTTGTTCTCTTCGTAGTAGGCGAAGCCGAAGAACCCGAGCGCGTACCTGTCGCCGGCGATGCCGGTAACCAGCACGTTGTCGTCCTCGCTGGCCATAAAGTCAGCGCGTGCTGCTCCTTCTTCGCCGTTGATCGCCTCGGTGAAGTAGTCGAAGGTGCCGGAGTCGTGACCCGGGCCAAAGAGCTTGATCTCTTCGTTGGGCCAGTTCGGGCGGATGTCGCTCCAGCGCTTGACCGTGCTGCCCGGCTCCCAGATCTTCTTTAGTTCCTCTACCGTGAGATAGTCCACCCAGTCGTTCTGCGGGTTCACAAGGACGGACAGGCCGTCGAACGCCACGGGCAACTCAATGTAGGTCACTCCGTTCTTGTCGGCCAACTCCTGCTCGCTCGACTTGATCGGCCTAGAGGCGTTCGAGATGTCTGTTTCTTTGTTCAGGAATTTCTTGAACCCGCCTCCAGTGCCGCTGATGCCAACCGTCACTTTGACGTCCGGATACTGTTTTTGGAACTCTTCAGCAACCGCTTCCGAAATGGGAAAGACGGTGCTGCTTCCGTCAATTGCGATCGAGCCGCTGAGCTTCGCGTTGCCGGCGCCGCTTGCTTCTCCGGGTTGACCGCTTGCTTCTCCGGGTTGAGTTGGTGCGCACGCCGAGCCGAGCGCACCAAGAATCATCGTTGCGGTAATAGCTTTGATAGTGGTGTTCATGGTTACCTCCTTCTTGGTCGGCGGGACTGTACCGAGGGATGGCGTCGGGTGGCAAGGTTCTTAACAGAGGATTAATCGGAACGCTGTGCGGTGCGAGGGCGGCGCCCGGCGGGATAAACTGGCGTCCCCATGTCCCCGGAACTCGAATGCGCCATCGAGGCTGCGCGTGAGGCGGGAAACCTCGCGCTGCACCACTTCAAAGCGGGCATCACGGTCGAACGCAAACCGGACGAGTCTCCGGTTACCGCCGCTGACCGCGAGGTGGAGACGCTCCTGAGGGATCGCCTCGGGTCGCGCTTCCCGGAGTACGGCATCCTCGGCGAAGAGTTCGGAGAGGTGCGGCATGGTGCAGACAGCCGCTGGGTTCTCGACCCGATTGACGGAACCAAGTCGTTCATCTTCGGCGTTCCGATGTTCGCGGTGCTCGTCGGACTGGAGCGGCAAGGGCAGCCGACCGTCGGGGTTTGCAACTTCCCCGCGCTGGGCATGGTGTTCTACGCCGAGCGCGGAGAGGGGTGCTTTCGAGATGGGCAGCGGGTGCACGTTGCCGAGGAGGACGACCTCTCGTCGTCGCTCATCGTGTGTGGTAGTCACGCTGCCTTCGAGACCTGCAAGCGCGCTGAGGGGTTCCGGCGTCTGGTCGGGCAGGCGTTCGCCACCCGCACGTGGGGCGACGCGTACGGCCATTGCATGGTTGCCGACGGGCGCGCGGTAGCGATGATTGACCCCATCGTGATGCCATACGACATCATCCCCATCATTCCGATCGTTACCGAGGCGGGCGGAACCGTGACCGACTTCGGCGGCACCCCGTGGAACGGGCACGGCGAGGGGGTCTCCACCAACGGTCGGGTCCTTCCGAAGATCGTCGAAGCGTTTCAATGAGAGTGCTCGGCATTGACTACGGCTTGAAGCGGATCGGGCTCGCCGTCGGCGAATCGGATGTCGGCATGGCGTTCCCGAGGCCGCTCCTTTCGTCGCGGGGAAGCGTGGAAGCCGACGCCACTGCGCTCGCCACCCTCGTGCGAGACGAGGGCTTTGATGCCGTCGTGCTCGGGCTGCCCCTCACCGCTTCGGGCGAGGAAGGGGAGCAGGCTGCAATCTGCCGACGGCTTGCGGATGCGCTTGAGAACCTCGGCGTCATCGTGCACTTGGTAGATGAGCGCATGACCACGCGAAGCGCCGAGGCGATGTTCGAAGGGACGAAGGCATCCCTCCGCAAGCGCTTGGTGGACAGCGAAGCGGCTCGACAGATCACGCAATCGTTCTTGGACGGCTCGACATGAGAGTTCTGCGCATTGCCGGTGTGGTGGCTGCGGCGGTGGCGGTACTCGCCCTCGGAGGCTGGATGACGCTGAGCGCGATGACCCGCCCCCTCGACCCGAACGCAGAGCCTCGCTACTTCCGCGTCCGGGCCGGCGAGTCGGTCACAGCCGTTGCAGAGCGCCTCGAGCGGGAAGGCGTCATCCGCAGCGCCTCCGCCGCCTTGCTGCGCGTCCGGTGGAAAGCGCGAGGCAGAACGATTCTCGAAGGCACTTACCAAGTTTCGGCGGCACAGCGAGCGGACCGCGTGCTGCTCCATCTCATCGAATCGCGACCTCTGCGACAAGACGTGCTGATCCGCGAGGGGCTTTGGGCTGAAGAGGTGGCGCGCATCTTGGAGGAGCGAGAGGTCGCCTCGGCGGAGGAGTTCATGAGCCTCGTCGCAAAGCCGCAAGAGTTCGCGGAGGCGGTGTCGTTTCCCCTCCCGGAAGGCTCGCTGGAGGGCTATCTGTTCCCCGACACGTACGACTTCCCTCCCCTACTCGGCGCGCGCGGCGCAATTGAGAAGATGCTGCAGACGTTTGAACGAAAGGTGTTCGTGCCGCTTGAACGACCGGAGGCTGAGAAACTGCGTAGGTGGGTCGTCATCGGTTCTCTTGTGGAACTGGAGGCGATGCACGACGACGAGCGCGCGCGCATTGCAGGGGTCATCTACAACCGTCTTGAACGAGGCATGAGGCTGCAAGTGGACGCAACGGTTCTCTATGCGCTGCGAGAGCGGCGCAGGCTGTATCACAGCGACTACGCGACCGAGCACCCGTACAACACCTATCGCATTCCCGCTCTGCCGCCGGGACCGATCTGCTCTCCGGGCTACAAATCCATCGCGGCAGCCAAGGCGCCCGAGGAGCACGGGTTCCTGTTCTACGTTGCCATGCCGGACGGCTACCACGCCTTCTCCCGCACATACGAAGAGCATCTCCGCAACGTCGAGCGGCACATAGGAGGTCGCAGCGGTCGCTAACAACAAACACTCGCTGGTCGAAGGTCAGCCGCCGACCGACCGTTCGCGCCTGCCGCGGTGGATGCGTCGGTTCTGCCCTGACCATCACGTACCTGCCGTATCGGCGATTGACCCGAACGTGCTGGTCGAAGCGGGAATCGAGGCGGTTCTGCTCGACCTCGACAACACGCTGGTTGCGTGGCGCGGAAGCGAGGTGCCGAACCACACCGAAGAGTGGGTCGACGAGTGCAAGCGGGCGGGGCTGCGGCTCTGCCTGGTGAGCAACACGCGCAACCTGCCCCGCCTGATGGCGCTCAGCGAGCGACTGGGAATCCCGTTTGTCCGAGGGCGGATGAAGCCCGCGAAGGACGGCTTTGTGCGAGCACTCGCCCTGCTGGACGCCGCGGCGGAGAGGGCGGTCATGGTCGGCGACCAACTGTTCACCGATGTGTGGGGCGCGAACCGCATGGGGATGCGCTCAATATGGGTGGAGAGGGTACACCCCAAGGAGTTCTTCGGCACGAAGATTAGTAGAATGGCGGAGCGATTGCTGCTGCGAACGCTGCGACGCGCTTGGGAACAGGAACCGTGAAACCGCTTCTCCTCTCCATGAGACCTCGCCAGTGGACGAAGAACCTGTTGGTCTTCGCGGGGCTTATCTTCTCCGGGAGGTTCACCGACGGGGAGAGCGTCAACCTCGCTCTCTTGACGTTCGCTGCGTTCTGCCTAACGTCGAGCGCGGGATACCTTCTGAACGACGTCCTTGACCGCGAAAGCGACCGCGAGCATCCGGAGAAGCGCCATCGCCCGGTCGCTTCTGGGGCGCTCTCGCCGGGTGCTGCGATGATTGCCGCAGCCGTTCTCCTTGCTGCAGGCGTGGCGGTCGGGGCGGCGGCGAACACCGTGGCGCTGCTCGCCTTAGGCGCGTACGCAGCCAACCAGGCGTTCTATGTTTTGGCCGGCAGGGCGATCGCGATCGTGGATGTGTTCGTCATCGCAATCGGCTTTCTGATTCGCGCGGTCGCCGGCGCGGCGGTGTTGGGCGTGTTCATCAGCCCCTGGCTGTTGCTGTGTACGCTGATGCTTGCGCTGTTCCTTGGCTTCTCGAAGCGCAGGCACGAACTTGCGCTGCAGAGTAACTCCCGCAGTTCGCTTCGCGGCTACTCGATCAGCGTGACCGATCAGTTCATCGGCATCACCGCCGCTTGCACGGTTCTCTCGTACTCGTTGTACGCCGTGCAGTCGGAGACCGCAGCGGAGCATCCGTTGCTGTACCTCACGATTCCGTTCCCGCTGTTCGGCGTGTTTCGCTATCTGCAACTCGTCCACACGGAAGGCGACGGCGGCAATCCGGATGCGACGCTGCTCACCGACCCGTGGATCGCCGGAACGGTGGTCGCGTGGATCGCGGTGTCGTTGCTCGTCATGTCAGACGTGCTGGGGAGCGGCGGTTGAGACAAACCGTCCGCCAGTTCATCAAGTTCGGAATCGTCGGCGCCATGAGCACTGCGATTGACTGGGGCCTGCACACCGTGCTCTATCGGTTCCTCGGCCGCCTGTGGAATGACCAAATCAACAGCGTGCTGCTCTCCGCGTTTCCTGGGCTCGAGAACCCTCGTTTCGATGGCGCCTTCACGGTGGTCAAGGCGCTCACCTTCGGGGTTGCCACGCTGAACGGGTTCTACTTCAATCGCCGCTGGACGTTCCGCATCCGAGGACGCGAACAGGCGGGCATCCAGCTGCTGCGGTTCTTCGTCGTAACCTCGATCGGCATGGGGATCAACGTCATCGTGGCAAGCAGGGTGCACGCCGGGCCGGAAGCGTCAGTCCTCAACTACTACTTCTCGCTCGCCTGCGGCACTGCGTCCGCGATGATGTGGAACTTCCTCGGCCACAAGTTTTGGAGTTTTCGCGTCCGTGAACCATAGCATCCCTTGGCACGAAGTACGACCGCTCCCTGATCGAGGCGTGCGGCTTGCCGTGGTAGGCGACCCGGTCGAGCATTCGCTCTCTCCCCGCATGCACTCTGCGGCGCTTGATGCGCTCGCCATTGAGGGCGAGTATCTGGCAATCCATGTCCCGCTTGGGGAGTTTGATGATGCTGTTGCGCATCTCATCGCTTGCGGCTTTCGCGGAGTTAACGTCACGCTGCCTCACAAGGGCGAAGCCGCCGACATCGGCATACCGGACGACGAAGTTGTAAGCCAGATTCGCGTCGCAAACTGCTTGCTCTTCGACGATGAGGTACGCGCGCGCAACACCGATGTGCCTGGCTTCCTCGCACCACTCGATGGCGTACCCGCAGGTGACGCGCTCATCCTGGGCGCCGGAGGGGCGGCAGCCGCAGCCGCATACGCACTGCTGAGATCCGGTTGGATCGTCTCGATCTGGAGCCGAACGCAAGAGCGAGCGCACGACCTCGCTGAAGCGCTGGAGCAATACGGCGATTGCGACGCTCGAGACCTGCCCTCGCCGTCAGGCTGCTCGCTGGTCGTCAATGCGACGCCGCTCGGGCTCAACCCCGGCGAGATGCCACCCCTCGACTGGGCAGCGCTCAAGTCAGACGCAATCGTGTACGACCTGGCGTACCGAGAAGTGCCGACCGACCTGCTCATGGAGGCTTCGATAAGAGGAAACCGAACTGTGGATGGTAGAGAGATGCTCGTCGAGCAAGGCGCACTGTCGCTAGAATGGTGGCTAGAGGTTCGCGCTCCGCGAGATGTGATGAACGAGGCGATCGGGCTGTAACGGCTCGGACATGACGCGTCGAATAGAATGGCACGTATGCGATGGGTGAAGGTATCCGACGACGCAGATGCCTCGATAGCCGATGCTGCTGAGGCGTTGCGAGAAGGGCGACTGGTAATCGCTCCCACTGAAACCGTTTACGGCCTCTTCGCCGACGCCACCAGCACGCAGGCGGTGCTGGGCGTGTTCGCCGCGAAGGGGAGGAGGCCGGATCAGCCGCTGAGCGTAGCGGTGCCGGACCTTGCGATGGCGCGCTCGCTCGGCGTGAGGTGGAGCGACCATGCGGAGCGACTCGCGCAAGCCTTCTGGCCCGGCCCGCTGACTCTCGTGCTGCCACTGGATGGATCCGCCCACCCTTCCGACTTCGCCGTCTGCGAGGCCGTTCGGGGTGAAGAGAGGACCCTGGGCATCCGCGTCCCCGCGCACCCGATCACGGCTGCCCTGCTGCGCCGCGCCGGCCTACCCCTTGTCGCGACCAGCGCAAACGAGAGCGGCAAGCCGGCGCCTGCAACATGCGCTGAGGCGGTGGCGCAGGTCGGCGAGTTCTGCGCCTTCGCGCTCGACTCAGGCCCTGCCGAGATCGGCGTCGCCTCGACCGTCGTGTCGGTCTCGGAAGGGGGCGTGAAGGTGCTGCGCGCGGGTGCGCTGAGCGAGGATGTGATAAGGGGTGCGCTCGATTGAACGCCGGAACCGCGACGGCGCATCAATGGTGAACCTCCGTTGGTTTGGGCTCTTTTATTGTCGGCCGGCACTCACAGACGCTTGTGGATGGTAAAACGAGCATATGCGAGTGTGGGCTTTGTTGCTGTTCGGCGTCGCTCTGTCTGTCCTCTCAGCGTCCGGACAGGACGTTCTGGTTCTGCGAAACGCAACGGTCGTCCCGGAGCCTGGTGTTCGGCTCGAAGGGACAGACGTGCTCATCCGCGGCGGCGTCATCGCTGAGATCGGCAAGGGCGTTTCTGCTCCGAGCATCGCGAAGGAGTACGACTGTACCGGTCTTACCGTCTATGCGGGCTTTGTCCATCCCGCGCTAGGCGTCACGTTAGAGGCGCTCTCCCAACGGCTGCAAGAGGTTCGGCAACAACCCTCGCCGGGCGACCTCTGGAATCGCCGCGACAATCTTCTTACGCGATTTGGGCTGGCGGACTTCCGTGCGGACGAGTTACCGGCGCTTCGGCAGCTGACTGGGAACGGATACGGCGTGGCGCACCTTTTTGACGCTCGCGGCGTAGTGGGGCCGCGGTCATGCGTAGTCAGTACGGGACAAGGCGGGCTCACCCCAGCCGCGATCGTAGCATCCGACGTCGGAGTTCCAATCTCCCTCGCGGGCGCAGGCTTTGGGTTTGGAGGCGGATACCCTGAGTCGCTGATGGGGCGGATCGCGTTCGCGAGGCAAGCGCTAACCGATATCGCATGGCACGACCGTCTGCTCCGCGGTTACGAGGCGAACCCGACTGGCAAGCCCCGTCCTGGCAGAGACCCCGACCTGGAGGCTGCGAGGGGCCTCGTGCGGGCGGAAAACTTCGCCGTCTTCGACCGGTTGGACGACCAGATGGCGTTAAGGGCGCTGGCACTGAGCAACGAGCACGGGTTGAGGCCGCTGTTGGTCTTCGCATCAGGCGCGGGCCGTGTTAGTAATGTTCTTTCGTTGAGGCGTGGTGCCGTAGCGCTAAGCGACCGGCTCCCCTCGCGGCCGAGGCTTGAGGAGGACAACAGCCGCAACTCCTTGAGCAGCGTCGTCAACTACTTCAACGACATCCAAGCCGGGGCGGAGTTGGATAGGGCGGGCGTGCCGTTCGTATACGCTCCGTCGAGCGCCTCGTCGCCGTTGGACGGCATTCGGGCGTACGTTGCCGCGGGCTTGAATCCCGACACTGCTCTGGCTGCGATGACCACGAGGCCCGCCGGCATGCTCGGCCTAACGCGGCAGGTCGGCAAAGTCGAGAAGGGCTTTCTGGCGAACCTGGTGGTGGTTGAAGGCGACCTGTTCTCTACGGACGCGAAGGTGATGCTCTCCATCGTTGAGGGCAAGCCGCTGAGCGACACACTGCCCGAGAAGCGAGACCCGAGCACGGTCAAGCCGATCGAGCGACTGCCGCTGATGCCGCCCGACTACTCGCCGTTCCCGCGACCTGCGGAGAGCGCGCCCGCGTTCAGGATGTATCGGAACGCGACGATTTGGACGATGTCCTCGGCGGGTGTGCTGGCGAACGCCGACATCGTCATCCGCGACGGGAAGATCCTCGCCGTCGGCAAAGGGCTTCAGCCTCCCGCCGGGTGCGAGGTGGTTGACGCGACAGGGCTGCATATCTCGCCGGGAATCATAGACGCCCATAGTCACACGGCGATTGCCGGCGGAGTAAACGAAGGCAGCAACATGGTGACGATCGAGTGTCGCATCGAGGACGTCATCACCGCGCAAGACACGAACATCTATCGCCAACTGGCGGGCGGGACGGTGGGGGCGCTGATGCTGCACGGCTCGGCGAACCCGATTGGCGGGCAATCCATCACCGTCAAGTGGCGGTGGGGCAAGCGCGCCGATGACCTCCCCGTGAAGAACGCGCCTCCCGGCGTGAAGTTCGCGCTGGGACAGAACCCGATTCGCGAGGACGAGGGGCGCGGCAGACAACAGGAGGAGCAGCCGACGGACAGGCCGCGAACGCGGATGGGCGTGATGGATGCGATCCGCCGCGCCTTCGACGATGCGCTTGACTATCGCAAGCAGTGGCACGACTTCCGCGCGGGCAGAACGAGCGTCGAGCCGCGCAAGAACCTGCAACTTGAGGCGATCCTCGAGATTCTGGAAGGCAAGCGGAAGATCCACAGCCACGGGTACCGAGCCGACGAGATGCTTGCCCTGCTTCGGCTCGCGGAAGAGTACGGCGTACGTGTAGCGACATTGCAACATGTACTTGAGGGCTACAAAATCGCGGACGAGATGGCGCGGCACGGCGTTGGCGGGAGCACGTTCGCCGACTGGTGGGGCTACAAGTTGGAAGCGTACGACGCCATCCCCGACAACGCGGCGCTGATGTCGGAGCGCGGGGTAGTCGTGAGCGTGAACAGCGACAGCAACGACCAAGCCCGGCGGTTGAACTTCGAGGCGGCGAAGAGCATCCGCTACGGTGGGGTTTCGCCTGAGACGGCGCTCTCCTTCGTCACCATCGGCCCCGCCAAGCAACTCGGCATCGATCGCTGGACCGGGTCGCTCGAAGCGGGCAAGGACGCGGACCTGGTCGTGTGGTCAGCCGCGCCGACCAGCATCTTCGCCATTTGTCGCGAGACGTACGTGGACGGCGTCAAACTGTTCGACTTCCGCCACGACCGCGAGGAGCGTGCCCGAAGGGAGCAGATCCTGAACGAAGCACGGCGGCTGCTGAACGGCGACGATGCCCACGCGCCCGCCGAAGTGGGAACGGGTCCCGCGGCGGACGACGAAGACCCCGCTCCCGCCGCGCTCAAGCCGTTGCCCACGGTCGCCGCGTCTCCGGGCAACGCCCAGTATCCGCGCAAGCCGGTCGTGATTCGGGGCGCGACGATTCACTCGATGGTCGGCCAGCCCGCGGTCGGCGACGTTCTCATCGGCGAAGATGGACGCATCCAAGCCGTCGGTTCCGTCAACGCGCCGCGTGGCGCTGTGATCGTGGACGCCCGCGGTAAGCACCTTTATCCGGGGCTGATTGACCCCGCGACCACGCTCGGCCTGAACGAAATCGGGCAGGTACCCGCGAGCGACGACACCTCCGAGCGGGGCGACTTCAACGCGCGCCTCGCGGCGGGCATGGCGATCAATCCAGACAGCGAGACCATCGGCGTCGCTCGCGCCGCCGGTGTGCTGACGGCGGTGGCCATGCCGACCGGAGGCACCGTGAGCGGCCTCGCGGCGCTGCTGAGCCTCGACGGCTACACGTGGGAAGACCTGTCGTACACGAACTCGTTCGCGCTGGTCGTCAACGTCGGAGGCTCCGAGAGCGTGCTCGAGCGGATTGATGAGTGGTTCGCCGAAGCGCGCTCCTACATGGAGCGGCGCGCTGCCGCCGCACGGGGCGAGACGCCTGCCGTATCCAGCGACCGCAACCTCGAGGTGGTGCATGCCGCGCTGTCGGGGGAGATACCCCTGCTCGTTACGGTCAGCACTCCGAACGTTGTGGAGGCGGTGACCTCGTGGGCCGCCGAGCGGGGCGTCAGCGTCCTGCTCGTGGGTGGGCCGGAGCTGGTCGAGGTTGCCGATCTTCTGGCGAAGACACGGACCCCGGTCGCCATCAGCGGTACGACCGGGGTGCCGTCAGGAGATGGGCCGTATGACGATGACTACACCGTGCCGGCGCGACTCCGTGAAGCCGGCGTGAAGTTCTGCTTCACGACGAGAGCCGCGCACAACGTTCGGTGGCTGCGTGACCTCGCGGGGTTTGCCGCCGCCTGGGGCATGTTGCCCGAGGACGCCGAGCGCGCCGTTACCCTGTGGCCCGCGGAGATGTTGGGCTTAGGTGCGCGGCTTGGTGCGATCACGCCGGGCCGAGACGGAACGCTCGTTTTGCTGGACGGGCCTCTGCTGGAGACCGGCTCCGCTGTCGAGCGGGCGTGGATTCTCGGTCGGCCGGTTAGCCTTCAGAACCGGCAGACCATCCTGCGCGACCGGTATTCGAGCCGGCCGCTACCGGCAGTGACCGCAAAGTCCGGTGATGGAGACTGAGGCGAGGCTGGTGCTGAAGCCGTGCCGGGCGGCTTGCGTGAGCAGTTCGCCCAAAGCCGGTCGCGGTATCGGCACCTCCTCGGCACACCCGCACTCGGTGCACACGAGGTGCATTGCGGGGTGAGGCTCGTCCCGCTGGCTGGTGCAAACGACATAGCCGTTGTCCGCGCCGGAGATGCGGTGGATTAGCCCCGCCGCCTCGAGTTCACCGAGGATGCGGTAGACGGTGACGACGTTCACCGACTTCCCTGCAGCGGCGAGTCGGACACGAATATCGTACGCTCCGAGGGGCGCCTTCGAGGATGCGAGCGCCTCGGTGACCCGGCGGAGTGGGCGGGTGAGGCGCCTGCCGGACGCCCGCAAAACTGCGAGGGCATGCTTGGTGAACGGCTCGACTTGTTCGGGCGGAGCTTCGTTGCAGGGGTGGCGGTTCATGCTGCAACAGTATAGCATCTGCGGCATTTCTCGGGTGTGGCGGGGCTTTTTCTGGTGTTGAGCCGTCTGAATACTGCAGGAAAGTGCGCGTGGCGGCTTCCTCCGGGAGCCTGAACCCGCCCGTTTATGCTACACTCGGGGCACCGAAGCCTCGCGTGCCCTCCCCGGGTGCGCCTCGGCGGAAGGTCCCAACAAGGGAGGAAACGACAGCAAAGTGGAGTTCTACAACGTAAAAACCAAGAGCAAGGTAGATGTTCCGGAGTCGAACATCACGAAGAAGAAGATGGTCCGCAAGACCAAGAGCGGCGCTACGCAAACTCGGTACGCCCTGATTGGCCAGCACGACGGCATGCCCCTGTACAAGTTCGTCAATCAGGAGACGTTCGAGAAGATGAACGTCAAAGAGGTCAAGTAGACCGCTTCGTTTCTGGTGGGCGGCGCCGGCTCGGCTGGTGCTGCCCGCCGCTATTTAGGCTGCCGTCTGCAGGCTTGGCGGCAGGAGTTCGAGGGTAAGGACACTCTTCTCTTTCGGCGCGAGGACGACGGCGCGCTCCATCACGTTCTCAAGTTCTCGTACGTTTCCCGGCCAGTGGTAGCGCTGAAGCGCGCGCTCCACGTCCCGATCCACGTCTTCGAGGCTCGCGCCGTTCTCCTGGGCGAACTTGGCGATGAAGTGTCGCGTAAGGGGCAGGATGTCCTCAGCCCGCTCGCGGAGGGGCGGAAGTTCGATATGCAGCACCTGCAGTCGGTAGAGCAAGTCCTCTCGGAAGATCCCTTCTTGGACGGCCTTCTGGAGGTCGCGGTTTGTGGCTGCGATGAGTCGCACGTCAACGTCAATCGGCACGGATGAGCCGAGTCGCTCGATCTGGCGTTCCTGCAGAACGCGCAACAGTTTCACCTGGATGGAGACGGGAATCTCGCCGATCTCGTCGAGGAAGAGCGTGCCGGTGTCTGCGACTTCGAACCGCCCGCGGCGAGACGTGTCTGCTCCGGTGAACGCTCCACGCTCATAGCCGAACAGTTCGCTTTCGAGGAGCGTCTCCGGCAGGGCGGCGCAGCTGACGGCAACGAATGGGTTCTCTGCGCGTGAACTGAGTTCGTGGATCGTCTTAGCGACGACTTCCTTGCCGGTACCGCTCTCGCCAGTGATGAGGACTGTGGCGCGCGAGTCCGCTACCTGTTGCACCAGGCGGAGGACCTCTTTCATCTTGGGTGACTCGGCGATCAAGTGCGTCGTCGCCCGCTCCCCGGTCGCACATGGCTTTGCGTCGCGTTTGAATCGCTTGGGCGTGAACTGGGCGACGATTCGCTTGAGGTTGTCGAGGTCGAACGGCTTCGTGATGTAATCCGACGCTCCCGCTCGGATCGCCTCGACGGCTTGGGGGATCGTGCCATACGCCGTCATGATGAGCACCGGCAGGTCATCGCGTCGCTCCCTAATCTGGGCGAGCAGTTCGACGCCGGTCATGCCCGGCATGAGCACGTCGGTGAGGACGAGATCGATGGTTTCGTCGTTCTGAATCGCCTTGAGCGCGGCTGCGCCGTCTTCAGCGGCGGTTACGCGGTAGTTCGCCCGCTCGAAGGCGGCCTTGAGAATCTTGCGGATGTTCTGCTCGTCGTCAACGACGAGGATGTGTCGCTTTCGCCTCACGCTCCTGCCCCCTTCGCGGCGAAGACGATTTGGAACTCTGCTCCCTTGCCTGGCTTGGTTCGAACGCGAATTGTCCCGCCGTGCGCCTCAACGACCTTGCGGACGTTGCAGAGGCCAAGCCCGGTTCCCTGGGGCTTGGTGGTGTAGAACGGCGTGAAGAGGCTTGCCACCTGCTCCTCCGTCATGCCCGTTCCGGTGTCGCGAATCGAGAGCCGGACGCCTTTCCCGGACTTGGCGGTTTGGATGGTCAAGGTGCCGCCGTCGGGCATCGCCTCGACGGCGTTTCTGAAGAGGTTTCTTAGGGCTTGCGTGAGTCGCACCGGGTCACCCTGAATTGTCGGCTTTCTGCGGCCCGCTTTGAAGTTCACTTCTACGCGAGCACGCTGGAACAGCGGCTGATCCAGGCGAAGGGCGCGCTCTACGAGGTCATTCAGGTCAATTGGCTCGAGCACGACCTCGACCGGCCTTGCGAAGTCGAGAAACTGCTGGCACAGGTGGTCGAGCCCGTCCACCTCCTCCTCCACGACCGCCGCCCACTCGCGAGCGCGCGCGAGGCTGTTTTCATGCCGCATCATTTGCGCGGCACCCCGAATGCTGGTTAGCGGGTTGCGCAACTCGTGGGCTATCGCGGCGGTCATCTGACCAATCTCGGCGAGCCTACGCACGCGAGCCAACTCGCGCTCCTGCTCGAGGCGAGGCCCGAGGTTCTCGATGAGCAGAATGACGCCGCCCGAGAACGGCACCGCGTCCACGAGGCAAGGCGCGTCCTCGGCGCCGGGGAACTCGGCCGTGCGCCGCACGCCGTTGAGGGCAGACAGGATGCTGCCGGTGAGCGATGAGCGAGCCACATCGCCGAGCGCGCTCGCCATTCTTTCCCAGGTCGTGATGCGCTCCGCCTCGGCGATTCCAAGCAGCGCGCGTGCGCTTGCGTTCATCTCGCGAACCCTTCCGTGCGCATCGAGCGTGACGATGCCGATGGTGAGGCTCTGGAGAATCGCCTGGGTGCGCTTCGCCTGCTCCTTCTCTGCAGCCAGGGCGGCGGCGAGTTTGGTCAGGAGTCGCGCGTGGTTTAGACCCGCACCGACCGATTGCGACAACGCAGCGGCGACCGATCGCTCGGCTTCCGCAAACGGGCGGTCGCGGCGGGCATGCAACAACCCGACGACGCCGGCTCCAGGAACCGATAGGGGCGCCAGCAGATTCTCGCCTAACGGGCCTTCCTCCGCCCACAGGCTCACGCCTTCGCGCAGGACGCGCTCCCCCAGCCCGGGCTCGCCCGCCCGAACAGAGCGGGGAACCTGCCAGGCAGTGGCGGTCGGCGCCGCGCCGGCGAGAACGAAGGAACCCGTTTCATCAGCGAGAAGGTACAGTGCCGCGCTTTCGGCGTTGAGCACCTCGCGCCACGAGTTTGCAATATTGTTGTAGTAGTCCTCCGAGCGCTCGTGCGAGCCTCGAGCGACGAGGTCGAGAATGCGCGAGGGGGACGGCGGCGTGCTGCCCATCTTCCAGGGAGATTATCGGCAGCCGAGCGGGGAGCTTCGCCTAAAACGTCTGGTGCAAGCCGAAGTTGTTCAGCAGAACCGCGTCCAAGATGCCTGCGCCCTCGGGGATGATGAGTTCGTCGGCGTCGGGGACCTCGATGTGGGGCGCGCGGCTATTTCGGGAAAACACGACCTCGAAGTCCAGTCCGCTCCAGGGCAATCCGGCGAAGAAAGACTTGGCGCAGTCTGGGCGGTCGGGGCGCTCGGGCAGCACGTCCTCCCAGTCTTCGCCCTCTCTTTTGAGGGTGACTTCAAACCAGTCTCGCCCTGAATCGGGTAGGGTGATGGCGACGCCACGCACGTCCTTAGTCACGACGGGCGGCGTCGTGGCCGGTTGCCACAGGGCGAGCGCGCATAGGATCGAGGTCATCTGTGTGCTCCTTGGGTAAGCGTACCCTACTGGTTGGACGGTGTGGGGGCGGCGTTGTGTTGCTGGGGTCCGTCTGATTGGGTAAGATTTGTGCACTCCCAAGGAAGGAAGGACAGAAGAAATGCAAAGGATGCGTGTTCTCATTCCGTCGTTCGGGCTTTTCGCCCTGTTGCTCGCGGCGCCTTCGGTGGCGGTCGCCCAAGACCTGCCGGGCTTCGGCGTTCAGGTTCGGATTGGCTACTTCTGGCCCGCGAACAGTCGTGCCGCAGCGGGCAAATCCCAGTGGTTCACGGTCGGCACCGAGTTCAAGGTGCTGGATGACACGTTCATAAGCCGGAATCCCCTCATGCCGGGGCACTTCAGCTTCTCCGCGGACTTGATGGAGGGCGACGGATTCCGGAGCGTGCCGCTGCTGTTGAACTACAACCTGCGGGTCTCGGAGAACTTCACCGCGAGCGCGGGAGGCGGCGTGAGCTTCACGAACCGGCCCGGTTTCGACGACAACGCCTCGTTCGCCTATCAGGCGTCGCTGGTGTACGACTGGGCGATCCAAGGGTTCCCGGTGCTGGTGCGGCTTGCTTGGAACGGCGTCGGAGCCGTGGACAAGGAGTTGGACGGCTTCTCGCTGAGCGCCGGCGTCAAGTTTTAGCGCCCGCATGCCCGTGCTTTGGCGGGGCAAGCGGTGAACCTACGGCGGCTCTGTGCGTATAGCCCTGCAAGGAGCCGCCAGAGCGTGGAATCCACAGGTGTCCTGAGAATGACGCAGCACGAGGCGGGCAACGGTTTGAGCGACCAGTTGCTCGTCGCCCGTTGCCAGGCGGACGACCTCAGCGCGTTTGACCTGCTGGTTGACCGATACCAAGCGCGGGTGTTCGGCTTCGCGCGCCGCATGGTCGGCGACGCCCAAGAGGCTGAGGATGTCGCTCAAGAGGTGTTCGTCCGTGCGTTTCGCAACATTCGGCGCTACGACGGGCGGGCATCGGTCGCGGGCTGGCTTTTCAAGATCGCGACCAACCTGTGCATTGACCGACGTCGGCGCCGCTCGCGTCGTGTCGTCGAGGTGCCGCTCGAACCGGATGCGGACATCGCGCACGGGCTAATCGCTCGAAGCGGTGACCCGCAGGAGGAGGCGGTCGCGAAGCAGATGCACGAGGTCGTGCAGTCCGCGCTGGCGACGCTCTCCGAGCGGCTGAGACCGGTGCTGCTGCTGCACGATGTGGAAGGGATGAGTTACGAAGAGATTGCGAACGCGCTGAACATTCCGGTTGGGACGGTGAAGTCCCGCCTGTTCCTCGCTCGCGAACGACTCCAGAGTGCGCTGTCGGCGTACCTGCAAGCAGGTGAGACGGATGAATAAGAAGGAACTTTTGGAAAGAATCGAACGGGACGAGCGGCTGTCGCTGGTCGAGCAGTCTGAGCTGGATGCCATGCTGTCGAAGGATGATGCCCAGCAGGATGTCGCCCGCCTGTTGGGGGGGCTTCCGAGCGAGGAGCCGAGCCTCGCGTGGCGCTCCCGATTGAACGAGCAGCTCCAGCGCGAGGCGTCGAAGCCGCTTCGAGGTTTCTCCTGGCTGCGCGCCGGATTCATCGCCTCGGCAACCGCGTGCGTCCTGCTGGCTGCGACGGTCGTCTTCCAGGTCTCCCGCTCGGGCGCCGTGCCTTCGGTTTCATCTGAATTGCTCGTGCGTTGGCACGAAGAGGCGGCGGCGTCCGTGGCGCTTCCGGCGGACGGGTCGAGCATGACCACGTTCGCCGTTGCCGAGCAGACGCCTCGCGAAGAGGACGAACTGGACGACCTGCTGTACGGTGGCTCGATGGAGGCGCTGTGAGGCTCGCTCTTCTGCTCGCTTCCCTGCTCGGCCTGGCTGCCGTTGCGTCGGCTCAGCCCGAGGCAGCCACGCTGGATCGGCTGGAGCAGATCTTCCGGCGGCAGCAACAGATCCGGTTCACCGGCACGCGTGTTGTGTACCTGCGCGTCAACGGGGTGATGAAGACCGTTACCGAGTTGGTGATTCGTGACGGCATGAGGTCGCGCACCGAGTTTCCAAACGACAAGGTACGCAAGGGAATGGTCATCATCGAGGACGGGCGGCATCGCCTCGAGTACATCCCGCAACTCAACGAACTGCGTCGCGGGCCGTCCGGACGGGATCAGACACTGCAGCAGCTTAGGCGCATGATCCAGGCTGCGCGGAGCGGACAGATTCGTTTTCAAACCTTTGATGGGGGGACCGTCGCCGACCGTCCCACCGTCGCCTTCGAGGTCTCGGACGCAGCGGGAAACGTTGCACGCCGCCTGTGGTTCGACCGAGCAACAGGGCTGCTCCTCAAGTCGCAGCTGCTCGGTCGCGGCGGGGCGATGATGGGCGGCTTCGAGTTCCGACGGGTAGCGTTCAACGTGGACGTTGACGCAGCTCTGTTCTCCTTCGAGAGGCGGGGCGTTCGCGTGGTGGACGAGGTGTTTGGCGTTGATGTCCCGTGGGCGTTGCGCCCGACCTGGTTGCCTGACGGCTTCGAGCCCACCGGCGAGGGGATGCGCTCGGTTGCGGGGAGGCCGGTCGCGCTTCTCCACTTCAGCGACGGTGCACGACACATCACCATCTTCCAGTCTCCCGAGGCTCGCCTCGGCGAGGAGCCGCTTCATCACGACAACGTCCAACTGGTCTCGCGCCGGGTCGGACGGGTCTGGGCGGCGGCTGTTGGGAATGTATCTGAAGAAGTCTTGAGCCGAATCCTGAACTCTTTGACGGGGAGTTCGGAAGCCGGCGGCACACTTTGAGGCTCTGCGGCGTTCCATAATAGAGGAATCAAGATGTCCGACCGCAAAGCAGGCGGGGGCAAGCCCCGCCCACGTTGGGTTCGCGTTCTGAAGCGGACCTCGGCTGTGGTCGCCGTGCTTCTCCTGATGGGGTTTGTCGGCGGCGCCGTGTACACGTGGGTGGTGTTCGAGTCGCTGAAGGATCGGGTCACCCAACTCTCGCGCATCGAGAAGATCCTGATGCGCGAGCCGACGCAGATCATCTCCGCCGATGGGGTGGTGCTCTATCGGATGACCACCGAGCACCGCGAGTGGGTGGAGTTCCCTGAGATTCCGAAAGTGGTGATCGACGCCACCGTCGCCGCGGAGGACGAGCGCTTTTGGTCTCACCCGGGCGTTGACGGGATGGCCGTTGTGCGCGCCTTGTGGGTGAACCTTACGAGCGGTCGCGTGCGCCAGGGCGGCAGCACGATTACGCAGCAGGTCGCTAAGCGGTTGCTGACCGGCGGCGAACGAACCCTTCGCCGCAAGGTGGAGGACGCGTGCCTTGCGCTTCAGATCGAGAGACAGTTGACGAAGGAGCAGATCCTCACGATCTATCTCAACGAGGTGTTTTACGGCTCCGGCGCATACGGCATCAAGGCTGCGGCGAAGGTGTACTTCGGCAAGGAGTTGAAGGACTTGACGGCGGGCGAAGCGGCGTTGATGGCGCGGCTGCCCCGTCGGCCTTCGAGCGAGAATCCGTTCGTCAATCCGAAGGTCGCGGTGGAGAACCGCAACATCGTGCTCGAAATCATGCGTGACAAAGAGTGGATTGACTCGACGGCGTACGCAAAGGCGAAGGACGAGCCGCTCAAGGTGAACGAGAACCAGCAACAAGTTCACATTGGGATCATGCGGGCGCCTTACTTCGTTACCTACGTGCTCGAGGAGATGCGCCGCGAGTTCCCCAACGAAGACTTCGCTCGCGGCGGCTACAAGATTTACACCACGCTGAACACAAAGGCTCAGGAAGCGGCAGAGGAGGCGGTACGCGAGGCGGTCGCAAAGAACAAGTCGCGCCGGGTTACTGAGGCTGCGATGGTAGTAACCGACCTCAGCGGGCGCGTGCTCGCGATGGTGGGCGGCACGGACTTCAAACGCTCACAGTACAACATCATTACGCAGGGGCGGAGGCAGCCGGGCTCGGCGTTCAAGCCGTTCGTTTACGCGGCAGCGCTTGAGACGGGCAAGATCAAGCCGAACTCCTCCATCTCGAACGAGCCTTTCGTGTGGCGCAACCCGACATCCGGCGTGGTGTGGCGACCCAAGGGCGGCGGCACGGGCGGCACGGTGAGCGTGCAATCGGCGCTGACGCGCTCAATCAACGTGCCCGCGGTGCATGTTGGGATGATGGTCGGGCCGCAGGTGGTTGCGAACTTCGCGCGACAGGTGTTCGGCATTCAGTCGCCGCTTTATCCTGGGCCTGCACTGGCGCTCGGCTCGAGTGCGGTTAGCCCGCTGGAGATGGCTGAGGCGTACAGCGCATTCGCGACCGGCGGCGACCGCGTGAAGCCGTACGGAATCACGAAGGTGGTCGGGCCGGGCGGCGTAACGTTGCGTGAATACGAGCCGCGCATCATCGGCAACGTATTGAGCGAAGACACCGCGAAGGTGATGAACGATATCCTTCATCGTGTCGTCAGCGGCGGGACGGGCTCTCGTGCGCGCTCCGTGGTGAACGCCGCCGGCAAAACGGGAACCACGAGCGACCACAAGGACGCTTGGTTCTGCGGATACACGACAAAGGTCATCGCCATCGCTTGGGTTGCGAACGCGACGTATGACCCGGAGCGAAATCCGCCGTGGAAGTACGGTGAGATGCGTGGGGTGTTCGGCGGAGAGGTAACCGCGCCGATGTGGGCTGCCGCCGTCAAGCCGATTCAACAACTGTTGCGCGAAGAGGCGACCGGATACCGGCCGAAGTCATACGGTGGAGGCGCGGTGCCGGACGAGATCTCGGTAAGCATCTGCGTGGAGACGGGCGACCGGGCGGTGAAAGCATGTCCTCGAAAGGAGACGCGTATGATGCCGAAGGAGGGAGCCGCCGAGCTGCCGTCGTGCGGCTTACACGGCGACCTCTCAGAGGAGCCTCCGCCGGCTCAACTGGAGGGCGATTCGGAAACCGCGCCTCCTCCGGCGAACGGAGGAGGCACCCCACCCACGCGCACCGCAACCGGAACCGTAGAGGTCACAATTTGCGTGCAGAGCGGCGGTCGAGCGACAACGTATTGTCCCCAGAAGCGGCGCCAGCGATTCCCGATTGGTGAAGAGCCGATCGCGCCGTGCACGGTTCACCAGCCATGAACACCCATGGCGCGCCTGCGGCGGATCGAGCAAAGCCTCAGCTGCCGACGAAAGCGCTGCTCGTGCCGTTGGCTGTTCTGCTCGGGCTTCTTGCGATCGTTCTTCGGCTTTGGTATCTGCAGGTAGTCCGGGGGGAGGAGTTTAGTCGCATCGCCGTTGAGAAGCGAACGGTGCGCGTTGCCGTTCCTCCTCCTCGCGGCAAGTTGCTGGCGCGGGACGGCACAGTCATCGCGGGCTTGAGCGCGAGCCTCGTGGTGATGGTAACGCCCGCGGCGATTCAGGATGACCTCGGGGCGATTCGCCGCCTCAGTTCCCTGCTGAAGTTGGAGCCCGCGGAGTTGCAAGAGATGATCCGCGAGCACGAGTACCGCAAATTCCTCCCGTTCGTGGCGAAGGTTGGCTTGACCACAGAGGAGGCGATTCGCATTGAGGAGCAGGGGGCGTTCCTGCCGGGTGTGTTTGTGAGGAGCGAGCCGCTTCGCAAGTACCCGTTTGGCAACGCGTTCGCGCATGTGCTGGGGCATGTTCGTCAGCCGACGAAGGAGGACATCGAGCGGCTCGCCTCGCTGGAGGACCTGCCGAGTTTCGTCGGGCAAACGGGCGTCGAGCGAACTTACGATGTTCCGCTCATCGGCAAGTGTGGGCACGACTCGGTTTCGGTGGACGTGCGCATGCGACCAACGTCTCCACCGGTGTCGGAGCCGCCGATACCAGGCGAGGACTTGGAGACCACGCTCGACGTGCGAGTGCAACTTGCGGCGTTTGAGGCGCTTGCGGGGCGGAAGGGCGCGGTTGTTG
Source organism: Armatimonadota bacterium (assembly GCA_037446435.1). Classification (GTDB taxonomy): domain Bacteria; phylum Armatimonadota; class Fimbriimonadia; order Fimbriimonadales; family ATM1; genus J051. Next base: position 111,413 of record JBBIIO010000001.1, read on the forward strand.
CGCTCGACCCTCGCGACGGCTCTTTGCTCTGCCTTGTGAGCAGCCCTGCATACAATCCAAACGTGTTTTTGGGCAGGCTGTCCCCTTCGCTGTGGTCGCAGTTGAACAACGAGACACGCCCGCTTTTCAACCGAGCGGTGGCGGGCGCCTATAGCCCTGGTTCAACGTTCAAGGTTGCGACTCTCATCGCGGCGATACGAAGCGGGATAGTCAGCCCGGCGACGACTTTTGTGTGCAGCGGCTCGACGCGCATCGGCAACCGAACGGTTCGCTGTCTTGGAAACCACGGGCGCATTACGTTTCAGACGGCAATTGAGAAGTCTTGCAACGTGTTCTTCGCCGAGTTAGGCTCTCGACTGAATCGCGAGCAGGTCGTCGGAGTCGCCGGCGAGTTCGGTCTCGGTTCGCCTACCGGCGTGGACATTCCTGGTGAGGTCGGCGCGCTGCTTCCCACTGACGAGTGGCTTGAACGGAAGGGCGAGCGGTGGTACCAGGGTGATACGGTGAACCTCGCAATCGGGCAAGGCTACATCAACGCTACGCCGATACAGATGGCGAACTATGCGGCGCTCATCGCGAACCGCGGCGTGGCATACGAGCCTCATGTAGCGAGGCGGCGCGGCGAGCGCGTTGAAGTTGACCGCGTGGCGCTCGACCCGATGTGGTGGGATCGGATCGTGCGTTCAATGGTGCAAGTGGTCGAGTCGGGAACGGGTGTTCGCTCGCGCATCGAAGGCGTGCGCGTGGCGGGCAAGACCGGCAGCGCGCAAACGGGCGGCGGACGAAAGCCGCATGGTTGGTTCATAGCGTTCGCGCCTGCAGACAATCCGACGATAGCTCTCGCGGTGGTCGTTGAGAACTTGGATGAAGGCGGTCGCGTTGCGGCGCCGATTGCGAAGAGCGTGCTTGAGGCGTACTTTACAAGCCGCCGAAGCCCAAGCGGAGACGCTCCCAACTCAGGTCGCTAACCTCCTTTCGCAGGTTGTTCGCTCGTTCTGCCTGGCCGAGCGCTTCGTACACCTTGGCGAGGCGTCGTCCGACCAGTTCCATCTGCTCGACGCTCGCTCGGGCATCCACCAGGGATTCTCCGGCAAGCGGGAGTTGCGCGACCACTTCGATGTAGGCGAGCAACTCGTCCGGCTGAAACCGAAGCGCGCTTGCAACGTCGGCAAGGAGCGGCGCGCGCCCTGTCGCCTGTTCAAGTTCGATGCGCTTGGCGACCACATCGTCCAGCCCGGTCTGGCGGAACAACTCCGGGACGGTCGAGCGACGAAAAGCGCGGAGCAGTTGGTAGGCTCCTTCGAGTTGCTCAGCCTCGGCTTGCCGGTCGCCGCGTTCGAGGGCGAGGTCAGCGAGGAAGATTCGCGCCTCGACAGTGCTGAGTTCGACAAGCCATGGAAGCGAGCGAAGCGTGAAGAACAGCGTGCTCTCCATTCGCACCATGTTCTCAGCGACGTCAATCGCCTCGTCGAATTGTCCCGCATCGCGGAGGATCCTCAGTCTGAGGCCGCGCCACTTTGGGTTGGCAGGTTCGGCGTCGATCGCAGATTGGGCGGCGCTCAGCGCCGCGTCGGTGTTGGCGAGCAGGTGGCGGATCCTGGCAATTTCAGCCCAGCGGCTCGGCGTCGGCGAAAGCAGCACCGCGCTCTGCCAGCAGGCGGCTGCGCCGTCGAGGTTATTGCTCACACGGAGGAACTGCCCTCGCGCTTCGTGCGGGGCCGGGTCTGCGAAGGCGGTTCTCTCTGCGCGAGAGACGAAGTCGAAACCTTCGTGCGGCGCCGAGGGGAAGCGCTCCCGCGCGAGCGAGACGTAGTACGCGCTGAGGAACGCGACGAAGAGGTACCCGGCCGCACCTGCCGCGGGCAAGGTATGTGCGATAGCACGGCTGTTGAGCGGCGCCTTTTCCGGCTGTGCGGCGTCAGCGGAGAGCAGGAGCGCGATCGCGACGACGGTGAAGAACACAAGGCCGTAGCCAAAGACGCTGAACGTCGAGTCCACCGCCGCGTTCGCGCCCGCGGCAAGCACCGCACCTACGCAGCCTGCGCGAAGGAGAGCTCGCTCCGATGCCTCGCCTGCATGACGCCGCCCGACGCAAACCAAAAGCACAACTCCAAACACGAGGAAGAACAAGAGCGCCGGGACGCCGGCTTCCGCCGCGAGTTGCAGGTACGAGTTGTGCGCCAGCGCCGGCGCCTGGACTTGTGAGAAGCGCTTGAACTCCGGTGAGTAAGTTCCGATGCCGAAGCCGAAGATCGGCTTCTCCGAGATCATGTCGACGGTGTCCGTCCACACTTGGCGACGAAACGCAACGGACTGCTCCGCCTCCTCACCCGCAGCGAGCAGCCTGGTTGCCGTAGCGCCGGGCTGAGAGGCGGTTAGGGACTTCAGTCCCGTAACGCCAACCGCGAGCGCTGCGGTTACCGCCACGGCCACAGCAAGTGGAACCAATCTCGTGCGCGCTCCCGCCATCGCGGCTGCCACGATGAACCCGGCGACGCCTATCACCGCCGATAGCAACCCGCCCTTCGAGGCAGTCAGGAACAGGGCAACGCCGACGACCGCCAAACCGAGCAGCGCAAGCGCTTTCGTGGCCGACTCGCGGGCTACCACCGTGAGCGCGAGAGCGGGCGGCAGCACCAGCGCGAACAGAGAGGCGGAAGCATTCGGGTTGTGCCATCCGGCAAAGATGCGCCATCCCTGAGCCGTTCCGGGGGAGAGGTACTCCTGGACCCCCGATAGAGCAACGGCTGCTGCGCCACCGACGACGACGCCGAGGGCGACTGCAGGGAGCTTAGTACGTCCCAACGTTGACAGAACAACCTGAACCACAACGAGGTACAACGTCCAGCGGGAGAGTTCGAGAAGCGAGAGGTGCCAGTGTTGGGTCTGCGTTAGGCTCACGCCGATCCAGACCCAAAGCAGGAACAGCGGAACGAACAGAGCGCGGGAGGGCACGAGCATCACCGACCTCGGCAACACCGCGAGCGCCATCGCCAGCAGGAGCAGACCTGCGACGAAAGCCTGCGCCGCCCAGGGATGCATGCGCTCAACGAGCGCCTCGGCGAGGACGTTGCCGGTGGGCGCGGAGCCGAGCGGCAGTCGCCCGCACGCCCACTCTGCGACGAAGACTGCAGCGAAGAGTAGCCCGGCAGCCGCGCTTCTCATCATCTCTTCACCGCCCTTACGACGGCATCCCATGCGTTCTTCACGAGGAAGGTAGATGCACGCAGCCACACGAAGAGAAACGCAGCCAGCCAGTACATCGGTTGCAGCGGAAGCGGCGCATTGCGGAGGTGGTGCTTCACGTAGTATAGCAGCATGCTCTTGTGGAACTGGCGGATCATGCGGTTGGCAACTCGGTCGGTGCTTGCCCCGATGACGTGTGTGACGACTGCATCCGGCACGTAGACGACGCGGTAGCCCGCATCGTGAACGCGCTTGCAGAGGTCCACGTCTTCCAAATACATGAAGAACCTCTCGTCGAAGCCGCCGATCTCGCGATAGACGTCGGCGCGGAGGCAGAGCGCGGCGCCGCTGACCCAATCTACGTCTCGCGGCTCACGATGATCCCAGTCCTGCATCAGATACTCGCGGGCAAAACGATTGTTGGGGAACAGCTTGCCAAGCGGCGTGTTGCGAAACAGCGCGGCGGCAGGCGTGGGAAAGCGCCGGCAGCTGTACTGCAGAGAGCCGTCCGGATTGAGGAGTTTCGGCGCGGCGATGCCGACGTCCTCGCGCTCTCGAAGGTAGGCGACGAGGCGTGCGAAGCATGACGGATGCACGACGGCGTCCGAGTTGAGCGGCATCAGGAACTCGCCGGAAGCGGCGGCAAAGCCCTGGTTGTGGCCGGCGCCGAAGCCGCGGTTCTGGTCGTTACGAATCAGCCGCACGCCCGGGTACTTCTGCTCCACCATCTCTGCGCTACCGTCCTCGCTGGCGTTGTCGATCACGATGACCTCAACCGCTATGCCGTCAGCCTGCGCAAGAACGGACTCGATGCAGCGATCCAAGTAGTCGCGCGTGTTCCATGAGCAGAGGGTAACGCTAAGGTCGGTACCCGGCATGCACCCCTCCTGTTCGTAAGAACGCGGCAGCGAGCACCACAAGGCGGAACAGCCAGATCAAAGGGAGGTTCCACCAGCGCGCGTACCACTTATCGTAGAACCGCAATAGGCTTCGGTGCGATTCCCAGATCATGCTCTTGCGAACCTGTCGCGTGCCGGCTCCTCCGTGATGAACGACGCGCACGTCGGGGTGATAATACACCTTCCATCCGGCGTTGCGCACGCGAAGGCACCAGTCAACGTCGTTGAAGAAGATGGGAAACGCTTCGTCGAGAAGTCCGACTTGGTCGAACACCTCGCGACGGGTGAGCAAGAACGTCCCCATAGGCTGCTCAACCTCCGCGGGCGCGTCATAGTCGAAGAAGCGGTAACGATACCTGCCAAAGAAGCGACTGCGCGGGAACAGGCGGGCGACACCAAACAGGTCGAACAGCACGGGAAGAGGCCGCGGAAAACTTCTCAGAGAGGACTGCGTGCTGCCGTCGGGGTTGAGCAGGCGCGCGGCAAAAGCGCCGACGCTCGGCATCGAGCGCAGGATGTCGACGGCGCGTTGGAGGCTGTCGTCAATGAACTCAGTGTCGGGGTTGAGAAGAAGGATGAACTCCCCCGTTGCAGCTCGGATGCCGATGTTGTTTCCTTCGGCGTAGCCTCGGTTCTCGCTTTGGGCGAGGAGACGCACCTGCGGGAAGCGGTCGCGGACCATGTCGTCGGAGCCGTCGCCGCTTGCGTTGTCCACGACGATGACCTCGTAGGATTCAGCGGGGGCGTGGTGTTGCAAGGACCTCAGGCACTTTTCGAGGAGCGCCTTCGTATTCCAATTGACGATCACGATGCTCAACATGCCCTTCGGCGGCTTCGGCTATGTTAGCGTATGCCGTCGATGGCGCATCGGAAGGGGGAAATTCGCCCGAAAATGGCGGTTTTTGCCGAATCCTTGACAATTTACTCGAGGTTCGGCCCCGGGGGTTGCGTTTTGATTGGGTGATGGGGTAACGTTCGTCAGTTCCGCTTTGGATGGGATGCCCCGGAAGGTTGCCTCGGGCGGAGAGGAGCAAACACGGTTATGAACAGACTTGGATTGCTGGTGGCAGTTCTCTTTGTGGCTGCCACGGCATTTGCACAAGCGACGTACACTGTCAAGTCGGGCGATACCCTCGAGAAGATTGCGAATCGTTTCCACTGCAAGGTTGACGCACTCGCCCGCAAGAACGGCATCACAGACGCGAAGAAACTTCAAATCGGCCAAGTGTTGCGCCTGCCCACCGATCCGAGTTCCTATAAGGACGGCAAGGTGCCGCAGAGCGTGAAGCCGAACGCCAAGCAGACCTCAACGAGCGGCTCGACGAAGACCGCGACTATCTCCAGAGACAAGGTGAACGTTCGCCAAAAGCCGACGACGTCGAGCAAGTCGCTCGTGCAAGTCGAGAAGGGGCGCACAGCCACCGTGCTCGGCGAAGCGTCGGGTTGGTACAAGTTGAAGTTCCCCGGCGGGACGGTCGGCTACGTTCGCAAGGACATGGTAACGCTGT
>JBBIIO010000002.1:0-105866 GCA_037446435.1 Armatimonadota bacterium
TTACATCCACCACGCCCTTCAGCGTGTACACGCTGTGGTGCCTTGCGCTGCGCGTCGGGAGGACGCAGTCGAAAAGGTCCGCGCCGTGCTTGACGGCGTGCAAGATGTCCTTCGGTTGACCCACGCCCATCAAGTATCTCGGTCTGTCCGCCGGAAGGCTGGGCATGAACTCGGCGACGACCGGGCGCTGCAACTCCGTGGGCTCCCCCACGCTTACGCCGCCGAGCGCGAATCCATCGAACGGCAACGCAGCCACCTCCGCCAGAGAGCGCTCGCGCAGCCTTGGGCTTGTGCCGCCTTGCACGATTCCGAAAAGCGCTTGGCCCTTTGTCCTCGCAGCAAGGCACCTCTCCGCCCAGAGCGAGGTTAGGCGCACCGCACCCTGCAGCTCTCTTTCCTCGCACGGGTATGGCGGGCACACGTCGAGCGCCATGCTCACGTCAACGCCAAGCAAAGACTGAATCTCAATCGCGCGCTCAGGAGTGAGGTCTATCTCGGCGCCGTCGATGTGCGACCGAAACCACACGCCGCGCTCCGTTACCTTTCGTTGGTGCGCGAGACTCATCACCTGGAAGCCGCCGCTGTCCGTGAGGATGGGGCGGGGCCAAGCCATGAAGCGATGCAAGCCGCCAAGCTTTGCGATGCGCTCGGCGCCGGGGCGAAGCGCGAGATGGTACGCGTTAGCGAGCACCATCTCGTATCCAAGTGCCTCTAAGTCCTCGCTCGTCAGGGTCTTGACGACGCCCTGCGTGCCGACCGGCATGAACGCAGGCGTCTCAACGGCGCCGTGCGGTAGCGTCAAGACACCGGCACGACCGTGCGTGCCGGCCGAGGTGTGGATGACCTCGAACTGCACCTCTTCTACGCCGCCGCAAGGAGGAGCGCAGGCGGCTCCGGAGTGAGGGTTACCTTCATCTCTTTGCCGTCGCGGAGAATCGTTACCGTCGCAGGCTGGAACGGCATCGCTCGCTCAAAGACGAATTGCAGGTCCTCGATCGTCGTGATCTTGATGTCATCCCACTGGATGATGCGGTCGCCCGCTTGCAAACCCGCCTTCTGTGCAGGAGAGTTCTCCGACACGCCCTCGAGGAGCAATCCTGGGCCTGGGTCGCCGTAGCTTGGAATCAAGCCCACGCGCACCCGCCGCGCCCCGGATGCCGGCGCCTCGGGCGGAGTGCGCTCGACGATCTTGTCTTTGTCCTGGAACGGAACCATCCCCGGCATCGAGTCAACCACCGACAGCACGTTGATGATGAGCGTCCCGATGCGCTCCATGCCTTCGTAGTTCAACTTGTCCGCGTGGTCGTTTGCGCGGTGATAGCGCTCGTGCTCGTCGGTGTTGAAGAACAGCACGGGGATGCCCGCGGACTCGAACGCGGCGTGGTCGCTCCTGCCTGCAATCGAGCGTCGCCCGGTGGGATCGAACTCCACTTCGAAGCCGTCGCCGAAGCGGCTTACGAGGTCTCGCCAGATCGGTGACGAGCGGATGCCGTCAACGATGAGCTTGTTCTCGACCATGTTGCCAACCATGTCGAGGTTGATCATCGCCGTTACCGCCTTGAGGTCAATAGTCGGGTTTGCAACCCAGTGGCGACTGCCCAGCAATCCCATCTCCTCGCCGCTGTACAGTTGGAACACAAGCGTGCGAGAGTTCGACTTCGTTCTGCTGTAGTAGCGCGCCAGTTCGAGCACCATGGCTGACCCGCTTGCGTTGTCGTCAGCCCCGTTGTAGATGTCGTCTCCCTCGATGCGGCCGAGCGCGCCCATCTCGCCTCGCCCAACATGGTCAATGTGCGCGCCGATGACGATGTACTGCGCCTTCAGCGTCGGGTCGTGCCCGGGAAGCACCGCGATGATGTTCCGCCCAATGATTGTCTTCGGCTGCGTCGAGGTCTTCAGTGTCACCGTTGCGTTGGCTGCAAACCCCGGCACAACGCGACCGGCTAACGCTTGCTCGCGCGCTCGCTCGAAGTTAAGGCCACTCACGCGCTCAAACATCTGGCTCGATATGGCGGCTGCAACGAATCCTTCCGTCCGAAGGATGCCGTTCTGGCCGGCCAGGTCAAGAATGCCCGCTCCCGCAGGCGAGCCGGCAAACAGGATTCCGACAGCCCCTTTCTCTTGCGCGGTGCGCGCCTTCGCTCGATTGCTCAGGCGTCGGTCGGCGCTTGGGAAGACGATGACGATCTTTCCCTTCACGTCAACGCCTGCGTAGTCGTCCCTCTCCTCGGTTACCACTCCCTCACCGGCGAAGATGACCGGCGCGGTTACCTCATCCGAGGCGTCGCCGTTGTATACCGGCACGAACTCCTCGCCTGCCTTTGCCTCGAACGTCTCCGCCCCTCGGCGAAACCGAAGATAGCTCCCCTCGCCGACCTCGATGCCGAAGCGCACCGGGAACTCTTGGAAGAAGGTGCCTTTCTCGCCCCCGGGCAGCAGGCCCGCTTCTTCGAACACCTTCTTGGCGTAGTCGCCCGCCATTCGCTCGCCGGGCGAGCCGGTGAACCGTCCTTCCAATTCGTCGGAGGCGAGGTATTCCACATGCTTGCGAAGCGACTCCGCGGAAATGAGCGGAGCGGGCGCCTGAGCCGCCACAGTCGAGAGAACGAAAGCCGAAATCCATGCTTGAATCATTCGCTTACTCCTTCCAATCTGCTACGAAAACGTTGGTCTCTCCGGTTTCCCGACCGTTCCGGTTGCTCGCCCAGACGAGGCGCTTGCCATCGCGGGTGAACATCGGGAAGCCGTCGAACTCCGGCGTGAACGTGATTCGCTTGAGGCCGCTGCCGTCAACGCGAATCGTCCAAAGGTCAAACTCGCGACCTTGCGGGTCGCCGTAATTGGTCGAAAAGATGATGTCCCGGCCGTTCGGATGCAGGAACGGCGCGAACGAGGCGGCGTCCAAGTTCGTTACTTGCCGCTTGTTGCTTCCGTCGGCGTCCATGATCCAAATCTCCAACTTGGAGGGGCGAACCAGGGACTGCTTGAGAAGGTTCAGATAGTCGCGCTTGCCTTCTACCGAGCGAATCGCCGCCCTGCGGTACACAATCTTTTTGCCGTCCCAACTCACGAACGGACCGCCGTCGTATCCGAGTTCGTTGGTCAGGCGCTTCAGCCCCCTGCCGTCGAGGCTCATGCGATAGATCTCAAGGTCGCCGTCCATCGTGCTTGTGAACACCATGAACGAGCCGTCGGGGGGGATGGTCGTCTCCGCGGCGTATCCGCGTCTTTCCAGCAGCATGCGGCGGTTTGAGCCGTCCTCCTTCGCTCGGAAGATGCGAAACCAGGGGTTGACCATCCAGACGTACCCCTGCGACCTGTCCACCGGCGGTTGCGGCCCTGGATCCCACCAGCCGGTCCAGGAGAATACCACCTCGTCCGTCCCTGGGATGAAGTAGCCGCACGTGCAGCGACCTGTGCCCGGCGAGACGAGCCGCTTGCCCGAGCCGTCGGCGTTCATGATGAGGATCTGCTCATCCGGCCAATCGGGTTGGGTGGACTGGTAGATAAGCTTCGTCCCCTCCCCGTTCCAGTACGCCTCCGCGTTTTGCCCTCCAAAGGTCAACTGGCGGATGTTGTGGAGGTGCACCTCATCGGGGTGCCGGAGGAGGTCGTCGTGTGGTATTCCAACTGGGTTTTGAAACGCCAACAGGATCGCCGCGAGCATTGCCCGCATCATACCCGCTGCACATGGGCATAATCGCGAGCGTGCAAATCGAAGACGCAATCGAGCGACTCGTCAACCGCCGAAGCCTGCGGGAAGCGGAGGCTCGCTCCGTCATGTCCCAGGTTATGGCGGGTGAGGCGACGCCCGCCCAAATCGCCGCGCTGCTCGTCGCCCTGCGAATGAAAGGGGAGACCGGCTCGGAACTCACCGGGTTTGCAAGGGTGATGCGCGACAACGTGGTCCCCGTCAAGACGAACAGACAGAACGTGATCGACACGTGCGGCACCGGTGGAGACACGCTCAAGACCTTCAACATCAGCACCGCAGCCGCCTTCGTCGCAGCAGGCGCAGGCGCAACCGTCAGCAAGCACGGCAACCGCGCAGTTACGAGCAAGTGCGGCAGCGCGGATGTGCTGGAGGCCCTCGGCGTCAGCCTCTCGCTTGGCGCAGAGTCTTGCGGGGCGCTGCTGGATGAAATCGGCATCGCGTTCCTCTTTGCTCCAAACTTCCATCCCGCGATGAAACACGCCGCAGGGCCCCGCAAGGAGATTCGCCTCAGGACCGTGTTCAACCTTCTCGGCCCGCTAACCAACCCCGCGGGAGCGAGGCGGCAGGTGCTCGGTGTCTTCCACCCAACGCTCGTCGGCCGCCTCTCAGGCGTGCTGCGGCGCCTGGGCGCAGAGCGCGCGGCGGTCGCTCACGGCCTCGCAGGCCTTGATGAGGTGTCGCCGGTCGGGCCCACCCGAATCGCGTTCATTGACGGCAAGGAGGTCGAGGAGCGCGTCATGAACCCCTCCGACTTCGGCGCGCCGGAACTCTCCCCTGCGTCCATCGCCGCGAGCGAAACCGCCGAGGGCAATGCAGCGCTCCTTCGCGAGGCGCTGACGAACCCGGCATCGCCGTATTCGCAAGCCGTCCTGCCGAGCGCAGCCCTCGCGCTTTGGGTGGCGGGTATGAGCGACGACCTGAAGCAATGTGCTAAGATGGCGCGCGAGTCCATCGAGTCCGGAGCCGCCGCGGCGAAACTGGATGCGCTCATCGAGAGGAGCCGCGCCCTTTCATGAACCGCCTCGATCAGATCCTCGCGGACAAACGCGTCGAGGTCGAAGCGGCCAAGCGAAGCACTCCTATCGAGGAAGTGGTCCGCCGAGCGGAGCAGGCTCCTCCAGTGCGCCCGTTCCGCGAAGCGCTGACGGGAGGGCCGGAGCCGGTTTCGCTCATCGCAGAGGTGAAGCGCGCCAGCCCGAGCAAAGGACCGATCCGCGCCGACGCGGACCCCGTCGAGACCGCGCGCGCCTATGAGCGAGGCGGCGCGTCCTGCGTCAGCGTGCTGACCGAAGCGCTGCACTTTCGCGGCTCTGCGAGCGACCTAACCGCCGTGCGCGACGCTGTTGCCCTGCCCGTCCTGCGAAAGGACTTCCTCTTCGACGAGTGGCAGGTGTATGAATCGCGGGCGATGGGAGCGGACTGCATCCTTCTGATCGTCGCCGCGCTTGACGACTCCTCGCTCGCCCGCCTGTTCCAAGTCGGTCATGACGTTGGCATGGATGTGCTCGTGGAGGTTCACAGCGAGGAGGAACTGGCGCGAGCGGCGGCTGTTGCACCAGACCTCATCGGCATCAACAACCGAGACCTCGGCACCTTCGAGACCTCGCTCGAGACCACGGAGCGTCTCGCCCCTCTCGCTCCCGCCGGCGCGCTCATAGTCGCCGAATCCGCCATCTGGTCGCGCGAAGATGCGCTTCGCGTCGCGGACGCGGGGGCGCGCTCGGTCCTCGTCGGCGAGGCGCTGATGCGCGCTGAAAACATCGAGCACGCCGTTCGGGAGTTGCTCGGGAAATGACCTGGGTCAAGATTTGCGGCATCACATCACTGGATGCGCTCGAAACCGCCGTCGAGGAGGGCGCCGACGCGCTCGGCTTCGTCTTCGAGCCGAACACGCCCCGATACGTTGGGAACCGAGAGGACGAGGTGCGATTGTGGCTGCGCCGGGTGCCTGAGGAGACCGACCGTGTCGCCGTAGTGGGCGACGCGAGGAACCTACCACCCGACCTCGAGGGCTTCAGCGCCGTGCAGTGGGTCGTCGGCGAGCCGGGCGCCGTGGGGCTGCGACGCATCAAGGCATATGCGCTCTCCCCTGAGAAGCCGCCGCCCACCGAGGAGGAAGCGGATTTCGTGCTGCTTGACGCCCTGCATGTGGGTGCCTGGGGAGGTACGGGGCGCACGGTGGACTGGGAAGCCGCGGCTCTGTTTGCCCGTTCCTCGCCGCTGCCGGTCGTTCTGGCAGGGGGGCTGACGCCGAAGAACGTGGGCGACGCGGTGCGCGTCGTCCAGCCGTTCGGCGTGGATGTGAGCAGCGGCGTAGAGGTATCTCCTGGGTTGAAGGACCCCGCCCTGATTCGGGCGTTCATCCGGGCTGTGCGAACGGGAAAGTGAGGCTAAAAAGTGCGGGGACGCCGAAAGGAGAGCAAAGCGCGCCCCCGCCATTCGTCAGACTCGCTGCCGGCGAGCGCCGTTTCCGGTGGGCAATGCCCATCCTCGCGGTTTGGCGCCGGAGCGAAGACTTTCGTTCCGTCCTGACGTAGTAGACGTATGGACTGCCCGAAACGAGGCGCTATTCTACCCGGGCACGGTAGGTCGCTGCGCGCCAGGGGCGGTATACTCGGCGCCGCCGCCATTTCTACGGCGATTTTTCTGGAGACTCTCTAAGTGGCGAATGCAATCGAAACACACGAACTAACCAAAGCGTACACTGTGCGCGGCGGGAGGGCCTTCGTGGTGGACCACCTGAACCTTCAGGTCGAGGAGGGCGAGATTTTCGGCTTCCTTGGCCCGAACGGGGCGGGCAAGACCACCACGATCAAGATGCTCCTCAGCATCATCTACCCGACATCCGGTACTGCCAAGGTGCTCGGCGAGGAGATTGGCGACATCAACATCCACCGGCAGCTGAGTTACCTGCCCGAGAAGCCCTACTACTACGAGCACATGACGGGCATGGAGATCCTCGACTTCTACGCTCGCCTGTTCCGCATGGGCAAAGCGGAGAGGCGCGAGCGCGCAGAGAGGCTGCTCCAGCGGGTCGGCCTCGCCGACGCCGGGTTCAAGCAGATTGCGCAGTACTCCAAGGGAATGCAGCAGCGCATCGGACTCGCACAATGCCTTCTGAACGACCCCAAGTTGCTGTTTCTCGATGAGCCGACCGCCGGCCTCGACCCCATTGCGCACATCGAAATCCGGGACCTCATCCTACAGTTTCGAGAGGAAGGCAAGACCGTCTTCATCAGCAGCCACGAACTCTCGGACGTGGAGCGAATCTGCGACCGCGTCGCGATTCTGAACCGCGGCGTGGTGAAAGCAGAGGGGAAGTTGGAGGACCTGCTCGCGGGCGGGCGCATCGAGATCACCGCCGGGAACGTGCCCGAGAGCCTGCGAGACAAGGTGCAGCAGGACGGTGCGGTCGTGTCGCTGCACGAGGGTCGCTTGATCGTAGACGCTCCGGATACCATCGCGACTGACGGCCTCGTTGACGCGATTCGCTCCGCGGGCGGCAAGATTATCAGCATCATCCCGAGACGTCGCCGCCTAGAGGACCTGTTTGTCGAAACGATTGCTGAGGCGGAGCGCGGCGGTTCAGTACAGGAGGTGAGTAACTGATGAATCAGGTGTTTGCCATCGCCGCTACCACTGTGGGAGAGGCGATTCGCCGGCGCGTCCTGCTGATCATTCTCATGGTCGGCTTGGCGTTCCTCATCATCGCTCCCAGCCTGAATGAGCTGTCCCCTCGCGGTCAACAACAGACGCTGATTGACATTTCGATCGGCATCCTTCGCATCACGGCAGCGATCTTGGCGGTAACGCTGACCGTCTACCTGCTTCCGAACGAGGTTGAACGCCGCACCATCTACACGATTCTGTCGAAGCCTGTACACCGCTACCAGTTCCTGCTGGGCAAGTATCTGGGTAGCGTTGTCGCCTTGGCTCTGATGATCGGCCTGATGACGCTCGTGGTCATTCTGGCGTTTGGCATTCAGCAGCAGACCTGGTCGCTTGAGCGCATTTCGCCGCTGATCAAGGTCCCGTTTATGATGATCTTTCAGATGAGCCTTCTGGCGGCTGTCTCGATGCTGTTTTCGACGTTCGTTACGCCGGTCATCAACTTCTTCCTCTCCGGCCTCGTGTGGATCTTCGGCACGCTGATTAACCCGATTTTCGAGCGCTGGGGCGCGCAGGGTGAGGCTTCCGACGCTGTTACCCTCGTCGCTCGAATCGCACACTACGCCGTGCCCAACTTCAGCAACCTCGATATCGCGCAGGGTGCGGCCACGGCAGGCGCCACGCAGATTCGAGGTAGCGAGGCGGTCTACATGGCGAACGGAATCGTGTACGCGGTCGTGTACGTGTGCATTCTGTTGGTCGTCGCCGTACTCATCTTCGACAGGAAGGAATTGTAGGATGCGCCCGAATCGCTCGCCACTGGTGTGGATTGCGCTGATCGCCCTCTTAGCGACTCAAGGGTTGATGTCGCAGCGCGCCATCTTCCCGACATGGAAGCAGAACTACTCGACCGGTGAACTGCGCGTCGACCGGGGGTTGAACGCGGACCAGTTGCTCGCTTCGCTTGCCGGTCTGCGTGAGATGGTCGCCGGCATCCTCTGGGTCGAGACCGACCACTACTTCGACACGGGGCAGTTCGACGCCGTTCTGCCCCTCATTCGATTGGTAACTTGGCTCAATCCGCGACAGGTGGAGGTCTACTCGACCGGCGCGTGGCACATCGCATACAACTTCACCGACGAACAGAACCGGTCTGATCGTCGGTACATCCCCCTTGGCCTTCGCCTGTTGCAAGAGGGCGTGCAGAACAACCCGAACACTTACGAAGTGTATCACGAGACCGGGTGGGTGTACTACCACAAAGTTGACGACGACTACTGGAAGGCGGTTCATTGGTTCGAACAGGCGGTCGAAAAGAAGGACATCCTGCCGGCCCTGAAAAGCATCCTTTCGAACGCCTACCAGCGCAATGGACAACTCGACGAGTCGCTCAATTGGTACTGGACCCTCCAGGAGGAAGCAGAGCGTCAGTACGCGCAGGACAGCGACATCATGTCCATGAACCGACGGGATACCATCGAGCGGAACCTCAACAATCAGATCGTCCGCATGACGCAGCGTGGCGTGTTCGGCAGACGCGCCGGCGTGTACGACCAGTATCCCTACGACACCCACGACCCGGTAGACCTCAACTTCACGTTCTCCATCCGCGTGGTCGAGCCCAAGGTCATCCGCGTTACCGGAACTTGGGGCATCCCGACCACCGGCGCCCGTGTGCGGATGCAACTCTTCGACCACGACTACGAACTCAAGTGGGAGCCCGCGGAAGACCTCAACTTCGATCGAGACGCCGACCGCACCTTCATGCAGGACGAGCTGTACACCCAAAACGGACGCTTCGATCGCAAGATTGACATGAGCCGCAATCCCAACATGTACCCGTTCACGGCGGAAAGGTACAAAGTCGTCTTTTACTACAACCCAAGAAGCGCGCCAGCCCACATCCAAGACAAAATCGGATGGGACGGCGAGGGAATGACCGATAGGCGGTATCTCGACACGGAGAGACGACCCGGAACCCGCATCCTCTACGCAGAGATTGAACTAACGAGAGACCAACTGCTGATGAGAGGGGAGTACGCCAATGGGTACGTCTACAACTCCCCGGGCTACATCGCAGTCGAGTCCACCCGCGGCCCCGAAATCGTCATCCCCAGAACCCTGCGAAAGTAACCGCGAAGGTGCTATCATGGGGCAAGCCGCCGGGAACTGCGCGGCGTAACGGCTCTCGAACTCCGCCAGGGCCGGAAGGCAGCAACGGTAGAGAACCGAAGCGTGCGACGCATCCCTCCCGGCGGTCCTCGCCAAGACGATGACCCACCAAGCGCTCTACCGCCGATACCGCAGCCGAACGTTCGAAGAGTTGGTTGGACAAGACCATATCACAAGAACGTTGCAATCTGCAATCGGGAGCGGAAGGGTCGCGCACGCCTATCTCTTCACCGGGCCAAGAGGCTCGGGCAAGACCAGCGCCGCCAGAATCCTGGCCAAGTGCCTCTGCTGCGAGAACGGCGTAACACCAACGCCCTGCCTTGAGTGCAGGTTCTGCAAAGAAATCGCAGCGGGCAACCTACCGGACGTTACCGAAATGGACGCAGCCAGCGAATCGGGCGTAGACCAGGTGCGCGCGCACATCGTCGCTCAGTCCAACTACGCGCCGATGGAGGCGCGATACCGAATCTTTATCATCGACGAAGTGCACGACCTCTCCCAAAAGGGCTTCGATGCTCTTTTGAAGACCATCGAGGAGCCGCCGCCGCACGTCGTGTTCATACTGGCGACCACGGAGCTGCACAAAGTGCCCATCACCATCCGCAGCCGATGCCAGAAGTATGAATTCCGACGCGGCACACTGCAGCAGATTGAGGGGCGTCTGCGTTTCGTGTGCGACCAGGAGGGCATCGAGTTCGACGAAGACGCGCTCCGAGCCATCGCAAGGATGTCCGACGGCGGCTATCGCGACGCCCTAACGCTCCTTGAGCAAGTGCATCTCACCGTCAGCGGCAAACTGACGCGTGACGCGGTCCTAACGCAACTTGGCCTCGTATCCGAGGAATCGCTCGACGAGGTGCTGCGACGCATCGCCAAAGGGGACGCTCAGCCGGTGCTCGAGCAGGTCGCCGCGCTCATCCAACAGGGCAAGGAGCCGAAGGCGATTATCGAGAGCCTCGCCCTGCGACTCAACGAACTCACCCGCGCGCTCTATATCCCTGCCGAGGCCGGCGCCACCGACCAGGAAGTCGCCCTCGCGAAAGAACTTGGGGCTGACCGAATCCTGCAATACCAGGAAGCCCTCGTACACTCGGTGCGAGACGTGCGCGACGTAACGCTCCCCAGGGTTTGGGTCGAGTTGGCGCTGCTTCGGCTGACCCAGCCGGACGCACCCGCCCGCACGGCGAGCGCCACGCCCAATCCCACTCCTGCTCCGGCTCAGAAGAAGGTGGACGCGGCGGCTCCACCCGCCCCGGCGAAGGCGTCTACGCCTGCAGGCGCGCCTTCCGGCGTAGCCGCTCATTGGCAGGAGGCGATGCGTCGCCTTGTCGAGAAGTATCCAAAGATGAAGCAGACGCTGCAAGGATCCGCCGTGCAATCCGCCGCCGAGAAGAAGATCGTCGTCGGCCTGGCAACTCGCTTCGTTTACGATCGGCTCCAGCGAAGTTCGCAACTTCGGCGCATCATGGAAACCGTCAACGAGACGGTCTGCGAGGTCATCGGCGAGGAGGGGTGGCGGGTCGAGTTCACCCCAGGAAACAACGGGAGTGCGGCAAAGCCGAAACCCACCCGCAAGGTAGAATCGGAAGCCGTCGAAGGCGAAGAACTGGCAAACGCCGTCGTGGACGTGATGGGCGCGATACCGGAGGATTCGTAGAACATGAAGATACCGAAAGGACTTGGCAACATGGGCGCACTCATGAAGCAGGCGCAAGAGGCGATGCGCAGGGCTCAGAACCTCGAGAAGGAACTTCGCCTCGAAGAGGTCGAAGTGGAGCGAGACGGCGTGCGCATTCGGTTTAACGGCGTCGGCGAGCCGCTCTCCGTTCACATCGACCCCTCCCTCATCAACCCGGAGGAGATAGAGAACCTCGAGGACTGCTTGCTCCTGGCGCTGCGGGAAGGCCACGCCAAGGCGGCGGAACTGCGTCAGGAAAAGATGCAGGAGATAACCGGCGGGATGCCGCTCCCACCCGGCCTGGACGTTTAGGTGCTCTTCAGCAAGACCCTGGCTGCGCTCGTCGCCGAGTTCGAAAAGTTGCCCGGCGTAGGCCCGAAGTCCGCGCAGCGCCTCGCGCTCCACATCCTAAGACGCCCCGAGGAGGAAGTGCAGCGCTTCGCGCACGCCCTGACGAAAGCCCGCCGAACGATCCGCCTCTGCGACAAGTGCCAAGCGTTCACCGAGGCTGAAACCTGCGAGATTTGTGCAGATTCGAGGAGAAACCTTGTGCAGATCTGCGTTGTCGCCGACGTTCGAGATGTCGCCGCCATTGAGCGCATCAACGAGTTCCGCGGCGTGTACCACGTCCTTCACGGCCTTCTCTCGCCGATGGACGGCGTCGGCCCGAAGGACCTCAAGGTGCGGGAGTTGCTCGCTCGTCTTGAAGGAGGTGCAGTCCAAGAGGTCATCATCGCAACAAGCCCGACCGTCGAGGGAGACGCAACCGCACTGTATCTGGCGCAGTTGCTTAAGCCTCTTGGAGTTCGGGTGACGCGGCTCGCGCAGGGCATAGCCGTCGGCGCAGAACTCGACTACGCCGACCAGGCGACCCTGCTCAGCGCGTTCGAGTATCGGCGGGAGTTGTAAACAGGCTTGCAGCGGGACAAAGGCGCGAACCGGGATCCATCCGCGCGCGAGGACCAGGGACTCGTTGAGCGCTGCTGCAGCGGCGATGCTGGTGCCTGGGATCGGCTCATCGAGAAGTACCGGATGCTTGTCTTCTCCGTGCCGCGACGCATGGGACTCGACTTGGTTCGGTGGACTATCGGCCAGGCCGAGTCCAGCCTCCCGCAGGGATGAGCGGGGCGCGGCCGGTGGCTGCGTCCCCGCTCTCCTTTGTAGTCGTTTCCTCGGAAAGGGTCCGCGCGCAAGTGCGCTCCGTTAGGTCTTCTTGAACCTGCCTTCCATGAACTTAATCCACTCCTCACCCATCTTCATCTCGAGAATGAACACCAACTCTGTGTCCGACTTCTTGTCATAGGTGGAGCGGAACGACGCCGGACCCATGCCCGGCGCCTCGACCGTCTTGCTCACGAAGACCAGTTTCTCACCGACGAACTCACCCTCGCTCTCAACCGGCTCAGCAGCCATCTGGTCGTACCACCACGACACGTACTTCTTCTTCTCAGCATCGTACGTGGCGAGGAAGAGGCCGCCGAGCTGCATCCCTTCCATCGAGATTGTCTCCATGGCATGGAGGTACCTTCCTCCGATTGCCATCGTCGCTTTGATGGTGGACTTGCCCTCCATTGAGGAGCCGGTAGGGTCGAAAATTTTGATGTTGCCTTCCCAATTGCCTGCAAGAAACGCCAATCGGCTCACCTCCGCCGGAGGCGTGAGGTCGGGCATCTGGATTTGCGCGCTCGCGAACGCGGAGGTCAGGGATGCCACCAAACTAAGAATCAATTTCACTGTCGTTCCTCCTTACCCGCAGCACGGCGGGCGAGGGAAGGATACCCCGGTCCTCAGGCTGGCGTCCGTTCGGAGGCGCCCGACAGCAATGTCGCAAGCGTCGCTTCCACCTCGGCGTATGTGGATGCCCGCGTCAGTTCGTGGCGAATCTGCGCCGCGCCCGGCACACCCTTAACATAGAGCGGCAGGAGGCCCCTCATACGCTGCACCGCCAGGGTTTCCGGGTCGAACTTCCTCACTTGCGCTTGCTCCTGCTCCGCGATCATCAGTCGCACGTGTTCGAGCGCAACCTCGCACCGCTCCTCGATAGCAGGCTCGGGCGAAACGGGAAGCCCCATCGTGCCCTGGACGATCCTGCGCAGCCGCCACGGATTCGACACCGCCGCACGCCCCACCATCACGCCATCACAGCCCGTCTCTCGAAACATTCGGAGCGCGTCCTCCGGTTCGCGCACATCGCCGTTGCCGACAAGGGGGACCGAGACCGCTTCCCGCATCTGCTCGATGAGTCGCCAGTCGGCATGGCCCTCGAACCCTTGCTTCGCGAACCGCGCATGCAGAGTAATCATCTGTACCCCCTCATCCTCGAACCGCTTCGCGAGTTCGGGGGCGGCGAACACGCCCCAGGTCCAACCTGCGCGCACTTTCACTGTAACGGGCACCGATACCGACTTCACGACAGCGCGGACGATCTGCACAGCCAGCTCGGGGTCTTTGAGTAGCGCTGCCCCGGCGCCGGTCCGGCAAACCTTCGGCACCCAGCAGCCCATGTTGATGTCCACGAGATCCGCGCCCATCTCTTGGCAGATCCTCGCCGTTTCCGCCATCACCTCGGGGTCGCCGCCGAAGATCTGAATTCCCAAAGGGCGCTCGTCGTCGTAGATGCGCATCTTCGGAAGGGCGCGGCGGGGGTTATGTCTTACCGCCATCGAGGACACGAACTCGGTGAACATCAAGCCGGGATTGGCGATCCGCTTACAGATGCGGCGGAAGGGCGCTGACGTCACATCCTCCATGGGCGCGAGGAGAATCGGCGGGTCAACGTTGACCGAGCCGACGCGGAAAGGGGTCGGCTTAGAGGAGGAAGGGGCGGTCCGCTCCGGCTGGTGCACCGGTTATAGGATACCGGAAGCGGACCGCTTTGCCCCTCATTACCCCCCTTGCTGTCGGGGCAACATTGTGTCGGCGTTAGCGAGGTTGTACGCCGTTACTGCCGCTGCCACGCTCGATTGGAACAGGTACGGGTGGATTGCCGCAGCGATGTTGTCGTGCTGCGTGTGATGCACGTACGTGTAGTTCGCAACGCCCGTCTCCCTCCAGAAGAAGCCCGGCACGCCGACAGCGTTGAACGGCGCGTGGTCGCTGCCGCCTCCGCGCGGCATGGAAGGAGCGACTTGTATCGTAACGGGCAGGTCGGGGAACGCCTCGTTGAGCGGCGCGACCGCCCGCTCGAGCATCGGCCGCATCGCCTCGATGCACACCAGTCCGCCAGAGTAGTTCGTCCCGCCGTCGTCCACCAGAACGGCGGAGATCTTGTCCAACTGGTCGCGGTGCATCTCGACATAAGCGCGGGAGCCGAGCAACCCTTGCTCCTCTCCCGTCCAGAGGATGAACCGAATCGTGCGCTTCGGTTTCGCGCCGCTAACCATAAGCAGCCGCGCTGCTTCGAGCGCCACCATGGTGCCGGTGGCGTTGTCGCACGTGCCTTGCGAGCCGGGCCCATCCCAACTGTCGAGGTGTCCGCTTACGATGACCATCTCGTCCGGCTTCTCCGTGCCTGGGATGTCGGCGATGACGTTGTACACCGGCACAGGCCCGCGCTCCCAGATGTTTTCCGCCCAAATCTCGAGGACGACCTGCTGCCCTGCATCGAGCGCCCCGATGACGGCGTCGTAATCGCTGCGGCGTACGGTCACTTCGACGTCCGTGGGTAGGTTGTCCCAGGTAAGTCCTCGAAAAGATCCGCTGGTTATGACAAGCTCGCCAGCAGCCGGCGAGATTCTTCCCGCAATGCCGGCTTCTCGCAATGCGGTGATGAGCTCCTGATTCGGTTGCTGACCCCGTCCTCTCGGCGGCATCATCACCCACGCGCCCTTCAACTGGTCTTTCATGGCGGCGACCGCCTCCGCCGATTCGGGAGCCTTCATTGCGTGACCGCGAACGAGGCCGTTCGTTCCCGCGCTCCACGCGCGTGTCGTGAACTGGAACGCTCGTTCGTACGGCAGCACCATGCGAGCGACCTGGTTGGGGCCTCGGCGGAAACCGACCGGAACCTCGCCCCACTGCTCGAGGTGTGCGTTCTCCAATCCAAACGCTTTGAACTGGTCGCGCGTCCACTCGCACGCGCGCTGCAGGTTAGAGGAGCCGGTGAGCCGCGGCCCGATTTGGATGCACAGGTACTCGAGGTGGCGGATGACCTGATTTCGGTTTTTGCCTTCGTCAATGATCCGGGAGACGACCTCCGGATCGCCCTGGCCGAAGAGCGAAGCAACGGGCAGGAGCAGGAATACGAATCCAAAAATACGTGCGCGTTTCATGTCCTCGCAAGAACGTTACCCGATTCCGGCTGTCTGGGGTTCCGCCTTAGTTCGGGTGTACGGTCCAGCGCACCTGGTCAACCCTCACCGACCAACCTGCCACGGTAACGCCGCGGTCGAACACCTTGACGCGGCAGCGCACCTCGCCCCCGGCGCTGACGAACCTTGCCGCGCCGGCGCCTTGAACCTGCACGACCGCGACGTCGTCATCACCGGAGGGCGTTCGGCGGTCCACCTCGACCCAGGCGTTCGCCTGGAAGTCATAGAGCTCCACCGATTGCTCGACGCGGCTGGTTTCCGTCAGCGCAGCCGACTCGACCCGGAGGCTGAGCGCTCCGACGCTTGGCACCTGGGTGAAGCCAGACACGACAAAGTCAACCGAAGGCTCGGCGACGGACGCCGGTCGGCGGGCTTCGATGCGAAGGTAGCCGTCATCGCTGCGCTCCAGCGAGTTCACGTCTCCACCAAGCACCAGGCCCTGAATCACATTGAGCGAGGTCGGCTTGGAATCGGCGAGGATGCCGCTCACGACCAGCGCGAAGTCGGCGTCCATCTGTTGCGTCTCGGTGTGCTGGTCTTGGTTGACTTCGCGGGCGATGACTTCAACCGTCCACGTGCCGCTGGATGGGTTCTGGATGAACACGTTCTCGACCGTGTCCTTGGTGTTCGGGCTTCCGCCGGGCGTGGAGAAGTTGCCTTCGAGCAGCCCGTTGTTCCCCCAATAGACGGTGCCCGAGGGGGAAACGACGCGCAGGTCGAGGTCGTTGATTCGGTGCTGCGTGCTCGATGTGGTTCCCGGCGGGTCGGCGTAAACCATCGTCACCCGAAGCATCGGTTGTCCGTCGGCAACGTGCAGTTTCCACGAAGCCGATTCGCTCACGCGAAGCGCGATGCCCTCGTTCACGATGAACATGTTGTCGCGGAGGCCATGCAGGATGCGAAGGTCGGCCATTCCCCAGCCTTGGTGCACTCGCGTTAGGTCATGGTTCGTACCGCTGAATGGGTACTGGTCGGCGGTGTTGATCATGATCGCCTTGGCGGTCGAGAAGTGCGGCCGCGCCTCGAAGACGGAGTGCCCCGGCGCGTAGTTCCCGAACACGCCCTCGTGCCACATCTGGAACATGATGCCGAAGTGTCCCGCCGTGATCGGTGTTGCCCCGCTTGTGCCGCCGAACCCCGAGGTGTACGAAGTGTCGCTTGATGACGAAGTCGTAAAGATGTTGTCGTAGAAGTGCGTCAGGTCGGGCTTGATGCGACCGTCCGCCGCCGGGCCGATGCTTGCACCGCCGCTCCATGCGTCGTCGCTCTTGGTCAGGGTGTTGCGGTGATAGACCCCGCCTACCGAGACGATGTTCTTCGCCCATGCCTGCGGGCGCGAGTCCTGATTGCCCGCATTCGACTGCGACTGGCAGATGAGGAAGTCGGCGTCGAAGATAATCTCGTCCATCTGGAACGAGATGTTCGTGTAGGACCTCGTCCTGGCGTCACCCCAGCTGTTCGACTGGAGCACGGCGAAGTACGGCGCCTCAAGTAGTTCCATCGTGTGCGTGTAGCGGATGCTGCGCGCGAAGTCGTAGTCGGCGAAGATGCCCTGCCCGTCGGGCAGCATGCCGCGGCCCTGCCGATTCCCGATGCCCTTGCCAAATACGATGCCCGTCGTAGGAGTGCCGTGTGACGAGTCTCCGCTCCGGCTTCCATGGAAAAGCAGCGGCGGTGTTCGCAGGTCAACGTGCGTGTCCCTCACGTTGCCGTCCATCACCTCGCCTCGGACGCCCTGTCCGGTGAACCCCTCTATGGATTCGATGAAGTTTGCGCCGCCGATTTCGCGGGCGATGTGCATGTCGATCTCGGGTGCAGACCAAAGGTCAATCCAGAAGACCTCGTCAACCTTCGCCGCGCCAAGGAGTTGTGACGGAGAGAGGGTGGCGACCATCAGCGAGCCGCCCCGATCGTACTCGTGCACGAGCCCGCCGAGCGCCATGAGCCGAAGCGCAACCTGCTGTTTCATCTGCGCGCCCTTCTCCAGCACCTGGATGTTGTAGCGCTGGGTGCCGAGCACGCCCCGAGAGAGCAGCTCGATCACCTGGGGGTCAATCTTGAAAGCGGGTTCGTACCTGCCGACCCAGCGAACCCCGGCCATCCCCGAAAGCGAGCGCTCGCCTGACGGCGGCAACATGACGACGTACGCGTGCTCCGCCAAGTAGCGGTAAACCGTCGCTCCGCGCGCCTGCAATTCTTGCAGGACATCCTCGCGCGGAGTGTCCCAGAGCTGGACGATGGCCAGTCTGCTCTGGGGCTCGCTGGTCAACTCCAACGGAACTGCCGGACGGCTTACCAGGGGGTCGAACTGTTGATAACGCAGCAGCAGCGGCTTCTCCGGCTGCTGCGGGCCCCCAGCACCCACTTGCCCGAATTGTCCGACTGCCCCGACGAAGAACAAAGCGGATGCCAATGTGGTCGTGATCATGGGTTGCGATTCCTACCTCAGTGATACACGACGGGGCGACGGACCCCCAAAGTTCGAGCTTGCGGAGGCTAATCCTCGGGGTTATGCGGCGCCCGAAGCCCAAGAACCCCTTGCTGTTCGCGACGCTGGCGTCTCAGCAGGAGAGCCTCGCGTGCCTCTTCGAGGTGGTAAAGCGCCCGTGCGTTCTCTTCGCAAGCCATGTCGCGCCCCTGGAAGTCGAGCAGCCTCTGGACGAGAACCTCGATGACGTCTTCGATCTTGCAGCCGTTGATTCCAACCTCGCGCGGCGAGCCGTGCTGGAAGATGATCTTGATGTACTCTTGGTCAACGATCGCGTCGGTGCCGTCCATGCTCCGAAACTTTTCCATGTTCTCGCTCATCGGGTTTCCTCCGTCTGCGGCCCTCTTATACCCGTTCGGGCAGGTGGACATGTCAGGTGGAACCGACTGGGAACAAGGCGCGCAGCCAGGTCGTCATAACAGGTGTCTGCCGGGCCGCCTTCGCCCCCTCGGCGTAAACGTCAGCAAAGCAGCCGACATCCGCTCCCCCCTTCGGCGGAACCGGCAGACAACGCTCCTATTCGACCGTAAGCTCGTGGTTCACCGCGCCGGCTCGTTCGTGCTTGGCGGTGAGCGTGACGGTGCCTTTCCCCTTCACCGTCCACTCGAAGACATGGCGGTGCGAGGTCTCTTGCATCATCCAACCGAAACCACCGGCAGTGATGCGATCCCGGCCCGCCAGCTGTGGCCCCTGTTGCCTGAGCAGCCCTGAGAGGAGGGACATCCCCTCGCTCAGCTCGATTTCGCCGACCACGCCACGGCACAATTTCGCCTTCACGGCGCGCTCGGTTACATTCGTAGGCAAGAAGCCCGTGTTGTCCACGGCGAACCGAATCACCGTGCCCTCTCCGACTCGCGTTGTTTCCACCTTGAAGACTTCCAACTTCGGCGAAGCGAGGGCTTGCCAAACGACCCACTCCGCGAACGTTGAAATCTCGGATTCGAGGTAGTCCGGCGGTGGGTTCCTGAACGCATAGACCGCATCCCAGCCACCCAACTCGACGCGGCCGAGTTGCGGATGATCGAACTCGTACCAGTCCACATAGCCCCGCCCTCCTAACTTCTCGTCCGACCACTTCAGCAGCATACGGTCGTGCTCGAACGGGTGCTCGCGGAACCAATCTATGTACTTGTAGTCGGTGATCCCCGCCTGCCTTTGCGGCGACCAGATCTCCGTCGTCCATGCGTAGACGCCGCGATGCTCGTACATCCAGTCGTCGAAAACGCCGGTGATGACCTCTTGCGGATGATAGCGGAACTCCTTGTGCACTCCGATCGCAGGGTAGCCGGTCAATTCGGTGCCTTTCGCCCCGATCCGCTCATAGTTCCAAAGGTCCTCGGCGGGGATTTCGTCGTCCGGCTTCGAGCTCGGCGGGCGCAGGTGGACCCCCGAGAACGTGTGAAAGGTAACGGCGCCGCAAATGTTCGGCCGATTGGCGATGGCGTCCACCAGGGCGCGAATCTCGGGCTCGGAAGTCGGATGCGGCCCCGCCCCGTGCTGCTCGCTCTCGAGCCGCCAAGAGGAAGGGAAGTTGCGATTCAGGTCAAGCCCCTCCTTGATGCGGCGCGAGCGAAGGGTCAACGGGTCGAAGTTGTGGAACACTCCCTCGGGCATGAGCCGATAGAACTCGCCTTCGAACTCGTCCGGCTCGCGCCTCACCATGAGGCGAGGCTCTTCGTCACTCACCTTCCACGCCCCGTTCGAATCGGGGATTCTCATCTGCAGGATGCGCCCGTCGCCGTCCATGTCTCGCCGCTCGAGACCGTATGGGTCGTCTTCATCGTAGGGATAGGGCCGCGTGCTGCTGCGGATGTGCCTCGGCACATCGGCGAGCGCCCACTCCGCGCCGTCCGGGTTCACCCTCGGCACCAGACAGAAAGCCCGCGTGTCGAGAGCGTGCGTTATCGCTTTGTCAGCACCATACTTCGACGTTAGCGTATGAAGGATATGCAGCACCGCAGCGGAGGCGCTGACCTCGGTGGCATGGATGTTGCCGTCGCACCAGAAAGCGGGCTTCGCGCTCGCGTCGCCGGTGTCGAAGTTCGTCACCGTGACGAGCGGAATGTCGCGCCCCTCGTAACTCCTGCCGATGACATCGAGCCGCACCAACGAGGGAAACTCCGCCTCGAACGCGCGAAGCAGGGCGACAAGCTCGTCGTAGCGGTAGTAGCGATCGAAGGCAACCTCGGGCACGTCGGGTATTGTGGCACGCCGGTCTGGGGGCACGGACGCCCCAGCCCGACAATAAGCACCGATGAGAGAGACCAGAACAGAGGTGAGCGTCAAGGAGACGAAGATGGCTTCCGACCTGCTCAAACGTTACGAAGGCAACCCGATTCTGACCGCGGACATGTGGCCGTATCCCGCTAACACGGTGTTCAACTGCGGCGCAACCCGCCTTGACAATGGGGATACCCTGCTGCTCGTTCGTGTAGAAGATAGGCGCGGAATCTCGCACTTAACCGCAGCCAGAAGCAGCGACGGCCTAACCGGTTGGCAGGTTGACGACGAGCCCACACTCCCGCCGGACGAAGGCCCAGGCTCCGACGAGGTGTGGGGCATCGAAGACCCGCGCATCGTGTACCTCGAAGAACTGAACAAATATGCCATCTGCTACACCGGCTACTCCCACAGTGGCCCGCACGTGAAACTTGCGCTGACGCGCAACTTCAAGGAGTTCGAACGGCTGGGTAGCGTCATGCCGCCGGAAGACAAGGACGCCACGCTGCTTCCTCGGCGCATCTACGGACGGTGGGTGATGATCCACCGTCCCGTCAGCGCCTTTGGCGGCAGCGCCAACATGTGGCTCAGCTACTCGCCGGACCTAATCCACTGGGGCTGCCATCAGGTCATGCTCGAGGCTCGACGTGGCGCGTGGTGGGACGCCAACCGCATCGGCCTCTCCCCGCCCGCCATTGAGACTCCGGAAGGGTGGCTCGTGCTGTACCACGGCGTCCGTCACACGCCGTCTGGAAGCCTGTATCGCTTGGGTGCCGCCCTCTTCGACCTCGACGACCCCGCGAGGCTCGTCCGTCGAGGGAACGAGTGGATCTTCGGGCCGGAGGAGGAGTACGAGCGCGTGGGCGACGTCGGATATGTCGTGTTCCCCTGCGGTTACACCATCGAAGAAGACGGCGACACGCTGAGACTGTACTACGGCGGCGCAGACACCTCCGTGGCGCTCGCCACGGGGAGCATCCGCGAGATCCTCGACTGGCTCTCGACCCAGGTATAATTCAGCGGCGTAAGGCGAAACTGCGCTGCTATTATGGCTGACACGAGGACACCACAGGTCAACCCCAGGCTCGGTCTGGTGAGCACCTATGTCCCGTGCCACTGCGGCTTAGCGACCTATTCGAAGGACCTCGTAACCAACTACCGACCCGAGCAGGGCCGCAGGAGGGGGCAGGCGCTCGTTGTTGCCATCTCGGATGAGGCGGGCGAGATGCAGTACCCGCCGGAAGTCGCCTTTGAAATCCGCAAGCAGGAACCCGAGGACTATTTAGTGGCGGCGGAATTCCTCAACCGCGCTCCCCTCGATGTCATCAGCATCCAGCATGAGTACGGCATCTTCGGCGGAAGGGACGGGGAGTACATCCTCGACCTCGCCAAGCGGGTGCGGAAACCGATCATCCTCGCGCTTCACACCGTTCTGCGCGAGCCGACCGCGGGGCAGAGAAGGACGCTGTCCCTTCTGTGCCGACAGGCAACCGTCGTCGTGGTTCTCGCGAAAGCCGCCGTTCCGCTGCTCATCAAGGTATATGGCTGCGACGAGGAGCGCATCGTTCACATACCGCACGGAGCGCCCGACCTGCCGTTTTCCGACCCCGAGTTCTTCAAGGAGAGCCACGGCGTTACGGGCAAGGACGTCATCATGACGTTTGGCCTGCTCGGCCCCGGCAAGGGTATCGAGATGGCGCTCGACGCCATCGCCGAGTTGGCGAAGACGCACCCAAACGTCGTATACATGGTGGTCGGCGCAACGCACCCCGAACTGTTAAAGCACGAAGGGGAGCGCTATCGCGAGAGTCTTGAGAAGCGGGCGCGCAAGCTCGGAATCGAGCAGTACGTGCAGTTCGTCAACAAGTACCTGACGCAGGAGGAAGTTGAGGAATACCTGCAGATGGCTGACGTGTACCTCGCGCCTTATCCAGGAGCGCAGCAGGTTGCTTCAGGGCCCCTCACGTTCTCGCTCGCCGCGGGCAAGGCGGTTGTCGCCACGCCGTTCGTCGCCGCCGAAGAGTTGCTGGCGGACGGTCGCGGCGTCCTCACGCCGTTCAACGATGCTCATGCGCTCGCCGAGAACCTTGCGAAGATTCTTGAAGACCCCGTGGCGCGCGTGGTGATGCGAAAGAAGGGTTACAAGTTCGGCCGCTCTCTCACCTGGCCGAGCGTCGGAACGCGCTACTACAAGGTCGCCGCCGGCTTGATGTCGGGGGAGCACAAGTTGAACGTCCCACCCCGAATCGCCCGGGAGCGCTTCGTGGAATGCCGACACTTCGAGGCGCTCTTCGACGATGTCGGCATGCTCCAGCACGCGAAGTTCGGCGTGCCGGATCGCAACCACGGGTACTGCTCGGACGACAACGCACGCGCGGTCGTGCTCTGTTGCAACGAGTGGTGTCTTAACCGTAGCGAGTTCGTCCTTCCGTGGCTGCGGTGCGCCATTTCGTTTCTCCATCACGCGTACAACCCCCAGAACGGTCGAATGCGCAACTTCATGGGATACGATCGGCAGTGGCTCGACAAGGCGGGTTCCGAGGATGTGCATGGCAGGTGCGTGTGGGCGAGCGGCGTTGCAGCCGCGTACGGCCCAGAGTTCGCCGCCCGCGAACTTGCCTTCGAGCTGTTCCACCATCTCCTTCAGAAACTGGATCGCTTCACCTCGCCGCGCGCTTGGGCGTTCTGCCTTCTCGGCATCACGGCGTACCTCGAACGGTACGGCGGGGACCTCGCGGTGCAGAAGGTGGGGAGGGGGCTGGCACTCCGCCTCGCCGACCGCTATGAGAAGACGCGCGCAAAGGACTGGCACTGGTTCGAGACCGTGCTCTCCTACGACAACGCCAGGCTCGGCGAAGCGATCCTCGCCGCATCTTCCTGGTGCAGCGACGAGAGTATGCGCTCCATCGGCTTGGAGGCGCTCGAGTGGTTGTTCACCGTCTGCGAGGGGCCTGCCGGCCACCTGTCGCTCGTCGGCAGCAACGGCTGGTACCGCAAGGGAGGCGACAAGGCGCGCTTCGACCAGCAGCCGGTTGACGCCGCCGCGATGGTAGCCGCCGCAAAGCGCGCGTTTGAACTCACCGACGACGAGAAGTGGCGCGACCGCATGGAAGTCGCTTACGAGTGGTTCCTCGGGCGCAACGACCTCGGAATCTCGCTGGTCGACGCATCCACCGGCGGCTGCAGAGACGGCTTGACTGCTACAGGCGTGAACGAAAACATGGGTGCGGAGTCCACCCTCTCGTGGCTACTCGCAAGCCTCGATATCGTCGAAGTGCGTGCGTGCACCGAGGATATCCCGCAAGAAGCCGCGCAAGTGCATGCCTCGAAGGGCTAAACTGTCTCTGTGAGCGAAATCTCTCTAATTCCCCTGGGAGGCGCCGGCGAGATAGGAAAGAACATCACGGTGCTCCGCCAGGATGACGCCATCCTCGTCGTTGACGCCGGCCTTAGCTTCCCCACCGACGAGATGCACGGCGTTGACATCGTCATCCCAGACCACACTTATCTTCGACAGAATGCAGACAAGGTCGTCGGCATTGTGCTCACGCACGGACACGAAGACCACGTCGGAGCCTTGCCGTACATCCTCTCCGAACTCGACGTGCCGGTCTACGGCACCGAACTTACGATCGCGCTCGTGAAGCGCAAACTGAACGAACCCGGGCGAAAGACGCTGGGAACCCTCCATACCATCACTCCGGGTGAACGATTCCAAGTAGGCCCCTTCGAGGTTGAGCCGATTCACATGACGCACAGCCTGCCCCAGTCGTGCGCGCTCGCGATTCGCACCGCCATCGGCATCGTTCTCTTCTCGGGTGATTTCAAGATTGACTTCACGCCCATAGACGGCAAGTTGTCCGACATTGCGCGCCTGGGCGAACTGGGCGACGAGGGCGTTACCGTGCTCCTATCCGACTGCACGAACGTCGAGTTCTCCGGCTGGAGCCCCAGCGAGCGCACCGTCCGCGCAGGATTCGAACGCGTGTTCCGAGATGCGCCCGGCAGGATTCTCATAACGACCTTCGCCTCGAACCTCCATCGCCTACAGCAGGCGTTTGACGTCTCAAAACAGTTCGGCAGGAAGGTCGCCATCGCGGGCAGAAGCATGGAGCAGACGACGTCCATCGGCCGCAAACTCGGCATCATCCGCGCGGACGACGGCATCTTCGTGAGCCTCGACGAGTGCGAAGAGGTCCCAGACGCCCGCCTCACGATACTCGCAACCGGCAGCCAGGGCGAGCCATTGGCGGCGCTGAATCGAATCGCAACCGAGGCGCATCGCCAACTCTACGTCAAGCAAGGCGACACCGTCATCTACTCCGCCCGGCCCATACCAGGAAACGAGGCCGCCATCTATCAAACCATCAATCGCCTGTTCCGGCAGGGCGCGAACGTAGTTTATGGCCCTGAAGAGGGCGTGCATGTGAGCGGACACGGCTACGCCGAGGAGCTGCGCATGCTCATCAACCTCACCCGCCCGGACTACATCGTCCCAGTCCACGGCGAGCCTCGGCACGTCCATCACTACCTACAGCTGGCGGAAGAGATGGGCTACTCCGACGAAAGCGTCGTCGTGATGGAAAACGGCATGCAGCTCATCGTCGAGCGCGAGGGCGCGCGGTACGGAGAGCCCGTGGCGTGCGGTCGAATACTCGTCGACGCCGCCGCCCTCGCCGGGGTGCCGGAGGAGACGCTCCGCGACCGCTCGACCCTCGCACGAGACGGCGTCATCCTCATCACAATAGCCATCGACTCGGATGCCGGGCAGGTAATCGGTGAGCCTGAGGTCTCCGCACGAGGCGTGCTCACCGACGACGGAGAACTCGACGAGTTGCGCACGGTCCTCAAGGCGACGCTCGCCTCACTCACCTTAGCGGACCTCAAGGACGTTACCGGAGTCGAGTTGCGAATTGACGAATCGGCGAGACGCTACCTCCGAAAGCAGATGCGGCGCTATCCGTTGGTTGTGGCTTCGGTCGTGGACGTATAGGTCAGCGCGCGTCCTCCGCAGCCTCTTCCTCAAAGGCGGCTTGGCGTACCATCTCGCGCAGAATCTGCGCAGCGCCGATGCCGACAATCAGCACGACCGGCCCGACGATTACGCCGACCGGCCCCAGCGTTACAATGCCACCCAACAGCGAGAAGAAGATGGGCGCAGGATGGACCTTCACGCGCGAGCCGATGATGAGCGGTCGAAGCACCGTGTCTATCTGCCCGACCACCAGGATTCCCACGGCAACAAGAGTAATCGCCTTGCCGTATTCGCCCTGCGCAGCGAGCAGGATCGCAATCGGAACCCACAGCACCGGCGTTCCCGCCATGGGAACAAGAGCGAGGAGGATCGACAGCAACGCCAACAGGAAGGGGAACGGAACGCCCAGCAGCCAATACGTGACGCCTATCGCGACGCCTTGCGCAAGAGCGACCAGCACGATGCCCAAGAACGCAGCGTGCACCATGTCGTACACGGAGTCCAGCACACGCTGAGACTGCACCCGCTCAAGAGGAATCAGGTCGAGGGACGGAATCTGCAACTTCCTGCCGTCGCGTAGCAGGAAGAACAGCAGCAGCATCCCGAAGATGAAGTTCAGGATGACCTGGATGCCGGTGGTGATGAACTGCCCCGTCCTGCCTTGGAGCGACTCCGCCCAGCTCTCCATCGCAGTGCGAACGCTGAAGTCCGTGAGCCCGATTTGCTGGGTGTATGGCTGGATGAAGCGGTCCGCCTCGTCAATCAGATGCGACAGGCTGAGCGACTGTTCTCGCCCGTCCGCCCCCTGCTCGACAACCGCTGCCATCGTGCGCAACTCGGCATAGAAGAGCACGCCGGTGAGCACGAGGGGGCCAACGACGAACAGGAGCGCGCTTACCGTCGAAACAAGGGCGCCGACCGTGTCGCCATAACGATCCGCGATGCGTTTGTGCACAGGATAGATGATGATGGCGAGCGTAACCGCCCAAACGATTGCTTGCCAAAATGGGCGAAGCATATAGATGATGAGAAACAGAACAAGCAGGCAGGTAAGCCCGAAGGCCACGTTTCGATACCGCTCGACTGTGTTCATCGCATTACCATCGAATCAAGTTCGCTCCCCACACCAATCCGGCACCGAAGCCAACGGTCATCACGAGGCCTCCGCGCTTCAATCTGCCCTGTTGCTCCGCCTCATAGAGGGCGACGGGGATGCTGCCCGCGCCCATGTTGCCGTACTTCTGCACGTTCACAAACACGCGCTCCATCGAAAGCCCCAAGTGCTCCGCCGCGGCGGTGATGATGCGCAGGTTCGCCTGGTGCGGGCAGAAGAGGTCCACATCGTCCGTTGTGAGCCCCGCCTTCTCGAGGACGCGGCTGCAACTGTCCGCCATCGCCCGAACCGCGAAGCGGAAGACCTCCTTGCCGGCCATGTAGATGTAG
Source organism: Armatimonadota bacterium (assembly GCA_037446435.1). Classification (GTDB taxonomy): domain Bacteria; phylum Armatimonadota; class Fimbriimonadia; order Fimbriimonadales; family ATM1; genus J051. Next base: position 26,611 of record JBBIIO010000002.1, read on the forward strand.
GGGCAGGCGGCATCGCCCCGCGCGCTGTTGGGTGGGTTCAGCGAGCCGCCCTGCGCAACTTTGATGTGCCGCGCGCCGGAGCCGTCGGAGAGCATCACGGTGGCGACGATGCCGCGGTCGGTGTCTTTCTCGCGCTCCATGAAAACCGCCCCGCCACCGTCGCCGAAGAGCACGCAAGTGGAGCGGTCCTTCCAGTCCACAAAGTGAGTCAGGGTGTCAACCCCCACGACGACAGCGTTGCTGATGGTCCCGTTGCAAATCATTCCGGCAGCGGCTTCGGCGGCGTAGATGAAGCCCGCGCACGCCGCGCCGAGGTCATACGCGCCTGCGTTCTTCGCGCCGATGGCGTCCTGGATCAAAGAGGCTGTGCCGGGGAAAAGGTAGTCTCCCGTGACGGTGGCACAAACGACCATGTCCACCTCTTCGGGGCTTTTGCCTGCTCGCTCAAGCGCTTCCTTCGTTGCGCGGATGCCGAAATAGGACGAGGATTGCCCCGGCTCGGCGATTCTCCGCTCCTTGATGCCCGTGCGCGTCTGAATCCACTCATCCGACGTGTTTACGATCGCCTCGAACTCGTCGTTCGTCATCACGCGGTCTGCGACCGCCATGCCGATGGACTGGATAACCGCTCGATCAGGCACTTGCCTCGCCTCCCAGCGCAGCCGCCCGCTTGGCAATGAGGTCCGTCAGGTGCCCGGCATACCCGCGATGGGCGTTCAGCAGCGCGTTCCGAATGGCACGCTCATCGCTGTGCCCGTGGCAGATGAAGCAGATTCCGTTCACTCCGAGCAGCGGGGCGCCCCCGATCTCGGCGTAGTCCATCTTTCGTTTCATGTCTTCCAATCCCTTCCTAAGGAGCAAGAGCGGCAGTCGAAGGATCGGGTTCTTCGGCACGCTCTCGCGGAACATCTCCATTACAAACGCGCCCAAGCCCTCCGCCGTCTTCAGCAGGACGTTACCCACGAACGCGTCACAGACCACGACGCCCGCGTCGCCGTCGAACAGGCTCTTGCCCTCGATGTTACCGATGAAGTTAGGCAGGTTCGCACAGAACACCTTGTAAGCCTCTTTGGTCAGGTTGTTGCCTTTGCCCGGTTCCTCGCCTATGTTCAGCAGCGCGATGCTCGGCGAGCGAATGCCCAGAACCGCCTCGGCATACGCCGCACCCATCACGGCGAACTCCAGCAGGTTGCGAACTGTCGCGTCTGGCATTGCGCCGCTGTCCAACAGCACGAACCGCTCGCGGCGGCTTGGGATGATCGTCGCGATCGCGGGCCGCGAGACGCCCGGGATGCACTTCCAGAAGAGGTGGGCTGCGGCTGCCGCCGCCCCGGTGTTCCCAGCCGAGACGAACGCGTCCGCCTCGCCGCTTCGAACGAGGTTCGCTGCCACCACCAGGGACGAGTCACGCTTGCGGCGAACCGCGGTCGCCGGTTCCTCCCCCATCTCGATGATGTCGTTTGCCGGCACGATGCGCACGTTCGAAGGCAGGTCGCGCGACGCCGAAGCCAGGATCGCCTCCGAGTTGCCCACGAGCAGCACCTCGCCGTCAATCTGTTCCGACGCCGCCACGGCTCCCGGCACGGTAACACGCGGGCCGAAGTCGCCTCCCATGGCGTCGAGCGCGATGCGCATCCTTAGCCCCGCTCCTCCTGGTCCTCCAGCAGGCTGGAGAGGACTTGGAACTCCGGCCGCCCCTTCGGCGAGGCGTTCGGCACCTCGACCCCGGGGCAGTCGGGCCGGCAGAGGGCTGTGAAGGGCATCCAGCCCCATATGTCCTGCCGGATCAACTCTTCATAGCGGAGGCTGTTCCCCTTGAACATGACTGCGTCTTCGCCCGGCTTCACGTATGCGGTTCCGCCACTACCGTAGCCCGCAGCAACGCCCTCAACCGGGAACTCCTCGTGGACCTCGAACTCGAGGGGCACCTCGACCGGCTCGGTACATCGCGCGCATTCCAGCACGACGGTGGTGTGCAGCGTCCCCTCAATGACGAGAATCTGCCCGGTCGAGACGGCGGATAGCTCGCCCACGACGGGCTCTACTAAGTCGAGGTCCGTCTCCTCTTCAAGGTTGGTGCTAACCTGGAGCGTGACTGTGCGTCCGGGGTGCTGGAGCGCGTCGTTCAGGTCGAAGAGTCGTGCTTTTCGCATTGCCTGCGGAGACCGGACGGCAGTCTACCCCCAGGCTCACTGCTCGCCGTCGGTTGGAAGGGCGGGGGCGTCCTGTGGTTTTAGGGAGCGCTGCAACTCTGAGCGCCCCTTCTCAACCGTGCCGAGCACCCGGGAGACGACGTTCTCCAACTTCGTGAGGACATCGTGGGCATACTGGTCGGCCTCTCGCCGAAGGCGGTTCGCCTCGGTCTCAGCGGCGGCGCGGGTCTTGTCCGCCTCAGCCTTCGCGATGCGCAGGATTTCGTTCTCGTTGAGCATGCGCTCCTGTTCCATGCGGGCGCGCTGCAGTGCTTGCTCCCCTTCTTTGCGAGCCGCGTCGAGGACGTGCTGCGCCTCGATGCGTGCGCGGTTCTCGATTGTCTCCGCCTCCTGCTTGGCGGTGTTGAGTACCCGCTGCGCTTCGTCCCGAATCTGCGCCGCCTGTCGTATCTCCTCGGGGAGGAGGGCGTGCAGTTTCCGAAGAATCACGGCGCACTCCTCCTTGTTGAGACCCACGGTAATGCCGAGGAACTGGCGCGTGGATTCCAGGTGCTGCCTCAACTCTTCCAACGCTTTGATGACTTCCACTCTTGGTCAGACCTCCTCAGCGGTGCGCTGTTGCAGCCTCCGCGCCACCGGCCCGGGCACCAGTTTTCGCACGTCGCCGCCAAGCCGCGCAATCTCTTTCACAATACTGGACGAAACAAACATCACGTCTGCACTTGTCATCAGAAAGATCGTCTCCACATCCGGAGCCAGCGTGCGGTTGGCGAGAGCCATCTGGAACTCGTTCTCGAAGTCGGAAACCGCTCGAAGCCCCCGAATGACCACGGAGGCGCGCTTCTCCCGGGAGAACTCCACCAGCAGCCCCGAGAACGGCTCCACATCAACGTTCTCGAACTCCGCCGCAATCTCCTCGAGCATCGCGAGGCGGTCCTCCAGGCCGAAGAGCGGACGCTTCATCGGGTTTGCCCCGACCGCAATGATGACTCGGTCGAACAGCCCCGCCGCGCGGCGGATGATGTCCACATGGCCGAGCGTCGGCGGGTCGAACGTTCCGGGATAGACGGCGATTCCCATGTCTAACCCTCGATGTGCTCGTACTGCTTTCGCAGCCCGTCGACCACCCCGGCGTCCGCAAGCGTTGTGGTGTCGCCCAGCGCCCGCCCCTCTGCGATGTCGCGCAGAAGGCGCCGCATGATTTTGCCGCTGCGCGTTTTGGGCAGGTCGCCACAGATGAACACCTCGTCCGGCCTCGCAATCGGCCCGATGACTTTCGCGACGTGTTGCCTCAGTTCGTTCTCGATCGCGTCGTGCTCGTGCCCGGCGCGAAGCAGCACGAAGGCGCTGATCGCCTGCCCTTTCAGGTCGTCGTGCCGCCCGATGACCGCCGCCTCCGCGACAGCCGGGTGATCAACCAGCGCGCTCTCCACCTCCATCGTACTGATGCGGTGGCCGGCGACGTTCATCACGTCGTCAACGCGGCCGAGGAGCCACAGGACCCCGTCCTCGTCGCGCTTCACGCCGTCAGCAGGGAAGTACTTGCCGGGGAAGCGGCTCCAGTAGGTCTGGACGTAGCGCTCCGGGTCCTTCCACAGGCCGCGCAGCATTCCGGGCCAGGGGTGCGTGATTGCGAGGTAGCCACCTACGGCGCCGCCCAACACGGCGCCCTCCTCCGACACCACCTCGGCGCGGACGCCCGGGAACGGGCGAGACGCGGAACCCGGCTTGCACTCCGTGATGCCCGGCAGCGGCGAGATGAGGATGTGCCCCGTTTCCGTCTGCCACCACGTATCCACAACCGGGCACCGCCCGCCGCCGATGTGCCTCCAGTACCAAACCCATGCCTCCGGATTAATGGGCTCCCCCACTGAGCCGAGCAGGCGTAGGCTCGAAAGGTCGCACCTCTCCGGATACTCGTCGCCCCACTTCATGAAGGCCCGGATCGCCGTGGGGGCGGTGTAGAGGACCGTTACCTTGTGCCGCTCGATGATGCGCCAGAAGCGATCCTTGTCCGGCGTGTCGGGCGCCCCCTCGTACAGCACGATCGTCGCCCCGTTGGCGAGGGGCCCGTAAACGACGTAACTGTGTCCCGTTACCCAACCGCAGTCCGCCGTGCACCAAAAGATGTCGCTCTCCTTGTGATCGAAGATCCAGTTGTACGTTGCCAGAGTCCCGGTCAGGTAGCCGCCGGTCGTGTGGACGATGCCCTTCGGCTTTCCGGTTGAGCCGCTCGTGTAGAGCGTGAACAGCAGGTCTTCACTGTCCATCGCCTCGCAGGGGCATTCGTCCGGCTGCTGGGGGACGATCTCTTGCCAGCGCACGTCCCTGCCTGCTGTCATCTCGAGGGGCGCATGGTCGGCGCCGACGCGCTCGAGAACCAGTACCTTGCGCACGCTCGGCGTACCCGCTAAGGCGTCGTCCACGATTCTCTTCAGCGGCACGACGTTGCCGCGCCTCCAACCGCCGTCCGCGGTTACAACGACTACCGCGCCCGCGTCGTTGATGCGCTCTCTGAGGGACTCCGCGCTGAAACCTCCGAACACGACGCTGTGCGCCGCCCCTATCCGAGCACAGGCGAGCATCGTCGCCACGATCTCTGGAACCATCGGCATGTAGATGCAAACGATGTCTCCGCGGCGGACGCCGAGCTCCTTGAGCGCGTTGCCGATCTTGCAGACCTGGGTGAGCAGCTCGCCGTACGTCCAGACCGCCGTATCGCCCGGCTCGCCTTCCCACAGGATCGCCGGCCGCCCTCCCTTGCCCGCGGCGACGTGCCGATCCACGCAATTGGCGCATGCGTTCAGCTTTCCGCCGACGAACCACTGCGCGTACGGCTCCTCCCACACGAGCGGCGTGTGCCACGGCTGGATCCAATCGAGCTTCCTCGCCCAGCTCTCCCAGAAGGCGACGGGGTCCCGATCCGCATCCTCATAGACAGCAGGGTCGCTCACGTTCGCCTGCGCAACAAATGCCTCCGGCGGAGGAAACCTCCGCCCCTCCTTCAACAGGGTCTCGATGGTGTCAGGCATGGTCGAACCTTCTCCGGTGACCGGAGTTTGACACGAAAGGCACCACTTCCTGCACGCCTATGGCAGACGAGGGGTGTGAGGATCGAGGTCGTCGTTCGTGTTCGTGGTCAGGTTCGTCGCGGCCGTGCCGTTGGCGTTTATCATGAACACCTCCACGTTGCCGGTTCGATCCGACACGAACACGATGCGCAGCCCATCGTGGGTGAACGCCGGTCGCTCGTCAGCGGATTCGCGGAACGTGAGCCTCGTCGTGGTCATCAGATTGACGTCGTAGACGTAGATCTCGGCGTTCCCGTCCCGGTCTGAGGCGAAGACGATCTTCGTGCCGTCGGGGCTGAAGCGACCGTCGTAGTCCTCGCCCGGCCCGGTGATGATCGGCGCTATGTTCTGCGAGTTGACGTCGTATGCAAACAGGTCCTTCGTGCCGTTCACATCCGAAGTAAACAGCACCAGCGCTCCATCGGGGCTGAACACGGGATTGGACTCGATAGCCGGGTCGCTGGTGATCTGGACGATGTTCTGCTCCAGGCCCGCGGTGTCGCCGATGTAGAGGTCTACGTTCCCGTTTCGCCGTGAGGTGAAGACGTACTTCGACCCGTCTGGGCTGATCGCCGCGTCGGTGTCCGGCCCTGCAGCGTCGGTCAGCCTCCGGCGGTTCGTGCCGCTGCTGTTGATGATGTAGATGTCGGTCCACTCGCCTTCGTCGCGGGTGGAAGCGTAGATGACACGCGACCCAGTGGCATCGAACTCGGGCTTCTCGTCAAGTCCTGACCAATCCGATAGGTTCAGCAGCCCAGAGCCGTCGGAATTCATGAAATACACTTCAGGGTTGTCCAGTTCGTCGCGCGTGAACACCAGTTTGTACACCGGCGGGGGTGGCGGCGCGGCGACAACCGTGACGTCCGCCTCGGCGAACACGCCCGCGCCTGGCTCTTCCAGTCGCACTCGCGCCACGCCCGGCGACAAGCCCTGGAACCTTCCTGAAGAGTCAATCGTTCCGAATTCCGCACCCGACACCTGGCTCCAAGTCAGCGCCCCGGCGGGCAGCAGGATGATGGTGTCGCTGGCGTCTCTGGCGTGGCCGATCATCTGCACCGTCTCGTTCACCTGAACGGTGAGCGGCCCCTCAATCACGATGCGATCAATCACCGATTCGAGGTCGCCTGTTACGTTGATGCTCAGCGTCTCGCCGTCAATCACGTTGATCGTCAGCGACGCCTCCGCCACCTTCGTGCCCTGGCCGTCCACGAGCGTGTACGCCTCCAGTTCGAGCGTGTACGGATTGCCGGTAACGTCGAACGGGTTGGGGAAGTGGCGGCTGCCGGTTGACGGACCATCGCCCTCGCGATTGATCGTGATGCTCTCCGTGCCGATGGTCGCCACAAGGCTGTTTGCATACGGCGGAACATATCGCGAGCGGCCGGGCCAGTCCACGCTGACGGCAACGTTGCCGAAGCCGGGCGGCGGGGGCGCGATGATGGTGATGTCGGCGGTGTCTTCCACGCCTGCGCCCGGCTCGGAGAACTGCACAGTAACCTCGCCTGGCGCGTTCGCTTGGAACAGGCCCGTGATGGGGTCGATCGTCGCGAATGCCTGCCCCGCGGTTATCGCCCAGCGGAGCGCACCCGCAGGGAGCATCAGCGTTTGGCCGTTCTCATCCTCGGCATGGCCGATCAGCGTCGTCTGGTTGCCGGCCTGGAACGTGGTCGGAGCATTGTCAATGATGACGACACTGACCCTCGACTGAAGGTCGGCTGAGACGTTCACGCTCGTCGTCTCCTTGGCTCGAATGGTGACGACGCGATTGCCGGAAGCCACCAGCTCCCCGGTGCCGTTCTGCCCATCGTACGCCTTCATCGTGAGCAAGTGGGAGCCCGCGAGCACCGGGTCGGGGAAAGTGACCTGCCCGGTGTGCGGGGAGTCGTTCGGGCCCCGGTTCACGGTGAGCGTCCGCACTTCGCCCGTCTGCGTTATCTTCAGTTCGAGCACGACGCTGTCCGCATAAGGGGGGACGTACCTGGTGCGCCCGGGCCAGTCAATCCGAACGGACAGCGTGCCCGTGAGCGCCGCAGGCGCCCCGTTCTTGTCGCTGCTGCACCCCGATATCCCAACGGAGGCAACCGTCACACCCAGGCAAACTACAAACGCAGCAAACCGCCTCATCGCTTCTAGTGCATTCTATCCGCTCCCGGCCCTTCGGTGCGCGAGGACGTGAATCCGGTCGCTCCTCCGCCTCGGCGGGCCGAGCGTGTAGGCGTCGAACACCTCCACCCGGTCGAAGCCGCTCTCATGCAGGAACCGCTCCACCTCGTCCAAGGAGTGCGCCCGCTGAACGTGAACCTCGCGAAACTGCTTGCCTTCTGCCTCGAAATCCATCGTAACCGTACAGAGGCGCGTCTGGGGGTCCCACGCCCCCTTCCACAGGTACCGCACCGGGGCGTCCGCTCGGGTCTCCTTCTGGTCGAACATCCTCTTCTCGAAGGCATACGCCGTGTTGAGATCGAACAGGAACAAGCCGCCGGCGACGAGATGCTCCGCAACCCGCTCGAAAGCGAGGCGCAGCCGCTCGGGCTGGGTGATGTAGTTCAGCGAGTCGAAGAAACTGAAGGCGGCGTCGAACGTCTCGCCCAGCCGGAACTCCGCCGCGTCGCTCACCTCGTACCGAACCTCCAGCCCCTCCTCAGCGGCGCGCCGCCTCGCCTCGAGGATCATGCCCTCGCTGAGGTCAACTCCGGCGACCTCATACCCCTCGGCGGAAAGCATGCGCGACAGCCGCCCCGTGCCGCAGCAGACGTCGAGGACGGAGCGAGGCTGAGCCGCACAATATGACCACACCAACTTTAAGTAGGCGAGCCACATCGGATACGGCACGCCCGACATGAGCGCCTCGTACCACGGTGCGATGCGGGTGAACGCGCGTGCTTCCGACAACCTGCCTTCGCAGTATGGCGCGAACGTCGCCTAGGTGAGCGTCAGCATCCGATCCAGCGCCAACTTGGCGAAGTGCTTCACCTTCGGCGGGACCTCGATGACGTTTACCGGGGTGCCGGCCACAAGGATCTCCAGCGCCCAGAGCAGGAACGATGGGTGGATGCGATACATCGTCGAGCAGGGGCAGATCATCGGGTCGAGGCAGAAGATCGTCCGGTCCGGGTTCTCCTTTGCCAGCCGCTGCACGAGGTTGATCTCGGTGCCCACAGCCCAGGTCGTGCCCGGCTCGGCGGCGGTTACCGTGTTGATGATGAATTCCGTGCTCCCGTTCAGGTCCGCTTCGCGCACTACTTCGAGCTCGCACTCGGGGTGAACAACCACGTTCACGCCGGGGTGCTCGGCTCGCGCCTTGCGAATCTGCTCGACGGTGAACCTCTTGTGCACCGAGCAGTGCCCCTTCCAGAGGATGAACCTCGCCCGCTGCAGCGCTTCCTCGCTGTTTCCGCCCAGCGGCTGGTGCGGATCCCACACCACCATGTCCACCTCTGGGTCGTAGCCGAGTTTGACTCCCGTGTTGCGCCCGAGGTGCTGGTCGGGGAAGAACAGAACCCTCTCGCCCTGTTGCAGCGCCCACTCCACTGCCATCGGCGCGTTCGTGCTGGTGCAGACCGTTCCGTCCCTCTCTCCCACGAACGCCTTTAGGTTCGCCGCGCTGTTGATGTACGTTACAGGGATGATGCTCGCCGCGTCGAACCGCTCCGTGAGGTGACGCCAGCAGTTGCGGACTTGGAACAGGTTCGCCATGTCGGCCATGCTGCACCCCGCGGCGAGGTTCGGCAGAATGACCCTCTGGTGGTCGGGCGTCAGGATGTCGGCGCTCTCCGCCATGAAGTGAACGCCGCAGAACACGATGAACTCAGCCTCCGGATGCCGGTTCGCGTCCTTCGCGAGTTTGAAACTGTCGCCGCGATAGTCGGCATGCTCGATGATCTCGTCGCGCTGGTAGTGGTGCCCGAGAATGACCACGCGCTCGCCCAAAGCCTTCTTGGCGGCCAGAATCCGTTCGCGCGCCTCCTCGGGTGACAGCCGCGCGTATTCCTCGGGGAGAGGGGCCTGATACATTCCGTTTCTCCTTGCTCCGCCGCCGCCGCTCAAACCTGCGGCCGGCCCCGAGTGGAACAGTCCTTCAAGGACGGGGATGTTGTCCCGCCCGGGTCGGAGCGTCAGTAGTCTACCTTTCCTAACGCCTGCCCGCCTTGCCCGGTTCCTTCGCGCGCTACGGCTCGGCGGCGTATAATGGAGACATGAAGATTCTCTTGCTCGGAGTCCTGCCGCTCGTCGGCGTCCTCTTCCTCGCTTTCCGCGTCGGCGCCGGCGGCGAAGACCAGCAGGCGGCAAGCGAGAAGGTCCTGAACTGGAAGGTGAAGGACGGACGGTTCGCCGATGGGCCCTTCAAGGGCTTCCTCTGCTCCAGCCCGAAGCGCGCCGACAAGATCGTCCGCACCGAAGAGGAATGGAAGGCTATTCTGACTCCGGAGCAGTATCGCATCCTCCGCAACCAGGGCACGGAGCCGGCGTTCTGCGGAAGGTTCTATGACAACAAGCAGGACGGTTACTACACCGTCGTCGGTTGCGGGCTGCCGGTCTTCAAGTCGGATCACAAGTTCGACTCGGGGACGGGCTGGCCATCCTTCTTTCAGCCGTATGACATGGACGCCGTATGGCTGCGAGCCGACTACAGCCACGGCATGGTGCGCCTCGAAGTGCTCTGTTCGAGGTGCGATGGGCACCTCGGCCACGTCTTCACCGACGGCCCGAAGGACAAGGGCGGCCTCCGGTTCTGCATCAACTCAGAAGTGCTCGAGTTCCACCCAAAGGGCGAGTAGCCCTACTCCGTGCCGCCAAGGTCTAAGCGCACCAGGACCTGACCGAGGTCCACGAGGTCCCCCTCGCGCACACCGATGTCCTTGACGGCGCCGGGTGCCTGCGCCTCCAGGCGGTACTCCATCTTCATCGCCTCGAGGACGGCGAGGGTGTCGCCCTCGCGCACCTTGTCGCCTACGCGCACCGGAAGCGATACGACTTTGCCGGTCATCGGCGCTCGCGATTCCGACGCCTCCTCGACGCCCGCCGCGTCCGGCAGGTAGAACACGCCAAGCGCTCCCTCAAATGACGCCCACACACGCTCGCGGTCCCTGGCAACCGCGACGGCATCGGTCGGGTGTAGGTTCCGGGTGCCGACCGGCGCCTCAACTCGCCCATCAGGCCCAATCAGAGTGATGGTCGCCGTCGAGCGCTGGTGCGCGTGCCACCACACCGCAGGGCCCTTTGGAAGGTAGCCGCGCAACAGGTCTGCGGCGGCGCTGACGAGCGGCGCAGGCAGCGGCCGGTCGCCGAGGTCCAGCCCATCAATCGTGTGCGTAAACGTCTCTCCCGACTGGAAGAACTCGGAATCCAACAGTTGGATGAGAAACGGCTGGTTCGTCAGCACACCGAGCACGACGGTCTGCTTCAGCATGCCCTTTAACTTCTCCCTCGCCTCCTCGCGCGTCGCGCCGTGTGCGATGAGTTTCCCGATGAGCGAATCGTAACGCGAACTGACGCGACTCCCCACGCCCGAGTCCACGCGCACGCCTTCGCCGCTCGGGAACCTGCACATCAGCACCCGTCCGGCGCTGGGCAGGAAGCCCCGCCACGGGTCCTCCGCGTTCAGGCGAGTCTCGATGGCGTGCCCGTTGAAGGAAACGTGCTCTTGCTTCGGCACGCTGCCCCCCTGGGCGACCTCGATCTGCATTCGAACCAGGTCCAAGCCCGTTCGCATCTCCGTCACCGGGTGCTCGACTTGCAAGCGAGCGTTAACCTCGAGGAAGTAGTACCGGCCGTCGGCGTCGACCAGGAACTCCACCGTGCCCGCGCTCCGGTAGCCGACCGCCTCGCACAGCGCGACCGCCGCTTCGAACAGTTTTTGGCGCAAAGGCTCGTCCACTCCGGGGCTGGGAGACTCTTCGATGATCTTCTGGTGCCTCCGCTGAAGGCTGCACTCCCGCTCCCCGAGAGCGATGCAACGCTTGCCGTCGCCCATCACCTGAACCTCGACATGCCGAGCGGGGAAGACGTACCGCTCTACGATCAGCGCGTCGTCGCCGAACGCGGACTTTGTCTCTCGCTGTGAGGTTGCGATGACCTCTCGCAGTCCGTCGAGCGTCATCAGGCGCTTCATGCCCTTGCCGCCGCCCCCGGCGACCGCCTTCAACATCACCGGCGCTCCCAGGCTCTTGGCTGCCTTCTCGATCTCCCTGGCTTCGCGGAACGGGCCAAGCCCCTCCGCAACGGGTATCCCGAGCTTCTGCGCGGTCGCCCTCGCCTTCGCTTTGTCTCCAACGGCGCGCATCGCTTGCGAAGGCGGGCCGATGAACCTCACGCCCGCCTTGTCGCAGGCGGCGGCGAACTTCGGGTTCTCCGAAAGGAACCCGTAGCCGGGGTGAATCATCTCCGCCCCGGAGTCTTGCGCCGCTTTGAGGATCGAGCGGATCGAGAGGTAGTCGTCAATCGGAACTGCGGAGTGCCGCTCGCTCGGCTCGCTATGCGGCATGCCCTCATCGTCAGGGGTAAAGACACCGACCGTGTCAAACTCCATCGCGTGCGCGGTTCGCATCACCCGGAGCGCGATCTCGCCTCGGTTGGCAATGAGAATCCGTTTCCTCTTCTTGGGCATGCCGAGGGGCGATTATACTGCAGCCGTCATGAGGGGTTCGGCACGTACCGCCCGCCACGGCAAGCCTTGAGGTACTCCAGAGCGTACACCTGGCCGGTCATCTCCAACTCGTCGCGGTACACCGGGTCGTGCCACCCCTCGATATCAATCGCCCCGCGCCAGCCGACCGAACGCAGGACGCTGATAACGTCCGTCCAGTTCGTGTCGCCGAACCCGGGGTGACGATGCCACACCACGTTGAGACCCGACCGAATGCCGTACTTCGCAATGAGGTCGTGCTGCACTGACGCGTCCTTGCCGTGGATGTGAAAGATTCGTGAGTGCCACTCGCGGATTTGTGGCATCGGATTCGCAAACGAGACCATCTGGTGGCACGGCTCCCACTCCAACCCGAGTGCCGGCGACGGCACCTCGGTGAACATCATCTCCCACGCGCGCGGCGAGTGCGCGATGTTCCACTTTGGGCGATGCCACGTGCCGCCCATGTCGCAGTTCTCGAACGCGATGCGCACCCCCTCGCCCTCGGCAATGCGCGCCAACTCGCCGAACACCTCGCGGAAGCGGGGAAGGGACTCGTCAACCGGACGATCCTCAAGCGCGCCCGCGAAGCCGGAGACCACGTCGCAACCGAACGAGCGCGCGCTCTGTATCAGCGCCTTCCACTCCCCCACTGAATCCTCGGACTGCAGCGGATTGCCGTAAAGCCCAACACAACTGATGTTGTACGGCTTGCACTCCTCAGCCAACTTCATGAGGTCGTGCCCGGCGAGGCTGCCGCCGAACGTTATCTGAAAGCACTCGAAGCCGAGCGGCTGAATCTGCGTTGGGCGCTTCGGGCAGTCCTGTGCGTGAACGATGGTGCCGATGCGGATGTCTTCGTGGTTTGCGCGGTCCATTGCGCGCAGATTACCGCCCGGCATCAAGCGGCTCTACGAGCAACACCCGCACCGAGCGCTCGCGCGGATACAGCATCGCCGTCACCCGCCGCTTACCCTCAGCCACGCGGGCGAGCCAGCCGAACCTCTCCGTGTCGCGCACGCGAGACTTCACCTCTGCGACCCGGGCCGTCAACCCTCGCGCCACCTCGCGCACCGCGCGCTCCCGCGCGGGCGCATCCGCAAGCACCCGATACGACCTCAACCATGGAGACGCCACGGCTTGGTCGCCGGTGAGGTAACCGACCGAGTCCGCCAGCGGATGTAGGTCGTGCTCCGCGCACAGGGCGCCCAAGGCATGCGCCCGCACCGCCGAGGGGTCGGCGTCGAACACAAACGCAGCTACACCGCGGCGGGCAGGTAGCAGGGGCGACGCATCGAGTCGGCTCACCGCGCCACCCTCAGCGACTTGAACGGCGTAACGTCCAGGATCAATCTCGATTCCTATCCAGATCAGCGCCTCAACGCACTCCCCTCGGTGAGAAACGAACTCGACGCAATCTCCAAGATTTTGTAGGAAAGCATCACTCAACATCGGGCTGAGTTTGATGCCTCCAAGCCGCAGGCCAGCCATGCGCCCAGCCACGTCGACAGGGTTCGGCGAGAAATCCTCCGGTTGGGTGAGTCGCCTGCCTGCGCGGCGGCGCGATGGGTCGCAGAACGCGTACTCCCATTCCCACTCGAGAGCCATTGCGTCCTCCCGCCGGACGGGCATCCCGGCGTTCCACTCGGCGCACGCGGCTCGCTCCTCGTCCGATTCGAACGCGATGACGGGGCCGCGCTCAGCGAGCGCCATCAGGTCCCCACCGATTCCCGCGGTCAGGTCGGCAACCGTTGCCCCGCGCGGGAACTTTGAGGCGTGGTAGCGAGCAACTGCGGCCGGGGTCGCCTGTTCAAGCGCCTCGCGGGTGAACAACATCCTTCCGGCGTTGGGGAACTTGGCTCTCGCCCGCTCTCGCAACTCCCATTGGGTGAACGCCCAGGCGGCGTCCTCCGGCGAGAGGGCTTCGGCAACGGAGCGGATGTTCGCTGCGGTTGGAAGCTTGCCCTCGGCGAGGGCGAGCGCCTCCAAGCGGCTCGGGGTCAGTCCTGCCAGGGCGGCTTCCTTTTCTGAAGGAAGGCGGTAACTCCCTCCTTGCCCTCCTCGCTCGCGCGGGCGTGAGCAATCGTCTTGGTGGAGAGCGATACTGCCTCCTCAACCGTCTTCCCGCGCAGTTGCCGGATCAGCGCCTTTGCGCTGCGCACGGCGTTCGGCCCGTTCGATAGGATTGCGGACAGGACTGCCTCCGTCTCGTCGTCGAGTTGCTCCGTCGGAACGACTCGGTGCGCGAGGCCGATGCGCTGCGCTTCGTTTGCGTCGAATACCTCCGCCGTCAGGAAGTACCTCCGAGCTGCGCTTTCTCCGATCTTCCGAATCGCGAACTGGGAAATAACGGATGGGACGAGTCCCAGTTTGACCTCGCTGAAGCAGAATCGTGCACCAGTTTCAGCAATAACAACATCGGAGACACTTACCAAGCCCAACCCTCCGCCGAATGCCGCGCCCTGCACGCGTGCAACCACAGGGCAAGGGCACTCATCAACCGCAAGAAACAGCGCAGCCAGCGCCTCGGCGTCGCGAAGGTTTTCCTCCTCAGAGTAGTCCGCGGTGCGTTGCATCCAATTGAGGTCTCCGCCCGCGCAGAAGACCTTGCCCTCGCCGGACAGGGTGACAGCGCGGACATCGTGCGACACGTCGCGAAACACGCTCGTCAACTCCGCGATGAGCGAGTCGTCAAAGGCGTTGCGGACATCCGGGCGGTTCAAGTGAACACGCAGTACCGCCCCTTTCTGTTCAACGATTAGGTTCACGCCCTCGGTTCTACCCGTCGCCGTGGTAAAACCGCCGCCATGGATGCCACCGCCTTGCACGCGATTGAGACAACGGTCCGCCAGCTGGAAGCCTGCTGGGCGGGATTGAGCGCTGAGAACTGGGACGCCGAGCCCTATCCCAACATCATGTCGCCCCGCCAAGTGGCGGAGCACCTCTGCGACTGCTACCGAGGAGGCGTCGCCGCCCTGCGAGGCGAGCCATACGAGTGGGGCACCTACCGGTTGCCCGAAGGCGCCGAGCCATTGAGCACGTGGCGCGCCGAGCGGGCAAACGCGGTCGAGGCGATTCGCGGCGGCGACCCGGAGAAGGTGCCTCACGTCGCCCTCGAGTACATCGCGCTGCACGACGCGTACCACGTCGGGCAGTTGTGCGCTGTACGGCTCGCGCTCGACCCCGAGTGGGATGCTTACTCGATTTACAAGTAGCCCGGCTGAACTCCCTCCCCGCTCGCGGGGAGGGTTGGGGCGGGGTCTCTATCTGGACAGTAAACGGTATGGCTCGCGGGGACGCTGGCCCTCCCTCGCACACCCTGGGAGCGCGCCTTGCGAACAGGGAGCGCGAGCGTCTCGCGAGCACTCGCCGTTCCTGAGGAGCCCTGAAATAGGTCGTCCAGTTACAGTACAATGGAGCCGTGGCAGTTACGGTTTCGCCCCGCGTATGTCTGTCTGCGATCGCGTTGGCGCCCATGTGCGCCGTCGCGCAGGTCGGCCCGCTGCCCGACGACGGCCGCCTGAACGCACGCGTGACGGTCTCCCACCCGGTCGCGACGATCGAGACGCTCCTCGACGACCTCTCTGCCCGCACCGGCGTTCGGCTGAAGGCTGACGCCGGCGTGAAGGAGGACCTCGTCGTCCTGCGCGTGAAGGACGTGCCCGCGCGCGAGGTGATGGAGCGCGTTGCGAGTCACCTCGACTGGTCGTGGCGAGCGGAGGACGGCGGCTATGTTCTGTTCCAGAGCAAAGAGCAAAAAGAGCGGGAGGAGAAGGCGTACGAAGAGCAGTTTGCAGAGCCACTCCGTCGAGCGCAGGTTCAGGTTAAGCAGGTGCTGCAGCAATCAGAGGGTAAGGCGGAGGAGTTGCAGCTTCAATATCGCGAATTGCAGCGCCGGCTGTTCGCCCCGGAAACGCCACCGGATGAGAAGCAAGATTTGTGGTGGGCCGTCGAAGACCTGAAACTCAGGTCAACGCCGTTAGGGAGGTTGGCACTTAAGCTTTTTGTGGAGATGACGCCTGCACAGTTCCGCCAGCTGGTCGAGCTTGGTGCGGTTGTCTACGCAATTAGACCTACGGCGGCGCAGCACTCGATGGGAAGTGCCGAGGCTCTCGGGGCAGAAGCGCTGGCAGCCCTTACGCAGCGGGTCCCCGAGGCGCGCACTATCGCCGGCGATCTCCTTGTCGAGTTCTCAAGCGACGAATATGGCGGGTTGTCGCTTCGTGGGGACGTGCACTTCTATGCTATCTCGCCGGACGGCACCGTCATGGCCTCTGACTACGTGCTTATCCCGTCCGCAGGTGCAATACCTTCGAAAGCTTCTACTACTCTTGCCGGAACCGTCGTCGACACCCCTCGCATCAACGAGTTGCTCAGCGCGCCTGATGGCCTGCCGTACAGGAACCTGGCCTCGGTCCTGTCTGAGCAGTGGACGCTCCCGGGCAGCGATGCCATGCCAGGGCTGGGTCATGGGGAGCTTGCCATCGCACTTGTGGATGCCCTAGAACTAAACCTGATCACAGATCTGCCCCTCGCCGGCGCCCACGGTGACGCCTTTCGCACGCGTGATGCAGGCCTGCTACTCGACGCTCTCTATCCAGGCGGGTGGTCGTTGAGTGAGGGCTGGATTACATACCGCAGCCCTACCTGGGCGGTGCAACGAAGGGACTTCATCGCCGTCAGAACGCTCAAGTCGCTCCGTGACGCCTTCCATAAGAACGGTGGCTTCACCCTCGCCGAGTTCGGCGAGTTGTGTACGAGGTACTCAGACGCGCAACTGCAGGGGTCGCTGTTTGGCCACCTGTTCGACCCTCCAAGGCGCTCCGCGCTCGCTGCCGCTCGCTTTTTGTACTCGGTGGGCGAGCATCCTGTGTCGACACCTTGGAACGGCGAGCCGATCCTCGCTTCCCGCTTATCACCACACCAGCGTGCTCTTGCATGGCGCATCCTTTTCTGCGACGAGAGTTCGCGCTCGACGGAGGACTATGGATACGACTTCTCGGGCTACGTTGCCTCTTCCGCGGCATCTGTAACTGAGCTGCTACCCAACGGGCTGCCTTCGGAGGCTGAGGTTTTGATCGTGCGAACCGAGGTGCCGGCAGTGCAGAGGCAAACGTTATCTTCAACCGGCAAACCGTTCCGCAGCCGTTGGGTCGAGGACGTACAATCGTGGCTGCGCGCCCTCGACAACAACCCCTCATACGCAGCGGGGTTGGTGCGTTACGTCGTGCGACCCGCGCGCCAAGAACACGTCCTCGTCGTCGTTCGTGTTGGAGATCGCCTGATGGGCAGTGCGGCAATCACACTTGGCCGCTGGGACCCGAGCGTGCCGTTCGTGAGCCCCGACCAGCTGCCGCAGCCCATCAAAGACGCCATCGAGGAAGCCCGCCGCAGGCGCGGCGGGGGAGGGGCTACATCCGGAACACGGGGTACCGAGTCTCCGGCACCGTAGCGTGCAGCGCAGCAGCAAGGCAAAGCCCGACGGTTGCGCGCGTTTCCGTCGGCAGAATGATCCCGTCATCCCAAAGGCGCGCCGTTGCGTGGTACGGCGAGCCTTCCTCTTCATACTGCTTTCGAACCGGGTCGCCGATCGCGCTCCTTTCCTTTTCCGTAAGTTTCTTCTTCATCTCTTGGATGGTGATCAGCACTTGCGCCGCCTGTTCCGCCCCCATCACCGAGATGCGCGAGTTTGGCCACGTGAACAAGAACCGAGGCCCGTAGGCGCGGCCGCACATCGCATAGTTGCCTGCCCCGTGCGATGCGCCGATGATCACGGTGATCTTCGGAACATCCGCGCAGGCGACCGCCTGCACCATCTTTGCGCCGTCGCGCGTGATTCCACCTTGCTCGTATCGCTTGCCCACCATGAAGCCCGTGATGTTCTGAAGGAACACGAGAGGGAACCGACGCTGTGAGCAGATCTCGATGAAGTGTGCCCCCTTGAGAGCGCTCTCACTAAACAGCACTCCGTTGTTGGCAAGAATCCCGACCGGGTAGCCCATCCACCGAGCGAACCCGGTTACCAGCGTTGAGCCATACTCCCTTTTGAACTCGTGGAAGCGGCTGCCGTCAACCAAGCGCGCAATCACCTCGCGCACATCGTACGGCTGCCGCGTGTCCGTCGGCAGGATGCCGTGGATCTCGTCCGCCGGATACAGCGGATCCTCGATCGGATAGGGAGGGTCAACCTGAGACGAGGGAACCGGCGGAAGGTTCTCGACGATCGAACGGCAGATCACAAGCGCGTGGTCGTCGTTCTCTGCCAAGTGATCCGTAACGCCGCTCAGACGCGAGTGCATCTCCCCGCCGCCCAGTTCCTCAGGGCTAACCTCCTCGCCGGTCGCAGCCTTCACCAGCGGCGGGCCGGCAAGATAGATCGTTCCGGTCCCCTTTACGATAACGTTCTCATCGCTCATCGCCGGAACGTACGCGCCGCCGGCGGTGCACATCCCCATCACCACCGAGATCTGCGGGATGCCGAGCGCGGACATGCGCGCCTGATTGTAAAAGATGCGGCCGAAGTGCTCCTTGTCCGGGAACACCTCGCTTTGCATCGGCAGAAACACACCCCCCGAGTCGACAAGGTAGATCGTCGGAAGGCGATTCTCCAAGGCGACTTCCTGTGCGCGAAGGTGCTTGCGAATCGTCAGCGGGTAATACGTTCCCCCCTTGACGGTCGCGTCGTTCGCAACGATAACGCACACTCGACCCGCAATCTGCCCCAGCCCGGCTACCACCCCCGCGCTCGGCACCTCGTCGCCATACATGCCGAACGCCGCAAGCATCCCCAACTCTACAAACGGCGAGCCGGGGTCGAGCAGCCGCTCGATGCGCTCGCGCGCGGCCAGCTTGCCGCGCTCGTGATGCAGTTGCCGGTACTTCTCCGGCCCGCCAAGCCGCACCGCCGCACGCCGCTCCTCCAACTCGCTGATCAGCTGCGAGAAGTGCGCGGCTTGCGCCTGGAACTCAGGCGACTTCGCGTCGGCGTGCGACCGGATGGGCTGCATCGCCGGGGTTATACCCGCCCTCTTAGGCGCAGACGGTATAAACCGCCCCATGCTCGCTCGTAGGCTCGTTGTCGTCATGCTCGCGCTCGCTGTTGCCGCAGGGGCGGCACGCGATCCGGCAGCCGAACTTCGCTCCGCCGTGCGGGCGCATCTCGAGCAGAGGGGCGTCGTTGGCTGCTCCATCGCCATCGCCGAGGGGGGCAGGGTCGTGTTCGCCGAAGGGTTTGGATACGCCAACCTCGAGGCGCGCGCCCCTGCCACACCCGAGACCGTCTATCGCCTCGCCAGCATCAGCAAGCCGATTACCGCGGTCGCCGTCCTGCGCTTGGCGGAAGCAGGGCTGGTGGACTTAGACGCCGACATCCGGAAATACCTGCCCGAGTTCCCCGACAAGGGAGCGGTGATTACAGTGCGACACATCCTGTCGCACACCTCCGGCATCCGGCACTACCGAGGCAACGAGTCACTCAGGAACGAGCGCTTCACCGGGCCTATCCCCGCCCTGACCATCTTCAAGGGCGACCCATTGGAGCACCAGCCGGGAGAAAAGTACACCTACTCAACCTATGGTTATACGGTTCTGGCTGCTCTCATCGAGAAGCTAACGGGCAAGCCGTATCCGGATGCCATGCGGCAGCTCGTTTGGGAGCCTGCGGGGATGACCGCCACCGATGTTGAGGACCAGCGGCGCATCGTCCTCAACCGCGCCGCAGGCTACGAGGCGTCCCCCGACGGCGGCTACCTGAACAGCCGCCAAGTGGACCTCAGTTACAAGTGGGGCGGAGGCGGCCTCGTCTCGACCGTTACCGACCTGTGCAGTTTCGCCGGCGCGCTGCTGGAGGATCGAATTCTGTCAGGCGCGTGGCGCGCAAAGATGTGGTCGCGCGCCCGGCTGAGCGATGGCACCGAGATTCCCTACGGCCTCGGTTGGGGCGTAACTCGTTACCGCGGCGAGTTGTTGATATCGCACAACGGCGCGCAACAGGGCTCGCGAACAAGTCTCTGGATCCTGCCGGAACGCGGCGTCGTCATCGCGGTGCTGACGAACTACGAGAGTCACAACGTGAACGACCTGATCAACCTGGTGGCGGATACGTGGCTGCACTCGAAGACACGGTGAGCCATTCCTAACTCTTTCTAAGGGGGAGGTGGAAAGGGGCTCTGCAACAATGGTGCGGCATCCGGGGCCGAGCGTGCGACACAGTATTCCGGAGGTGCTTGGACTGCCGAGAGATCTGGGTTCAGCCCGGAGCACGGACCGTCCTGACGAACCGACCTACCCCTTCAGCGCTTCCGCCCCGCCGACGATCTCGAGGATCTCCTTCGTGATCGCGGCTTGGCGTTGCCGGTTCGCTTGCAGCGTAAGCGACCGGATCATCTCACCCGCGTTGTCGGTCGCGCTGGTCATGGCGGTCATGCGCGCGCCGTGCTCGCTCGCGGCGGACTCGAGCAGCGCTTGGAAAACCACCGTCAGCGCGTAGCGGGGAAGGAGCTGACCAAGAAGTGCGCCGGGCTCAGGCTCGAAGGTGTAGGCCTTGCTGAAGCCGTCGCCGTGCTCGCCGCCCTCGTGTGTCGGTGGCTCGATCGGAAGCAACTGCACGACCTCCGGCGTCTGCCGAATCGCCGAGTGGAACTTGCTGTACGCGAGGTACACCGCATCCGCCTCGCCGGACGTAAACAGGTCGGTGAGGTAGTTCGTCAGTTCGCGAGCGTGCTCGATCGTCGGGCCTGCGGTCGGCAGGCTCATCTGATAAAGCATCTCGAAGTGGCGCTTCGCGAAGTACTGATAGCCCTTCCGTCCCACGCCGGCGATCGCGGGCGCGCCTATGTCGTTCGCCCGGATGAAGTCATGCGCTCGGCGAATCAGGTTCGTGTTGAACGAGCCGCAAAGCCCCCGCTCGGCCGTCATCGGCACGAGCACGTACTTCTCGACCGGTCTTCGTTCGAGAAGCGGATGGCTGGGCATGTCGCCCATCTCGGCGAGGTTCGCCATCAACATCCGCATCCCGTCGGCGTAGGGCCTCGCCTTTGTCGCGCGCTCCTGCGCTTTCAACAGGCGCGCGGCGGCGACCAACTTCATCGCCCGCGTTATCTGTTGGATGCTCTTCGCGGAGCGGATTCTCTGACGGAGTTGCTTTAGGGTCGCCATGCGGTATTGCTACGAGGCTTCGGCGGGCGCCGGGTCAGCCGGTTGCTCCGTCTTCCGGGACGCCAGGAACTGCTCCTGGAACTCGCGCATCGCCTTGTGGGCGGTTTCCTGAACGTCCTCTGTCCATTCCTTGGTCGTGCGAACCTTCTCGATAAGGTCTGGGTACTTCTCGTGCAGGAACTTGAGCAGCCCGCGCTCGAACTCTTGCACCTCGTGAACTTCGATCTTGTCGAGATAGCCGCCCGTGCCTGCGTAGATCGAGAAGATCTGATCCACAACGTCGTATGGAGTGTAGATGTCCTGCTTCAGCAACTCCGTTAGGCGTTGACCGCGAGCAAGTTGCGCTTGCGTCGCCTTATCCAGGTCGCTTGCAAACTGCGCGAACGCCTGCACTTCTCGATACTGCGCCATTTCCAGTTTCATCTTCCCGGCAACCGACTTCATCGCCTTGATCTGCGCGTTACCGCCAACACGAGAGACTGAGATGCCGACGTTGATCGCAGGGCGAACGCCCGCAAAGAACAGATCAGGCTCCAAGTAGATCTGGCCATCAGTGATCGAGATGACGTTCGTCGGGATGTAGGCGGACACGTCGCCCGCTTGGGTTTCGATGATGGGGAGCGCCGTAAGCGACCCGCCGCCCTCCTCGTCGCTCATCTTTGCCGCGCGCTCGAGAAGGCGGCTGTGCAGGTAGAAGACGTCGCCGGGATAAGCCTCGCGTCCAGGCGGTCGGCGCAAAAGGAGCGACATCGTGCGGTATGCCGCTGCGTGCTTCGATAGGTCGTCGTAAATCGCGAGTGCGTGCATTCCGTTGTCGCGGAAGTACTCGCCCATAGCGCAACCCGCGAACGGCGCCAGATACTGCAGCGCGTCCGTCTCCGATGCCTCTGCAACGACGACGATCGTGTAATCCATCGCCCCGTGCTCTTCGAGAGCCGCGACGACGCGTCGGACGCTCGCCATGCGCTGTCCAATGGCGACATAGATGCAGTAGACGGGGCTGCCGCCCGGGTCGTGCGTCTGCTTTTGGTTGATGATGGTGTCAACGCAGATCGCGGTCTTGCCGGTCTGACGGTCTCCGATGATGAGTTCGCGCTGCCCTCTGCCGATCGGAATCATCGCGTCAATCGCCTTGATTCCGGTTTGCAGCGGTTCCTTCACCGGTTGACGCTTCACGACGCCGGGCGCGATGACCTCAACCAGGCGCGTATCGTCGCTCGGTATCGGACCTTTGCCGTCGAGCGGTTGGCCGAGCGGGTTGACGACGCGGCCGAGCAGCCCCTTTCCGACCGGCACGGAGATGATGCGGCCGGTTTCGCGAACGGGGTCGCCTTCCTTGATGTGTTCGTCGCTGCCCATGAGCACGGCGCCGATCGAGTCCTCTTCCAGGTTGAGGGCGAGGCCCATGACGCCGCCGGGGAACTCGAGCAGTTCGCCCATTTGGCAATCCGGCAGGCCGTGCACGCGGGCGATACCGTCGCCTACTTGCAAGACGGTGCCGACGTGCTCAGTTTGCGCGTCGGATGTCAGTCCTTCGAGTTCTTTCGCAAGAATGCTCGTAATCTCTTCCGGTCGAATAGCCATCAGTTGTTACCCTTGTTTGAGAATGTCATAGTACAGCCGCTCTCGCAGACGCTTCAGGTGGCCCTGCACCGAGCCGTCGAGCACATAGTCGCCGTATTGAACGGTAACGCCGCCGATAAGATTGGCATCCACTTCCGCCTCCGGCAGCACCCGCATGTTCGTCTGCTCGGCGATGCGATCGGCGATGCGTTGGACGGAGTCGCCGGTCAGCGATGACGCAGAGCGGATTCGGATGCGCAGGATGCTCTGGTCCTCCTCGCGGATGCGCTGATACGCGTCTCGAATCAGATTCAACTCCTCTTCCCGCCGCTTCTCGACAAGCAAGCGCAGCAGCCGCAGCGTGATCGGCCTTGCCCTGTCGGAGAAGAGCGAGCCGATCAGTTTGAGTTTGCGCTCACGGTCAATCTTGGGGCTTTCGATAACCTCGCGCAGGTCCTCCCTCGCCTCCAGCAGTTGGACGATGGCGTCGAGGTCATCCTGCACCTCTTGGACGGAGTTGTGGCGCTTGGCGACTTGGTACGCGGCGGCTGCGTAGCGGCGGGCGACTTGCGGGTTCACCGCGCTTTCACCTCTGCGGTTTCGATGAAGTGCTCAACCAACTCGCGCTGCTTCTGCTCATCCATCGAGGAGCCGATGAGTCGCTCGGTGGCGGTCAGCGTCAGTTCGACGACGTGCGCCCTTAAGTCAACCATCATCTTTTGGCGCTCTTGTTCGAGGTCCGCCAAGGTTCGGGAGCGAATCTCTTCGGCTTGAGTTCGCGCCTCAGAGATGATCTGCTCCTTCATCTGACTCGCCTCGCTCAGCGCCGCCTGAATCTTCTCACGCGCTTCGGCTTCCGCGGTCTGGAGGCGCTGCTCGTAGTCGGCCTTGAGTTCCTCCATCCGCGCCTTGAGGTTATCCGCCTCGGCGAAGGTCCCCTCGAGTTCCCGCGTTCTCGCATCGAGCGCGCCTTTCAGCGGGCGGATGAACACCATCTCGATGATGGGAAACATGAGAAGCACGACGCCGATTTGGACGCAAGCCACCTGCAGATTGAGGTTCAGGTCCTGCAGGATCTTGACGTGCGTCGTCGCCTCGATGAACGGCGTGGTGGAGAGCCACCAGAAGGCTAAGGCTCCAACGATTGACAGAATCCAGCGCATGAGTTAGGTTGCTCCGTGTTACTTCAGTTCCGACGGCGTGACCATAGCCTGCGGCATCTCCCGCACGATCGGCGCGGAAGCGGACGGCTCCGAGACGGCCGCAGGGAGTTTGGCGAGGAACAGGAACGACATGACCATCGTGAAGATGACGAGCGACTCGACGAACGCCAAGCCGATGATCATGGCGGTCTGGATCTTGCCCGCGAGTTCCGGCTGGCGAGCCATGCCGTTCATGGCGCCGTTGACCGCGAGCCCTTGTCCCAGGCCGCAGCCGAGGACGGCAACGCCGAGGCCGAGTGCGATTCCGAAAAGTGCAAGCATTGTAGTTTAGTTCTCCTCCGTGATTGGTTTGTTAGTGCGCATGCCCCTCCGCCTCATGAGCAGTCATGAGAGACAGATACACGCATGCGAGAATCGTGAAGACAAGCGCTTGGACTACCGAGACGAAGACGCCCAGCGGCAGCAGGATGGCGTGAAGCGGCACTCCGAAGTCGCCGATCTTTACCAGGTTGCCTAATTGCGCGCCGACCTCGTGCTCTCCCGAGATGTTCCCGTACAGTCGAAGCGACAACGACAGCATCTTGGCGGCCTCCGAGATAATCTCCACGCCGAACAGCAGGGCGGCGATGAGCATTTGCCCCCACCAAGGTATCCCTTCGATCTTGGGGCCGAAGAAGTGCTTGATGTACCCAAGCGGGCCGTTCACCCGGATGCCCTCGTACTGCACGTACATCACGGTCACCACCGCCAGGCCAAAGGTTACGCCGAAGACGGACGTCGGCGCCATCAGGCCGAAGATGCCGAGCAGGTTCGAAAGCAAGATGAACAAGAAGATCGTGCTTACGAACGGTACGTACTTCGAGCCGTGCTGCCCGATCACCGAGACACACATGTTCTGGATGAACAGGTACACGTGCTCCATCACGCGCGCGATCGGATTCCGGGGGATGCGCACGCGCTTGGCTTCGCCCACGGCGACCGTCGCTGCGACCACGATCAGAAGGAAAACCAAGACCGAATAGACGATCGGCGACCACCAGGTGCCGGCGCCGTGTCCTCCTTCTGCGGCCGCTAATGCTCCGAAATCAAGCACGCTCAGATGTCCTCATCGCAAGTCTTCGGGGCGCGGTTCTCCCGAACCGTGCCCCACAGCAGCGCGCAGTATACCGAAGCGAATCCGATGAGGAAGCCGATAAGCGCCCCCGCGCCCAGGAGGTTCGTGAAAAAAATCACAGCTGCCGCAGCGGGCACCTTAATCATCAGGGCAAGCAGCATCCGGCTGGATGCCACCTGCGAGTCACTCCCCGGCTTCAATCCAAACGCCATCCGCTTCGTCAGCCAGAGCGAACCCACTGAAAACAGACCACCGGCCAACGCCCCCACTCCGCCGACCCAGCCGAGGAAGACCCAAGAGACGCTGGTCGCTACTCCGAATGCCGCGAGCGACCAAGCGTCAACCCTCACGGTTCAGCCTCGCGACCAGGCGAATCAGCAGGGCAAGCGCTCCCGCCATACCCAGTAAAAGACCCAGGATCGTGAACCCGCCCGGCGCCCATCCGTCCAACCACAGCCCAAGAACGATGCCCCCGAGCACCGGGCCGACGAAGGAGTAGCCGATAGCGATGCCAAGGCCGATGTTGCGTTCGAGCAGCGCCTGCGTCGTGGTGGGCGCGTTCGACTCCTTCGACTCTTCGCCTTCAGCCGCCTTCGCTTGGCGCTCCTCATGTTCCTCCCTCCAATTCCACTCCGGTGGGTCCGGCAGGCGGCTGTCGTCGGTCATGCGGGCATTATGTCGCCGTGCTGTATCGCGGCTGCCATAATCGCCGAGCGATGCGAGATCGCCAGCACAGGGGTGCTTCCCCAAGAGATTACAGTCCGTTCACACCTGGGCTGCCGGTTCCCGTCGAGTTCTTTGTAGGGCGGGCGGACGAAGTCCGGCGGCTGAGCGACCTTGTGGCGCGCTCCGCGGCAGGCACTCTGGGCGTTGCCTTCGTTGCCGGTGAGCGCGGTATCGGCAAGAGTTCTTTGGCTGCCTTTGTGAGGGGTCTATCCGACCGGGAGCATCGGGCGCTCGGCTTGCACACTTTCTTAGGTGGGGTGACGGAGCTGGAGGAGATGGTGCGCCGGGTGTTCGACCGGCTGCTCAAGGAGAGCATCGACAAGAAGTGGGAGTCGAAGATCACTCGCTTCTTCGGTGACAGAATCCGGAGGGTCGGGCTGTTCGGCGTGAGCCTCGAGTTTGAAGCACCCGACCAGGACGTGCGCCGCCTGGTCCACGACTTTGCCCCGGCTATGAAGAGCCTCATCCAGGCTATCGAGCCGGACAAGTCGGTCGTACTCATCGTGCTGGACGACATCAACGGCCTGGCTGAGTCAGAGGCGTTTGCCAACTGGCTCAAGAGCCTCGTTGACGAGATCGCAACATCGGGCTCTCCGCTTCCACTCTGCCTAATGCTGGTTGGGCTGGAAGAGCGCCGTCAGTCGCTCATCCGGCTCCAGCCGTCGCTTGCGCGCGTCTTCGATGTCATCGAAATCCGTGCCTGGTCGGATGCGGAAACCGAGGAGTTCTTCCGTCAGGCGTTCGAGTCCGTCGGAGTGACCGTCGCTGATGACGCCCTGCAGTTCATGGCGCGCTTCGCTGGCGGACTCCCCGTTCTGGCTCACGAGATCGGCGACGCAGCCTTCAAAGTTGACGACGACAGTTTGATCTCTCTCGCCGACGCCGAGTCGGGCGTGTTCGCAGCCGCGGACATCGTCGGGCGCAAGTACCTCGAGCCCCGCGTGTTCCGGGTGCTTCGCAGTCAACGGTACTTGGCAATCTTGAGAAAGATTGCGGGGAAGGGGCAATTCTTCACTCGGAACGACGTACGGTCGAGACTCAGCGCGGCTGAACAGAAAGTGTTGGATAACTTTCTACGCAGAATGCGGGAACTTGGAGTCATCGCAGCCGACCCAGAGCGTGGAGCAGGAGCATACCGCTTCACGAACCTGCTTCACTATCTCTACTTTTCTCTCGAGGCGGAGCGTGCCAGGGCGAGTCGGGGTGACGAATCGAATCCCTGAGCCGAAACCTCGACGGGAACTCAGCCGTCCATTCTATGGAGTAGAAACACAGGATTGAAGTCTCTGACCGTGCTCGCAGGCGCCCTCGTGCTCTCCCTTGCCCACGCGCAGGGAGGGTGGAAGAACCCAGATGTCATCCAGGCAACCGTCGTCGAGACGGCCGGCTCGACTACGCGCATCCTTGAAGTGGTGCAGGCGGGAGGCAACCTCGCCTACGACACGACCGCCGAAGTGGACGGCGAACTGGGTGGCGTGCCTCGAACCGAGGTCATCGGTCCCAAGGGGGTTTTCACCTGGCTGAAGGGCAAGCCCGAGTACGCCCTCTCCCTCGTCATGCCCACCTCGTTCGAGGTTTTCGAGGTTCTCGCGCGCCCTCGGTTCTCCCGCGCCGACCTCGAATTCAACCTTCGCGGCATCGAGGACGCCCTCGGCAAGAAGGTCATCGTCGGCAAGACTGAGAAGATAGCAGACCGCGAGTGCCTCACGCTCACCGTCCCAGACCGCCCCGACTCCACACGCACCGACTACCAGAAGTTGTGGGTTGACCGGGAGACCGGCATCACGATGAAGGTCGAGGACTACTTCGGTGGGAACCTCAAGTATGCGCGCGAGATCACGAAGATCTCTTTCCCCAACTCGGCTCAAGGCGTCCTCTTCGCCCCTTCGCCCGACGCTGTCGTGATCCGTGGCGTCGTTGGCGCGAGCGCACTCCTGCGGATGCCGAGCCTGCGCGATGAAGGCGCATTGCGGTCGGACTTCGCGAGCATCCTCGACCGCGCCCAATCGTCCGTGGCGCAGTGGCTGAAGGCGCCGCCGTCCGTCCCCGGCATGGGCTACTCACAAACCACCTACCGCGAAGCCAAGTCCTACTCCGTCGGTTGGGGCGACTCCGGGGCGCAGCGACGGGATAACCAGTGGGCAAGCGCACAGCCTGCACGGCAGATCATGATCCAGTCCGGAGAGGGCGAGGCGCGCGTCGTTACGATTCAGATTGACCGCGGAGGAGACGGCGGGCAGGT
The DNA here is from genome assembly GCA_037446435.1 of Armatimonadota bacterium. GTDB lineage: Bacteria > Armatimonadota > Fimbriimonadia > Fimbriimonadales > ATM1 > J051. The sequence continues at coordinate 54,424 of JBBIIO010000002.1, forward strand.
CGCTATGTTTCGCTCCGAATCCGGAGACCTCGTCGTCCGAAGAGGGGGCGAGGCGGGCCAAGGCGATGCGCGAGGCGAGGGCGGCAGCAACGCAACGCTCGGCTTCGTTGTCCAAAGCGACTGGGTTGACCCCAAAACCGGACACACGGCGACGCTGTTCCAAGTCGTAGAGCGGCGCGTGGAGAGCGTCCTTTCCCGGCTGTTGCTCGGCTCGCCAAGCCCCGTCGCGGATCAGCGGATATCAACGGCGCAGATCTACGAAGTAGACGTGCCGTTCAAGTGTTCGGTCTTGACGTGGAAGGTCGGGAACGTGTCCTACGCTCTCGTCTCGACCAGCATGAACCGGCAGCAGATGGTTGACTTCGCCGCCAAGGTGAAGTAGTCCGACTTACTCGTTGTGCTTCTCGTAGAGCTCGCTGGCGACCTGCGTCAGCGTGCTGAAGTGTGCGCCGCGCGACCGGAGCCAGGCGATGCACTCACGCAACGCGTCAGGACTGTTGACGAAGTCACGCATCCCGATGCAAAGCACCTGCTGGTCGCTGCACGCCTCGAGCACCTCTCGCACCGGCTCGAACCCCTTGTCGAGGTAGGCCACTTGTCCGTTCGCCGACGTAATCGGCACGATGAGCGCCTTGCTCTCACCCTTCTCGCGAACGTCTTCATAGGACGGGTGGTAGGGATCCACAGGGCCTCCGTCCCAATCCACGAACATTCGCACGCCACTCCCGGCGACGCTGCTCGAATCCACGACGATGCCGATGTCCTCAAGGTACTTCAGGTCCGTCGCTGTCAGCGCGAAGTTGCCCGCTCGGAAACTGGTGGGCTTGATGCGATGGCTCTTCAGGACGTCCTTCGCGATTCGGATGATATTGCCCCTCGCGCGCTCGTCTTCAACGTATCCTCGATCGTTCTCGAAATAGACGAGCATCCCGATTTCGTGCCAAGACGGAATCTTGTGGAAGTACTCCCTGTAGTAAAGGTTCGTGTTCGCGGAGGGGTCAAGTTCGCTGATGTGAATCAGCCAAGTAACGGGAACGAGGTTCTGTTCAGCAATGTCAATCAGTTCACGGGTGTAACAGGTGTCGTGGTGGGCTGCCTTGCAGTCCACGGTCAGCGCGACAGTTTGCATGAGTCTGCTTCCTCCATCATGTTCTTCCTCCTTGTTGGGTAGTCAACCATTTTGACACGCAGCGCCGCGTTCCTTCTTAACCCTCCGCCACCATCGACACCTCGCCCGCCTGAGTCGCCCGAATCGTGTACTGTCGCCCCAGTAGCCAAACCCCCCGAAGGGTAACTGAGCGCCACGATCGCGGCAGAGCGGGCTGCGCCGCCAGCCGCCACCCTCCGGTCAACTCCGCAAGGGTCTCCCCTTCCGCCCCCACGCCTGGCGGAACCAGTCGCAGCCCGGCGAACCCATAGATGACCGCCTGCAGGCAACCCGCAGCGCCGGTCAGAAACGAGGTCTCCCGCGTTCGGCGGCGCTCGCTGAAGCCGCCGAGCGGGTCGAGAAACGGCTGCCAAGACTCCTGCCACAGCTCATACGCCAGACGCGACCACTCCGCCGACCGCTCGCCTCCGGAAGAAGCGAACCGAGCGGCAATCGTTGCGTGGATGCTGTCGCTCATCGCCGGGCCGTTAGGGCTTGTCAGGTCGGCATACCGCAGGAACATCGCCTCCGCCTCGTGCCGGGGCAGACGCCACTCCAGAGGATACAAGGCGAGGAGCGCGGACGTCTGCTGGTAGCCCTTCAGGTGGTCCCCGTCCCACGAGGTGGGCAGACCGTCCTTCGCGCGGGGCAGCACGACCTCCGCCGCCAACTCGGGATGCCCCCGCCAGAGCACCCCGCGGGCGAGAAGGTTTGTAATCAGGTCGTTGTCCCTTGGTTGCCCTTCATCGGGCGGGATGACGCTGCGGAACTCCAATCCTCTCTCCGTTCTCTCCGCTCGGCGCAGGAACGCTTCTTCGACTCGCGCCATCGCCGGCCGTGCGTCGTCCGGGTGCGAGAGGAGTCCAAGCGCCTGCGCCCGCTCCAGCCACCAGTGCACCCAGCCCCAAATGTGGATTGCGGCGCGGTGGCTGGGAGGCGTAACGTCGCTGCCGTCCCCGCCGGTTTCCCATCCCGGCAGCTGTTCGCTTGCGGTGCGCGCGCGCCAGTCGCTCGCCGCTCGTGCGACCTCGGGCTGGGTGAGCGCGTACACCGGAAGCATCCACGCCTCCGCATCCCAGAACCTATGCCCGCCGTACTTCGCGTTCGAGGTTCCGAACGGCGGGAGTTTGGCGTTGCCCCCCGCGTAGAGTTGGAAGAGGCATGCCCGGATTGCTTGCTGGTCCTCAATCGGCCCTTCTATCTCGATGTCTGTGCGCCACCTCGCGTCCCACACCCCCGCAGCCTCCGCGTGCAGCGCGTCGAACGACTCAGCGGGCGCGTCGTCGAACGCGATGAGGTCCTCGACGACCACCGTGCGACCTGTAGCTCGGATGGCTATTCCCGCTCCGGCCGTAGTTTCCGCCCCGTCCACGAGCACCCTGGCGCGAAGAGACACCGTCGGCGCGTCCCTCGCCCGGTCGAGGTCAGACACCCATGTGAGCTGCTTCGCTTGCGCGCCCGGAGGCGTCTGGACGTGAAGCGCTCCGCGTCCGGCCGTGACCTCGATTCGCCGTGCGAGGCGCTCCTTCGTCGGGTGCAGAAGCCACGTCACGGTTACCGTCCTGGAGGCTTGCTCCCACCGGCACCGCCAGGTGCCGTCACGAAGGTCGAACGTGCCCTCGAATTGCCCTTTCGCCGCGAGCGGTTGCCCGTCCAGCGTTACGAGGGAGCCGAGCGCCGCCTCCAGGCGCAGCAATCGGTTCTGGCGAAGAAGGAGTGCTTCTTCCCGAGCATCGGCGTCGCCCGGGGGGATTCGCGCGCCCAGCGTTCCGTTGAAGAGCCTCGCGTCGCCGTCTGCGCCGGCGGCCGGCATGCGGAGCGTCCACGTGTCGCCCACGTCGCCCGTGTTCTCGGTCGCGGGCGGGCTGGTGGTCGCCGCATCTTGCCGAGCACAGGCGGCGCACACAGCCGCGACGGCAAGCGCACACCAGAGGAACCTCATTGCCGCGATTGAACCCGGCGGGGGCGAGTCGACCGCGCGCGATGAAGGGGAGCGGGCCCGGGGGTTAGCCGAGCCCGCGAGGGGAACGTGGGGAGGTGCGCAAGTCGTGTTAGCCGCCGGACGTGATCGGCTTCACATAGTTCCCGCAGATTGGGCAGTACTTCCAGCCGGCGCCCAGCGACGTTCCGCACTGGTCGCACGCCATGGTTGCGCTCTTAGCGCCCCCGGTGGTCGTCGAGCCGATGGTGTTGGTCGTGGCGGTCGAGAGGATGCTTCCTTTGGAAACGATGAGTTTGCCGTTCTCGCCGATGGCCCACTTCAATCCTGCCGCTTTGGTGATGGTGTTGAGCGCCTCGCGGACGGTGACGTCCGTGAAGTACGCGTTCACCTTCAGGGAAGGCACATCCTCGGTGACTTGAATCGGTACGTCGGTCTTCGCCGTGATGGCGCGCATCACGGTGCGGATGTCGTTCTCGGCGAGGCGCAGCGTCAGCGACTTCTCAAGGGCCGAGGGGTCAATCGGCGCGTGATGAATCGCGGCGGAGTTCGCCTGCGCGGCCGGTCCCGAGGGCTTGGGCGCGCTCGCCTTGAAGACGTAGATGCCGTCTTGAATCTCGTGGGTCAAGCCCGCAATGCGGCAGATGTGCTTGAGAGCAACCTCGAACGGAACGTCCTCGAGGTTCAAGTAGAGGTTGTAGAAGACGCCGGTGTGCACGACGAAGCTCGCGCCCTGCTGCTTGAACAGGTCATACAGCACGTTGCGCACATCGTCGCCGCGAGCGTCAACCGACACCGTTGCGGGCGTCGCTTGCTCGCTCTCCGCCTGGGCGAGGGCGGTTGCCGACGCTCCAAGCAGCGCAAGGGTGATGAAGAGAGTGCGAATCATGGTCATTTCTGTCCTCCTGTTGTCGCGGAGCCGATGAGGCGTCCGCTTTCGTCAAAAACCTCCACCGTCCCGGCGTTCCGCTTGTTGCGTTTGCTTGGCGCCGGTGTGGTCTTGACCGGCGGAGCGGGGCGACGCTTCGGCGAGGCCTTGCGAGTTGCCGGTGGTCCCTCCCTGCTTGCTTGCGGGGAGGGCTGGCGTGGGGTCTCCACCACGGCCTTGGCAGGCTCCCTCCCCGCTTGCGGGGAGGGCTGGCGTGGGGTCTCCACCGCGGCCTTGGCAGGCTCCCTCCCCGCTTGCGGGGAGGGCTGGGGTGGGGTCTCCACCACCGCCTTCTCGCCGGGCTGTTCCTGCGTTGCCGGTGCGCTCTCCGTTTCGCCCTCGGCCGTCGCCTCGACCGCGTGGCTGGTCTCGGTCGCTTCGGTGTTTGTCTCTTCGCTCGGCTGCTTTGCTTGCTCAGGAGCAGCCGGCAACGCCTTCTCGCCGAGCAGTCCCTCGCTCGGCTTCATGAAGTACGAGAAGACCAGAAGCAGCGCGGCGGCGACCGTGAGGATCGCCGTGCCCTTAGATTGAACGAGGGCGCGCCACGACGGGGGCTGAATCTGCTTGGCGGGTGCCGTTTCCTGCGGTGCCGCTTCGGTCACCGTGCCGGATTCGTCAGCGAGCGCGAGCAGCGCTTGCATCGCTTGCCTGCGGTCCGTTACAAGACCGGAGCACGACTTACACTCCCGCACGTGCGCCTCAAACGCCTGCCCCTCGGGCGTGCCGTCCAATCGTCCGGCAAGCCAAGGGAGCAGGTGCTCCTTCGCAACGTCGCATAGGTTCATTCGTTCCGCCATCTCGCAACCAACTTGAGGTTTCTGGACGCGGAAACTATCCGCGCCGATGGGATTGTCGGCCCGGTTTCAGGTCTTCTTTAGGGTGCGAGTGTGCCGCACAGACGACGGGCGGCGGGCCTCCCTGGACCCGCGTGGAGCTGGGGCGGGTAGCCTGGGCTGCCGAATGAGCAACGAGAAACGAGTAGTTTGCGTCGGCTCCATCGCCTTCGACTGTCTCACGCGGTTCCCCGGCGACTTCCGCGAGCACATCCTCGCCGAGCACATGGACCGCCTCAGCGTGTCCTTCCTTGTGGACGAGATGCGTCGCGAGCACGGTGGCGTGGCAGCCAATATCGCGTACACGATGGCGCTACTGGGCGGCAATCCGCTCCTGTTCGGAACGGTGGGCAGGGACTTCGGCGACGCCGCCCGCAGGCTCGAAAGCCTCGGCGTAGACACCTCGGGCGTCCTTGAAATCCAGGACAAGTACACCGCCTCGTTCTTCGTAAGCACCGACGACGGGAACCGCCAGATTGCGATGTTCTACGCGGGCGCAATGGCGGATGCGGATCGGCTCTCGCTGACGGAACTGCCCTCCGAAGGCGTCCAACTCGTCATCATCTCTCCAACTGCGCCTGCCGCAATGGCGAAGGCAGTCCGTGAGTGCATCGACCTCGGATTGCCCTACGTGTACGACCCAAGCCAGCAGATCGTGCGTCTCAGCGCCGAGGACCTCCTTGAGGGCATACGGGGCTCAACGATGCTCATCGTGAACGACTACGAGCTCGGCCTCATCGAAAAGAAAACCGGCAAGGAGAGCGCAGAACTGCGAGCCATGACCGGCACGCTAATCGTTACGCGCGGTGAGAAGGGGGTCTCCGTGTTGGGACCGGACGTGATGCAGGTGCCGGCGGTTCGCGCACGGGAGGAGGTTGACCCGACCGGCATCGGCGACGCCTTCCGCGGTGGCTTCCTCACTGCGTACTCGAAGGGTGCGGACCTGAAGACGGCTGCCGAGGTCGGCGCGCTCGCCGCGACATGGTGCCTTGAGTCCATCGGCACGCAGAACCACTCCTTCTCGTTGGAGGAGTTCATCGCGCGAGGGGATGAAGCGTACGGCAATCGAGCGCGAGTCGAGCGCTTCCTGGCGGCATCGGTCTCCTAACGCCGGTATACTGCCCGCTCGGCTCGGCGGATGAGAATCTCAATCTTCGGTTTCGGCTACGTCGGTGCGACGACCGGCGCATGTCTCGCAAAGGAAGGCCACCACGTCATCGGCGTAGACCCTCAGCGAGCCAAACTCGACCTGATCATGGCGGGCAAGAGCCCGATCGTCGAGGAGGGGCTTGAGGAACTCATCGCCGCCGGCGTCTCCTCAGGTCGCCTCTCCGTAACTACCGACTATCGCAAGGCGGTCGCGGAGACAGACATCTCTCTCATCTGTGTTGGAACGCCCTCCTTGCCCAACGGCGCGCTCCGCCTCGACTATGTTGAGAAGGTCTCGCAGGAGATCGGGGAGGCCATCCGCGAGAAGGGAAGTTATCACTCCGTCGTCGTGCGCTCGACTGTGCTCCCCGGCACGACAGAAGGCGTCGTAACACCCATTCTGGAGCGCGAAACCGGCGGGCGCGCCGGCGACGCGTTCGGCATCAGCATGAACCCGGAGTTCCTGCGAGAGGGCGTGTCCATCGCCGACTACTACGACCCGCCGTTCACCATCATCGGCGCGCACGCCGCCGACGAGTTCGAGCGCGTCCGCTCGATGTACGGCTCGGTGAACGGCGAGTTCATCCACTGCCGAGTCTCCACCGCCGAGGCGATCAAGTATGGCTGCAACGTCCTGCACGCGCTGAAGATAACGTTCGCGAACGAGATGGGCATTTTCTGCAAACAGCACGGCGTTGATGCGCACGAAGTGATGGAGATTCTGTGCAAAGACACGAAACTCAACATCTCGGCGAAGTACATGAAGCCTGGCTTCGCGTTCGGCGGCTCGTGCCTTCCCAAAGACTTGCGCGCATGCATCCAAGCCGTGAAGGCAAAGGACGCCGCGCTGCCGATGTTCGAAGCGGCCCTGGAGAGCAACCGGAGGCAGATTGAACGCGTGGCGGATCGCGTCATGTCCTTCGGATCGCGAAAGGTGAGCATGATGGGCGTCGCATTCAAGGAAGGAACCGACGACCTGCGCGAAAGCCCGCTCGTCGCCCTGGCGGAGATCCTCATCGGCAAAGGGTACGACTTGCGCATCTTCGACCCGAACGTTCACTACGCTTCGCTCCACGGCTCGAACCGGGAAGTGATTGACCGCGACCTTCCTCACCTGAAGGGCGCCCTCTGCTCCGCCGATGAGGCTCTCGCCCACGGTGATGTACTCATCTTCGGTCACAACACGCCCGAGATGCGCGCACTTGCCACGAAGGCGCGAGAGAATCAGACCTTGGTTGACCTCGTTCGCGTCATTGCGCCAAGCGACTGCCTCGCGCAGTACGAGGGGCTGTACTGGTAACGTGACACGCCACGGCCACATCCTCATCCTTGTCGAGAACCTGCCCGTACCGTTCGACCGCCGAGTGTGGATGGAGTCTCTCGCCCTCACCGAAGCCGGATACAAGGTCAGCGTCATCTCGCCCTGCCCACCAGACGAAGCCGACACCCCGCACCGTGTGCACGAAGGCATCTCCATGTTCCGCTACCCGATGCCGAAGGAGACCAAGTCCAAGTTCGCGTTCTTCCAGGAGTTCTGGTACTGCTACCGCCAAACGCGGCGCCTCGTTGAGCGCGTGTGGAAGGAAGACAGGTTTGACGTCATCCACACGTGCAACCCGCCCGACACGTTCTGGCACATCGCCAGGCTGTACAAGCCGAAGGGGGTCAAGTTCGTCTTCGACCATCACGACCTTTGCCCAGAGTTGTATCTGTCGAAGTACAGCAAAACCGACATGCTGTACCGCGCGCTGCTCTGGCTGGAGAGGAAGCAGTTCGAAACCGCCGACGCCGTCATCAGCACGAACGAGTCCTATCGCCAAGTCGCCATCGAACGCGGAGGAAAGAGACCGGAGCAAGTTACCGTCGTTCGAAGCGGCCCGCTGCAGAGTCGGTTCCAGCCGGTACCACCCGAACCCGCCCTCAAAGACGGCAGGAAGTTCCTCTGCGTATACCTCGGCGTTATGGGGCCGCAGGATGGCGTGGACTACGCGCTACGAGCCGCACACCACGTTGTGCAGAGCGGCTTTCATGACGCGACGTTTGCCTTCATCGGAGGGGGCGACTCGTTCGATGACCTCGTTGCCCTGTCAAAGGAGTTGCGGCTGGAAGAGTTTGTCCGATTCACGGGGCGAATCCCTGACGAGGATTTGATGCGCTACCTCTGCACGGCAGACCTCGGCATCGCGCCCGACCCCAAGACCCCGCTCAACGACTTGAGCACCATGAACAAGGTCATTGAGTACATGGCGATGGGGCTGCCGGTCGTCAGCTTCGACCTCAAGGAGAGCCGAACGAGCGCCGGCGACGCCGCGGTCTACATCCCGAACGACGACCCGACAGCCATGGGCGAGGCGATTATCCAACTGCTCAACGACCACGAGCGGCGCCGCGTAATGGGAGAGGTGGGACGCGCGCGCGTGCGTGAGAGCCTGGCGTGGGACCACAGCAAGAGGCATCTGGTCGAGTTCTACGATCGGCTGCTCGGCGTGAAACGGTCCGACCCGAGGTAGAACCGAACCATGCCCAGGTACAGCGTCGGACTGGACTTCGGCACCAACTCCGCGCGGGCGCTCATCGTCCGCTTGGAGGACGGCGAGGCTGTCGCCGAGGCGGTTGCGCCCTATTCCTCCGGTGTGGACGGAGTGCTGCTCTCCGAGCAAGAGCCGGACCTCGCGCGGCAGTCGCCAAGCGACCTCCGCAACGCCCTGCGGCGCATCCTCAGCGAGGCTGTCGCCGCCGCGCCCAACCAAGACCCGGACTTCGATGCGGCTCACGTCGTCGGCATCGGGGTTGACGCCACCGCAAGCACGCCGCTGCCTCTCGACGCGAGCGGCGCGCCCATGGCGGACGACCCTCGCTTCGCAGGCGACCTCAACGCCCAAGCCTGGCTGTGGAAAGACCACACGGCGCACGGCGAAGCCGAGGAGATAACCGCGCGCGCAGCCGAGATGCGCCCGACCTACCTGGAGCGTTGCGGTGGGGCGTACTCGAGCGAGTGGTTCTGGGCGAAGGCGCTCCGCTGTGCCCGCCGAGCGCCCGAAGTGTTCGATGCCGCCCACACCTGGATGGAACTCTGCGACTGGATTCCCGCGATGCTGACGGGAGCCGGGGTGGCGGTCGCGCGCTCCGTCTGCGCCGCCGGACACAAAGGTCTTTATGCCGACGACTGGGGCGGCTATCCGGATGAACAGTTCCTGAGCGCGCTCAACCCCCGCCTCGCCAGGCTGAAGCAGTCGCTGCCGGAGCGCGCGCACCCGTTCGGCATCAGCGCGGGCGGACTGACCCAAGAGTGGGCGGACATGACAGGGCTGCCTGCGGGCACGCCCATCTCCATCGGAGGCATTGATGCGCATGTGGGCGCCGTCGGAAGCGGCGTTAAGCCCGGGACGCTCGTTCGCATCTTGGGAACCAGCGCCTGCGACATGGCTGTTGCGCCCGCGGGAGACCAGATGCCGGTGATTCCCGGCATCAGCGGCGTGGTGCGCGATTCGATTCTTCCGGGGCTGGTGGGCTTCGAAGCAGGGCAGGCGGCGGTCGGTGACCTGTACGGCTGGTGGACCCGGCTTTGCGGCGCAGGGCACGAGCGACTCACCGAGCGAGCCGCGGCGCTCAAGCCGGGACAGTCCGGGCTGCTTGCGCTGGACTGGAACAACGGCAACCGCAGCGTCCTTCAGGACCCCAGGCTCGCCGGACTCCTTGTCGGTCAGACGCTTGCTACGCAGCCGCACGAGGTGTACCGCGCGCTGATCGAGGCGACAGCCTTCGGTGCACGCATGATCTGGGATCGGCTGGAAGAGCACGGCGTTCGCACGCAATTGGTCATCAACTGTGGCGGCATAGCGGAGAAGAACCCGCTCGTGCTGCGCATCTGCGCCGGCGCAACCCGGCGAACGATGCTCGTCAGCCGCTCGCCGCAGACCTGCGCGCTCGGTGCCGCGATCTGCGGCGCAGTCGCTGGCGGAGCGTTCAACTCGGCAGGCACCCTCCCCGCTTGCGGGGAGGGTCGGGGTGGGGTTCCCTTGCCTGCCTTCGAAGCCGCTCTCGATGCGCTTACCGGAGTCAAGCCCGAGCGATACGAGCCCGATGAAGCCGACGCTGCTGTCTACGACGAACTGTTCGAACTGTATCGCACGCTGCACGATGCGTTCGGCGGCATCTCATCGGAGGTTGAGCTGGGTGCGGTGATGAGGCGCCTCCTCGCTCTAAGGGATCGCTGTCGTTGAGTCCGACCTGTCTGACCTGTCCGACCTGGGCGAAGGGTTCCCTCATGCCGTCTGCGTGCGCCACAAAAGGAACTGCCTCCGAATCGCCTCAAGGAACCGGCGGTTTGCCGTCACCCAGTGTGACGGATCCCCGCTGAGTCGCTCGATCTCGACGACGACCGACCGAATTCCTTCCGTCTCCGTCTTCGGGAACAGCAACTCGATGCGCTGGCGGACGCCGAGGTCGTATGGCGCCAGCCAGAGCACGCTGTTGATGCGCGGCTCGTCGCTCACCACCGTCTCAACCACCTCGACGGAGATGTCCCCGATGCCGTAGTCTTGGTACCCTGAGAGCCACTCGCCGTAGTGGCTCGACAGCTCGGCGGCTTGCGAGTCCGTTACGGTGAAGGGCAGCGGGTTCGCGATGAGGTTTCCTTCGGGCACCGCGAGCCGCCACTCAGCCCCTTCGCCCGGCGACGCGATGCGCTTGGCGACCTTCGACGGATAGAGCGCGCTCAACAGGACGACGAATGCCACAACGCCTGTGGCGAACAGGGCAGAAAGGCTGCTGTAGTTCACGCGCACGTCGGTGAGCAGACCTGTTGCATCGAGCGCCGCGACCAGCAGTTGAGCGCAAACGTAACCCCCGACGGCTGCAAGGACCGCGTACACGAGAGACTCCAGCAGGAACAGGCTCGCCACCTGGCGCGGCGACAAGCCGACCGCGCTGAGGATGGCAATCTCTTTCCGCCGTTCGAGAACGCCCGCGACCATCGTGTTCACAATCGTCGCGATTGCGATCAGCACCGGGATGAGGATCAACTCGATGCCGGTCGCAGACGTGCCCGCCATGGCGCTGAATCGCCGGATTTCGGGGGCGCCGGTGCTCTGAACCGATGCATAAAGATTCAGGTCTGTCCTCGGCAGCAACTCTTCGAGGCGACTCTCGACAGCATCGAACGAGTCAAACGCCACAGCAACCGAGCGGACGCGTCCGCCCATCGCGAGGAGCGTCTCGGCTGGAACGATGACGGTGAGCTCGGGGTCCATCCGCACGAACCGGCGAAACTCCCGGCTGCCCGCTTCACCCCGCTTGCTGAGCAGGTCGCTCTGAGCGAAGTCGGCAGGCAGAAGCGGCTCGCCGTCGAGGTCGCGCGCCGCCTTGAGCGACGCGTCGTCCAGGATCCCAACGACCGAGAGCGTGGCTCCTCCGACACGCACGGCGCCTCCCACGCCAACGCCGAGTTTCCGCGCAACCGACGCCGGCAGGAGCGCCACGTACCGCTCCCCAGCCTCGAACCAACGACCCGAAAGGACAACATCGCCACGAAGCCGCATGACCCGCTGCTCGTCGGCGTCCAAGCCGAGGAGCGCCTTCAGGTTGGCGGCGCTCTCGACCGACTCGATCGGTATCGCCGCCGGCGCGCCGGGCTGCGCGCCGTGGAACCAGACGCGCCTGACGATGGTCGCGCTCGGGAACTCGACTTCGATCTCGCGCACGGAGTTCTCTTCGAGCGCGTCGTACTGCGGCGTGCGGAAAAGGATGCCCGCGTAACGGGGCGCGCCCTCGCTCGGTAGGGCGTTGAAGCGGAGTGCAGGAACGATGGACGTAAACGTGAGGACGATGACCATCACGGCGAGCAGCGTAACGCAGGTTAGCAGCGTGCGAAGCGGGCGCCTGCGCATCGAGCCGATGCCCACCCCGACCGCGGTGATGAACAAACTGACGCGCTGGGGCCTGTCGGTTGCGCTCGCCTTCCGCGCCCCCTCTCGCCCACGCTCCATCACGTGTTGAAGCGAGGTCTCGAACTTCGATAACAGGAACGTGATGACGATGACGCTCAGCATGCCCATCACGAACGCGACGAAGATGACCAAGGTGCTCTGTGTTATCTCGAACGCCGGATGAAGAAAGCGAAGCAGAAGGAAGACCGTTCCGAAGATCAGTGCTCCGGCGACGATCTGCATCGCCAACGTGCGCGTGCCGAACAGCAATCGTTCGAGCAAGTAACTGAACGGCACCAGGAGCGCGAGGTACACGAGCAGGCCGTACAGCGCATCGCGCGCCGTCGCAAGGAGTATCGGGTGCAGCCGCAGCGCATAGCCCCACGCGGCGCGCGCCTCGCGCTCGCCTGCAGCGTAGTCCTCGCGTGCATACGCTTGCTGCGCGGCGGAAAGCGCCGACTCCGACTTCGCCTGAAGGTCGCGCAGCGTTGGACTGGTAACGCGGTGAGACTCCAGCAGGTCGAGCCGCCACCGATTCAAGCGCACCATATCTTGCGCGGCGAGCAGGGTCGCGCGCAGCAGCGTTCCCTGCGGCGAGACGCCCGCCTCGCTGCCGCCTTCCACGGCGATGCCCGCGCCCGTCGGCGCCTCAGGCGTTGCATTGAGCAGGGCCATGCGCAGCGCGCCGTCCCACCCGTGAGCCGGCAGCTTCACCGGCTCGCTGGGGTCCACGAAGATCGCGAACGTTTCCTCTGCCTCGCCGATGCCGGCGACGGTGAACGGGTTCTCCGGCGGGAAGAAGATGCTGTAACGACGCGGCTCGCCGTCGGAGTGGGCGTCCAGAACCGTGGGGATCGGCAACGCGCGGAAGGAGAGCGGGTCAACCGTGCGAAGTACCTGCAAGGGCGTGCCCCGGAAGACGACGATTGGCGTGTTCCGCTCCGCGGTGGTGAGGCGGAAGTACGTGTCGAACTGCCCACCCTGCACGCCCATGTCGTTCGCCATCAAGATCGCGCCGCTCTCGTCGAACGCGAACGCGTAGATCGGGAGGGGGTACCGATCCCGCTCGCCCCAAAGCGTTATCGGTGGCGCGCCGTGCATCGCATACCGACCGCTGCCGTCCGACGTCGTCGTCATTACGCCCCGAACGCCGGCGAAACTCTTTTTGTCCCGTGTGGTCAGGACGAGCGCGCCGGAGGCCGGCACGTCGGGATAGAAGTTGCGGCTCGGATCGAACTCGACCACCTGCCCCTCGATCGTCGAGAACCCACCCATAAGGGACATGCGCTTCATCAGAGGGCGGACGTTGTAGGGAATCGCGCGCTCGATCCCCACGGCGGTGTCGGAGGAATCGTTCGCGATGTGGTGCGCGAGGCAAACGAGCGTTCGAACCTGCTGGACGATGTTCTGCAGGTTGAGCCGATTCGGCGTGTCGAATGGCGTGTCTTGTAGGAGCCGCGCATCCTCCGCGGTGAGAAGCGTGACGCCGTCTAACCCCGCCATGTTCACCACCTCGCACTCGGCGGCGAACGGCACGGGGATCGAGTTTCGCCACTCGCGGCCGTCCGGATTGTTCACCGCGTCCACGAGGAGCTGCTGCACCTCTTTGCCGAACGTTCGGGCGATTCCGTCGGTGCGGTCGCGCAGTGCACGGACGATGCCGCGCTCGCGCTCGAAGTTCTCCATCCGATAGCGCAACCACCACCCCTGGGCGTGCGCCGCAAGTGCGCCCCAGCCGCCGCTGATGTCGAGGGTGAAGAAGCACACCGGCGCTCGCCCGCCCGTGATCGCCCAGCCATCCCGAAAGCGCGCCTCCATGAACTCTCTCATGCCGGCCATCCCCTGGAAGTGCCCCGACGTAACGAGAAGAAGCACGCTGCGCTTCGGCGGGTTCGCCTTGAAGTGCCTGGCTAACTCGAGCAGCGCCGCCAGCCCTGCGGTTTGGTCGGCGCCATGGGGCAGGCCGGGCACAACCGACACCGTGTCGCTGTATGCCGCGAACGCCACCCACTCGCTCCGCAGCCGTGCGTCGGTGCCGCGAATCGCGACGAAGAGGTTGACCGCTTCTTCGGCTACCCACGGTTGGTCGCACCTCACTTCGACATCCCTGCCTGCGCTCTCCAGCACGGTCGCCGCGTCCTGACCGCGGACGTAGAACCTCGGCACGTCCAGCGGCATGCTCGACCACTTCTTGTCCGCCTCGCGGCGGGTTGTGTCGGACGGCTCGAGGAACAGGATCGCAGCCGCCCCGAGCGCAGCGGCGTTTCGCCAGTTGCTGCCGCTGTTGAAGCGCAGGGCAACGACCGCTCCCTCGATTCGGTGTCCGCCCAGTTCCGCGAGCGAGCCGCTCCCCGCATACACCAGCGGGCCGCGAACCCGACACGAGGAGGTGCGGACGCCGTTCGGCCAGAGCGGATAGAGCGGCACGGCGGTGTCGCCGGCTCGCAGTTCACCGCGCGCTTGCGGCGAGGGAAGAGGGAGGCGGTATCGCTCAAGCATGACTTCGCCGAGGGCGCCCAACGCCCGCTCCGACGTGAGAAACCGGAGCGCCTCCGACCCCGGCGTGCCTACCCTCGGCGTGGCGAAAAGCGCCTCGATCTCCTCGGCGACGCGGCGCTCGCTTACGGAGGCGGCTATCCGCTCGTACTGCTGCGCCACCCCCGCGAGCGGCAGAGAGAGCAACAGCAGCAACAGAAGGACGACCCGCATGACGCCTGGCTCATTATGCCGCCCACCCGACTCGGCGGAGGTGGGGCGGCCCGCGCGCGGCGCCCATGGAAGGGTGGTTTTGCGCGTCCCGCGCGCATCTTGACCCGCTGCTGTGGAGGGATAGAGTCGGGTGGCGAGCGACTGATAGCCATTGCGTAAAGACGAAGCTATGGGTCGCTCGCCCGTGCGGCTTCGGCGCTCCACCCTGCTTGGCTCCAACAGGTACGGGAAACACGGGCGAGCGGCTCTGTCAACCGCAAGCTGTGAAGGGATAGACGTCGGCCCATCTCTCACCCGCAGGCAGGCTCGGCATCCGAAAGCCACCTTCCACCGCTCTCTCAGATAGACTGCCGGGCGTGACGCTCTTCGTAGACTATGAGACCTTCCCGGCGGCTGTCCGGCGACATTGTTCAAGCCCTCAGGCGGCAGTCTATGTCCAGTTGCGCGGGTCGGTGCCGGTTATCTCGTTCTTCGAGCCGTCGTGCGTCGTGCACGTTGTCTCTATCGCTGACGACCGCGCGGCTGAAGAGGTCGAAGGGGAGATGAAGGCGCACGGCTTCGAGGTCCTGCAGGGCCTCTGGGTGAGCGAGGCGTCCATCGAGCAGATGCTGGAAGCCGCCCGAGCGACCTACGTGGCGGCGGTCGCCTACAACGCAAGGGGCGGGCCCGGTCTCTGGATTGACGCTTACCCGTTCCACCCGACCGAGGGCACCGTGTTGAGAACGTTGTTCGGCGAGTTCGTGAGCGAAGGCTTGGTGCAGGAGGACGACTTCGAGCTGTTCCTTCGGGAGGCGCAGCCGATTGTGCGCATCCTAACCCCGGAGGAGGCTGAGCGGTGCATTCAAGCGCGCATCGCCTCTTCGCCCGCCCCCAAAGCGGACTGAGCGAACTCCCGAAGCGGCGTGAGCCAAAAAGAGTAGAGGGCTGCGGTGAAAGGAGAGCAAAGCCCGCAACCCTCTGAAGGTGAGCCGAGACTCAATCCAACTCTATGATTGGAAGATTCCGCGCAGCCTGAAGGCAACGCCTGTTAAGATTACCTGGTTCTGCATCACGGCGCCCGCAGCCCGTGCGCCCGGCTGTGTCATAATGCGGCGTGGCGGAGGGCGGCGCCCCCCGCTGGAGCGAGAGAAGTTGCCGAAAACCACCCAGAAAGACCTCCTTCGAGATGTCGCGCGTTCGTTCGCCGACCAGATTGTGCTCTCGGGCATCGCCAGAGTCGAGTCCACGTTGCGCCTGGGTGAACTGGGCGAGATGATCAGTCGCCATGGAATTACGCAGGCCGGGCTGCGTGCGCTCTTGAGCACCAACCCCCAGCGTTACGCCTACTACGACCGACGCTGGGTGCCCGCGGCCCGCCTCGAAACGGAGCGCTCTCCCCTCAACTGGCAGATTCGCCGAACGCTCGAACTGTTTGGCGCCCCGATGCCGCTGGGCGACCTCGCCCTCGAGCTGTCGAAGGCTCGCCGCGCTCCGGTGGAGTTCTTCGATCAGCACCTGCCGCAGATTCTCCAAGCCGACCCGAACCTCCTGTATCTGCCGTCGGGCTGGGCGGCGCTGTCGGAGTGGGCGTTCGTTGCTCGCAACGAGACAGAGGAGGACGCCTTGTTCCTGAACGGGCTTTCGGAGGAGGACGTCAAGCCGTGGGCAGGCTCCGTCGGGCGGATTGACTTTTCGAACCTGGAGAGCGCGGCGAAGCCGGCGCTGCGACACGTTCCGATTTCGGCGAAGGTCATCGGGTTTTTCGCTTGGCGGCAACTGAACCCCGCCGACCCATATGCGGGCTCCAGTTACGACGCCGCCCTGCTCTTCGACGCGCTCCTTTCCTCAGGAGTGGCGGTGTACGGAGTGGACGGCAATCTGTATGCAGCCGAAGAGGCGGAGGGGTGGGTGCGCTCTGCCGTGCGCTCCGCGGAGAGGATGGAGCCGGTCATTGACGTCGAAGACTCCGCCCCGCTTGAGTTCTCGCCCGAAGAGGTCGAGGAGATGGTAACAGCGATTTTGAGTTCCCCGGCGTCGGTGAGCGTGGGCGACCTGCTCGCCCAACGCTACGACCTCAGCCCCGCCGACCGCACCTACCCCGAGGACCTTGCGAACGCCATGGAGGCAATCGAAGCCACGGGCGCGGTTTGGTATGTCGGCGGCGACCGGTACCGCCAACCCGACACGGCGCCCGACTTCGTCTGGACGGTGCCCGACATCTTCCACTTCGTCAACTACGACTTCCGCGACCAGGACGACCAGCCGATTGACGTTGAACTGTCGGATGACGGCTTCAGCAGCGCGCTTCGCAAAGAGATGCAGCTGCCATCGGCGATGGACGTGCTGGACGAGGACCCGCAGCCCGTGCCTCGCAAGATGCCGGAATCGGTCACGCTCGTGCTCAAGTCGCACCACCGCGAGATCGGCACCTTCCCGATGTGCCAGTTCCCGCCGGGGTGGTTCGACAGTGAGCCTACGATTCAAGAGGTGGTTTTCCGCGACCCTCAGGGGCGCGAACTGTATCCCTGGCTGAGCCACGACACGCGGCTGCTCTACTACCTCGTTGAGTGGTGGTTCGATCAGCCCATTGAGAGCGGGGCGCGCTTCATCGTGCGTCGGACCGATCGCCCGAACGTGTTCGAGTTCGAGTGGCTCGAGGAACCGGATCCGCTGCTCTACATCTCGAGCGAGCGGATGGAGGAGTTGCGAGACCTCGCCGGGCGAAGCGCGGAACTCTCCACATACGAGATTCTCATGGAGATCCTGAGCCACTACCCGAAGGGCGCCGACTACCTGACCGTGCTGGCGGAGACCAACGTCGTACGCCGCACAACCCGTCGGTTGGTCGCCTCGCTCCTCACCGGTTACCACTGCTTCTACCAGCGCTCCGGCTCGACGGTGTGGCATTTCGACCCGAAGCGCGTGGACCAGGGCTTCGACAAGGCGAAGCGGAAGTTCATCCGAGCATGACCGCCCCTTGCGCTCAGGCAGCCGGACGGGTCATAATCGCGCAGTAGCAGACGATGCCTAACATTCGCTCAGCCAAGAAGGATTTGCGCCGGTCAGCCAAGCGCCGCCTGCGGAACCAGGCCGCCAAGTCTATGCTCAAGACGCTTGTCAAGAAGGCGCGCGCCGCCGCGGGCACCGACGACGCCCAGGAGGCGCTTCGCGTGGCTTGCAAGATGCTGGACAAGGCAGCCGAGCGCGGCATCATTCACAAGAACCAAGCCGCGCGTCGGAAGTCACGGCTGACCCGCGCCGCCGCTTCAGCCCGCGCCGAGGCGTAGCGGACCGGGCGATGACCGCGTTGCTCGTCGCCCTCATCTTCGTCATGCTCGTCGGTGGGGCGGTTCTCTTCCTTCGCACCGTTTGGTTCCATCGTGACCCTCCGCATCCCGATGTCCCTCAACGCGCCGACGCCGTAAGAAGCCCGGTCTACGGCATCGTCGCCTACGTGCGGCGAGTCGAGGACGGAGTCGTCACGGCTGAGAAGAAGGGCGAAGAGATTCCGCTGCCGGAACTGACCAAGGACCAGGGCAGAGAGACAGGCTGGCTCGTCGGCATCGCGATGACCGCGCTCGACGTGCACTTCCAGTACGCACCGGTCCCCGCCGTTGTCGAGGGCATGCACCACTACCGAACCGGGCGCAACCTGCCGATGTTCGACCTCTGGGAGTATGTTCGCATAACCTGGTTCCGCCGGTGGGTGAGCCTGTGGGCGAAGCGGTACCTTCTCGAAAACGAGCGCATGGCGTTCCGATTGCGCGGAGAGAGCGTAACGCTGTCGCTCGTGCTGATCGCAGACAAGTTCGTTGACAAGATAACCCCTTTTGTGAAGGCGGGGGACGAGGTCGCTGCGGGTGCAAAGTTGAGTTTCATCGGTCGCGGTAGCCAAGTTGACGTGTTTCTTCCCGACGCGCCGGGCCTTGAGATAGCCGTGCAGCCAGGCGACCGCGCACTCGGGCCGCGAACCGTCATCGCGCGCGTTCGGGCGCCGGAGAGCGACGCCGCGACTGAAGCGCATTCCACCGCGGAGCCGTTGGTGCGGTAGTCTCTCCGCTCGGATGGAGCCGACCCGAACCGAGTTTCTGTTCATGGGCGTGCCACACAAGGTGGCGTTCTATTCACTCATGGCGCTCTCGGTCGGTATCCTTGCGTGGCAGGTTCGCGATCGCGTCCGTCTGTGGATGACCGGCAAGCCGATCCCGTGGCGAAGCCCGTGGCTGCAGAACTTCGCCCGATACGTGCTCGGGCAGCGCAAAGTTCGCACGTCGCGGACGAAGAGCGGCGCGCCGATGCACCTGCTCATCTTCTATGGGTTCCTAACGCTGTTCATCGGTACGACGCTGCTGGCGATCAACACGTACTCGCCGTGGAAGTTTCACAAGGGAACGTACTACCTGGTGTACGAGTTCACGCTCGACATCATGGGCGTCGCGCTGTTCGTCGGCTTGGTCTGGGCGATGGTGAGGCGATGGTTTGCGAAGCCCCGTGCGCTCATCTCGTCCGTCTCCGATATGTGGACGCTGGCGCTGCTTCTGGCGCTGACCGTAACCGGCTTTCTGCTGGAGGCGGCGCGAATGAGCGCCGTCCCGCAGCCGTTCGACACATCGGCGCCGGTCGGTCATTGGCTGTCGGGCTTCCTGCCGCCGATCACGCCGCCCGCCTACATCGGCATCTGGTGGTTCCACTCGCTGCTCGTCGCCGTGTTCATCGCGGTGATTCCGCGACTGCGCTTGCGGCACATCCTGTATGCGATGGCGTCCGTCTCCGGCGTTCCACCCAACCCGATGGGTGAACTTCGTCGCATTCCGATGGAGGAGGTGGAGCAGGAGGGAAGGATCGGAGTCGAGAAGGCAGAGCACTACTCGCGGTGGCACCTGCTCTCGCTCGACGCTTGCATGGAGTGCGGGCGCTGCACCGAGGTCTGCCCAGCGAACGGCGTCGGCAAGACGCTCGACCCTCGACAAGTGGTGCAGAGCATCCGGGGCATCATCGGCACCGACGGCACGGTCGCCGAGGCGGTCACTGAGGACGCGCTCTGGGCGTGCACGACCTGCAACGCGTGCGTCGAGGTGTGCCCGGTTCAGATTCGGCACGTTGACCTCATCGTCGAGTCGAGGAGGTTCCTCGTCGCCGAGGGGCGGCTGGCGGGTAGCGGTGCGACGATGCTCCGACAACTTCAGTCAACCGAAAGCGCGTGGGGAACGGCGAACACCGAACGCGAAGCGTGGATGCAAGGCAACGACATTCCGCTCGCACGGGATCTCATGGCGCGCAACAAGCCGTTCGACGTGCTGCTGTGGGTGGGCTGCGCCGGCGTCGCCGATAAGAGCGCGACTGCGGTTACGAAGGGTTTCGCCTCGCTGTTGAAGCGAGCGGGTGTGCGCTTCGCCTGCCTCGGCAAGGAGGAGCGCTGCACCGGCGACCCCGCTCGACGTGTCGGAGACGAGTTCTTATTCCAGGCATTCGCCGAAGCCAACGTCGCCACGTTTGAGCAGTACGGCGTGAAGACCATAGTGACGTCGTGTCCGCACTGCTTCAACACAATTCGCAACGAGTACCCTCAGTTCAACGGCAACTACGAGGTTCTTCATCACTCGCAGTTCCTTTCGCAGCTCATCGAGGAGGGCAAGCTGCGCGCGCCGAACCTAAAGAGCGGCTCCGTAACGCTTCATGACCCGTGCTATCTGGCGCGCGTCAACAACGAGGCGGACGCCCCGCGCCGAGCGCTCGGCGTCGAGTCTCGGTTCAACGATCACCCAACGCCGATTGATCGCTGGCTGCACTCTCCTATGGGTGGTCAAGACGCGCCTTTGGTGGAACCGGAGCACTTCGCACAGAAGACGCTTTGCTGCGGCGCAGGCGGCGGTCGCATGTGGATGGAAGACCCGCCAAACCAGCGACCGAGTGACCGAAGAATGCGCGAACTCGTTGATACCGGCGCGAAGACCGTCGCTGTCGCCTGCCCGTTTTGTCGCATCATGCTGGACGCCGCGCGGTCAACGCTCCCGGAAGCGGATGTCGAGTTGGTGGATATCGTCACCCTCGTGGAGAGAGCGAACTCGTGATTCAAGGCATCGGAGCAGACGTGGTGCAAATCGACCGCATCCGCAAAGCGATGCGGAACCCTCGCTTCGTAAGCCGCATCCTTACCGAGGCGGAGCGCGCACACGCAGATTCGGCAGTGTTCGTCGCGGGCCGGTGGGCGGCGAAGGAGGCGATTGCGAAGGCGATGGGTTGCTCGCTGTCGTGGCAGGATGTCGAGGTGCTGCCGAGCGCTAACGGGGCGCCGGTGGTGCGTTGGCGCAACGGCTGGTCGCTCCGAATCCACCTTTCCATCTCGCACGAGCGCAGCGTGGCGCTCGCTGTCGCCGTCTGGGAGAGCGAGGAGTGAACACCGGCCGACTCGCCGTGCTGGTTGGAACAAAAGGGCGTGGCTCGAACATGGAAGCGATCGTTCGCGCCTGCAAAGAGGGGCGGTTGCCGATGGAAATCGCTTGCGTGATTGCGCCAAGCAGGGAAGCGCCCGCTCTGGAGCGCGCTCGCTCTCTCAACGCGCCGGTGCGAGTCATAGAGTCAGACGGAGAACAGTTCGCAGAGGAACTCCTCGCTGTGTTGAAACAGGAACGCGTTGACTTGCTGTGCCTCGCGGGATATATGCGGCTGCTTCCGCCGGAGGTGGTTCGCGCGATGCCGAACCGCATACTAAACGTTCATCCCGCGTTATTGCCGAAGTTTGGCGGCAAGGGCATGTATGGCATGAAGGTGCACGAGGCGGTGATAGCCTCCGGCGACAGGGAGTCGGGCGCGACCGTTCACTTCGTCAACGAGCGGTACGACGAAGGCTCCATCCTCTTGCAGAAGCGCGTGCCGGTTGAAGAGGGCGACACACCTGAATCCCTCGCCGTGCGGGTGCTGCCGGTCGAGCACGAGACATACGTGGAGGCGATTCGCCGTTGGTGGGAGCGTTACGGTGACGGTCGGAACGCGTCCACATAGTGCGTAACCTCGCTGCCTCGGATTGCGACGACGTCGAACCGCATGTCCTGCTCTTTGCCCACCGCTTCCGCAAGGTACTGCTCGGCTGCCTTCCACAGCCTCTTCTGCTTGGCGGGTGAGACGCTCTCTTCCGGCGTCTCCCAGCCGCTCTCTTTGCGGTACTTCACCTCGACGAACACGAGCGTCTCTCCGTCGAGGGCGATGATGTCAATCTCGGCATCGTTGCCGGAGTAGTTTCGCTTCACGATGACGTAGCCCTTGTCGCGCAGGTGTTGCGCCGCGAGGCTTTCGGCGTCCGCGCCTATTCGTCGAGAGTGAGGCATAGTTGCTCCAGGTCCCGAATCGGGGCGAAAGACTTGCGATGGATCGGCGAAGGCCCCAACTCTGCCAATCGAGCGATGTGCTCGGGGGTCGCGTAGCCGAAGTGGTCAGCAAACCCATAACCGGGGTACTGGCGGTCGAGTTCGCGCATCAATCCGTCTCGATGCGTTTTTGCCAGAACGCTTGCTGCTGCGATTTCGCAAAACCGCGAATCTCCACGCACGATCGTCTCTGCAGGAATCGAAAGGTCGCAACTGAAGAACTTGCCGTCTACGAGCACTCCCAGGGCGGGCTCTGGCAAGCCGCGGATTGCCCTTTCCATAGCTAAGAAGGTCGCTCGCAGGATGTTGAAGCGGTCAATCTCTTCAACTTCGGCGATGCCGATCCCCCAGGCGCACCGCTCGCAGATGAGGCTCGCTGCACGCTCCCGCTCTTCAGGGGTCAGCCGCTTCGAGTCGTCCACGCCGGGCAGTCGGCATCCCTTTGGCACGATGACGGCGGCGGCAACCACCGGCCCGGCGAGCGGTCCCCGCCCAGCTTCATCCACGCCCGCCCATCCATTGCGGCGGTACAGGGTTCGCCTTCCGTTGCTGCCCATGCCCCTTGCCCGGCGATTATGGCAGCCTACCGCTGGTGCAGATGCTGGTTTTGTCCTCGAACGGAACCTGTGGCACGCGGATTGCGTCCTGAGTGTATGACTCTCCAACGAGGACTTGACTGATGAAAAAACTAAGTATTCTTTTAGGCAGTTGCGTACTTGGAGCGAGCGCGAACGCGCTGGTGATTGACGACTTCACTTCGGGGCCATATTCGAACAGCATCCAATCCGGCACCGTCATTGCCTCGCAGACTGGCACGATGATAGGGGGAGAGCGCGACACGTTGATGCGCGTAACGAGCAACCCATTCAACCTCGACTTCGAGGTCATCATCAACGGAGGGCTTGCCGCCATCTCCAACGATGCCAGCGTGGATTCGCTGTTCGGGCTCGACTACGACGGAGTCGGCGAAGAGACCGGCGGGGAAGAGTTCGTGCGCGGACCTGGACTGGGCGACCTCAATCTGTCCAGCTATGACCGCTTGCGGTTCGCATTCTTGGAGAACGACCAGGACCTTGCCTTGACGGTGCAGTTCCGAACCTTTGGCCGCGGCATGTCATTCGGAACGTTCGATGTCTCTGCGAACCACACACCGTTCACGTTCGACGTGCTTTTTGCTGGCTTGAATCAGCAGGGCGCCGGTGCCGACTTCTCCGACATTGACCGCATCACGATCTTCTTCGATGGTTTGCCGAGCGCGGACTTCGCGTTGCGGGATATGCAAGCAGTTCCTGAGCCGGCAACGGTCACGGCGCTTGCTGCTGCGGTTGGGCTCCTGGTGGCGCGGCGCCGAAAGCGCTAAAGGTTAGGCCGAACACATCGCCAAACGCACGGATCACGGGTGCTGTGGCATCGCTAACGGTCACTTCGCGCCCGCATTCCCGCGTCAGAGACGTGACCGGATACTCCTTGATTCCGCAAGGCACGATGAGCGAGAACGGAGAAAGATCGTTGTTGCAATTCAGAGCGATGCCATGGAGGGAAGCCCAACGGCTCACCTTGATTCCGATTGCGGCGATCTTTCGCTCGTTCACCCATACGCCGGTGTTTGGCGGAAAGCGGTAGGCATCTAACCCGAACTCGCGCAGCGCGACGATCATCGTCTCTTCGAGGTTGCGTATGAATCGGTGCAAGTCGCGGCCGTGCTGACGCAAGTTGAAAATCGGATACAGCACCAACTGGTTCGGTCCGTGATACGTTACGTCCCCGCCGCGATCCGTGCGCACGACATCGATACCGCGGCGCTCGTACTCTTCGGGCTTGAGCAAGAGGTTTTCCTCGTGGAAGTTGGATCCAAGGGTCAGGACCGGGTCGTGCTCGACGAGTAGGAGCGTATCGGGAATCTCGTCGGCGACGCGCCTTCTGTGATACTCCTTCTGCAACTCCCAACAGGCGACATACGCCATCCGCCCGAGGCGCACAACCTCAGCCATTGGCATGGCTTGCCTCCTTGATGACAGGAACGACATAGGGCCCGTCGGGCAACACCGCGATGCTCTTGCCGTTTGCCCGGTCCACCTCGCGTTGCAGGGCGCGGCGGACCGCCTCCTCCTCATCCTCCGAGGGAGCCGGCTCTACGATGGGAGTGAGCGACATTTCGCGCAACCCTTCCGCAGGGATTCCCCCGCACGCGAAGCGCAGGTTCTCTACGCCGACCCGCTGCAGCACCTTGCAGTGCATCTGAAAGCCCCACTGGTCATGCAGCACGTCGTCGCTTGAGGCGATCCAGTCGAGAAACTCCTTCCAGCGCCCGCCCCAATCGCGCATGATGGCGGTAAATGAGGGGCTGCCGAGACCCTCTGAACAGGCGGACGCGCAAACGACAACGCCGCCCTGCTTCACGACCGGCAGCGCGGAGCACATGCCCTTGCCGCTCTGATAGAGCGTCTTGTCGAGAGGGTATCCGCCTGCGCAAGTGATGACGATGTCCTTCTCGCCTGTGCACTCCGCCATCGTCCACTCGCGCACCAGCTTGACGCCCTGCTCGAACGCCAGCATCCAATCACCAGCGAAAACCGCAGCAATCCGCTTGTCCTCTGTGAGTCCGACGTTGACGAGGAATTCGATTCCCGCTTGCTCCACGACGTCCATCGCCTCCTCGTGCAGCGGGTTGCCTTCGAGCGAGAAGTTCGTCGCGTTCGGCGAGTCGAGAAAGCGGAAGCCGTGGAAGTTCTTGACCGTTTCCACGTTGACCAGGCCAGGGCAAACACCCTTGCGTCCGCCGCTGAACCCCGCCATGAAGTGAGGCTCGATGAAGCCGGTAACGATGCGGAAGTCAGCTTCCATGTACATTCGATTGACCCAAGCGCGTGTGCCGAAGCGGGTGGGCTTAGGCACAGGTACCAACTCATCACGCCGATCGCTTCGGTGGTCCACGACGCGGTACGCCCCGAGAATCTTCTCGCCGAGCATCTCGCGCTTCTCTTCATCCGTCGTCGGGCGGTGCATGCCCGTTGCGATGAGGATCGTGACGGCGCTCTTGGGAACGCCTTGGCGCTCAAGGGTCTGCAGGATCGGCGGAAGCAGTTCACGATTCGGGACCGGGCGGGTGATGTCCGAGATCGTGACCACTACGCTCCGCGGGTGGCGCTTGGCAAGGAGTGCGGACAGCGGTTCCGAACCTATGGCGGATTCAAGCGCGCCCTGCACCTCAGCCTGGGGGTCCGGAGCCGGCTTGGCGCCGGAAGCGCGCAGGATTTCGGCGTTTTCCGGCACTTTTAGCGGGATTTCAATCCGGTCGTAGCGGACGAACGCGTCGCGAGGCACCTTGGAGATTATGCCAGAATCGGGCACCGGAGGGGCGGTTTTGCTGCCAAACTGGGAGCAGGACGTGCCGCTCAGCCGTATACGGTGTAGAATAGAACCATGGTGAGGCGGGCATACACGCTCATTGAGCTGCTGGTCGCGATAGCAGTCATCGCCGTGCTGGCTGGCATCATGACGCCTGCGTTCCTGATGGCGAAGGAGAAAGCGCGCGCAACGATGTGCATCAGCAACCTTCGCCAAATCGGCACGGCGATGTTTCTCTACGTCCAGGACTATGACGGCGGCTATCCTCACGACGCCGGCCCCCGATTCACTCCCGGACTTGATGTTGACTTCCTCAATCGCATCCGTGCCTTCGACGGCACCGACGAGTCGAACCGATTTGACGCCCGTCCGGTCAAAGACTTGCTCGAGCCTTACGTGATGAACGACGGCGTGTGGTACTGCCCCTCGATGTGGACGCGTACGCTTCCACAGAGCCGCCCCGGAACGAACTACCAGGTTAACCCTTACCTCGTCGTGAACAATGTCCCTGACCCTGGTCAGCCGCACAGCGGCCCCGTCCGCGAGAGCGACATCGCTCGACCGTCTTCCGTGGCAGTGTTTTTCGATTTCTACTTGGCGGGCAAGCGATTGCACCGCGACGGCCGGAATGCCGTTGCTACGGACGGGCACGTGAAGTGGCAACGAAACGGTCAGGAACTGATTGTGCTCCCCTGGTGGATCACGGACTGAGCGGTGGCTCGGGTATAATCCGCATCCTCGAAGCAGGGGCGTAGCTCAGCTGGTAGAGCGGCGGTCTCCAAAACCGCAGGTCGCGGGTTCGAATCCTGTCGCCCCTGCCACTCTTGTAGAGGCGAGGTTCAAACCTCAACCGCCTCCCCAACCTCCGCCAACACCACGTCCCCGGGCACGCGACCCACAAAGTCCTCCGGGTGCTCCGTGTGGATCGGTAGCACGGTCGCGGGCTTTACGCTCTCGATCCATTCGAGCAGATCCGTCCCGGATGCGTGGCCTGAGATGTGCGCCCTGCGCAGTTCCTCTTCATCCTGCATGAGTCCGAACCGCGACAGCCAGTTCCGGAGCTTTCGCTCGTCAATCACCATCTCCTCGGAAAACGGCTCGGTTGCGGCGCGCACGTACACGCTGCCGCTTGGTGGACTTAGGTCAACGAGTTCCTGGATGTCGAAGAACCCCGCGTGCAGGATGTACCGCGACGGCCGGCGGCGAACGTCGTACGCGCGCACGCCGCCGTAATAATGCTCGAGAAGCCGCGACACGACGGGGTCCCGCTCTTCCTCCGCCCACTGCCGCCTTACCGCCTCCGCCTCGTCCGCGGTCCACTTGCCCTTCCGCCCCAGCTTGAACAGGTGCTGCTTGTAGTCCGAGGGCGAATACAGCATCGTGCCGGATCGCTCGAGGTACGCACGGACATCTCCCAGAGAGGAGAGAGGGGCGAACAGGGAAGGGTGCTCTTTTGCCAGCCGGTGATACAGTACCAGGGTCTTTGGGCTTGCCGCCAACGTGCGCCCAGTGTCGCGCGCCACCTCTGCCACGGTCTGAAATCGCGCGATGTCCTTCCATGCCCAATCGAAGATAACCAGTCCCGGAGAGCCTGCAACGACTTCCGTGAGTTCCCGCCGGACGGCGCTCTCATCGTCTGCGTGCTCGCTGCGGATGCGCGTTCCTTCGGTGATGAGCAACTCGGGTTGCAGGTCGCGGGTTCGCGAGCGGAGCCTCTCGGTCAGGTTGCCTTCGCCTTGGCTCCAACGCCCATTGAACCGTAGGTCTCCCGTGTAGAGGGCGCGCTTGCCGCTGGGAGCGGTGATGAGGAGCGCACAACACCCGGGCAGGCTGTGGTCAACGGGCAGAGCCTCGATGCGGAAGCCCTCAACCGTTACCTCGCCGTACTCGGCTAACGTCACGACCTCTCGGTGTATCCGCTCGGTCTTGATGGTAGGCGCTCCGGGAAAGCGCGCTCGCTCGCTCGCGGTGTCCATCACCCGTCGGCGAACCGTGAGCGCCTCCGAGTCAATCCGCTGTGGCAGCAACTCCTCCATGACCGAGAGGATCGTGCGAGTTACGGGCGTACAACCGAGTGCGATGCGCTCATCAAGATAGCCGACTTGCCCGACATGGTCGAGGTGCGCGTGTGACAGAAGCACTGCGCTCGCTCGCTCGCGTCCCTCTGCTTGCAGAACCTCTTCGTAATCGCGCACTCCGGCGTCGAAGAGAGGCGCGGCGTCAGTCGGCAACTCCGCCTGCTCAATCACGTCCGGGCGGCAAATCAAGTCGCTGCGGTAGATGCCGTCAAGGCGAGGCGTTAGGTCGAGAGACAGCGAATCGCGAAGATGAGATCCGGTTCGCGGCTGGACGAACTCGTCGAAGAACTCTCCCGCCCGTCCCATAGGCAGGCCGAAGTCGAGGAACAGCGCGGCGCCGTCTTCCTCGAGGAGAATCTTGTTACCGCCGATCTCGCGCACTCCACCGTAGCAGGTAACTTTCATCGGGGATCACTCCTTGACTTCGCCGACGAGCGCGCTCAGGTCCACCTTGTCGCCAACTTTCACTCCGTGCCGGTCGAACCAGCCGGCGTGCATCTCCAGCGCGTACTGCGCGGGCTCAGTCGAGCGATAGGTACTCTCGTCGAGGGCGGACATGGTGTGAATCGTAACGATGGTTCCGTCACTCCTCAAGAACGCGATGTCCAGCGGGATGAGCGTGTTCTTCATCCAAAAGCCCAGGTAGTCGACGTCGGGGAAGACGAAGAGCATACCGTAGTCCTCGGGCATCTGGTCCTCGGTTACAAACATCAACCCCTCGGTTCGAACTTCGTCGGTATCGGCAACCCACGCGGTTATCACGGTGTCCTTTACCTTGAGGAGGATCGTCGGGATGGAATCGAGCGGCGTGCGTCGTGGCTCAAGCGGTGCGCGGCGCGACCCGCCTTGCGAGTTGACCGAGAGTGGTGGCTCCACCTCGGTGGATTGGGCTTCGGGCGCGCTCCGCTCGCACCCCGCGAGAAGGGATAAGGCTGCCAGCGCAGCGAGCGCAGCTTTCATTGCGCTGCCCCTCGGATGAGTTCGATGGCGAGGTTGGTAAGTCCTACAAGGTCTTCCTTGCTCACGTGCTCGTTGTGCGTGTGAATCTCCTTCATCCCCGTGCCGCACACGATGCTCGGCACCCCCTTCTCGTTGAAGGCGTTCGCGTCGCTACCGCCCAGCGTCCAACGCAGGTCGCCGGAGTAGCCGAGTTGCTTCGCTGCTTCGACGGCGAGGGTAACAACGGGCTCGGTCTCGGGGATGTGATAGCCGGAGTAGGCTCGCTTGTGTTCGAAATCGACATTCGCGCCCATCTCACTCGCTCCGGCTTCGAAGCGCTCGCGCATATGTGCGATTTGCGCCTCGAGTTTCGCGGTGTCGAGGGAGCGCGCCTCGCACCTCACAACGCACTCGGCGGGCACAACGTTCACGCCAGTTCCGCCCTGGATGATGCCCGCGTTCGCGGTGGTCTGCTCGTCAATGCGCCCAAGTTTCATCGTTGACAGTCCTTTCGCAGCCGCCTGGATGGCGTTGATGCCGTGCTCGGGGTCCTTGCCTGCGTGCGCGGGCTTGCCGATGACGCGGGCGTTGAGTCGGTCGTGCGTGCCCACGCGGTTCACAAACGTCCCTACCGGCGGGCCGGTGTCGAAGACATATCCGAAATCCACTCCCAGCGCGGCGATGTCGCACGCGAATGCGCCCTTGAGGCCGATCTCTTCGGCAACGCAAAGAACGAGGTACACGGCGCCGTGCGGCTCTTCGCTTTCAACGAAGTGATGCACGGCCTCGATGGCGGGCGCCATGCCCGCCTTGTCGTCGGCGCCGAGGATGGTGTCGCTTTTGCTGTAGTACACGCCATGCCGCTCTTCGATTTCCAACCCCGCCGTTGGTTCCACGGTGTCCCAGTGCGCCGACAGGAAGATCGCCCTCGCACCGGGCTTGGTCGCGGGCAGGACGGCGATGACGTTGTTCGCGTTGCCCCCAATGCGAGAGGCAGCGTCGTCCTCCCACACTTCCAGCCCCATTTGCGCCAGGTACTCCTTACCCCAATCCACAACATCGCGCTCCTTAAGCGGAGGAGCGTTGATCTTGCACAAATTGCAGAAAAGGTCGTAAAGTCGTTGCTCGTTCATGTGCGCCGGAGCCTCAGGGTGGAATATACTCAACTAGAGATGCCGAAAGGTGAGTACCTCCAGTACGGTGGGCAAGCGGTTATCGAGGGTGTGATGATGCGCTCGCCCAAGTACTTCGCAATCGCCTGCCGGGCGCCGGACGGCCGCATCGTCGTTCACTCCGAACCTGTCACGAAGACCTGGGTCGGGCGCCAGCGGTGGCTCAAGTTGCCGTTCATGAGGGGCACGTTTGCCCTCCTGGACGCGATGGCGCTCGGCGTGCGCGCGCTTAACTTCGCCGCCCGAGTTCAACTCCAAGACGAGCAAAAGGCTGACGACGGCAACGGTGAACCCCCCGTCGCAGCGAAATCGGACGGCGAGCCGTTGCTGTCCGACGAAGGCTCGGAAATTCTGCACGCGCGTGGGGACGAAGGAGGATCATCGCTGATGAAGGCTGGCGTCGCCGGAGCGATGATCGCGGGCCTCGCGATCGGCGTATTCCTGTTCGTCATGCTGCCGGTGTGGGTGTCGCAGCCGATTCGCAACATGGGTGGCTCCCTTCTTGCCACCAACATTGCCGAGGGCATCATCAAGGCGTGTATCTTCCTGGGATACATCGCCCTCATCGGCCAGATGAAGGAGGTGAAAGAGATCTTCAAGTACCATGGCGCGGAGCACAAGGCGATCAACGCCATGGAAGCAGGTCAGGAGTTGACGCTTGAGAACGCCCGAGCACAGACGCGCCTCCACCCTCGATGCGGCACCAGCTTCGCGATTATCGTGCTCATCCTGTCCATCATCGTGTTCACCTTCCTGCCGAGGGAGTACGGCATGTCCACGACGTTTCTCGACACGATCGTTCGCATCGGGCTGAAGTTGGTCGTCGTGCCGCTCATCGCCGGCGCGAGTTACGAGGCGATTCGGATCGCCGGAAAATTCCGCAGCCAGGCATGGGTCAAGTGGGCGTTCGCACCTGGGTTGGCAACGCAGTATCTCACTACGCGAGAGCCCCGGGACGACCAAGTTGAGGTGGCGCTCGTTGCCCTCCGAACGGTGCTCCAGCGGGAAGAGGAAGGGGAGCGCGCCGGAGCCGAGGGGACCCGCGAGTCCGCGGAGCCCGAGGAACGTACGCCGACCTATTAGGCTATCTCCCTCCCTGGGCTGCAAACCGTAAGAATCAGGGCGTGCCCTGCCGATAATGCAATCAAGGTGGACCTGCCTCGCCTGGCTATGCAGATTGGGCGGAGCGAGAGGGTGGCTGTTATGCCCCACGTCGCGCTTGAAGCGTTGCGCAAGTGCTCCGACTCCGACGCATCTCCGAAAGACCTCGAGAAGGTCCTTGCCGCCGACCCGGGCCTCTCAGCCCGGGTCATCAAGCTTGCGAACTGCCCGCTCTACACCACCGGTGCGGAGGTTACGACGGTCTCCGGCGCCGTGCAGGTGCTCGGCTTGCGCGCCCTGAAGGGTGTCATCTATGCAGCAGCCTACGACGAGGCGATCGCCCACGTGCCGGGAGCGGCAGGCATTGATCGAAAGGCGATGTGGCTGCACAGCCTGCTCACAGCGTTCGCAGCTCGCGAGATGGCGCCTTACTTCGAAGGCGAACAGGACAAGGCGTATGTCTCCGGCCTGCTGCACGAGATCGGCCTGATTACCCTCGCTCGCCACGCGCCGGAGGTCGTGGCGCGGATCCTTGCCGCAGCGGAGCAGGAGGCTCGCCCTATTGACGAAGTCGCGACCGATGTGCTCGGCTTCACGGCGGGGGACTTGGGCGCAGTCATCGCGGAGAAGTGGCGTCTTGGCGAGCACGTTGCCGCAGCGGCGAGGTACATCACCCGCCCTGCGCTCGACGCCTCGGACATCACCCGGCCGACGACGCTGAGCGTCGCCGCCGGTCATGTGCTCGCCTTGAAGGCGACCGCCAAGCCCGGGCAGGAGGTCAACGCGCCGGCAAGCCTTCAGGAGCGGCTTGCTGCATTCCCACAGGAGGAGTTGGACTCCCTCATGGAGCGGGCAAACGCCGGCGTCCAGGAAGTGACATCCGTGTTCTCGAAGTAGAATCGTGAGCGGAGTGCCTGCTATTCGCGCCGTGGTGTCCGGTCATGTGCAAGGCGTCGGTTTCCGAGCCTTCGTTCTTCGGGAAGCGAGGCGGCTCTCCGTGCGCGGCTCCGTCTGGAATCGAGGGGACGGGCGCGTCGAGTTGGTCGCCGAGCACGAGGACGAGGCGGCGCTGACCGCCCTGGTGGAGCGGCTCCACGCGGGCCCCGGGCGAGTAACCGACGTCCAGGTAGCGCCAGCAGCATCCACCGGGGCGACTGTCTTCACCATCGGGCACGGCGGATAGGGTTGCGCGGGCGGTATCATGCCTGCCGCAATGGGGTGTTTCGCTCAGTTCACGCCGGAAGAGAAGCAGTTCTTGGCATCGGTTGACCGGTTTGTTGCAGGGTTCGTCGCTCCGAACACTCGCGACTGGGAGAAGGACACCTTTCCTCCCGACATTTGGAAGCGCTGCGCGTCTCTCGGCTTGACGCACGTGGTGCTGTCGGAGGATTTCGGTGGGTTGGGGTACTCGTGTCTGACCTACGCCGAAATGTGCCGCCGTCTTGCCCAGGGTGACCCGGCGCTTGCGATGAACGTCGCTGCGATCAACGCGCTGTGCGTCGCGCACTTCGAGCACTTCGCGAGCGATGAGCAGCGCGCGAAGTACCTTCCTGGAGTCTTGAGCGGCGAGTGCCCGCTCGCCTGGGGGCTTACCGAGCCGCTCGCGGGCAGCGACGCCCGCTACGTGCAAACGCGGGCGACGCCGATAACCGACCGCCCGGGCTTCTTCCACTTGAACGGTGAGAAGATGTTCACGACAAACGGCGGGTTTGCGGGACTCATCATCGTCATCGCTCGATTGGATGAGGAGAACCTCTCGGCGTTCCTTGTCGAGAAGGATCAACCCGGAGTGCTCGACCGCGGTCGCATCGAGACGGTCGGTGTGAAGGCGTCCTACACTTGGCGCTTCGAGATGAAGGACGCAGTCGGCTGGCACACGCCCGGTTCGTTTGAGCAGGTCATCTCACTCCTCTATCGTGGACGCGTTGGAATCGCGGGGATGGCGCTGGGTATCGCCGAGAGGGCGTTCGAGTTAGGCAAGGCGTACGCGTTGGAGCGCGTTCAGTTTGGGCGACCGCTGGCGAAGATGCAGTCCGTGCAGAACATGATTGCCGACTCCTCGATGGAGATCGAGGCGGCAAGGCTCCTCGTTCACAAGGCTGCCCGGATGTACGACGAGGGCAAGCCGATTGTGAAGGAGGCGTCACACGCGAAACTGTTCGCAAGCGAAACCGCACGCAACGTAACGAACCGAATGCTCCAGATCTTCGGCGGACGCGGCATGATGCCCGAATACCTCGTAGAGAAACTTTGGCGGGACGCCAAGCTCACCGAGATCGGGGAAGGCGCGAGCGAGATTCAGCGCCTCATCATCGCGAAGCAAGAACTCGGCTAACGTTCCACCAGCCTCACCCAAAGCGTGTAGTGGTCAATCCACCCGCGCGAGTTCAAGTGGTGGAGTCGCTTGACGATCTCAAACATGCTCCCTTCGTGGTTGATGAGAATGTCCCCGACTTCCGGCAGGATGTCGAAATGGCTCTCGAACAGCGCCTCCTTTGATTCCTCTGCCACAACGTAGCACTTTAGGGGATCTGGCATCGCGGACCTCCTTGGGGGTTCCCCATGCTACAGTATATCGCTACTCCGAGCGCAGCGCGACGATCGGGTCGAGCCGGGCGGCGCTCCAGGCCGGGAACAACCCGAAAACCATGCCGACCGCAGCCGAGAAGAGCAGCGCGCCGATGCCCGCCATCCAGGGGAAGGCGACCGGTATGGTGAGGTCCGCAGCCAGCTTCAGCAGCAGCGACCCGCCGTAGCCCATCGCCATCGCTGTCAGCATGCCGATAACCCCGCCGACGAGCGACAACACACCCGCCTCGACCAGAAACTGAATGAGGATCGCCGGCCGTTGCGCCCCAACCGCCATTCGCAGACCGATCTCCCTCGTTCGCTCCGTAACCGACACGAGCATAATGTTCATGATGCCGATGCCGCCTACCAGCAGCGACAGCGCAGCGATGGCAGCCAACAGAATGCCCGCCGCGCCGACGACCGCCTGGAATAGCTCAAGGAAACTCTGGCGAGAGTCCACGCGATAGACGGGGCGGTTGTCGGTCCTATTCATCATCACGCGCCACACGTCGTCCATCGCCTGGTCAACGGTGTAGCCGGGCTTGGGCCGCATCGTGATCATCATGATGTTGTCGCCGCCGATCCACTTGTCGAGGGCTGTTGTCAGCGGGACCACCATCGCGCGACCCATTGACTGGCCGAGAAACTCCATGTTCTTCATCACGCCGACGACTTCGAAGGAGATCCGCGCGAGGGTGACCCGCTCGCCGATAGGGTCCTGGTTTGGGAACAGCCTGTCGCGGAGGTCTTCGCTGATGATGCACACGTTGGCGCGACCCTTGTGGTCCGCCTCGGTAAGCGCGCGACCTGAGATGACCTCGTAGCGGTTGAGTTCCTGGAAGCCCACGTCGCCCGCCATGACGCTGACCGACCTCGCCTCCCGCGCTCCGGCTCGCGCGACCTGGCCCTCCATCTGGTGCGCCCCGCTCGCGATACCGATGGTCTCGCACCGATCCAGAACATACTGGATGTCGTCGAGGGTCAACCCTTCGATTCCCCCGAGGGATTGCCCACGCATCCGACCGCCGGGGTCATACATCAGGAACAGCGTGTCGGCGCCGAACTTCGAGAACTCCTCGTTGATATACAGCCGGAAGCCGCTTGAGATCATCACGATGAGCGTGACGCTCATCACGCCGATGATGACGCCGAGCATCGTCAGGAAGGCGCGCAGTTTATGCAAGCGGAGCATCGCGAACGCGATGCCGACCGACTGCCCAAAGAGGTGCAGGAACTGCCGAGGGCCGGACATCAGCCCCCGTTCCCGCCGGAGCCCTCTTCTTCCGGCCCTGCTTGCATGAATCCTCTGCGCGAGGGTCCGCCGAACGGGGGCTTCTGTAGGCGGTCTCCTTCGCTCACACCTTTAGTCACCTCGTACCAGGCGGCGCTGCGAAGCCCAATCTCGACGCGAGTCTTCTCAGCCTTGCCCTTGCCGCCCTTTCGCAGCATGACGTAATGCCCGTCGTCGTCCTCACCAACGTACTCGATAGGAACCCGAATCACATCCTTGTGCGAAGCGACCTGGACCGTGCAGCGAGCCGACATGCCGGGGCGAATGCGGGCGTCGGCGGAGGCGAGGTGAACCTCCACCCTATAGCGAACGACTGCGTCCTGCCCGATCCCCTGCGCCGCCTGCGCCTCGCTCGCGGGAGAGATGCGGGTTACCTCGCCTTCGAACCGCTCATCCGGAAGCGCATCCACCTCGACTAGCGCCTTCATGCCGACGCCAAGCCGGGCAACATCAATCTCGTTGATGCTAAGCGTAACTTGCAGCGCACGGAGTTGAGCGATTTCGACGATCGGCGTGCCGCCGCTGAAACTGCTGAGCGCGGCGACCAACTCGCCTTCCTCCACCAGTTTCTTCGTCACGACGCCCGCCATCGGCGCGATGATCCTCGTCTCCGACAGTTGACGACGGCTGTCCGCCACGACGCTGCGAATCTGGTCGGTCTGAGCGCGCGCCTGGGCGAGGGACTGCTCCTCGATGCGGATGCGGCGAAGGTCCTCTTTCGCTTGTTCGAGTGCCGCCTTCGCCTCGAGGTACGCCTGCTCTTTGTTCTTGTCGAGGTTGGCGCGAGCAACCGCTTGGTCGAACGACGCCTTGGCGGTTGCGACCGCCTGCTCGGCGGAGCGGTGTTCGCTCTGCTGGCGTGCTTCCAGGCGGTTGAACGCTTCCTGCGCGGTGCGATAGGCCGCGTCGCTTGCCTCCATCTGCGCGCGCGCCGCGTCAACATCCCGCTGCGACACATAGCCCTTCTCGAGAAGCCCTCGCAGGCGCTCATGGTTCACTCGGTCGGTTTCCGCCGCCGCTTTCGTCCTTCGGAGGTCGGCTTCGACTTGGACTCGCTGCTGTGGGTGGGTGGTGCCTCGGAGTAGGTCGAGGTCGCGCTGCGCCTGCTCAAGGGCAAGGCGCGCTTGTCGGAGCGAGGCGTCGGTGAGGGCGGGCTGGTTGTCGTACTCCCGCTTCGCGGCGATGTACCTCTGGTTAGCCTGCTCGACCGCGATTTCCAGCTGCTTGCGCGTCAGCGTGAGGCTCTCGAGGCTTCGCTTCGAGCCCGCTTCGGCGCCTCGGAGTTGGGCGGTTGCTTGCTCGAGTTGCAGGCGAATCTCCTGCGGGTCTATCTCCGCGATGAGTTGCCCCCGCTCCACGCGGTCGCCTTCGTTCACATAGAGGCGGGCGATACGGCCGGAAACCCGGCTCTTCACCTCGACATCCTGAACGGCTTCGATCTTCCCGGTCTCGACGACGGTTACCTCGATGTCCCCGCGGGAAACTTGGTGGCCGGTCGGTGTCGTCTGCTCCCTTCTCATAGTGCAGCCGACGACCAGGGTGGCAGCAGCAATCAGGACGAACGTGGTTCGCATATCCAACTACAGTACGGGCGAGGTGGGTGTTCTGTTGCAGGCTGAGGGGGCATGGCGCGCCCGAAGGGATTCGAACCCCCGACCTCCTCCTCCGGAGGGAGGCGCTCTATCCACTGAGCTACGGGCGCAACCTCGATAAGTATGACAGATCGAGGCGGCCAAGCGGAAGGTTCACCGCCTGGTGCGCTCTCTTTATTGTGTGGTCAGCGCACTACGGAATGGCGACGCCCATGCTCTTCAGCGCTTCAATCTGCTGCGCCTTGAACTGCGGGTTCGCGCCCACCCAGCGGTGCTTGATCTCAAGCGTTTGCCCGTCGAGGATGATCACGGTCGGGATGGCGTTCACGCCCGCGATGGCGCCAAGCCCAGGCTTGCCGCGCGGAGTCGAGTCGTGAAGCACTCGATACGAGATGCCCTGCTGGGTGATGTTGCCCTGCATCGCGTCCCACTCGTCGGAGATGTTGATGCCCAAGACCATCAGGTCGGAGTCCTTCGTCTTCTTGTCGAGTGCGATGACATCAGGAATGATGCGCTGGCACGGGCCGCACCAACTCGCGAAGAAATCGAGGTAAATCGCCTTCGCCTTACCCTTCAGGCCTCCAAGCGTTACAGGCTGTTTCGTCTTTGCGTCAACCAACTTGAAGGACAGGAACTTCTCCATGTCCACCGTGGGTTGCTGCGCTGCGCCCTGCTCGCCGCCCGGGCTGAGGGCGGGCTGGGCGTTGAAGGAGCACTCGCTGCTCGACGCGGCCTTGTTCATGCACTTCGAGGGTGTTTTCGTGGCCGTTACGGTCGCTATCGCGCCCGCGGTAACCAACGCTGCTGCTGCCAGAGTGAAGTTCATCCTGTTCAATTCCTCCTGTGTGGGGTCCTTTGACCTACTCTTACTAACGAACGAACGCCCCCAAAAGGTTCCACAGCGTGGGTCGTGGGGTAGGCTCCCGCCCGATGACTGCCACACTGCTCGCTTTGTCCGTTGCCCTGCTCGCGCAGACCGAGGATGGTCGGCTGCTCCGCTCGCCCGACGTTCACGGCTCGAAAGTCGTGTTCACGTACGCCGGCGACCTGTGGCTGGGGGAGATTGAGGGAGGAATCG
The DNA here is from genome assembly GCA_037446435.1 of Armatimonadota bacterium. Classification (GTDB taxonomy): domain Bacteria; phylum Armatimonadota; class Fimbriimonadia; order Fimbriimonadales; family ATM1; genus J051. The sequence goes on from JBBIIO010000002.1 coordinate 91,569, forward strand.
CGCGAAAACTGACGAATGATGACGGAATCGAGATGAGAGCCAAGTTCTCGCCGGACGGGAAGTGGCTCGCCTTCTCAGCCGCCTACGACGGCAACGTAGACGTGTTCGTCATGCCCAGTGAGGGCGGCGTGCCGAAGCGCCTCACTTGGCATCCCGGTAGCGACATCATCGTGGACTGGACGGCGGACGGTAGTGCGGTGATGTTCCGAAGTGGGCGCTCCGCGTTCAGCAACCGCTTCCTTACCCTTTGGAAGGTCCCCGCTCAAGGAGGGACGCCGCAGGAGATGCCGGTCGGCGAGTGCGGCCTGGCGACGATGATGGACGACAACAAAACGCTGGCCTACAATCGCATGTCTACGGAGAACGCGGCGTGGAAGCGGTATCGCGGTGGCTTGCAGAGCTTCATCTCCTTTTTCGACCTCGAGACGAAGCGCTACTGGGAGATGCCGCACGACACGAGCGCCTACCTTTGGCCCATGGCTGTCGGTGGCGAGGTGTTCTACGCGAACGACTCGGCGGGCCGCTACAACCTCTACTCATACAACACGCAGAACCGCCGCACGCGGCGATGGACAAACTACAACGACTTCGACATCAAGTGGCCCAGTTACGGGACGGGCGCCATCGTTTTCGAGCGCAACGCCCGCCTCTGGAAGATGGACGTCACCAGCGGCGAGGTGAGCGAAGTCAAGGTCCGGATCCTCTCCGACCAACTGCGTCGTCGCCCGCGAGTGATGAACGTCGGCTCCATGACCGGCTGGATCACGATCTCGCCGAAGGGCGAGCGCGTGGCGGTTGAGGCTCGCGGCGAACTGTTCAGCGTCCCCGCCGAAGAGGGCGTAACTTACAACATCACGAACACGCCCGGCGCAAGGGAGAAGTTCGTGCAATGGTCGCCGGACGGCAAGCGCATGCTCTTCCTCAGCGATCGCTCCGGCGAAGAGCAGTTCTACACCATGAACGCCGACCTCTCCGGCACGCCCGAGCAGGTTACGTCTGGGAACCTTCGCATGAAGGGGGCACCGACCTGGTCGCCCGACGGCAAGAAGCTTCTCTATGTGGACACCGACAACGCGCTGTGGATTGTGGATGTGGATGGCAGGAGCGAGTATCGCGTAGGGTTCGACCCGATCGGCGCGTTCGGACGGCCGGTCTGGTCGCCTGACTCGAAATGGATCGCCTACGCCCGAGCCGAGGCAACCGGCATCGAACAGATTCATGTGTTCGATGTCGAGAATCGCCGGGAGATCAAACTAAGCGACGGCCGCTTCAGCGACGGTCAACCCGTCTTCGACCCTGAGGGCAAGCATCTCTTCTTTGTTTCTGCCCGCGACTTCATGCCGACGCTCGGCACGTTCGAGATGAGTTTCATCCTGCAGAACACTCAACGCATCTACGGGTGGACGTTGCGGCCCGAGACCGAGTCTCCGTTCGCGCCCAAGAATCCGGTGGTCGGCGGCGAGCAGAAAGCCGAAGAGAAGAAGGAGGAACAGCAGGGCCAAGGCGGGCAGCAACCGGAGCAGCCGAAAGACACCTCCCCGGTCTGGGAAGGCATCGCTGATCGGTTGTTCGCCTTCCCCGTGCAGCCCAGCAGCGCATACGGGCTGGTCGCCGCTGCGCCCGGAGGGCGGGTCATCTATGCCGATGAGAACGGCACCGTTCACATCTTCACGCTGAGTACGAAGTCTTCAAGCGCCCTTATCTCCGGTGTGGCGTCCCTCGCTTTCACGCCCGACTTTCAGAAGTTCGCCTACCTTGCCCCGGGCGGCATGGTCGGCGTTCTGCCCTTGCGGCCCGGCGGCCAAGTGGGGCAGGGAAGGGTCTCGACCGCCGACATGGTGACGCGGATTGACCCGGTTGCTGAGTGGCAGCAGACGTTTTGGGACGCCTGGCGGTATCAGCGGGACAACTTCTGGGCGCCCAACATGAACGGGCTGGACTGGCGAGCCATCGGCGAGCGATACGCGGCTTGGATACCTCACTTGGGAGACCGCAGCGACCTTGACTACCTGCTGACGGAGTTGCTCGGCGAGCTGGGGACCGGGCACGCCTATGTCGGCTCCGCCACCAGCGCGGTCGGCGAGCCGGTGCCCGTCGGGCTGCTCGGCGCGGACTTCGAGACGACGCCAGGCGGCGTTCGAATCAAGAAGGTCTATCGCGGGCAGAACTGGGACAGTTCACGGATCGCGCCTCTCAACCAACCCGGCATGAACATCGCGGACGGAACGTATCTGCTTGCAATTGACGGCAATCGTGTAACGAGCACGACTAACGTCCACGAGCTGCTCGCCGGCAAGGCGAACCGCCTCGTTGAACTCACGATCAACACCAGTCCTACGCTCGAGGGCGCGCGGAAGGTCGTCGCGCGAACCGTCTCGAGCGAAGGCGCGTTGCGTTACGCCGACTGGGTCGAGCGCAACCAGCGATACGTTGCCGAGCGCACGAACGGCCGCGTAGGCTACGTTCACGTTCCCGACACGGCGATGGGCGGAATCGTCGAGTTCTACAAGATGTACTATCCGCAGGTGGACAAGGACGCGCTTGTCGTGGACGAGAGGTTCAATAGCGGCGGATTCATCCCGACGTTCTTCGTTCAGACGCTCGGAGCCGACCCTCTTGCGTGGTGGGCGCCGCGGCAGGGAGGCGACTTCCGCACGCCGACCTCTTCCTTCCTCGGTCCGATGTGCATGCTGATCAACCACTACGGCGGGTCCGGCGGGGACGCACTCCCCTACTTCTTCCGCAAGATGGGGCTTGGGCCGCTCATCGGCACTCGGACATGGGGTGGCTTGGTCGGCATTCGCGGCTCATACCCGCTGATGAGCGGAGGCGGCGTGACCGCGCCGCAGTTCGCGGTGTGGGACGTGACGCGCGACGGGCCGCAGTGGGTCGTTGAGAACATCGGCGTTCCACCCGACGTTGAGGTGGACAACACGCCGGACAAGACGTCGCAGGGGCTCGACCCGCAACTGGATGCCGCCATCGAGCATCTGCTGCGCGAGTTGGAGCGCAGGCCGGTTCAGAGACCAAAGCGCCCGCCGTATCACGACTGGAGCAAGGGCGGCGAGTAGGCAGTCGCCGCCCTTCGAGTGCTGGGCGCCTACGTGCCCTCTTCCCAGCTAGTGAGGTATCGCTCCTGGTCGGGCGTGAGGACGTCGATCTGGACGCCCTTGCTCTCGAGTTTCAAGCGCGCGACCTGCTCGTCAATCTCCATCGGCACCGGATAAACGCCCTTTTCGAGCGCTTTGCCGTTCTTGGCGATCCACTCGGCGCAGAGCGCCTGGTTCGCGAAGCTCATGTCCATCACGCTGGCGGGATGGCCCTCCGCTGCGGCGAGGTTGATCAGTCTGCCCTCGCCTAAGACAAAGACGCAGTTGCCGTTCGATAGCTTGTACTCGTCAACGAACGGTCGGATGTTCGGTCTCTTGGTTGCAACGGATGCGAGCCCGGGGATGTCCAACTCGACGTTGAAGTGGCCGGAGTTGCAAACGATGGCGCCGTCGCGCATCCGCTCGAAGTGCTCCTTCCCGATGACGTGCTTGCAACCTGTAACGGTGATGAACACCTCGCCGATCTCTGCGGCGCGGCTCATCGGCATCACCTCGTAGCCGTCCATGAGCGCCTCGAGCGCCTTCGTCGGAATGACCTCGCAGACGATGACGCGTGCACCCATTCCTCGGGCGCGCATCGCGACGCCCTTGCCGCACCACCCGTAGCCTGCGACGACAACCGTCCGCCCCGCAAGGAGGATGTTGGTCGCCCGGAGGATGCCGTCAATGGTGGACTGGCCGGTGCCGTAGCGGTTGTCGAAGAAGTGCTTCGTGTCCGCGTCGTTCACGGCGACGATGGGATAGGCGAGCACGCCGTCGTTCGCCATCGCTCGCAAGCGGATAACGCCGGTGGTGGTCTCCTCGGTCCCGCCGATGATGCCGTCAATCAGTTCGCGGCGCTCGCTGTGCACGACGCCAACGGTGTCGGCTCCGTCGTCCATCGTGATCGTCGGCTTGATGTCAAGAGCTTGGTTGATATGGCGATAATAGGTCTCGTGATCCTCTCCTTTGATGCAGAAGGTGTGCACCCCCTCGTGGGCGGTGAGGCTTGCCGCCACATCGTCCTGCGTGCTGAGCGGATTGCTGGCGCAGACCGAGACCTCCGCGCCACCCGCCTTGAGGGTTTTCAGCAGGTTCGCGGTCTCGGTGGTCACGTGGAGGCACGCGGTAACTCGCTGACCCTCGAGGGGCCTTTCTCGCTCGAACCGCTCTCGAATCAACCTCAAGACGGGCATGTCTCGCTCCGCCCAGTCGATTCGCAGCCGACCGGAATCGGCCAGGGAAAGGTCTTTCACGTCACTTGCTACAGTTTCCATCACGCAGCGCAGTATACTTTGCCTCGCCTCGCCGTCTCTTGAGTAGGTGAGAGCGGAGAGAACAAGCGAACTGAGATGAGCACGACGAGCGCCACCGTAAGAATTGCGCGGTTCCTCGAGGGTTTGGTCGAGGGGCGGCCGGGTCGTCAGCGTTTGCTGACAGCCCTCATTGTCTTCACCGGCCTGATTGTCATCGCAGGCGGGTTGGCTGCGCTCCTGATGAAAGACCCCTCGAGAGTGCTGATCGGACTGACCGGCGCGTTCATCACCGTCGTCACGTTCGTGATCATGCTCGTGCGGCACGAGTGGCTCCTCATCGGCGCCATCATCTTGGGGCACAGCATCTTCTACGGCAACTTCCCTCACCAGTTGGGGATGCGCTTAAAAGGCTCGGTCGCACCCTCGGACTTCTTCTTTTTCCTCGCTTTCGTCGCCGGAGCGGTCTACTGGATGGGTCAGCGCCACCGCCCGCGAGTGCCCCTTTCGATTACCATCGCCCCCATCGCGCTCTTCGGTTACGCCTCGTTCTACATTCTCATCGCGTTCTTCCTTTGGGACCGGCAGGACAACGCGCTGATCCAGGCTGTGGGTTGGCTCTACTTCGTGCTTGCGGTGCCGGTGTACCTGTGCCTTACCAGCGGGCGGATATGGAAGCCGTTCTTCCTCGTGTTCCTTATCCCGCAGTTTTTCGGCGCCGTGCTCTCCACGATGGCGGAGTTCCGCACCGGCGCTTCGATCATCAACCTGACCGGTTACGGGGGCCCGGCGGTTCGCTCCTTCTACGACGTCACGGTGAAGACGAACCTCTTGGGCCCGAGCATCGTCGTGATCTTCCTTGGTTTGGCGATGCTCGGCTTCGCGAAGAAGCGGAGCTGGCAGTTGTTGGCGCTCGGCGCGGTGCTCGCCGCGCTGACAGTCGTGTTCTTCGACCGAGGTCGCATCCACTTCTTCGGCCTGTTCGTTTGCATCCCGTTGCTGTACCTCCTGTTCATGCCGATGAGGGAGCGGTTCGCTTCGATGCTCCGCCTCGCGACGGCTGTGGTCGTGCTGGTCCTGGCCATACAGGGCATCGGCGGCAAGGTGAAGGACGGCTTTGACGAGTCCGTCAACAAGGCATACCTCCGCCTCGAACTCATCAGCCGCCAGGCAATCCTCGCCGACCCCGGCATTGACGAGCGCCTCTTCCACCTCCGTCGGGCGGAGGCGATCTTCCTCGAGCATCCGATCCTGGGCGGCGGGCCTGGCGTGCGCTTCGGATGGGAGTTTCAGTGGGACACGCTGGAGAACCTTCCGATTACCTTCATCGACAACTCTTGGCTGTACCCCCTCGCCGTCGGGGGTGTCGTAGGCATGGGGCTCATTCTGCTGTGTTACGCCGGTTTCCTCTACGCGTTGGTGAAGTCCTACTTCCAACTGCGGAATCCGTTCCACAAGGCGCTCGCCGCTGTGCCCGCGCTGTATATGCTCTGGCTCTTCATCTGCAGCCCGGTTACGTGGTGGCTCATTGACCGCTACCACGTTGCGGCGCTGGCGATCTTCGTCGCGATGACTCTGGCGTTAGTGCACCACGAGAAGGTTCACGGATCGGACGTCCCCGTCATAGACATTTAGAGCGCGCTCTCGCCGCGCTCTCCGGTGCGAATGCGAACCGCGTCGAGCACCTCGCTGATGAAGATCTTTCCGTCTCCGATCTCGCCGGTCCTCGCAGCCTCTTGCAGCGTCTCGATGACCTGCTCGACCTGGTCGTCCCTCACGACGATCTCGATTCGGACCTTCGGCAGGAGGTTCACGGCGTAGGTGCTGCCCCGATACAGTTCCGTCCGACCCTGCTGACGCCCGTGGCCGCGAACCGGCTCAATCGTCATGCCGTGGATGCCCGCTTCCTCGAGGGCGGCTTGAACCTCCTCCAACTTATTCACGCGCACGATGCAGTCGAGGCGCTTCACATCGGGCGGGTTATACCTTCGCGGCAGAGCGCTATCGTGTGGAGAGTCGCAGCAGCGTGAAGTCGGCGGCGGTCTCGGGCTCCGCTTCCGTCTGGTCTACCAGCGTGATGAGTTCGACCTTCTCCGGCGAGAGCTTTCCGTCAGCCGAGCCGCTATCTTCCGACTTCTGCATGTCGGCGAACCGGGCGGATACTTCCGCCACCTCGTTTCCGCCGGGCACCTGGATGATAGCCTGCCACTTCTCGCCGTCCGTTTCCTCGACGCCGACCGCGAGCCGAATCTCTTGCGGTGCGCGGACCTGCAGTGCCAACTCTGTCCCGCCCGCCAGGGTGCCGGGCGATATCGAGCGGAGTATCGCGTAGAAGCGGTTCGGCTCCCGCTTGTAGTACACGCGCATGCCTCCGGTCTCGCTCGGCGTTAGCGTGATGCCGAGCAGCGGCAGCCACGACGAGAACGGGCGGTTGAACGCGTCCACCAAGCCTGCCCCGGTCATCTTCCCCCTGACGGGTTTCCGTTCGAGAATCTGGAACTCATCGAGCCACACGACGTTGGTGCCGCTGCGCGGGCCGAAAAGGTATTCCATCGTCTCGCCACGCACGAATACGGGAAGGATGTCCACGAAGCCGACCGCAGCCACGTTGTCAAGGTCGAGTTTGCGGTTCTTGATGGGGCTGTCGTCGGCAAGTTGGAAGTCGTCCAAGTTCGCCACAACGCGCGTCCATTTCTGGGCTGGGAGATACACCGGCAGGGTGTATCGCTCGCCGTCCTCCTTCTCGCTGATCAGCAACACGACCAGCCCATCGCGGGATGCCTTGAACCAGCCGGAGATTCCCTCGGCTCCCTGGAGGCTGCCGACCTCTCGAAACACCAGCGGGAACTGTCCGTCTACGAACACGTAACTCATCTCCAAGGCGCCCGCTCCTTCGCGCACGTCGGGCTGGTTTGAGGTACGCCGCAGGGTGTACGACGGCGTCAGGACGCGCCACCCGTCCAAATCGCGTTCGAATGTGTCGTGGATCAGCGGACCCTGCAGGGCAGTCGCAAAGGCAAGTACGGTTACCAGGCTCATGAGATTCTCCGTCAGATTGCTTGCTTTAAGTGTACCTGAATCGGGAACGAATCCCCTGATAAGATGCCGCTCCGGCGGGGCTTTCGACCCAAACGGAGCCAGGAGAAATGCAGGGATGAACAACGGTCGAGCACGCGCGGAAGCGGTTCTGAATGGGTTGAAGAGGTTGCCGGCGATGCCGGCGCCGGTCCTTCGGGTCATTCAACTGGCGGGCGACCCCAACTCCGCCGCGGGCGAAATTGCCGAGTGCATCAGCACCGAGCCATCGCTGACGACCGATGTGCTAAGGGTCGCCAACTCGGCGTACTACGGCGTGCCCGGCGAGGTCACCAACGTGCGCATGGGCGTGATCATGCTCGGCACGACCACGATCCGCAGCCTCGCCATGATGGCAGCGGCATACACCTGGTTCGAGCAACCTGAACTATGCGGTCGGCGCGGCCGGGCGATGTGGGACCACGCCGTTTCCACGGCGATCTTCGCCGGCGCCCTGGCTCGGCGATACGCGCCCACGGTTGAGGAGGAGGCATTCTGCTGCGGGCTGCTGCATGACCTCGGGAAGATCATCCTCACGGTGTCGCTCACGTCGCAGTACGAGGCGATTCTGGAGCGCGCCAACGCGAGACGCATCCCCGACGCGGAAGCGGAGAGGATGGCGCTGGGCTTCGACCACTCCGATGTGGGAGACATCCTCGCCGAGCGCTGGGGACTGCCGGCGATGCTGCGGGAGGTCGTGCAGCATCACCACAACCCGAGGGCTGCGCAGGAGCATCGCGCCTTCGCCGAATTCGTGCACGCGGGCGACTACCTCTACTGGCGTATGGCGGAAGGCGATGCGTTCGACCCATCACGCCGAGCCGTCGAGCCGGAAGTCGCGCGGAAGTTCGAGCTTGATAGCCAAGAACGCATCGAAGCGCTGTTCGATATGGCGAACGCCAAGCGCGAGGCGCTGTCCCCTCTGCTCAAGGCTGCTTAGCCGCGGTATACTCGTGCGGCGAGACGCATGGGTATGAAGCACACAGTGAAGGCGCCGGCGTGGTGGAAGAACACATACTTCATCTTCGGGTTCCTGCTGTTGTTTATCGCGATTCTCGGTTTCCTCCGAGGTGCGCGCTACATCATGGACCCGGGGCAGCCGTTCTCTGAAGCGCTGCCTTGGTACTACGTGTTTGCTTCGCTGATCTTTTTCGTGAACGGCTACGTCAGTCACAAGACGTACCTACGCGAGTACCATGCGCTCCTGAAGGAGGAGGAGTCCGATGCCGAAGTGTCACGTGACGGGTAAGGAGATACCCAACCTACCGAAGTGGCTTGACAGCGTGAACGTCAAGTTCCGATCCGAAGAGGCTGCCGACACGTCCTACGAGCGTATCCTCGCCATCACAGGCGGGCGGAGTAAGCTCGAAACCGACGAAGAGGCCGACGAAGAGGAGATCCAAGGCGTTCTCGACGAAGAGGATAGCGAGGAGGAAGAGGAAGAAGAGGAGGTAGAAATCGAGGCGCTCGCCGAGGCCGTGGTGGACGACACGGACGTCTAAGCCGCTTGCCGGCGATCCTGCTGGTGCGACTCGATGTAGGCGATAAGAACCTGATCGGGCCAGTCGCGGCTTGACGATGCTCGCCGCACCTTAGCCAGTACCTCTTCCGGGGTGAGCCGCGCGTCTACCTGAGCCGATACCAGCCCAACGATGATCGGCTCGCCGGTTGCGCCCGATCGAACCACCGCCCGCGCCGAAACGACCCCTGGGACCCCGGCGATGGCACGCTCGACGCGTTGAAGGCTGGTTGGCCCCGCGTGCCGCATGATCACATCCGCCGAGAAGGGAGTCATTTCTCCGGGTTCCTCTTTCCGTAGTATCGGCGCCCGGCTCCCGGCACTTTAGACGGTTCGCTACGAAAGGTGGTCGAGCGCCTGGCGGTACTGCGCCATCGAGTCCACGTCCGCCCCGATGTCGGCGGCGCAAACTTGAACCGCCTTTAGGGAAATACCCAACACCCGGCCGACGGCACGCTCGAGATAGGCGACGGGAAGGGTCGCCGGCAGCAACTGACCGAGAATCACCCGTGACAGGACTCCCCATCCGACCTGTGCAGCCAGCCGCGAGGGGCTTTTGCGGTTTCGGTAGGCGGCGGCGAGGTTGGGCATCAGTCGGTCAAACGCTGCGCGCCGAACGAGAAACAGGTTGCCGCCGGTGAAGCGACCTTCGCGCGTCTTGAGCGACGTTCGCTTCATGTCGGGGAACGCGTCTCGGCACACGCGCAACGGGATGATCGGATAGTTCATATCAAGCGACGTGTCGGCAAGGGAGAGGAACGTGCGCACCGATTCAGGGGCGAGGAACGGCAAGTCCGCCGCACTCACGAGCGCCAAGTCATTCCCGCACGCCGCGATGCCGTTCGCAAGGCTATCGGGAAGCGTATCGCCCGCGGGCACGCAGGTCGCGCCGGATGTCTCCGCTCCCACGACCACAACCCGAGCGAGGTCGGCGCCAACGCCCTCGCGCAGCGCATCCAGCACCCGGTCGAGGATGGTTCCATCGCCGAAGGGGAGAAGGGCGCGCAGGGCAACGCCGGTTTGCTCGCGCACTTCGGTGGGCGTCTTGCCGCCTGCCAGCACTACGATATCCACTCTGGCGCGGGCTTCTCCTTCAAGGTGTGCGCTGGGTGCGCCCAGTATCCTTCGCGGCGCAGCGTGCGGGCGATCTGGATCGCGTCGTCCAGTTCATCAAACATGCCGAAGACCGCCGAGCCGCTTCCGCAAAGGTGCGCCTCCTTGGCTCCCTCGACACGCAGACGCTCGATGAGGCTGAGGCTCTCCTCCGGCGCAACGATCTCAAAGTCGTTGCGGAACGAAAGCGGGTCCGCCTCAACCGGCAGGGCAGGGTGCACGGAGAGGGCGTCCCACCTCGAGTACGCCTCCCGCGTCGAGACCTCCACCTCGGGCATCGCGACCACGAGGGGCACCTCCTCGAAGGGAGGCAACGGCGACACGATCTCGCCTCTCCCCTCGCACCCTGCAGTCGCGCTGGGGGAGAGGAAGAACGGCGCGTCCGAACTCACGGCGCCCGCGATCTGCACCAGCGTCTGCTGCTGCAGCGGGTTTCCGAGCGCGATGTTGATGGCAGCGAGTGCGCCTGCCACATCCGAACTGCCGCCGCCCAGCCCGGAGCAAGGCGGGATCTCTTTACGCAGCGTCAACCGCACCGGCGGCAAGTCAAGATGCTCCTTCAGGAGCGAAGCCGCCTGCAACACGAGGTTGTGTGCGTTGTCCAATCTCGGATCTGAGCACATAAAGCCAAACTCGGATGACGGCTCGACGAGCAACTCATCGTGGAGGCTGATGAGTTGCATGATGGTGATGATCTCGTGATAGCCGTCCGGTCGTTTCGGCCCGATGGCGAGGAATGGATTGATCTTCGCGTGGCAGCGTAGGCGGAAGGACCTCACCTGGGCAGCCCTCCCCAGAAAGCGATCGCAACCGCCATAGCAACGGCCAGGAGGAAACTGAATCCGGAGCCATATCGCTTCGTTGCGATGAGCGTAACGCCGGTAACCGCCGCGACGCAGAGCGGTGTGAAGACCAAGATTGAGAGCGCGAGGTCCTGGTATCCAGGAATCAACGCCGCCAGCAGCGCGCCGGACAGGCCGAAGAAAACCGGCAGCCTCACGATGTCGCCCCTCAGTTCAGACATCTCCGCGCACCACCCGATTCAGAAGCAGAAAAGCGGTCGCAATCATGACGAACGAAAAGATCACGCGCAGGCGACGCCCCGACAGCATGCCGCTGACGCGAGCGCCGACCTGTGCGCCGAGGAAGATGCCGCCGGCGCTCGACACGCCGAGCCACGGATGCAAATGACCCGACATTTGGTAGATGAGCGCGCTCGTCGCTGCCGTCATGCCGATGAGGAACGCGCTCGTCGCGGATGCGACCCGTTGCTCGGTGCCGAAGAGCAACGTCATCACCGGCACGAAGATAAGCCCGCCGCCCACACCGAGGAGCGAACTGAGGATTCCACCGAACACGCAGGCGAAGCCCGCCCACATCCATATTGAGCCGGGCACCTTGCTTGGGGTCCCCGAGCCTCGCTGCACCAACATCTGCCAAGCCACGATGAAGATGAGGATAGAGAACAGCGTCGCGACGATGCGACCGTTCAGCACCGTTCCCAAAAGGGCGCCCACAACCGCGCCGACTACAGTGGGCAATTGAAGCGGGCCTGCGCGCTCGAGGTCGGTAACGCCGTCCTTGAGGTACACCAGGCTGGAGCCGAGGCTGGTAACGATCACCGACACAAGCGACGCCGACCGGGCCTCTTCGAGCGGAATGCCCAGCAGCCCCACCATGACAGGAACGAGCACGATACCGCCGCCGACACCGAGCATGCCGCCGAACGCGCCTGCTGCCAAAGAGACAGCCGCGACTGCGACCAAGGTGAGGGGCGCATAGTCCATCGAACCCAAGCGCGGATACCGGGCGGTTTCTACCTGAAAGTTGCGACCTGCTCGTCGAACATCGCCTTGAGCTCGCGAGCCTTCTCGTCGTAGGCGGCCGGGTTCGCCCAGGTGTTCCGCGGGAGAAGCACCTCATCCGGTACGTTCGGACACGAGGTAGGAACCATAAGGCCGAAAACCGGGTCGGGTGCAAAACCCACGTTGCGGAGCGAGCCATCGAGCACGGCAGTGATCATCGCCCGCGTGTAAGCGATCTTCATGCGCTCCCCGACGCCGTACGGGCCGCCGCTCCAACCGGTGTTGACCAGCCACACATCCGCTCCGTGCTTCTGAATCCTCTCGCGAAGCAGTTCAGCGTAGCGCTTCGGCGGGAGCGGCAGGAACGGGCGACCAAAGCAAGCGCTGAAAGTCGCCTGCGGCTCCTTCACGCCAGCCTCAGTGCCTGCGACCTTCGCCGTGTAGCCCAGAAGGAACTGATCCATCGCTTGCTCATGATTTAGGCGGCTGATGGGCGGGAGCACGCCGAAAGCGTCTGCTGTAAGGAAGAAAATGTTCTTCGGATGGCTCGCAACGCCAGGAATGACGCAGTTCTCAATGTGCTCCACAGGGTAGCTGCAACGCGTGTTCTCCGTGATCGAGTCGTCGTCGTAGTCAGGCGTGCGATCCTGTCGCAGAACGACGTTCTCGAGCACCGAACCGAATCGAATCGCGTCGTAGATCTGCGGCTCCGACTCTCGGCGAAGGCGGATGCACTTGGCGTAGCAGCCGCCCTCGTAGTTGAAGATGCCCTCGTCACTCCATCCGTGCTCGTCATCGCCCACCAGCCGGCGCTTGGGGTCGGCGCTGAGCGTGGTCTTTCCGGTTCCGCTGAGGCCAAAGAACAGAGCGGCATCGCCGCTCTCTCCGATGTTTGCCGAGCAATGCATCGCCATCACGCCTTGCTTCGGCAGCAGGTAGTTGAGGATTGTGAAGACGGACTTCTTCATCTCGCCGGCGTATGCGGTGCCGCCGATCATGACGAGCCGCTGTTCGAAACTGATAAGAATGAACGGCTTGTCCTTCGTGCCGTCGCGCGCCGGGTCCGCCTCAAAGCCGCAGACGTCAATCAGCGTCCAGTCTGGTTGGAAGTTGACGAGCTCATCCGGAGTCGGGCGGATGAGCAGCGTCTTGATGAACATCGCGTGCCATGCCTTTTCGCAGATGACCCGAACGTTGATGCGGTATCGAGGGTCGGCGCCGCCGAACGCGTCTACAACGTACAACTCCTTGCCCTGGAGATACTCGTTGACCCGCTGCTTGAGCGCTTCGAAGCGCTCGGGAGGGAAGTCCTGGTTCGCCTCCCACCAGATGTCCTCCTCAACCGACGGCTCCCGCACGACGTATTTGTCCCCTGGCGTTCTGCCGGTGAACTGGCCGGAGAGCGCCACAAGCGCGCCGTTGGAGACGAATCTGCCTTCACCTCGAAGGACGGCATGCTCCGCCAGTTCGGCGACGGGCAGGTTGCGATAAAGATTGGCGGCTCGCGACAGGTCAAAGTGCGTCGAAGAAACGGGTGCGGTGGATGGCAAGGTACAACTCCTTCGAGCGGAGCAGTTTACCCAAGAGTGGGTGGCAGCGGTGACATCCGCGCGGGCAACCCCGTATGCTTACGGAATTGCCTCTTGCGAACAACGCGAGCGTTGCGAAGATTCGCGCGCCTTCAGTACCCCCCCGCTGCGCTGAATATGCCGGCCAGCATAAGGATGATGTACAGCAGCGCCCCAATTGCTACAACTACGCTGACAATCACAGAGACGATGAACGCCGCTTGTCCGCCGGGGTTGCCGACCTTGCGAGCCTTGTCGGCGAAATAGATCGCAACAAAGCACAAAGGTGTGCAGCAGAAAAAACCCAGAGCGATAAGTATCCACGCCGCCGTCAAGTCTCCCGTGCCCGGTACCGTCGATTGTGGCGCGTAGTAGCCACCGCGGGGGTACGGCGAGGCGCCGGGAGGGTACGCCCAGGGGTTTGGCCCCGCGACCCCCTGCCGAAAAGTGAGCCCAGGGAGAGTGTTTGCGAAGAACCTTCGCCCGCCGATCTCCTCCTCGAGCATCGTCTGCGGCGTGACCCGGCCTTCATCTGTCCATCTCTGCAACGTCGCCAGGTCGGCAGGCCCGTATTTCTGGCCGTTAGGAGCGATGACGTACCACCTCTCGCCGAATGCGCTGCTTCCGCTCGTCGGCTGCGAGGCTCCTCCGATCGGTTGAGAGTGCGGGCTTGCCGGAGATGACGATGGGGTTGCCGGGGACCGCGACGAAGCGGGAAGAAAGCTCAAGCCCGCGACGCTTTGCGCAAGCAGCAGATTGCCCGTTCCTTCCTCCTCCAGCATCGTATCCGGCCTGACTCGGTTCTCACTCGCCCACATCTGAAGCGTGGGGAGGTCCGCAGGCCCATACTTCTGCCCGTCCCGAGCGATGACGTAC
>JBBIIO010000003.1:0-98341 GCA_037446435.1 Armatimonadota bacterium
CCGCCAAAGCCGCCGAACTGCGCACCGCTGAACGTGCTCAGCTCAGGTGGAAGGCCGAACTGAAGCTGCTCACCGCTCAAGAGCAGCGCAATCAGCATGGGGTCAGCGTGGCTGATCTGAATCTTCCGCGTAACGGTGGAAGACGCAACCGACCCCGTGTCGCCGCCGCCGGTCGGAGGAGGTGCCGGAGGCTCGCGCTTCACAATCTGATACACGCCGGCCTCAACTCTCCAAGTTGCGCCGACCTGGTTCAGAATGTTGCGCAGCACGGTCTCAAACGGCAGGTTGGTAACCTTGATCGTAACCGTGCCCTGAACGTCGTTGGCGATTCCCCAGTTCTGGATCCCAACGCTCTCGAACAACAGTTTCAACGCGTCTCGGATCTCAGCCTGCTGAAGTTCCAGATGCGGAACGAGTTTCTGGCTCGGATCCTCCTGCGCCACACTCGAAGCGGGTGCGACCAGGAAGGCGCCGATTGCCAAACTCGATACCATCAATGCAATGTTTCGTTTCATCTTGTGCGTCACCTCACTACTGTTTTAACGTCTCAGTCAATCAATTCGTTACTGCCGCGGGACACGGAGCAGGGCCTACCCACCGCCAGCTCCACCGCCCAGGCTTGGCCCTCGGGAACCCCCCGCCAGACCGCCGCCGCCCGTCGGCGCGCCGCCGGTGCCGCCAGGCGAAGGACCACCGCCGCCACCACCCTGGGAGCCGGGACGGAACGGGGGCGACTCGAGCCACACAACGACCCGGTCCGGCTTCCGGTTGCTCGACCGCCGGAGGATCATCTTTTCCGAGTCAATGGACTCGACGAACCACTCAGTATCGCCGATTCGATCACCCGGGCTAACCAGATACGTCTGCGGCTGCCCTTGCACTTCAACGAGCGCCTGGACCGTGTCACCCATGTAGATACCCGCCAAACGACGATAAGGCTGAGCCTCTATCGGCTGAAGCTCCGGAGGGCTTTCCGGCACAGGCGGTTGAAACTCCCGAGCATAGCCGGGCATCTTGGAGAGAATCAGGCGATACCGAATTCCCGTTTCAAAGGCAGCCTCCTCGGAGAACATCGCGAACGGATTCCGCCTCGATGCAAAGGTTGCCGCGTTCACAGCTTCGGTTACCGAGTTCGGGTTCAGCGGCGTCGGGTTGCCCGCCGGTGGCGGCGGGACGCGGGTCGCCTCGTACTCTGCGAACAGGTCCGCGGTCAAGTCCCCTATAGGCTGGGGACGGTCCGCTTCGTAGGTCTGGCACCCGACTACACCAGCCAGGACGCCGACCATTGCCAGGATCCGACAACTGTTCATCGCTTCTCTTATCCTCGGTCTCATGGTCATTATAGCCAACCTCACTGCTGCCCAGGGAGCCTCGCCTCAGCGGTGGCGTTGCCGCCGCCGCCACCGCCGCCGAAGCCAGCCGTCCCGCCGCCAGCGCTCGACCTGCCGCCGGGACGCGGCGCGGTGCCGCTGCCTCCCGAGGCGCCGGCGCCCTGTTGCTGGTTCCGTGCACTCATGTCGGGGACGCGCCCGCCGTCGCCTGTGCCACCCGCAACATTGTCCGTGTTGACGTAGGCAACCACGACCAGATTGTACGAGCCCCGAAGTCGGTTGTTCGTGCCCGTAAGGCTCAGGCCACGCACACTCGCAACATAGCCAGGTATGTCATTCCAGGAACGCACGTGCCGCACAATCTGTTCGTATGTGCCCTCCACCGTGATGGTTCCCAGGTCCCAGATAGCGACCGGGTACGGCAGTGCAGGGTAGTTGAAGTAGAACTCGACCAGTTCGTTCGCGTTGTCGGTCGGATATGGCACGAAGGGTCCAACTTCGCCCGCTTCATTCCTGGGCGCGAGAACGCGCACTCCGCTTCTGCCGATCCAGCGCTTCAGGTCAGCCTCGACCCCGGAGTGCCACTCACGGGCGTTGACGGTGAGCTGCCACCGGTGATCCAGCAGGTTGAAGCGGCCGCGGCTCGGAGTCTTGGTCTCCGCAATTCTCTTCCATTCAATCTGGGCGGCGTTCACCGCCTCCAGCGCCTTTGCCACGCGGTCCCGCGCCTGCTCGCGACTCGGCTCCGAGATGATGGCATCCAGCTTGGTGTTCACTTCGCGGTAAGCCGAAACCTCCTCGCGCTCGGGACCGATCTTCAGCCACCAGAAGCCAGCCCATGTCACGCCCATCAAGATGAGCCCACAAACAACCCAAACGTATGCGCTGACTCTCGACATGTTTAGTTCGTACCTCCAAGCGACGGACCTCGGCCGCCACCGCTGGGCCCAGGGCCAGAGCTGCCCGGCCGTCCACCTCCCGGTCCGCCCTGGCCGGAGCCGCTCGCAGGCGTCGGCACGCCCGGCGTGCTAACACCCTCTGCGGCGGCGCGTAGGGTTGGCTGAATATCCGGTGCCCGCAGGTCGCGGCCCTGCACTACGAGCGTAAACGTCACCGCCGACCAACCGGGAATGGGTCCGCGGTCTGCCGTGTCCGGGTTGTAGCCGAACGGGCCCTCGTCTCCGGGGGCAACCGGGCCAAACCCGGAGCGACCAACGCTCACCGCACCGGGGAAACGGAGCAGGGCAATCATCATGTCGCTGTACTGCTGGAACGTTCGCAGGTAGCCCTGAATCACGACCGTCGCGTTCTCGCCACCTGATGACGCCGCCAGCGACCGTATTCTAAAGAATGAGGGTACGTACTCCCTCACCTCGTCGTACAGGTCGGGGTAGGCGATGTTTGCCGACTCGATCTGCCCCACGAGCGCCGTGTTTGTGAGGACGATCTTTGCACTCGAGATAATCTCATCCGCTTGTGCCGCGGTCCTGCGGACCTTGTCCGCCTCCTGCTCTTTCAGCGTCTGCTCTTCCTTGAGCGCGGCGAGTTCGTTGGAGGTATTTGTCTTCAACACCCATGCCGCGGCAAAGTTCAGCAGGACAAGCAGCAGCATGAGGAAGAACACCGGCATGCCGGCCGTGCGCTTTCTCGTCGACCTTGGTAGTAGATTCAGTCTCATGCTTTTTCTCTCACCAAACCGTTACTCGAAGGCAATGAACAGGCCCATGCCGATAGCGGTCGCATATTGAGATGCCTGTCCGCCTTCCAAGGTTTCAGCCCCGGGAGCCTCTACTGTGATACCCTGAAGCGGGTTCACGCGGGATACGGGCAGGCCCAGCGACTTGCCCACGTAGTCGTCAAGGCCTCTGAGCATGGCTCCGCCGCCACTCAGGGCGATCTCCTCCACCTCGCCGCCCCGGGATTGGTAGTAGTCAATCGATCGGCGAATCTCGGCTACGAACTCCTCGAGTTGAGGCAGCATCGCCTTCAGCGCCCGGTCGTCATCCTGCGGGGCCGGGGCGGGGGCTGTCTGCTCCTCGGATGGAGCCTCCTCTGCCGCGGGGGCGAACGGGTTGTACGCTTGGACGGTAGCGCCCATGGCACCAGCCGTGCTCGTAACGCGCGTTTGGTGCTTGAGCCCCTCGGCATTCTCCCAGCTGACGCCGAGCGTGTCGGATATCGCCTTGGTCCACAGCGAACTGCCGAGCGGAATCGTCCTCGGAAAGGCGAGGATGCCCTGGCGGTACATGTTGATGCCGGTAACCGAGTGCCCCACGTGCACAACGCAAATGTTCTTCGTCGCCAAGTCGGATGGATGAGCCATGAGCAGCACCCGGCCGAGGCCCAGCGGCTCAACGTCAATCGCCGCTGCTCTGCAGCCCGCGCCACGGATCAACTCCACCACAGTCTCAACCGCGCTCTGCGGCGAGACGGCCATGACGACCTCCATATTCTGAGTGGCGTCGAGGTTCGGATTCGGGATAGCGCGGTAATCGCTCACGACGGTGCTCTCGGCGAACGGAATGTTTCGCTGGATCTCCCAAGCCATGTGGTCCCGCAACTCTGCATCGGACATCTTGGGGACTTCGAGGTTCCTGACGACCACCGAGGACTGCCCATTCAAGCAGAAGATGACATCCTTAACGCCTACGCCGGTCTCGGCGATCAGCGCACGCAGGGCGGCACCGAGCGCCTTCGGGTCGAAGATGCCCGTGTGGTCGCAGGTTCCGCTCGGGGTGCTCGCCATGCCGAGCGCCGTCACGGAAGGCGCGCCGGCCATCCGAACGGCAGCAATCTTGATGCTCTGGGTGCCGATGTCGACCCCAAGAGCCTGGTTCAAACGTTTCGCCATCCGTCCTCCTGCCCTTTCGGGCTTCGTGCATCATATCCGTCCGCTTGCGCCGCAGTCAAGTGCGCAGGTGCGAACGTCGCGGTCTTCAGGACGGCACAAGGCCGCCCGAAGGTTCTGTTTCCGTCCGATTCGGGCTAATTCCCGAAGCGAACCGGCTCGATTCGAGGCGCGACGGTCACGTAGTACACGTCGGCGGTCCCGCCTCGAGTGCTCGTGAAGAATACCCACACCAGCGGCGGCCTCAGCTCGCCTCCCGAGCCGACCGGGCTGGGATCGAACGTGTCGGCGAAGGCGTAGAGCGTCCCCTCGTTGATCGCCTGCTCGATCGGAACGGGCTGCTCCGGCATCTCGGTCTGCCACTCCACGAAGGCTGTGACCACGTCCCGTCGCAGGACGCCCCCGGCATCCCGATAGTCGTACTCGACTCGGACCTCATTCCCCTCGTCGGGGAGGGTAAAGAAGATGCGTCCGTTTCCGGGGTCCACCTGGTAGAACGGCCCGTCGAGCGGCGCCCCGCCGACTTTGGTGACCGAAATGACCCGCGGCGTGCCGTTGCCGTTCAGAGCGACCGGGAAGCGCAACTGGGCCGTGAGGCGCCGGGTCTTCATGTACGGCCGGTGCTGCTGGCCCTGGCCAGTTGCCCCGCGCTCATAGAAGTACCAGTACCGGCCCATCCTGGGCGCGTCGGTCGGTTGAATTGGTGTGAACGCGCCATTGCCGCTGACCCTGGACCAGAACTGCCGGACTGATGCGTTCCGATTATCGAGGAAGGCGCTCGGGTTGCTGTGTCCGCCGGTGTCGCCCAGGTCGCTCACCCGAACGATTCTGGGTGTGTACCGCAATTCAAGTCGCCCGGCTGCGCTTGGAGGACTACTGCTGAACCATACCGCGCCGGTATGGGAGTCGAAGTACACCTTGCCGCCGGTGCGGCTGTCCATGGTCACGACGCCCGTGGCGTCGTCGAAGGAGCGTGTTCCGGGAATGTCTATCCGCGTCGGCATCTGGTTCGGGTAGGTCAACCACAACTCGAGTGGCCGCCGGAGGTTCCAGTTGACGCCTTGGGCGCGGTACCTGCCGCTGGTGCCGTCGCGCGTCAAGATTTCGCGGTTCCGCTCGGGCTGGTCGCGCAGATCCCGCACGCGCAACAAGTTGTCACCGTTCCATCGGCCATAGAAGACTTCAGGCTGAGCGCGGTCCCGCAGCCGCCCGGTGAACGTGATGTCAATGTCCTCGTTCGAGCGAAGCCACGGTGTCGGCTCCATCGCAGCGGCAAAGCCGGGTCCCGGATCAATGATGAGGTTGCTCGACCAGTTCTGGGTCTGGTTGCCCGAAGCGCCGCCGGGTCGAGCCAGGCGGACGTTCTGGAACATCTTAGGCTGTCCGCCGACGCGCCCGTGCCAGAAGACGGCGAGCCGCGTGGCATCCTGCGCGCGCAGAACCCGCAGGTGCTGCTTCTCCAAGTCGGGGTCGTAGGAGAACCAAGCCCAGTCGCGAATCACCGGCACCGGTGTGGACGCGGACACCTCGTATTGCGCATAGAAGATGCGGTGGTCAACGAAGTCCGCCACGCCGTCGTTGTTGGCGTCCTTGAACGCCGCACCAGGTAGGGCGAACTCCTCGATCGGGTTCGCCGTCAAGCCGAAGGTGTCGAAGTTCACCGGGAACGCCGGTCCTCCGTATTGCGGCGAGCCGAGCACCAAGCCAGGCGTCTGGTCGAACAGCGTGTCAGGCGGCAGCGTCGGCGCCGGCCCGAGGAACTTCATGTAGAAGTTGGAGCCGACGGAAACGAAGGCCATCAGGTCTCGGAGCGGGCTGCTCCCGGCTGCAGCGGGCGTGAGCGTGGGATGCATGCCTCTGAGAACGCCGGCGAACAGCCTCCAGACGTCCTGCGCCTGCGGGGTCGCGGGTGTGTTCGCCTGCCCGGGCCGGTTCGAGAGCCACAGGAAGTTGATGCCTCCCGTCACGTCGCGGAACGCGGCAGGCATGGCGTTTGTCCAGCGGAAGTTGGTCGGCCCCGCGAGGTTGTCGTCAACGTGCGGCGCGCTTCCGGTGGTCTGGCCGCCGGTGATACGCGTCTCGCGCACCTTCAACTTGACGCGCATCGTCGGGTCGGTGAACGCCTCGATGGGCTGACCGGTCTGGTCCACCATCACCGCGAGGTCGTTCCCTCCGCCCACGAGGAAGTTATCCTCGACGACAAAGATGAGTTGGCTGTATTCCCCTGTGGGGAACCCGAGCGGGACGGCTACGCCGATGCGTGGCTCGCTGCCGCTCGGCGGTGTTACGCCATACGGAACGTCAGGGACGGAGAGCGCCGTCGGTGCGCGGTCACCTGCGCGAGCCTTGTGCAGCGTCACCCTCTGGTTGCCGTTTGCGTCATTCGCGCCTGTGGGGGGAACGAAGGGCGGGTTCGAGTACGGCGGGTTCAGGTTCGTCACGATGTTCGGGAACCCGTCAAGCCATGCCTGGCTGTCGTTGCCGTCCGACATAAACGCAACCGGCTGATAGTTCGGCCCGGGCAGGAAGCCCACGCGCGTCGCTACGCGCAGGTCGAGCATGTTGACGTTGCCCTCGTTCCGCACGGTGAACGTCTTGAAGAACAGTCGGAAGACGCCGGTCGACCACGGGTCGAAGCCGTTCGTCGTCCAGGGCGGCAAAGGCGTGTAGCCGAGGCTGTGTGGCTCGCTGCCAAGGTCCACGGTCTCCTCGGCGATGGTCATCGTCTCGTCCACCGGCACGCTAGCGCCCACGCTCAGGCTTCTGAACGCCTCGCGCCGAGGTCGAGGCGGCAGGTCGGTGAGCGAGCCTTCCAGGCCGTCGGCCTGACCGTTGCCGTTGCTGTCCACGTAGACGATCGCCCTTGCCGCATAGCCGCCATCAAGCGACTCGCCCGCGGCATCAATGAAGGGCGTCAGGTTAGCAGGCTGGAAGCGAGGCGGGCTGAACGTGAAGTCGAACCGCACCGCTTCGATGAGGCGCGTAATCGGGTTGTTCGGGTCGTAGTTGCTTGGCGGGCGCAGCCGCGCTCCGGCGCGGTCTACGGTCGGGTCAACCGCCTGGCCGAACGGGTCGGCGAGCAGACCTATGTCGGCGCGGTCCACGTCCGGATAGTCGGGGCTCACGTTCGGGAACGGGGTCGGCATGACCTCCCATCCGACGTAGGGTAGCGGCTTGATGACCGCTCCCGGCCCGCCGCGCCAGAACGCGTCGGTGCGCGTCATCTTCACTTGGCTTAGGCCGGTTCCGATGAGGTCTACGATGCGGCTGCGGTCGCCAACGAAGAAGTTCTGTCTTCCGCTGCTGCCGTGGCCCACCTGCCCGGCTGTGGACAGGATTCGCTTGTCGTTGCTGCCGTTGATGTGGTTCTCAAAGATTCCGCCGAAGGTGTACGACGGGTCCGGGCTCCAGCCGACGGACTTACCGCCCGGCGGCACCCCGACGAAGTTGTTCACGGCCGTTACCGCGATCGGGTTGAGTACCGTGAGGTCGCGAGCTGGTGCCGGCGTATCGGTCACGCGGCCGTCCTCGATCACCTGCACGTCGAAGTTCAGGTTTTCACCGGGTGTCAGGAAGTTCGGTCCTGAGCCCATGAACGGTATGCGCGCCACAGCCAAGCCGCGACCAGGGTTGAATGGATCAACGACGGG
Source organism: Armatimonadota bacterium (assembly GCA_037446435.1). Classification (GTDB taxonomy): domain Bacteria; phylum Armatimonadota; class Fimbriimonadia; order Fimbriimonadales; family ATM1; genus J051. Next base: position 7,830 of record JBBIIO010000003.1, read on the forward strand.
CGTGCGATCCTGTGTGATGTTCATCCCGCCGGGCCCCCGCAGGCGGAAGCGGATTTGGATGTTGTCCGTAGGTTGGTATGGGAAGTCGTAGGCGACGACGTACAACTGCTCGCCCCACTCCAGTGTCGGCGGGTTCGGGGCATAGATGTCCGCCACGGCATCCGGATCCACCGCGGGGGGCGTCTGCCGAAGCTGCACGTAGTCAGCCTGCGACGTGAGCTTGAACTTCAGGTCAATGAAGTTGTTATTTCCACTGTCCGGCGTGTCAATCTGACCGCCTGGCGGAGGGAACGTATCGTTCGAGATCAAGCCCCCGGTCGAGAAGGCGTAGAGATAACCATCTTCCCCAGCGTGGTACATCCAACCATAAGCTACGGCCGGTGAGGCGAAGGCGGCGTTGCCACGAGACTGCCAGCCCCAAGCAAGCCTGCCACCACCAGAGTTGGTGCGTGCCGGGTCGGCGTAAAGGCCCAAGAACCCGCCGTCGTTCGTGGCAACGGTGATCATCGGCTCCGGAAGGGCAAAGCCTGAAGGCACAATCGGCGTGAAGTAGGGTGAACTAGCGGCACCACCGGGAACGTCCGCCGAGTCAAACACAAGCGCGCCGTCCGTCGCCTGGCAGGCGTAGAAGTGACCGTTCTCGTTAATGAAATAGACGAGGTCCTGCGGAAAGCCGACCTGCAAGCCCGGGACGTAGCACACGCCCGTGAAGCTGAACGGGTCGAGGGCAGGCTGGTTGACGCCTGGGAACTGCCAGTTGAGCGCCGGGTTGGGATCTCCGGTCGCGTCGCGGGCGTACACGTGGCCGTCGAACGACGTTACGTACACTTTCCCACCGGCGACCGCCGGCGTTCCCGAGATGGCTCCGACCGCCGGATCGTTGAAGTCGGGCCACGCCCAGTTGAGATCTGTGGTCTGATCGCCGTTGCCGGGGGCGTCGAGCGCGAAGACGCGCCCCTCCGTGCCCGCGGCGATGACCTGGTTGTTGACGGTGTCGTACGCCACCGAGGCGACGAAGGGCTGGCGGGCGGGGTCAACCTCAAGGGTGCCGGACCCGCTGTCGTACTTCGCCTTGGGCCAGGTCCATTCACGGAGAGCCGTCCCAGGAGTGCGGGTGGTCGGGTCGTAGTCGCCGCGTCCTTCGCAGTCAATCGCGTACACGCGGCCGTTCTGGGCCGCGATGAACAGCAAGTCCCGCCCTCCGATGTTCTGAACGAACATCGAGGAGACGCCAAAGCTGGTGGGCCATGGGATACGGTTGCCGTCGGGCCCGTCGCGTGAGTCGTTCGGGTCGCTCCAATTCGGGTCGTTCACGTCGGGGATTGACGGGTACGCCCAGTACACGATGGTGCCGCCCGCGCCGTCGCCGGCAGCATCCAAGCAATAGATGCGTCCATCCTCGGCGGCAACGAACACAACTTCGGTCGGCTCAACGACGTTTGTGTTCTTGCGGATGTTCACTTGCGCCATCGTGGGCGTGCTGAAGATGGCGCCGCTGTCTTGGCCGACGAACATTGCGGCGTCGGCAACGACTACTCGTCCGCCGTCGGCCGGGTCGTTGCTGTAGTTCCAGACCTCGAGGCGCAGGCCGCCGTTGTTCGGGTCGTGAGTGAACGACCGGTTGCCGATGCGAACCCACTGCCCGCCGATGTCTTGGTTCACGAAAAACTCGGTTTGGCTAGCGCCCTCGCGCACCACATAGCGCGCCGCGCGCGCATGGAGGTTGGTGCCGCTGCTGCCCGGGAACCAGACGTAGATGTCGTACGACTCAACGTTGTTGGGCAGGACGGGCGTCCAGGTGGCGCGGGCGGAGCCGGGGTAGTTGAGGTCAACCGGTGCGGCGAGATAGTTGGTGCCGAAGAAGCCGGGTGCCATCGGGTTGGGCTGGACCCAGGCGGAGTCCGCCGTGAACGCCGGGTTCGTGTTGTCGTAGGTGAGGTTCTTGCTCGTTACGAGGCTCGGCGACCACTCCCAACGCTGTAGGCTGATGTTCGGGCCGGATGCTTCGATGGCGTGCACCGTTCCGCTGGTCAGTTCGCGCAAGCCGTCGGGGTCGGTCGGGTCCACGCGCGACGCGTTCCTCGCAGTGATGACGAGCGTGTCGCTTGGGCCGGGGCCGATGCGCTTCACAACCGGCGATGCGAAGATGCTGCCGGGGCTGGGCACAGCGAGCACAGCGTCGGCTACTACGATACGGTTCGTAACCGGGCCCATCAGGTTGTCGTTTTCATCTCGCGGTACTGTGTTGTACAGGGTAATGCGAATGCTTCCGCCTGAGCCGGATGGGAAGATGCGGTTGTCGTTGCCGAGAAGTTGGCCGAGTCGCACCCAGTTTCCACCACCCACGTGTGGAACGATGTCCACGAACTCGCGCTGGTAGTTGACGCCATTGAAGTCGTATTCAATCTTGTAGACCGCGAAATCTGAGTTCGGCGAGAGCACTCCGCCGGGCATGGTTCCGCTGCTTGGGAACCAGACGTTGACGGCATAGTAGGTGTCGGGCTGGATGCCGTTCACCTGTTGTAGAGTCCACGAGGCGGTCGCGGTGGCGCCGGAGGTTTGGTCTCCGCCGGGGTTGGCGGCAACGACGAAGGCGTAGCGGTATGGGTTGCCGGCGATGCCGAACCAGTCGCCCGACTCTTCGAGCGGAGCAGGCGTTGCCCACGTGCCGGTCTCGGCGTACCCGGGGCCTGCGTTGTCGCCGTTCACGTCGGCGCCCACATCGCGCTGGAGGGGGAACCACCAGCGGAGGTTGGCGACGCCGGGGCCCGGTTCAAGCGCGTCAACGTTACGCCCAACGCGCGAGGGTTGTCCTCGGTGGGTGGGGCTGTCTCCGCCCTGGGCAATGGCGACCGCAAAGGCGATCACAAGCCCCACGACGGTCGTTCCTGGTAACCACTTTCGTTTCATCTTATGCCTTCCTCAAAAACATAGCATCTGCATCATCATTTCCGATCCGCGTATTGCGGCATCCGAATGCCTCGCGTGCCAACGACCGGCGGGATCTCCATCTGGATATCGAGGTTGCTGAACCCGAGGTCCTGTCGCGAGAAGTCGATGGTCGTTCTCCACTGCGTAACCTCGCCGAAGAACGGGTTGCCGTTTGGGTCTTGCCCGAACCAGCTGTTCGTTATGACGATGTCCCCGATCATGGTTCGGGTTGCCGCAGCCGCCCGGAGGTCCACGCCGCGGATCACTCGGTACACCTCGTTGGGCATCATCCAGATGGCTTCCCACTGACCGGAGGCGTTGCGCGCGATTTCATAGACGCCTGTCGAATCGGTGAAGAGAATTGAGAAGTCAATGTCGCCGTTCGCATCCAGGCCGATGCCCCGGAGCGATACGCTGTTCACGCCACGGATCTTGCGCGTCCCCGCGTAGAAGCCGGGCACGACGATTTCGTTAACCACCTGGGTGCCGCTGCTGCTGAAGACGACGAGGCCGCCGAGGTTGCCGGTCTCGCGCGGCGCGATGGGATCGGGCGGGTCGAGACCGAGGTCAACGCGTGAGGGCATCATGTCACCCACGCCTGCAACGTACACGAACTCGTTGTTGCCGTTCGCGTCGACGCCGATCAGGATGCGTTGTATCGTAGTGAATTGCCACGTCTTTCCGCTGAAAGACGAAGGCGTGTGCCAGATCAGAACGCCGAGTTGAGGTACGCCCTGGGCGTCGCGGACAACATCGGTGATGCGGAAGTTCGCGTCAATGAAGTAGCGATCCACCACCTCGATGATTCTGCGGTTGCCCGTGTCGGCGATGAGGTAGTGAACCCAAAGCTCGTTCTGCGTTATTGGCGGGCTGCTCAAGTTGTAGGTACCCGGGCGCACGACATCCACCCATATCGTCACGTCGCGCGGCTGGCGCAACGGAAGCGGGTCGCCTTCCGTCCAGCCGGATGGGCGGTACGTGGCGTCGAGGAGGATTCTCTCGATGGTGCGAATCTCGCCGGCGGAGCGGTCAATGCGGACGACCCGATCGCCGCCGGTATCCACCACGGCGTACTCGGTTTGACTGATCTTGTACACCTTCGTGGGTCGCTCCAACTTTCGGGTTTGCACCAGCGTATTGCCGCCGTTCTGCGCGATCTGGTATGCGACGTCGCTTGTCCAGCGCGCGAAGCCCGAGGCATCGAACTCGGCGACGCGCCCTTCATCGGCGATGGCGGTTAGCCCTCTGCGGAAGCCGAAGATGCCGTGGTCGGCCCATGCGACCAGCGTGCCGCCGCCGCCGACCGCTCCGAACGCTTGCACCGCGCCCGGCATGACGGTCTGCTCGAGACGCACCCGATAGTCCTGGGTGTTCTGCACGCCCTGGCCGGACGGCCAGCGGATGCGCTTATTCACTGTGAAGCCGGGCGGGCCTCCCGAAGGCAACAGCCAACTCACTTGCTTTAGGCCCGGCCGGTTGGGGATGGCAATCAGCGAAGGGTCGTTTGGCGGAATCTCGGCGTCCATCGCGAACATCACTCCCTCGAAGACGGTTGGGTTGCCGGTTCGCAGGATCTCCGGCAGGTTGGAGCCGGCAGCCATATACACGGTGTTGCCCATCACCTGCGCCGGGCCTTCAACGCGGTAGCCGGTGAGCGAGATGTACCAGAGCAGCGGGCTCCACTTCGAGCCGGTCGTGTTCGGGTCGAACAGCGTCTCACCCGTGCCCTGACCTGAGATGATGATCGGCAGCGAGGTGCTGAACCCGTTCTGCACCTGCCCTTGAGTCGAGGACATCATATTCGAGATGCGCAACACCGTTCCGCCGATGTTCTCGTACTGCTGGCTCTGAAGCACGTTCGAGCGCTCGGGGGTGAGCTTGTTCCCGCTCGCCATGTAGTCCGGCTGTCGGATGCGCAAGCCGGGTGGGGCGGGCGCGGTCAGGCGGATGTCGAAGCGCCTCGGGTTCGCGTCGAGCGCGACAATGAACGCCACCGGCACGCGGGTACCAAAGATGAACTTGTCTGCAGCGACCGTGATGTAGCACACGTCGTTGATGATCGTCGCCCCGCCGTGGAAATGGAATCGCGACAGGGGTCCGTTCAGGAACGGGAAGACCGTGTTGATATAGTCGCGGTCCTCGAGCACGGCTGGGATGCGCACTACCTGCGTGTTGTTCAGCGTAACGTTGAAGGTATCGTACAGGTCCCATCGATACACCAGGCGGAACCCGCCCCGCGTGAACTCGTTGATGCAGAACAACGCGCCGCCACGCTGCTCGTTTCCGGCGACGACAAACAGGTTCCCGTTTGGCGCCAGCGCCATGGACTTGACCACAAAGGATTCGCGGTTGATGTCGTCCGGCAAGAAGATCTGCCCGCGGATCAACTGGCTGATGAGGTTCGGCGCGCCCGTGCCCCAGTCAATGTGGTAATCCACGCGAAGCGACCAGTTTGCCGGCGGCCCGCCGTTCCTAAGTCCGAGACTCAACTGCCCCGGCGCGAATTGGATGACCGTCCCGTCGAAGTAGGTGGTGAGACCGGATGGCGGCTGCGGGTTGCCGTTCTGGTCAATCAGCGTGAGTTTGAGGCCGAGAATTGAATTCGACGCATCCACGACGCGCAGCCCTTTCAGGGCGGCGCGGGTGCGAATCTGCATCACCGTCCCGTCGTTGCTGACGATCTCCGGTGACTCGCCCCGCACGCTAACCCAGACGCTTGAGAAGCCGACCGCCGGGCCGCCGAGCGATGAGCGGTGAGGAACGTACATTACGCCGTCCAAACCGGTTGGGTTGTCTCCGCTCGGTATGTAGCCCACCGTTGGCGGGCCGCTGGGCGACGGCAGGTTCGGCGCGCCGTTGCCCCGGGCATACCAATCTGAGCCGGTGTTCACGATGCTGAGCGAGGTTGGGTCAATCGCCCAAACACGACCGGCATATCCCAGGCCGAGGCGATAGGAGTCGAAGATGTAGACCAACCCATCAAACGCAACCGGCGCGTACGGGCCGCGATGCTCAGAGCCGGGCTGGAAGTCGGCAGCCGGGTTGGGCGAGATGATCTGAACGGGCGCGGTGTTGATGTTCCCCACCAGGCGGCCGCTCGCCATCGGGAGCGCATCGAACACGTAGACGTCGCCCTGCTCGGTTTGAACGTACACTTGGTTCTCCGGCGCGCCGCCTACGGGGTTCGCCACTTCGGTCGCCATCGGCGGGCCGGTGCGCGAGGGGAACGGCTGGCTGCGCCACACGAGGTCGCGAGTCGCGCCGAGGCTGGCATCCTGGAAGCCGTCGTCCAACCAGCCATCATTGTCGAGGTCTTGACTCGGGTCAACCTTTATCGCGAACAATCGCCACTGGTTGTCGTTGTGCTCCCTCGCAACGAAGTAGGACACGCCGCGGAAGATGATTGGCGGAACGAAGTCCGAGTGCTCGTTTTGCTCCATGTCATAGTCTTCGAGCCATGAGAGCATCAAGGGCGCGCCAAGCTCGTCGAACGTGGCGTTCGTGCGCCGCGATCCCCTTGCCTCATTCGGCGAATTGGTTGCTAGCGCGAGGATGTTGTATGCAAACTTCAGCTCCAGCTGCGGGATCGCCTGGAAGTCGGTCCCTCCGAACGGGCCGGAGTTCCTGCCAAGCCCGACGTTGACGCCGCCAGCCGGCTCGTTGATCGGCGAGACCACGTTGCCCGAGGTGACGACGAAGTAGCCCTGGCCGACCTCGGCGACTCCGATCGTGATGCCGGCGCTGTTGGTCCCAACCGGCATGAACAGATCGAACTCGCCTTCCATGGTGGAAACCAAGCGGTCAAACCCGCCGAGGCCCGCGGCGGCGAGTGTGGCGCGCGTAATCGCGTGGGTGCCGCTGTGCGAACCCATGAACGCCGCCTCGAAAGGCGAGATACGGTACGGGTAGTTGAGGATCGGGTGGAACGGCCGGGTCACAACGGGGAAACCGCCTGCGTTGGTGGTTGTGAAGGCGATGGGGAAGCCGTTGTAGCCGTCAATGACCTGCAGGGTTGACTTGTCGAACCACAGCACGCCTCCCTTGTCGAGGAACGCACGCAGTTTCTCCCGCTCGAATGCGTTTAGGTTGAGCGTTCCGGGGGCGTGAACGACGAGGATATCGAACCGGCCAATTTGGTCTGTGCCTACTGCGCCGAGGTCAACCTCCCAGTAGGCTGCCATGTTCTTGAGCAGGGGCTGCCCGACCTGGTAGGGCGTCCCGCCGGTGATGTTCGCCCAGCGTTGGGCGATTGCGGGCGTCACTGAGCCGGGCGCAAGCGGGTTGACAAACTCCCACGCGGGCGGACGCAAGTCGGAGCGACGCTCCATATTGAAGAAGACATAGGGGTCCGCGTTCGTCGGCTCGCCGCCGGGCCCGGAGGTCCCGGGCAGCAGCAGAATGCCGCAGTTGATGCGAACCGGCGTATCCGCATAGCCCGTGGGCTGCCCGAAGGCGAGCGCCGCCAGCAGCGTAACGATGAGGATTGGAAGCGCCTTTCGAATCATGGGTTCACCTCTCCGAAGTAAAGCAGCCTGGTGCCGACGGGCAGTTTCGGCATGGGCGGCAGGGAGCGGCCGAACAGGTCCGTCCGCACGTACGGGTCGTTCGGCGAGAAGGACCCGCCCACCCTTCCGGACATGAGCAGCGGGTCGTAGTTGAGGAAAAGGTTGGGCACGAAGCGATTCGTGTATTGCGGCTGGCCGCCTCCACCGCGCGGATAATGCTGGTCGGGGATGTACTCGTCGCTGGCGCCGTACTCCGCGGGAATCCAGCCCCACTTCTCGAGCCACTTCTCTTGGTCGCCCATCATCGGCGGGAAGTTCTCCGAGACGCTCCCGTTGATGGTTACCTTGATGTCGAGCGGGTCACCGTAGAACGGGTACTCAGTGCTCGCGCTGAACTGCGAAAAGCGGTCGATCGCGGTTTGGAAGGCGTCACGGCGGTCGTTCGGGTTCGGGTTAAACCACAAGCCCGGAATCACAAAGAAGCTACCGTTTTGCGCGTACAGAACGGCGTTGATCTCGACGTCCATCGGCATGGCGGTGATGCGGCTCAGCATATAGGGTCCGCGACCCGGCGGCGCGATGGTGTTGTCCAACTTCAGTTGGAACATGTTCTCATCGCCGCCGAAGAACAGCGTATAGCCCGCGCCGAACTGGTTGATCGGGATGAGCGGGAAACTGCGCTTCTCGAACACCGGCAGGACCTGGGAAGACGGGTCAGCCAGCCCGTAGGTGAAGATCGGCGGATTCGGATAGAACGGAATTGCGGCATTCCTCGTGTCGTTCGGGTCGAAGTGATAGGCCGGTGGGGTCGCCGCGAACGGCTCGTTGATGAGCAAGTTCACGAACGCCGAGCGATTGAAGTCCGCGGCGTGCGAAGCGAACAGCGACGGCCGGATCGGAGTGCCTGCGCTGTCCGGGTTGTTGAACGTGTAGCCGTTCACCGGGTCAATCGGGTATTGCACAAGCGCGTTGAACGGCGCGCCGTCTTCCACCTTGATGCGTCCCGGGTTCGTCGGGTCGTTGTTGTCGGTAACGACCTCGTTGACCGACGCCCACGTTACGAACTGCGTTGTGTTGAGTACGACGTTGTTTTCTGCGAGCAGGGCGAGCGTCGAGCGGGTGGGATGGGCGCGCGTGATGCTGCCTTCCACATAGATGTTTCCGCCGGTCGCCACGGTGAGTTGCACGCCCATCGGCCGTCCGGAGTTGCCCGGATCCAGACCGAACGGGATAACGCCGCGAACTCGCACGTCACCATCGCAGTAGATGACACCGTTGAACAGCGGTCCCTGGTCGAAGTCTCCGGCCGTCGGCGCGAAGAAGTTGGTCACGCCTGGGGTGAGTTCGTTGATGATACGGAAGCCTTCGTTCGGGTTGGTGCCGTATCCGATCTTGAAGCGGAGCGTATGGCGCCCGGTGTCGGTGCGCGTATAGTCGCGCCACGTGTCGTTGTTGCGCCGGATGTTCCGCGTGATGGTGAATCCGTCGCGGGTCAACAGAACATAGCACGCGTTCGGCACGTAGAACGGCGCCCCGCCCGGATCCCAACCCGACGCGCTGTGTCCGTTGTGTGGGTTCAGATAGTCCCAGCGGAGCGTGAAACTTCCGTCCTCGGAGTCCTGCCCGCGGTCGGCATCGTTATCAATGTACACGCCGCGCCCGAATCCGAAGCGGCCGAGGTTGAACGTTCGTCCGAACGAGTCGGTGGCGAGCGCGCCGCTGTTGCGCGTAGCCACGATGAAGCGCCTTAGGCCGGTGTTCGGATCCTCTTCGTTGATCAGCGGCGCGTCTTTGTAGACGGAGTCGCGCGCGTAGCCGAGCGCGTCAAGACCCTCACGCCCGTCGCGGAACACTCCGCCGTGCGTTGTGAAGTTCGGGTCGCTACTTTGCAATGCTTGCGCTGTCTGGATGATCTCAACGCCGCTCTGTGCCGTGATGGCGTGCAGGTTCATGACGCTGTTGCCGCCGGCATAGCGCATCTCGCCGGAGACGTTGACCTGCTGGCCGAGGTCGCGGTTCAGGTACGCGTCCACGATGCCGTGCACTACGAGGTCCGCGTTGAAGTACATCGGCCCACCGACGGTGAGCTGCGAAGCGGGGTAGCCGTTCGGCGGGGCAACCTGCAAGTTGCCCACGATTCGCGGCACGACAACATCTACCGGCGTTGAGGTGAAGCGGTCGAAGAACCTCGCAAGCGGGATCGGATTGCCGAAGTCAATCGGCTCGGTGCGGCGGTCCAGGTTGGTGACGAAGTACGCGCTCTCGAGCATTCCGATCGAGGCGATCGCCGTTACCTGTCGCGCGCTCTGGATGTTCGGCTCTCGCGCGCTGGTTGGATCGAACGGGTTGAACTCGCCCGGTCGGCCGACCGACTCGATAATCGTGTACGCCTGAAGCCGCGCACGAGCGAGCACGGGCGGCAGGCCCGCTTGGAAGGGCGCTGGGTCGCTGGGCGCCCATCGCACTCGCACGAGCGCGCGGCCGCCCTGGAAGTTCAGCCTGGTGAACGCGCCAAGCCCGTCGGGACCGCCGAGGTCGCCGGGAGCGTTCGCAACGGGGTCGACCTGCCGGCGAAGCCAATAGTAGTCGGGGTCGGGGTTGGTCGCCGCTGGGTTGTCTGGGTCGGAGTTTGGCCCCAAGCCGGGAGGTCGGTTCGGGTCAACGTCGGCGGGAACGGGCGTAGGCGGCTGAGGGCGCCAGTCGGCGCCGTCTTCGGAGAAGCGCAACTGTGAGAAGGAGTACCTGGCGCCTGCTTGCGCGAGGTCGTTGGCGAGGTTGCGACCTCGTGCCTGCCCGGTCGCCTCGATTTCGCGCCCGAGAATGACGGAAGCGACGAAAGCGAGCGTGGCGAGCACGAACAGCACCAGCAGGATGATGACGAGGGTTTGTCCTTCCTCTCGCTTTCGGGTTCTCGTTGCGTTATGGCGTAGTCTCGTCATTCCGTTCTCACCTTACGAAGTTGCGCACGGCGATAACATCGCGCACGGTGACCGTTTGCGGCTCGGCGGCTACGGACGCGGGATAGCGGCGGATGCCCACTTCGACCTGCATCTTCTGGCGGCTGTCGTAGTCAACGAACACGCCGTCTGTGTTGCTGTTCAACTGGAAGTCGAACTCGATGATGATGTTCGCACTCGGCAGCAGGTTAAGCGTCGGGTCGCTGTAGAGCTCGATGTAGCCCTTCTTGAACCGCGGCTGGATGTAGTTCCGCACATCCGCGTTCGAGCCGGGGTCAGGCACGCCGAGGACGCCCGGATAGTCGGTTGGTTCATCCAGGTCCGTGTAGTTGATCTTGTATTGGTTCAAGCCGGCTTTGTCGCCCTGGGCAACGCGTGAATACTGAATGATCTCGCCGAAGTTCGGGCCCGGTCTCATGTCGGGCCCCCACACGCGCTCGCTGCCCGGAACGACCTTGCCGTCCGGAATCGGCCAGCCGAGCGCGACGCCGCTAAGCGGGTTGAAACTGTCGGCGGTGAACGGTGGGAACACGTTCGTATCCGCGAGCCACACAAAACGCCGCCCGAGGTCGGCAAGCCCTGGATTCGCTTGGACGAGCGGACTGTTCAGCCATCCCGACAGGTTGGCGTTCGCCGTCGCGCCGGTTGTGTTGGGAACGTAGCCGAGTGCATCCTGGACCGGGAAACTGGTCAAGAGCTTGCCCGCTCGCGGGTCGAGGCGCACGAGCCGAAGCGGAGGAGAGTTCACCGCGGATGCCGGTTGGAGGAACTGTCCGATGTTCACCGGTCCCGACTGGCGCGCCCGCATGTAGCCGGCGATATCGAAGACCAGTGCTCCCGTGGTGTATTCGCTGCCGCCTCCCGTCGGGTCATACAACGCCATCTCGGCTTCAAACCGTTCGTAGGGGTTTCCGCCGCCGCTCGGCTGCCGCCAGCGAACGACGAAGTAGGGCGGGCTGGTGCGCGGGTCGAACGTGAAGATACGCGCGAGCGTGTCTGCCGTCCAGCCGTGTTGCGACGTGCGGTATTCCGTCGGCGCGCCTCTACCCTCGATGTCAATCGTTTCTTGGCCCGCACGGACGAGGCGATGCCCTTCGGCCGGCTCGTTAGACACCCTCTCCGGGAACGCCTGGAACAACGGGCGGATGCGCGGGATGTACGTGTTCGCACGGTTCGGCATCAGGTCGTAGAGCAGTTCGTTGGTGCCTTCGTCCACCTCAAAGACGATGAGGTCGCTCAACTGCTGCTGCACCTGGATGACGCCTGCGCTCTTCCAGTTGATGAGGCGCTGGCGGTGGTCAGACAGATTGTCCGCAACCTGGGTTGGGTTCCAGACGAAGAACCCGGGGTCGTCGAGGATCGGCCACCCCTGCGCATCCACAGCGAAGTAGGCGCGGTTCGGGACATAGACGCCGTTCTGAAGGACCCAGGGTTGAACCTCGGCGCGGTACAGGACGAACAGGTTCTCCCGCCCGCCGGTTACGCCGGCTACATCGCCCCGGTTGCCGCCGAGAAGGCGAGGGTCGTAGGGGTTGGCGTAGACACCCTCCGCGGTATCGTCGGCCGTATTCGGCGCGATGAAGGGTCGCTGAAGCCCGATCCAGTACCGAACGATGGTCTGCCCAGGAGCGACCGGCAGGGTGATCTGGCCGAGTGGCTTCTTCAGCGTCGGGTCAACGCGGTTCCGGCCTGGGTTGAACTGCGGGTTCGCCGGGTCGCCCTGCGAGGCGGGGACGAAGTCCAGTTTCGCGTTGTGCAGGAAGGCGCTCCCGTATGAGGTCAGGTTGCCGGCGGGCAGCGCCGTGAGGTCGCCACCGCGCATCACCGGGTTACCGGTGGCGTTGGGGTCGAGCGCAAGGGGAACGCGAACCTCGACCGAGGCCGCGGGAACCGAGTTATCCAGCACCACGACCGCCTGAGACAGTTCGCGGTTGATCCGCGCATTCACGAGTCGCGCGGTGTCTTGCGCGACCTTGAAGGCGGAAGCGGACCGCGTAAGCCCGAATCCACGGACCAATGGGATGCTGATGAGCGTGATGAGGATGGCGACAATCGCCATGACGACCAGCAGCTCGGTCAGCGTAAATCCCCGTTTGAGTTTCAACATCTCAGTTCTCATCCCGCCGCGTCAAGTAAGTTTCGACCTCTACGAATCGCCACGCGCTCGTCCAGAGACGGTGGAGGTCCATTCGCTCCTGAATTTGTTGGGCTCCGTTTCCTGGGACGTCCTGTTTCGCCTCGGTGTTCCACATGGCGCGAGCTTTGAGGGAGCTTCCCGAGACGCCGCGCACGGCGTAGCCGTTCGTGTTCCAGTCAAAGCCGGTCGCTGCCGCGTCCACCTCCCGGATGTCAATGTAGGCAAGGCCCGGGAGTGGGTCTCCGGCGGGGGCGGGCCGCACAAGGAAGTCTTGGTCTCGCATCACGCGCACCGTGCCGCCGAATACGGTGTACCAAATCTCGCGGACGCTGACCTTGCTCCCGATATCGGCGCGAGGGAAGTAGATGCGCGTAGGCAGACCGAACGGGTTGCCCGGCGTCTGGCCGATGTAGTACTGCCCGACTCCGAGCGCGGGGTCGTAGGCGATTCGGTAGTTCTGCGACGCCTTCAAGATTTGCAGCGCCCAGTCGTTGTGCGCCTGGTACAGCACGCGGAAGTTCCGCCCGCCCGGGTCCACGTTCTGCAGCAGTACCGGGTTGGCAGGGTCGCCGGGGAGGATGATCGTCACGCTGCGCGCGAGGTCCTCAGCGGAGTTCGGCGCCGGTCGTAGGGGACTGGCGAAGGAGAGGGTGCCCCGGAGGTAGTCCACCTTGTAGCAAAGCGGCGAATCGGGGTCTGACGGGTCCACACGTGGTGCGACGATTCCGCCCGTGTCCAAGTCGAGAACCACGATATCGCGGTCAATGACGACGCCGCCGTTGCCGTCCGGTACTGGGACCTCAAGGCCCGGGTAGCGGCGGTTGTCGTTCAAGAGGTCGTTGAATGCTTTGAGCCTTCGCAGGGTTAGTTTGTGGATTGGTGGGCGTGTTCGGTCAACGCGTAGGTCGTCGCGGATGATGTGCCAGTTGTAGACGTCGTAGTTCACGTGTGCCTGCAGCGGCACTCGACCGCGCCCGCGCCGCTCGCGGAAGTTGTAGCCCGCCGGGTTGAAGAGCAGAAGGCCCAACTCGCCGTTCAGCACCTTGTACTCGTAGGGATAGTTCGGATCGAACGGTTGAACGGTCGGGATCGGGTCGAACAGGCGGTTCACCCGTAGCGAGCCGAAGTCGAACTCGATCCAGTTCGGCGGATTGCCCGCGAGTTGGATGAGGTCAAACGGCGTAACTTCGTTGTTGACCGCGTCGTACTCGACGCCTGTGCGCACGGGGACGACGACATCAACCACGTCAATCCTGCGGAGGTTCCCGCTCACGTTAGCCCAATAGCTGAACGACAGCCGGTACCACACTTCGACGCGGTTGCCGTCGCCCGGCATCCAGACCTGGGGCACCTCGTCGTCAATCACAAACTGCCAAGGTCGAGGATTGCGAATCGCCTCACCCGGGGATGTACCGCGGATGTCGCGCTCCTCCATGTCGCTGCTGTAAACGAGCAGCAGGTTCGGGTCGTTCACAACGGGGCCGAACTGAAGCACGCGAAGGGAACCGAAGTCGTTGCCGACGGGGCGAGGGGCAGGAATGCGCCCACCCTCGCCGACGACGCGGCGGATGCGATTCGCGTCGTTGTAGTACCGCCAGTAGATGAGTGTGTTTGATCCGCCGGGGTTGACGATTTCGATGTTGCCGTCTTCGAGGATGTTGCCGCCGGCGCCGAGGTCCCCGGCGGCTACGTTGGGGTCAGAAAAGATGATGAGCGTCCAGTTGCCGTTGACGAGTTGAAACTGGTAGCTGACGGGCAGAATCTGTTCGGGGAGGTCGTCGGCCACGCCTTTGAGCCGGTCAATCTCGCGTCTCGCGAGGATTTGAGCGACGGTGTAGTCGTTCGTCACTCCCAGCCCGCGCAGCACGATGGGGAAGGCGCGCATCAGCGTGAGAACGCCGACAGCCAGAATGACCAGCGTCACCAGAATCTCAACGAGGCTGAATCCTCGCCTGTTTCTACTCATCATAACAGTGCCCTCCGCCGGGAGTAACGGCGTCAGCGCCCCGCCGCCCAGGACCGCTCATAGATTTCGCGCGAATCAAACGACCTAACCTGACCGGACAGGAAGAGCACCAAGTCATGGTTGAACCGCGTCGGAGCGACCGCACCGTTGTAAGGCGCGCGAGATTCCGACCGCCAATCACGATAGAAGCCGTTCCAGGTTACGACGGTGTCCTCGGGTGGGTCGTGGTAGCCGAGTTGGCGCGGGTTGTCGTTCGGCCCACCGCCCGTCTGCCCCAGCGCAGTCCAGAACAGGATGTACTTCAGCACATATCCCTGTTGGCAATCAGCGTTCCGCGTCGGCTCGATGTCGTAGTTGTCAAAACTGTAAAACCGAGCCGGGTCGGTGATCGAGTCACCGTTCAGCGCAAACGGGTTGATGCCCAAGTGCTGGTAGGTCACCACCGGGGATGTGTCCCCGGGAGCGGTCGAACCGAGCGCTTGGTTGGTCGAGGGGTCGTAACGGTTCGGCCAGCAGGCGTTCACCAGGTTGTCAAGGTCGTGGTCTCCCGCCACTTCGCTATGGAACTGGTTCACGTCCTTGATTCGTGTTCGATAGAGGTACGCGTGTCTAAGCGCCTTGACGTTCCGCAGGCCCGTGTTCGGGTCGAACTCGGCGACCTGCAGCAGCATCGGCGGAAAGCCCCCTTGATCTTCACGGTACAGCATCAGCGCCTGGTGGATGTTTTGCATCTCGCTACCGTCGGCCGACTTCTTAGCCTGCGTCTTAGCCCGGTTAAACACCGGGAACAGGATGGCCGCCAGGATGACGATGATGGCGATCACCGTGAGCAACTCAATCAGTGTAAAGCCCAGATGGCGTTTCATGAACGTTCTTTCCTCCGCGGATTGCATGTTGGGACGACCTCAGGCCGCAGATTGTTCCATAAGCGGCAGCCTCAGCGCACGCCGGTCGCCCACTCAAGATACCTTTTAGCCGCGGCGAGGAGCGGCTCGGGGAACGTCGCAGCGACCAGCGCCCCCACCACGAGGTACGGGCCGAACGGAATCGTCGTCATGCTGGGCTGCCAATCGTCCTCGATTGCCTCTAAGTCTTCAGGGGCATCCCCGAACCACGAGCGGTTGAGGCCCGGAGCGAAGAGCGCCACCACGTCTACCAGGACAAGGTAGCCCACCCCACATTTGAGTAGGCTTCCCACCGATTCGGGCTCCTCGTCGTATTCCTCCTGGTCTTGGTCGGCGGCGGGCTCTTCGATGCGTCGCCTGGCAACCACTTGAGCGGCTCCAAGCACCGCGCCTGCCACCACCGCAAGCGCAAATGCGCCGAGCGCAAGCCCGGGCCCCAGCATTGCCCCGATTCCTCGGGCGAGTTTGATGTCCCCGTGTCCCATTGCATCTCGCTTGAGTAGGAGTCGTCCGAACAGGGCGATCGCGAAGAGTACCCCCCATCCTACGAGGTAGCCCGCCAGCGCGGTAGGCACGGCGACTCCGGTAACCTGCACCCATCCGCCGGTGCCGGCGACGATCTGGTGCGCGTTCAGCGCCGCAGCGAGGGGTAACACCCAAGCGTTCAGCGAGTCGGGAATGATGTAGTGCTCCAGGTCGATGAACAGTGCCGCAAGGAGAACGCATCCGAACGCGGCAAACAGCAGGAACGACAGGGGGTCGGCGCCTGCCACCAGGAACCGCCACCAGAACCCAGCCCAAACCGCCCCGGTGAGCAACTCGACCACGAAGTACCTCCAGCCGACGTGCCCTCCGCAGTAGCGACACTTACCGCCGGTGAGCAGGAGCGAGAACAGGGGGATCAAGTCCGCCAGCCCGAGGCGATGGCTACAGCGAGGGCAATGGCTTGGCGGCCACCAAAGAGAGAGGCCCCTCGGCAGCCGGTAAACAACGACGTTGAGAAAACTCCCAAAGAAGGTTCCAATGAAGAACCCGACGACCACGGTCCACTCTAAGAACAGATGCGCCTCCTTGCTTCCTTCTGCTTATGGACGGACTAAGCTGCCCAAACGAAGCAGCCCCGCGCCGCGTGGGCGCAGGGCTGCGGGAACGCCGCCCCTGCGGTCAAGCGCCCTGGAGGGCGTCGCCTTGGGACAGCTCGCTGACGATGTTGACTAGCGGCAGGAGCACCGAGATGACGATGAACGCCACGATGACTCCGAGGCAGACGATGAGCACCGGCTCGAGCGCCGCGGTGAGCGACGCGAGCGTCGCCTCCACCTCGCCCTCGTAGAAGTCGGCGATCTTCTGCAGCATGAAGTCCAGCGAACCGGACTCTTCCCCGACCGCGATCATGTGAACGACCATCGGCGGGAATTGGCGGCTTCGCTCGAGCGGGTCGGCGATGCGGTCACCTTCGCGGATTCTCGCGCGCGCTTCCATGACTGCGTCGGCGAGGATGACGTTGCCGACGGTACCGGCGCAGGTTTCCATCGCTTGCAGAATCGGAACACCGGAGGTGAGCAGAGTGCCAAGCGTTCTGCTGAAGCGAGCGAGGCAGATCTTGTGGTGGAGTTTGCCGAAGATCGGAATCTTCAGTTTGACACGATCCGCAACGCGCCTTCCGAAGCGGGTGGAAACGAACGCTTTCCACACGATAAGGAACAGCGCTAGGCCGAGCAGGATCCAGTACCACTTCTGCACCATGAAGTCGCTGACGGTGACAAGCACTTGCGTCGGACCGGGTAGTTGGTCGTCCTTCATCCCGAGGTCGCGGAAGACGCTAATGAACTGTGGCACTACGTACGTCACAAGCGCGATGACGATTCCGATTGCGAACACGATAACGATAATCGGATACGTGACGGCAGAGCGCACCTTGCGTCGCAGTTCGACATCCTTTTCAAGGAAGTGTGCGATGCGTTGAAGGGTCTCTTCCAGCACACCGCCGATTTCCCCGGCCCGAACCAAGCCGACGAAGAGGTTATTGAACGTCTTCGGGTGTCGCGCCAGCGCACGGCTGAGGCTCTCGCCTCCTTCCACCCGTTCGCCAACCTCAATCAGAATCTTTTTCAGCCTTGGGTCATCGGCCTGCTGGGAGAGGACATCAAGGCACCGCACAAGTGAGACTCCCGCGTCCACCATCGTGCTGAATTGACGGCAGAACACCGCGAGCTTCGTGAGCTTGACCCTGCCGAACGTTCGCGTTCGAGCGCGACGGGCGCGGATGACCTCGACCTCGAGGATCTGCATCCCTTGCTCTTCGAACCGTTTGCGCAGGATCTCTTCGCTGTCGGCCTCGGTCGTTCCTTTCTGGATCGCTCCAGAAGCGTCCTTGAATGTGTAGCTAAAGACAGGCATCTGTGGTTCCTCCGATTACCCTCTCCCGGCGGCAGTGGGGCCGCTGGTAGGCGTATTGATCATCTTCTTCAGTTCTTCGACGTTGATCGCGCGGCTCATCGCCTCTTCGAAGGTGATGAAGCCTTTCTGGTACAGGTCGCGCAGGTTCTGGTCCATGCTCTGCATGCCGTGCGCCGCGCTCGTTTGAATCATGGACGGAATCTGGTGAGTTTTGTTCTCGCGAATCAAGTTCCTGATCGCGGGTGTCGCCACCATCACCTCAACCGCAGGGATGCGCCCGGGGGCGCCTGCGCGAGGGAGCAACTGCTGCGCGACGACCGCCTGAATGTTGTTCGCCAACTGGATGCGAATCTGCTCCTGCTGGCCAGGCGGGAAGACGTCAATGATGCGGTCAATGGACTCTGCGGCGTTGTTCGTGTGCAGGGTGGCGAAGACAAGGTGTCCGGTTTCCGCCGCCGTGATGGCGAGCGCGATGGTTTCAGGGTCGCGCATCTCGCCGACGAGGATGACGTCCGGGTCTTCGCGAAGACACGCCCTCAACGCGTTGGCGAACGACTTCGTGTCCTGACCAAGTTCGCGCTGGTTGATGATCGAGAGGTTGTGCGAGTGAAGATACTCGATCGGGTCCTCGATCGTGATGATGTGCTCGGCGCGCGTTCGGTTGATCTGGTTGACCATAGCCGCGAGCGACGTTGACTTTCCAGAGCCGGTAGGTCCGGTAACGAGGATGAAGCCGCGAGGCTTGTTCGTCAACTCCTCGAGCACTGGCGGAAGGTTCAACTCGCGCACCGTGGGGATGCGGTTCGGAATCAGTCGGAAGGCGCCGGCCACCGAGCCGCGGTCGCGATAACAGTTGACGCGGAAGCGCGCGCGCTTGGGCAACGAGTAGGAGAAGTCCAGTTCGTACGTGGACTCAAACCGTTCAATCTGCTCGTCGGTGATGATCTCGTACATCATCCGCTGCGTGTCCTGCGGGCTTAACTTCTCGTAGTTGAGGCGGATCAGTTTGCCGTCCACGCGGATCACCGGCTCGGAGTCGTAGCAGATGTGCAAGTCGGACGAGTTCTTCTCAACAACGATGTTGAGAAGTTCGTCAATGTGGACGTCGTCTACCTTCCGCGGCTTTGTGGAGACGCCCTCTTCTTCCTCCTCGACGCGCACTACCGTCGCGCCGGGCAACTCAAACTGCAGTTCGTCAATGTTGATCATTCGTCTCGTTCGCTCTTCTTTCGGGAGGCGGTTCGCCTTCCTACCTAACATTTTACCTTTCTGACGCCGCAGCCGGGTTGAATTGCTCGCCCCGCCTGCGGCGTCGACCACTCTGAAGGTTTAGAAGCCCGCCGTGAAGACGACCCTCATGACCTCCTCGGGCGTGGTGATTCCCTGCAAGATCTTGATGAGGCCGTCCTCTCGAAGCTCCTTCATGCCGTTAGCCTTCGCCGCCTCTTTAACATCGGCAAGAGGCGCCCGGCGCACGATGAGCTCGGCGATTTCGGCGTTCATCTTCATCATCTCATAGATGCCGATTCGGCCGCGGTAGCCGGTGAGCCGGTTGTCCTCGTGCGGGACGCCTCGGTGCAGCGTAATCATCTCCTCCGGGTTCTCGACTTTGAAGCCGAAGCGGCGGAGGTCCTTCGCGGGCACCTCGTACGTCTCCATGTGGTTCGGGTCAATGCGTCGTCCCAACCGCTGGGCAAGCACGCCGATGACCGTCGCCGAAATCAGGTACGGCTCCACGCCCATGTCCGACATGCGGACGACGGCGGACGGAGCGTCGTTGGTGTGCAGCGTCGAGAGGACCAAGTGTCCGGTGAGGGACGCTTCGATCGCCACCTCGGCGGTCTCGAGGTCGCGCATCTCGCCGACCATGATGATGTCCGGGTCTTGGCGCAAGAAGTGCCGAAGCGCGTTGGCGAACGTCAGGCCCGCCTTTCGGTTCACCTGCACCTGCGCGATGCCCGGAAGTTGGTACTCGATCGGGTCCTCGATGGTGATGATGTTCTTCTCCACCGAGTTCAACTTGTTCAGGATCGAGTATTGCGTCGTCGTCTTTCCGGCGCCGGTGGGGCCGGTTGAGAGGAACATGCCGTTCGGCTGCGAGACGAGTTCCTCGACTTCCGCCTGGTTCTCGGCGGTGAAACCCAGCTTGTCCAAGCCGATGAGAATGCTCGTCTTGTCGAGGATTCTCATGACGATCTTCTCGCCCCATGGCGTCGGAATCGAGGAGACGCGCAAATCGTACTCCTTGCCCGAGTGCCGGATCTCGATGCGGCCGTCTTGCGGCAACCGACGCTCGGCGATGTTCATGTCCGCCATGATCTTGTAGCGGCTGATCAGCGGCGCCTGAAGGTTCTTCGGCACCGTCATCGTCTCGTGAAGAACGCCGTCAACGCGGTACCTCACCCGAACGCCGCGCTGCTGCGGCTCGATGTGAACGTCTGATGCGCGGTCCACGATCGCCTGCTGGATGAGCGCGTTTGCCAGGCGGATGATCGGCGCCTGCTCAGCGACCTGCTGCGCTGCCTCTTCGTCCTCCGCCTCGATGATCGTGTCGCTGCTTGCGCGAGCCTCGGCGATCGCCTGGCTGATGTCGCCTCTCATGCTCGCGGGTGCAGCAGCTTGTTCGATGGCTCCTCCGGGCTGACCGTTGCCCTGCTCGCCACCGCCGTAGTACTTTCGAATCGCATCCTCGATCGCGCCCGGCACCGCGAGCACGGGCACCACTCGGCAACCCGACACCAAGCGAACCTGGTCTTGCGCCTCGATGTTCGAATCGTTCGACATCGCCAGGTACAGCGTCATTCCATCCTTGCGAACAGGAACCACGTTGTGCGCCCGGGCGATGCGCTCGGGAACCACATTGATCGCGCTCGAATCCACGCTGTGCCGGTCGAGGTCGACGAAGCCGAGGCCCCGCTCCTGCGCCTTGGCCTCCATCATCTCTCGCTCACCCACGAATCCGAGGTCGACCAAGATTCGGCCGAGGTCCTTCGTTCCACTTTGCTTCTGAACCTTGAGCGCCTCCTCGAGGTGCTCTCGCTTCAGGTACCCCTTCTCGATGAGGTACTCCGTCATCGGTTTACGCGCTATAGCCATCTCTCTGAGATTCTCCTACCTGCCCCGCAAGGCCCGTCGCAGGCTGGCAGTGCGCCTGTATACCCGTTCGCGGTCCTTTGCGGGTCAAGTCGATGGACGGATTGGTTCGGCCCTATCGTTCACCGCCTCCTGTTCCTCCTCCGCCGCCTCCTCCTGAGCCACCACCCCGCACCTCGCTCTCCCGGACGGGCATGACACCCGAAACGTTCTTGCCCCGAACCGACTCGTTGCCCTCGACGGTGGAAACCTCGACTTCCTCAGCCACGAAATCGTCCCCGTGGCTGTTCTTCAGGCGAACCTCTTGTGCCCCGGGAGTTCGACTGAGAAGCGTAAGAACCTCCCGTTCTTGGTCGTACAGCGCCCTGGGGGCGGTGATCTCGCGCCACTCGCCGTCGGGGAGTTCTTGCCTCGCCTTCGGGTTCCCGGTCACCTCAGCCCTCCTGGCCCCGTCGGCGTACCAGTACTCGATGCGCTCGGCGGTGATGAGGATCGGGTAGTCCCGCAAGTTGTCCGAGCGACGAGCACGCTCCTCTTGCCCCTGTTCTTGCGAGGCAGGCGGCTGCGGAATGCCCGGCGGAAGCACCGGCTGAGCGGGCGGCAGGCCCGCGGGCGGAGGCCCGACGCGACCCTTCTCTCGCTCCGGCTTCACGAGCAGTTGTACATTGCCGCTCGCGACGGCTCGCTCCTCCTTTCGGTAGACGACAACCTTCGGGGCGCGGATAATCGCATCCGGCCCGACGTACTCCACCGCTCCCTCGGCCGTGATGACGTCCTCGTCCTCGATCCACGTAATCTTCTCGGCTCGGATGAACTGATCCTCGTCCACCGCCTCGGCTTTGTAGAAGATTTGCCGCCGCGGGTTCGAGAGGATCTCCCACGTCTGCCCCCTGAGCTGCACGCGGCGAGTCTTGCCCTGCTGCTCCAGAGGTCCCAGCCAGGAGACACGCTCCGCCCGCCCCTCGCGTGCGGCATAGTTCCACGTGACGCTCTCGGCGGAGACCGCCCCGTCGCGGAATCGCCCGGTAACGACGCCGGTTGAGCGGATGACGCGCCGACCGGTGTCCACTACGCCTCGGTCGGTGTGGAAGGCGAGTTCGCGGTTCCACAACGAGAGGCCGCCGAATACCTCGGCGCGGTTCTGTACTCCGTCGTACACTCCGCCGCCGGCGCTAAACCACAGTCGCTGCTCTCCGGCGTCGTACAGACGCCCGTTGTGAATGTCAAATATGGTGAACTGTGCGCGGTCACGGCGGACGTCTATCCGCCTGGCGGCGAACTGTACTCCTAGGTCCACTCCCTCGTAGACCCGAACCAGCGTCTGGCCCAGCCGCGAGCCGACATCCGGGCCAAGGGCGTTCAGATACTCCTCCGTGCGGTACTGGGCGAACGGGTCGTACCTGGCGAACCGCTGCAGCGTTCCGGTGAGCCAGAACGCCATGGGCGCCAGCGCCAAGAGCAGCGCCCAACGCAAGTTAGTTCGGAACCAGCGTAACATCGTTTCGGATGACGTCGTCCGGTGAATCGAAACCAGTGACGGTCACGTCCACGGTTTGGAAGCCCGCTTTCTCGAATCGTAGCACGTATGCGCCCGGCACGGCCCAGAGGAAGTACCGCCCGTCGCTTCCCACGTTGTACCGCCGGATGGGCGTGCCTGAGTCGAGGAGCGTTACGATGGTGCCCGTGGGAGGCTCCCCTTGAACCGTAACGACGCCCCACAGGTTGTAGGGAGGGCCTGGCGGGTTCGGGTCGCTGACCGGCGCCAGCAGAATCGCTGGAAGCGTGATGACGCCGCCGACCGGATTCTGGTTCGCCGTGAACTGGGTCGTTAGGAAACCGCTCTTCTGGACCGTACCCAGGATGCCCTGGAACACGAAGTCATTTTGCGAGTCGTAGGCGACACCGGTCAGAGTGAACTCGCCGTCCTGGTTCGTTGTTGCCCGCTTCCCAGCGAAGAGAACCAGCGCATCCGGAATCGGCTCGCTCGTTTGCGAATGGATGACGGTGCCGACGATCGTTACAGTCTCGGGCCCGATCCAGAAGTCTCCGAGAGTGGTGTCTGTAGTAATCGGCGGGAAGGTGAAGGTAAAGGTTGGGAAGACCGGGTGCAGCACGACGAGGGTCGTCGCACCGGGTGCGACGTTCAGGATGAACACCCCCGAGTCGCTCTGGGTCGGAGCGCTCGCGCTACCGATTTGGGCGGTGGCAGGCGGATTGGGCGCACCGCCCGTGGAGACCGACAGAACGCGCCCGTCGGCTCGCACGGTGCCGCCGGTTCCGCCTCCTCCTCCACACCCCCAGAGGAGCGTCAGGCAGAGGACGAGCAGCAGGAGCGCTCTCAACGCCTGCCTCCGTTTCGCAGCCTAAGCCGGTGGGTTACGTCCCTGGCGCGGAAGGTGATGCTCCATCCGTCGCGCATTCGATAGGAGCGGCGACCGTCCACATCGTCGAGCGTCAGCAGGAGAATGTCGCGGTTGCTGCCCAGGCTCAACCGGAACGTGGCGCGGTACACGTGCCCCGGCCGTAGCCCGGTTACGAGGATGTCCCAACTCCCCTCGCTCGGCGCTTGGATGTCGCGATACAGCGGGACGGAGGACGCGATGAACGCCTGCGTCGCGCCGCCCCAAATCGGCGGCATCTCGGAGTCCACCCCGAGGTCCACGCCCCGGCGGTGGTTCATCGCCTGTCCAACCTCGACCGCTGATCGCTCGTTCCGATAGTTATCAATGATGAGCGAGCCGGTCCAGGTCGGCGCGGGTCTCCACCGGCGGCCGCGATCCTGCGCGGGGCCGAGGACACCCGGTCGGAAGGTGATGGACAGTCCTTCAGAGACGAGCACACGGACGAAAACTGCACGCCCCGCGGGGAAGACGCTGGCCGGCGAGAGCGTCCCTCCTTCCGGAACGCCCGAGTGCGGGTCTGGCGAGCCGGGCGTGAACTGGAAGACGTCGGTGCCGAGCCAGCCGCTTGAGATTGCGGCTGACCAGGTTGTCGGGAAGTCCGCCCCGCGCTGGACCGTCAGGTCGCTGAACAAAACGTCGTTCGGGAACGGGTTGACGACCTGGTTCCACCCCGGCTGCAGCGCTACCGTAACCGGCAGGAAACCCTCCTTCCCCAGCCGGCGTCCGCTAACCTGGAAGCCGGGCGCGGCGCTTGGCATCCTCACGTAGAAGCCCTCTCCCACATCGAACGGCTCGAGGGAGGGCCAGCGCTCATAGTCAAAGCGCTCCTGTTTCCAGCGGGCGACGAGCGTCTGATTCGAGGGTAAGCCGAGCAGGGCGGCGGTGCTCATCTCGAATGGGCGAACCGGGAAGCCGACCGCCTGGATGCCGGCGACCAGCCCACTCGGAGGCGAGTAGGTTGCGAACTCGCCAATGTGCAGGACCAACCCGAGGCGGTCGCCCCAAACGCTCATGAACTCGGTGTGCACCGGCGCTTGCTCAACGTTGTTGAAAACAGGGATGACGTCCACACGCACGCGCACCGGGGCGGAGCCCAGAAGGTTCGTCTGAACTCCGAAAGCGCCGTTCCGCAGCGGCGCGTCCACAGAGTTAGCGCCGGGCAGAACGGTGAGGCGCACTTTGCCGGTTACGTTCGGGTCTCCCCCAACCTTCGCTCCGTCAAAGCCGATGACTGAGCCGTAGAAGTTCTTCGGCGTTGGGCTTTGTGCCGTCGCGATGGCGCCTGCGGGCAGGATAGCTCTTGCGATTTGGTCGAGCACGGGAAGGTCAATCGTCGCACGGTACCACTGCGTCGGGCCGGAGCCGACGTTGAACACGTCCGGAAGGTTCGGCGTGACCGACCCGAACGCGGCGGCGATGTCCATCCTGTCGTCCTGGCCCGTGGTGAAGAGTCGGGCGAACGTGGAGTCCCAGTAGATTGGGAAGCACGTTCCGCTGAGCAGCACCTCGTTGCCGCCCGCGGCGGTCGCGAAGTAGGTGACCCAAATGGCGAAAACGCCGAAGTCGTTTCCGCCAAGCCCGAAAGTTATCGGAATCGCCTGCACGAACACCTTCTTGCCTCTGCTGACCGTGGTGTTCAGAACGTACTGGCGGCGGTACCACTCGGCGAAGGGCAAGCCTTCCACGGTGGCGCCCGGTCCGCCGTTCAGGGTGTTGATTGTGCTCTGAGCCAACGCGACGAGCGCGGGCACGTTGCCGCCGATGCTCGGGTCGGCGTAGTACTGTTGCAAGAAGGTTGAGAGAAAGCCGGGCCACTCGGTCGTTACCTTCGCCCACGCCGTTCCCGCCATCATGTATCGCATCAAGTAGATGCCGCCCAGGGAGCCGCCCGGGGGGAGCGGAAGGTCCTTCAGGTTCGGCGCGATGAAGCGGTCGTTCGCGAGCGGGGGCTGGTTGTACCAGTCGTAGTGCGCGCTTGTGTCATAGGTGGCTTCGACGACCTGCCCGATGAACTCCATGTCCATCCGTGCGGGCAGGGCGTTCGGGTTGCGGACGGTGGTCATCGTCGCCGCCCTCGCGAACCCCTCTGACCATGCGTCAAATTGGAAGAGGGCGCCTCCCATGTAGGCGAGGTACAAGGTGTGAATGAAGTTGACTGCCGTCGTCTCGGGCGCGGTGTAGACCGGGAACCAGATGGCGGCCATGCCTGTGCCGTCGTCCGGCAGGAAGATGCCGCCGGCGACTGCGTCCCGATCGCCGATCGAGGCGTCCATGTTGTCAACCCTCACCGGCCCACCTGTGAATGGCATGCCAAAAAGCGCGTTCATGTGCGGTCGCGCCGTATCGAAGACCGACTCAAGCAGCTGGCGATAGGAGGTCGGAAACGCGTTCTGGTGGCCGTCGGGTCGGAACTGGAGCACCAGGTCGCTACCGCCTCCTCGGCTTAGTGCCATGCCCGAGGAACCGGTGAGCAGCCGGCCGTTACGCCGTAAGAGCACGACTCGTGGCGCGCTGAAGGGAACCCCGTCGGGAGCGACCCCCGCTTCCCGCAGGGAGTCGACATATCCCGCAGCCAGGCGGTCCGCTGCTTGCGTCTCGGCTCGCACCTCCGCTACTACGATGCGCCGAATCTCTTCCGCCTGTGCTGGGCCCCTCGAGCCGATATCAACGACGATGGCAGAGCGCGGCGACGCCAAGACGGTGGCGGACAAGAGCAGGAGCAGGGCGGAGAGCGGGGTGCGCAGGTTCACGGACATCGCAGGTTTACCCATGTTGGACGCTCAAACGGCGCGCGTGTGTTCAGAACACCGACCGACCCCTTACTGAGCGATGAACGAGTCTACCTGGCTGATGGTGAAACTGGTGTCGGAAAAGCCCGAACCGACCACAACGTAGTAGTACCGCAGGCCGGGAGTCAGCGCGGGGCCCGAGTAGAACATGAAGTTGGTCGCCGTGCCGGGAGAAGCCCACAGCAACGGCTCCTCGATGCCCGGGTAGTTCTCGAAGAGGAACACGAAGTACGTGTCGGCGTTGAAGACGGGCTGCCAGCGAAACACCAGCGGATTGAACGTTGGGTTCTGAACCTCCAGGTCGCCCAGCGGCACGGCCGATGCCACATTGCTGAATGGGCTTTCGGAGCCTGGGCGGTTCGGATAGTCGGTGTTGAGGCGCGTTATCGCGTAGAAGTAGCGCACGTTCGGCGTCAGGAGGTCGTCAATGTCGGCGTAGAAGGTCGCCAGCGGGTCGCGCAGGAAGTCGACCGCTTGAAGGTTCGACGGGCTTGAGCCGCGGTAGATGCCATAGCCGAGCAGTTCCCTCTGCTCCGCGAAGTCCCAGAAGAGGTCAATCTCAACGTGGTGGCCGTCGGGGAAGTCGCGCCCTTGTGCGCGGCGGACGCGCTCCGGATGCACCAGCCGCTTGATGCGCTCATACGCAATCATCTCTTCGCGGCTTCGATTCGGCTCGACAGGAGACGTCCAGGCGACCGCGCCGAGGTTCTCCGGCGCCTGCTGGCCCTCGTTGGATGAGAATCGGAGGAAGAAGTTGACCGTGGAAGTTGAGCCGGCGCTGATGGTTACGTTTGTGTTGTCGTTTTCATAGCCGCGACCGGACGCTTCAACGAAGTACTGAAACCCGCCGATGAGGCCTTCGATGCGATACTCGCCGTCCTTGTCGGTCCAGTTCGTCCACGAGCCGAGCGGCCCACCGACGAACACTCGTACGCCCGGCAGGGGCGTGCCGAATTCGTCGCGCACCGTGCCGCGGAGCGCTCCCATGTCGCTCGTTCGACCCATTACGATGCTGACGCTCGTTGTCCGTTCGCCATCGAACACCTCGACGCGGTTCCAGCCGGAGTATTGGACGCCGTTCTTCGTGAGCCGCGCCGTCAGGGTTCGGATGCCGCCCTTGACGTTGCGGATTGTGAACGTGCCGATCGGCGAGGACTCGGCGGCGAACTGCCCGTCAACGAAGATGCTCGCCCCGCGGACGGCTTCGCCGTTGATGTCGGTAACCGAGCCGGCGACTTCGCCGCGTCCCTCGCCCGGCTCGCAGCCTACGAGGAGCAGCGCCGCGATAGCCGGCAACAAGAACAGGATGGTGCGAACGATTCTCATCTCTCTATGAATCCGTCTGGTTTGGCGAACCTCTGACGCTTCAGCACCGCCATCAATTACGGATCGAGGCGAAGTCGAACGTAAGCTCCAGGTCGAAACCCGAGGAGCGGTAACTGTTGGAAGCGTGCTCCACCGAGAGGTTCTTGCGGTCGCGCAGTTTGTAGCTCGCCGTTAGATGCACGCCGCGCCAAACTTCGTATTGATACGCGAGCGCGAACTCCGAGACGCGGTCGGGCAGATAGCCGGAGACGTTTCCGCTGGAGTAGCGGAGGAACATCCGCTGCCTCGGGTCGAGGCGATAGCCGATTTGCGCGTCCATCCAGGAGGTGTTTTGGGCGAAGCCGCTGATGCCGGTGCCGCCGAAGTTGCTGCCTGTGTATGCGAATGACGCATCCCATCGCCCCCAAAGGCGCGTGTTTGCGCCGAACGTGAGCACGGTCGTTTCGCTGCTTCCCGGTGCGTTCAGGAAACTTACGTTCGCCTTGCTCACGTCGGCATACACGGAGGTGTTGGGGCTGGGCGTCCAGTTTGCGGTGACGCCGATGCTGTCCTGTCGGCTGTTGGTTCGGTTCGACCCTTCCGACAGCGTGGATGCAAAGCGCACGCCGACGCTGAGCGCGTCGTTCGGCAGGTAGTCGGTGCGCAGTTGGAGCACGCGCGCCCTCGCCGAGCCGAGGTTCGCGCTGCCTCCGAACGTTCCGCCGGAGAAGCCGTTGCCGTTGTATCCGATGCCGCCTCCGAAGAAGCCGCCGAGCGCGGTGATGGCGCCGGAGGTCGAATCAATCCAAGAGAGTTCGGAGCGCAGGCGGTCGCTGAACTGATACGCGGCAGAGAACGAGAGGTCTCTCCCTGCGCTCTCCTTGCCGTCCGCGGTAACGGTGTTGTAGCCGATGCGAGACGTCAACTGAAGGCGGTCGTTCGGCTTGTAGGAGTTGCTGAGCCGCACACCGGTAACGTTCGCGGAGACCATCTCGAAGCCCTCTTGGGTGAACTTCGGCGAGCGAACCTGTTGATGTGTCGCCTCAATGCTTGTGGTGAAGCCTCGCGAACGCGCCTCCACGCCGGCGACCAGGTTCGTGCTTGAGTTCGGACGCCCGTCGTAGTTGCCGGAGAAGGTGCCGCCCTCCACGAAGTATCGCAGGCGCTCGCTCGGTTGGTACGATGCGCGCAAGCGCATGTCTGAGGTCTCTCCGCGAACCGCCTGCAGCCCCTCGCTGGTGTACGTCGGCGTGCTGATCTTGTACTTCGAGCCGGAGAAGGAGAGCCGCAGGCTGTTCCCGGCGTCGTATTCGAGCGACAGGTCGCCACCCGTTTGGTTCCTTCGGAAGCCCGTGCTTTCGACGCTGATGAAGTTGCTCGGGATGTCGCTCCAGTTCAGCCGTGCGTTCATCCGTCCCCACTCGGTAGAGACCGACGCGGACTTCGCCAGTCCCCGCTCCGTACCGAGCGGAGTTTGAAGCCTGCTCTCGGCGAGGTTCACGTCGAGCCGCGTCTTCTCGCTGGGCCGCCAAGTAACGTCGAAGCCCTGAACGACGCGCCCGCCGTCGCCGAGCGAGCCTGGGCTAGGCTTGGGCGTGTACGTTACGCGAATGATCGAGGTGCGAGGCATGAAGCGGCGGAAGTAGAACACCTGCTCGTTCTCGGGATCGAAGTAGTAGTCCACTCCTTCGACTTGCGGCACGTTGTCAACGGTCACGATGATCGGCCGGTCGCGCATCGGAGGTTGAAGAAGGAAGTACGGCACGTCAGGAGGCCCGAAGCCTTCGAACTCTTCGGTCGTTTGCGAGAGACCGGTGGTCCCGACCGCCTTCTGCTCGATGCGCGTCAGGCCCACCTCCAGTCCGCGTGCTGCTTGCCACACAACGCTCCCGCCATAGATCTCGCCTGCCGCGTTGTTCAGTCCGCGTGATTCATACGTAACGGTGATGACGCTCGTCGGCGGGATGACGCGATTGAGGAAGGTAATCGTTCCGATCTCGTAGTTCGCGACAAAGTCCGTTCCCAAGACTTGATCAACCCCGTCAACCCTGACGCGCAAAGATCCGTCCACGAGTCGGCTGCCGTTTAGATAGTAAGGCCCGGCGCTGTTGTTGCCGTTGATGGAGATCGTCCTCGCCGACGTCTTCGAGCGAGTCGCAACGCCGGTTAGGCGGAAGTCCCCAAGCCGCAACTCCGCCTGCGCGCCTTGCGCAAAGCGACGCATAGAGACCAGCTCGTTCCCGCCGCCTGCCGTCGCCTGTATGTCGCCGAGTTGCACCTTGCCCCAGCTTCGTTCCAAGCCCAGCGTTACGCGCTGCGCATCGGGGCTGGCGTACTTGTAACTCGACAGCCGGACATCGAACGTCAAGAAGCCCAGGACCTTGTCGCCGGAGATGGTGACGTCCCC
Source organism: Armatimonadota bacterium (assembly GCA_037446435.1). GTDB lineage: Bacteria > Armatimonadota > Fimbriimonadia > Fimbriimonadales > ATM1 > J051. The sequence continues at coordinate 37,627 of JBBIIO010000003.1, forward strand.
AGTCTGACTGAATGTCTTGTCGCCTTCGCCGAAGTAGTTCAGTTGGTTGAACGCCTCACGGCTTCCCTCAACTTGGTGCGAACGGAGCGCGAACGTGCGCTGGCCGCTAACGCGGACCTTGTCGAGCACCTGAGCGTTTATCCAGTCCAGCCACGCCTCCCCCGCGGAGGCGCTCACCGCCGCAAGGGCGAGGATCGCCGGAACAAGCCGTCTTATCATCACTCTGTCATCGTGCCTGGACGCGGGCTTCACGGCTCAGCCTGCTGCTTCCTGAGCCTGCAGCCGTCCCTTTAGGATATCAAGATTTCGCGTCGCAAGTGCAACCATCACGTCAACTCTTTCCTGCATTGTACGAGTTATTGACGCGCGATCCCGTTCGAGCGCTTCAAACGCCGACCAGAGGCGCTGGGCAGTTATACCCTGAAGTGGTATGGGCGCGGGTAGTCCGACCTGCTCCGCCATCGCCGTAACCTTCGGGTCGTAGGCGACCATTAGCGGCGCAATCCCCGACTTTGCCGCAAAAATACCGGCGTGCAGCCGCATTGCGACGACGCCGTGCGTTCGGGCGATTCGAGCCATCATCTCCGATGGCGTGTGCAGGTTGCGAATGTCGGGACAGCGCCCGCCGTGCAGATTTGCGATTTCGTCTAAGAGCGCTCGGTCCATCTCGTGGTCCATCTCAAGGAGGACGGGGACGAATCCGTTGCGGAAAAGCATCTGCGCGAACTCGCCGAACACCTTTGCAAGCCCCTTCTCCCCTTTCCACGGCCGTACCGAAACGGCGACCGCCTTCATGGAGCCGACTGCGAACTCAGCCGCCGAGGATTCGGCGGGTTGCAGCAACCAAGCGAGGTCGGCGGTTACTTCGATGTGTCCTCGATAGCCGAGCGCCCGCGCCGCACCGGCGCTCATCGAGTCTCGAACAGTGAGGAGATCAACCTGCCGTAGAGCAGCAGTTGCTGCGCTCTTGCCGAGCATGCTGGTTACCGGGCCGACGCCTTGCGCGAGCATCATCACCGGCTTTTTCATCTTCTTCGCTTGTTGGATCAGCCCGGCGTAGTAGCGAAGCGAGAAGTAACTCGTAACGTCTTGAAGGATTCCTCCACCAGCGAACACGAGCGCGGAGGATGACTCCATCTCCTTCTTGAAGTGCTGCATCTCACGTCGCGGCACTGCGCGCACACCGATTGCGCGCTGGAGCCTCTCCGGGTTTCCCGCCATGGCGACCACCTGGATGTTCGTCCCCGCGAGGCTCTGATAGAACGCTTGAAGGAGCGCGTCGTCTCCCAAGTTACCGCAACCGTAGTAGCCCGCGACCAGAACCTTCACAACAGTGACCTCTGTTCCTCTCGAAACCACCGCGTCCAAATCCAGCGCAACGCCAGGCCTAGCACGAGGCCCAAAAGCATACCAAGCAGAACGCGAACGGCGGAGGTCGCAATCGGCGTGTGCAGGTGGGCAAACGTGTTCACGATGCTCACCTGCCCTATCGCCGCCACGCCACCGATGAGCGGGAGGAGGCGCCGGTCTCCGTAACCCAGCATCGAGAGGCCGAGAACGAGCGCTGGGTGCCCAACCAGGAACTCCTTCGTGCGCGGGCGCACCGGCAGGGCGCGGTCGAGAAGCGAGCGCAACTTCAACTCGAACCCGCTGACCTGCGACGGCGCCTCGTTGCCCGTCCGAATCAGCATGTACCCCAACCCGCCGGCGACAACGACCATCAACAGAAAGGCGCCCCACCGCACCGGCGCGCCCAAGGCTGCTGCGAGTCGGCTCTCTTCCGCAACCAGGTAGAGAGCCACCGCCGCAGGCGGCAGGAAGTGCGCCAACTTCACACCCATGAACTGCTTCATCTGGAGCATGTACGGCAGTTCAGACAGCAGCGCGGCGACGTGCAAGCCACCCACAACGCTGACGCCGCAAATAAGAAGATACAGAACCCACCACGCGCGGCTCCCGCCCTGCCGGGCAAGGGTGTAGAGCGCAACCATCGCCCACGTCGGAAACGCGAGCGCGGCGAGAAGCGCAAGAGGTCGCGGGTCGTTGCCGGCGACCGCCAGGCCCGCCGCCCCGAACACCGCGAGCCAACTCGCAAACATCCAGAACAGCCCCGGGAGCAGCGTCATGCCGAACCAAGCAACGAAGCAACTCGCGCCCAGAACGACGCCGTAGCGAGCCACCATCGAGGCGTCCGGCTCTTCGAACGGACGCGCAAGCTTCGCTTGGTAGCCCTCTGCGCGAAGTCGCTCGTTCACCTCCCACACGAACTCGGCGAACGCCTTCACAGGCTCGGGCGACGTGGGCGACGGTGCGCGAAGATAGCAAACGCGGACGTTGCGGTCGGTTGCAGCCAAAACGAATCGGTCTGCAGCCTCGCCTGGCGACGTGCGGTCCATCTCGGCGGAAAGGATGCTGTGCACGCGCAGCACGTGCGGCTGCATCACCTCTTTGTAGATGCTGTCACCGGCTTGTTGGGTGAACTCCACCGTGCCGTACCACAGCGGCGGCTGCGACTCGCCGCCTTGGACTTCGTCACCGGTTGCGCGCAGGACGTTCGCTGCCTCGCGAACCGATTCGCGCCACCCGAGCGTTTGGTCGCCATTGAAGATGATTCCCACCGCGCCGTTCTGGGCGGCGTCGAGGATCGCCGCGCGCGCGAGGCGCTCGGTCGCGCCGGGGGGGTTCCACACGCGGGCAACCACCTGAAGCCCGAGGCGCTGGATGAGGCCACACGCCTCGGCGTCCAATCCGATGCCGTACTTCGCAAGGTCGCTCGGGGTGCCGGGCAGGCGCGTCGGCTTTCCGTCGGGTCCTAAGACGACCGCGGGCGCCGGCTGTGCCTCGTCCCACTTGGGGAAGCGCGCCGCAGCCGCCCGGCGAATCCGATCCGCCAAGCCCGCGTCCGGACAGACGAACAGTTGCCCGTCGCCGTCGGCGTTCACCGGGCGGGACGTGGGAACGAGGCGGCCCGAGACGAGCAGGTCGTTGAACGTGTCCTCCGATACCGCGACAGCGGTGAGGCCGGCGCGCTGGAGGCGGATGAGCGCCTGCTTCAGCGGGACGCCCTCGCCGGCGGCGATGGAGCGCACATCGGCAAGGTCCGCGACCAGGTGGACTGCTTTGTTCGCCGCCTCGACTCGGTGCCTCTGCGCCGCGACGATCGCCGCGCAGGCGGTCGAGAGGAACACCAACAGCCAAATCAGTCGTGGAGGCGAGAAGCGATGCATGGTGTTACCAATCCGTCCGCGCAATGTCGTGCCGCGCGCTCATCGGCTTCTTGCCCACCACCAGCGCAACGCCCATGCCGGCAAGGAATCCCCCAACGTGCGCCCATGTTGCCACGCCGGGCTGAACCACGAACAGTTGCATCAGGAACCATAGGCCGAGCATCAGCCAGGCAGGGAGCACGAACGGAACGAACCAGAACGGCAGGATGACGCACTGGATCCACGCGCCGGGAAAGAGCATGAAATACACGCCCATTACCCCGGCGATGGCACCCGACGCGCCGACGAGGGACACCGTGCTGTCCGGCATCACAAGCGCGTGCGTCATCGTCGCGGCGACGCCGAAGAAGATATAGTAGAGGGCGTAGCGCGGCGCGCCGTAGACCGCCTCGATGCGCGGACCGAACACGGCAAGGAACAGCAGGTTGCCGAGGATGTGCGCCAGGTTCCCATGGAGAAACATGCTCGTGAAGAGGGTAACCAGCGGATCGCTGCCGCCTCCTTTCAACGCCGCCCAGATGTCGGCGGGGCGGGCGGCGAGGTCGGCGAATACGTAGGGCCTGCCGAAAAGCGACCCTCCCCGATCCCAGAAGTAGATGATCACGAGCAGGATGAGGATCGTGCGCGTCACGTACGGCGTCTGCCGGGTGTCGTGGTCATCTCGGATCGGGATCACTCTCCGGCAGAATACCAGACGGTTGGTTTACTGCTCTGGTGGGGTGGGGCATCGGCGGGACGCCGAAACCACCTTCATGCAACGCTCAACCACTACCGCACGGGAAATCCGGCGAGGCCGAGCGCGTCTTTCAGCGTCGCGATCGTATGGGTTCCGTCGTGCACGATGGAGGCGACGAGGACGGCGTCCGCGCCAGCCTTCGCCGCTTCGACAAGGTGTTCCGGGCGGCCCGCGCCGCCGCTCGCTATGACGGGGACGCGCACCGCTCCGCAGATGGCGCGGAGCAACTCGGTGTCATATCCGTCGAGCGTGCCGTCCCTGTCCATGCTGGTAACGAGCAGCTCCCCTGCGCCAAGAGCCTCCGCCTTGCGCGCCCACTCGACGGCTTCCAGTTCCGTCCGCTCGCGGCCGCCTGTGGCATAGACGGTGAATCGGGCCGACGGGGGAGGGACGTCCTGAATCGGCGGGACGCCGAAACCACCTTCACCTTCTCTGCGAACGTCCATGGCGAGGACAACAGCTTGGCGTCCGAACCGCTCGGCGATCTCGGTGATGAGCGCGGGCTTGCGGATGGCGGCGGTGTTGACGGCGACCTTGTCCGCCCCCTGGCGGAGGATATCGGCTGCGTCCTCCACGCTTCGGATGCCTCCGCCGACGGTGAAGGGGATGAAGAGTTGCCTTGCCACGCGCGCGGCGAGTTCGACGATGGTGTTTCTCTCCTCGTGCGACGCGGTGATGTCGAGGAACACGAGTTCGTCGGCGCCCTCCTTCATGTATCGCGTGGCGAGTTCGACCGGATCTCCCTGGTCACGAAGGTCGAGGAACTTGGTGCCCTTGACGACACGCCCTGCGTGGACATCGAGGCAAGGGATGACCCGAATGGTGGTCACTGGTCGCCCCCGTCGGTCGGCCCGGCAATCGGCGGGACGCCGAAACCACCTTCCTGGAAACCGGCGGGACGCCGAGACCACCTCCCTGGTAATCGGCGAGACGCCGAAACCGCCCGCCCGGAAATCGGCGGGACGCCGAAACCACCTTCCAAACCACCTTTCGGGATGACTCGGATCGCCGTCACTCGCCGCCCCCATCGGAAGGTTCGAGGCGATTGACGCCGCAGCGAACCCATGCGCCTCGGTGCAGACTGAGCGACGCGTCGGCGGGTCGGGTGAAGAGGAGGAACCGCGAGCCGAAGACTTCGAGGACGGTGGGCGAAGGGTCTCGTGTTCGCCAGACGTATTCGGCGTACTCGCCGACGAGGTGAGTAGCGAGAGTTTGGAAGTCGGTCGGCACGTCTTCGGCGACGATGTCGGGCTGTCCGATCTTGTTGAGGCCTCGGGAGAAGCAGTGGGCGGCGCGCTCATCGTCCCACCATCGAGTCGCGACGTGCAGAGCGAAGGCATCCGCGCCGTGATGTTCGACGGCTTGTTGGAACTGCTCGGGCGTGTAGGCGGTTTGGGCTTCGATGTCTACGATGGCGGTGCCTTCGGCGAGGTGTGCAGTTGCGAGTGCGACCCAAGTGGCGAGGCGGAGGGCGCTTTCCTCCCTCTCGGTGAAGGCGCCCGGCTCGGCGACAAAGCGAACCGTGTGGACTGCCTGCGCCTCCTCGATGCGCTCGGCGAGGTCGGGGGGCAGTGCGGCATCCGGCTCGAGCAAGGCTCCCGGTTGGAACAGCATGGCGTTCGCCTCTCGCTTGACCGTGCCCATCTGAAAGCGGATGTCGGTGAACACGAGCGCTTCAGCCGTGCCGATGCTCGTCTTTCCGCCGCCCATAAGCACGCCGGTGAGTTCCTCTTGCGTTGGCCGTTGGGGGTTGCGAGAGTAGACCCAGAATTCGATGACGAGTGGCGGCTGCCGTACGACTTCTGCTTTGGAGCGAAACGAGTGGATGTACTTGCTGAGGAACCAGGTGAGAGCGGCAACCACGGCGACCGTGAAGAGCAAATACACCGACTCTTGGCTCATCGCCTTCTCCCTTCGATCCACTGCGCAGCGACTGCCCACTCCTCGTCGGTCAGATTGGCGTTGCAGCCTTCGCAGAGGCCCGCGGCGTTCACGCGGCCTGAGCGGCAAAGGAGGCAGCGGTCCTCCGCCACCGCTCGACGCACGAGCTGTCCGTCCTGCAAGCACCATAGCAGGTCGGCGCGCAAAATTCCTTGACTGTTGGATCGGCGCATAGAGCGAATGAGCCTCTATCTTGTTCGATTTGGTGCTTGAAGTGTCCGCATGTCAAAATAAGCGGGAATGATAGCGGAGGGAACCGGGCTCGTCACACCTGCGATCGTGCTTGGCGCGGCGGTCGCGGGGGGCCTCGCCGCTCGCCTGGTTCGCATGCCGACGATTCTGGGTTACATCTCCGCGGGAGTCGCCGTCAGCCTGTTCCGCGAGCGCCTGGGCATCTCGGCCGAGCAAGTGATGCCGGTTGCCGAGATCGGTGTTGCGCTGCTGTTGTTTGTGGTCGGCATCGAGTTCTCGCTGTCCTCGCTCGCCCGCGCGCGGATTCTGGCTTTCGTCGCTGCGCCGCTCCAGATACTGCTCACGATGGCGCTCGGCTTCGCCATCGGCAGGCTGCTGGGTTTCGATTCCGTGGCGGCGGCTGTCGTCGGATACGCCATCGCGCTGAGTTCGACCGCCCTAGCGATGAAGATGGTAACAGGGCGGCACGACATCCGCAGCCCGTTCGGCGTCTCGACGCTGAGTTACGCCCTGGTGCAAGACCTCTCGCTTGTTGTCGGGCTGGGGATTCTTCCTACTCTCGCGAGGGGCGCAGCCTGGCAGTCCACGGCACTGAGTTTTGTCTGGAGCACAGTCATGCTGCTCGCCGTGCTGCTCCTGGCGACTCGGGTGATGCCGTTCATCCTTCGGACGACCGCTCGCTTGAGGAGCCGCGAGTTGTTCATCCTGGTTGCAGTCGCGATCTGCATCGGCGCGGCGGCAGGCGCAAGCGCGGCGGGCATCTCAGTGGCGGTCGGCGCGTTTCTCGCGGGACTGATTATCAGTGAAAGCGAGTACAGCCACGCCGTTGTCGCAGAGGTCATCCCGTTGCGCGACCTGCTGGTCAGCGTGTTCTTCGTTTCGGTCGGCATGCTGCTAAACCCAGCGTACATAGCCGAGCACTGGGTTGCCGTGCTGGCGTTGAGCGGTGCGATCCTTCTTGGAAAGGCGGCGCTCATTACGGTCCTCACGCGGCTCACCGGTCAGCACACGCACGTCGCGCTGACGGCTGGTTTAGCGCTGTGCCAGATTGGAGAGTTCTCATTCATCGTTGCCGCCGAGTCGTTCGCTCTCGGATTCATCGAGCGCGATGTGTATGACCTCCTCGTGAGCACGACGCTGGTAACGATGGTGCCGTCACCGCTGATATATCACTTTGAGCCGCGCGTCTCCGCGCTGTTCGGCAAGCTGGCGGGCGACGGTGACACCGATGTCGCCGTGCCGCCGCACTTCCGCGATCACGTGATCCTTCTGGGCCTCGGTCGGGTGGGCAAGCATGTGCTGGACATCGTGTCCGCCTGCGCGACGAAGGTGGTAGTGGTAGACGTGAGCATGGAGCGGCTGAAGCACGCGGCGAGCGAGAGCGTGCACACGGTGTTCGGCGATGCGGCGAATCCCTGGATTCTGAAGCAATGCCGTCCGGAGTACGCTGCGATCGCAATCATCGCGCTACCCGACCCGCTGGAGGCGAAAGCGATTGTCGAGCGGCTGCGCCTTCTGAATCCAGACATCAAGATTCTCGCGCGGGCGCACAGCGCTGACACGGCAAGGGACCTCGAGCGCCTCGGGGCGATTGGGGCGGTGCTCGCCGAGGAGGAGACGGCGAAGGTCATCGCCAGGCGCGCGCTGTTGCACTGCGGGGCGGAGCCGGCACACATCGAGGCGGTCATCGCAGCGGGAAGCAGGCAGTGGAAAGAGGAGGATTCTCCCGCAGAGCCTGACTCAGTCGAGTAGAATGCGGGGGTTCACGGGTGGGAACGCCCGTGCCACGCGAGGCTGCATGAGCGTTATCCGAATCATCGGTGGAAGGGAACTTCACGGCACGGTACAGGTGGGGGGGAGCAAGAACGCCACTCTTGCAATCCTTTCCGGCGTCGTGTTGTGCTCGTCGCCCGTGGTTCTGCGCCGGGTGCCCCAAGTGCGTGACGTTCAAATCAAAGCGCGATTGCTTGAGGACCTTGGCGCTGTCGTTTTGTGGGATGGGGACACGCTGACCATTGACTGCAGCGAATTGCGCGCCGAGGAGGCAGACGCCGATCTCGTGCGCTCGATTCGCACGTCGTTTTATCTCCTCGGCCCGCTGGTAGCGCGGCTTGGGGTGGCTCGATTGCCTCAGCCCGGTGGCTGTAGGATCGGCGCTCGTCCGGTTGACTTCCACGTTCGCGGCTTGAAGCAACTCGGAGCGGAGATCGAATACAGCGCCGGGTACTACTCGGCGAAGGCGGATCGGCTCGTTGCCGGCGAGATCTATCTGGACTTTCCAAGCGCGGGCGCAACGCAGCACCTGATGGCGTCGGCTGTCCTGGCCGAAGGACAGACGGTGATCAAGAACGCGGCGATGGAGCCGGAGGTGGTTGCCCTCGCGGACTTTCTGAATCGCATCGGCGCGCGCGTCGAGGGCGCGGGATCGAGCACGATCACCGTAACGGGCGTTACGAGCCTGCGAGGGGGCGAGTTCGTCATCCCAGCAGACCGCCTTCAAGCCGGCACGCTCCTGCTCGCGGGCGTCGCGACCAGGGGGAAGGTCACCGTCAAGGACATCTTGCCGGAGCACCAGGGCGCATTGCTCAGTAAACTCAAGGAGGCCGGCGCGCACGTCGAAGTCGGCCACGACTGGATCTCTGCAAGAGGCAACCCGTTCCTGCAGGCGATCTCGATCAAGACGATGCCCTACCCCGGCTTTTCAACCGACATGCAGCAGCCTATGGCGTCGGTGCTTACTTGTGCTCACGGCGTCTCGACGGTCGAGGAGACGATCTACGAGAGCCGCATCGGACACATTGACGAACTCAACCGCATGGGAGCCAAGATACGGCTTGAAGGCAGGACAGCCGTCATCACAGGAGTTGACCACCTCCAGGGCACGGTCGTTGAAGCCACGGACCTTAGAGCCGGTGCGGCGCTGGTTCTGGCTGGGCTTGCCGCCCGCGGAGAAACCGTCGTCAAGAACGTCGAGCACATAGACAGAGGCTACGAGAAGCTGGAGGAGACGCTTCGATCGCTTGGCGGCGAGGTGGAACGAGTCTCGGATGCGCTGGACTCGGGAGGAGGCGGACCTTGGCTCACCGGAGGAGAAACCCGCACCGCAGGACGGGAAGGAGCGACCGAGTGGTCAGGTTAGGCTCGCAACTGGGCATTGACCTCGGCACGTCCAACATCCTCGTCTACAAGCGGGGCGAGGGAATCGTTCTCGAAGAGCCGACCGTCGTCGCGCTCAACACCGAAACGAAGAAGGTACTCGCCGTCGGTGACGAAGCGCGCGACATGATCGGACGCACACCGGGCAACATCGTCGCCATCCGACCGCTGCAAGAGGGCGTCATCGCCGAATACACGCACACGCTCAAGATGCTCGAGTTCCTGATTGACAAGGTGTGCGGCAAGCGAAGATGGTTCGGGCCAAGAGTGATGGTCTGCATCCCCTCGGGATGCACCAACGTCGAGCGCCGAGCCGTGAAGAAAGCGACGCTGGAGGCAGGGGCGAGGGAGTGCCTCCTCATCGAGGAGCCGATGGCTGCCGCAATCGGCGCCGGTTTGCCCATATCGCAACCTGGGGGCAACATGGTCGTTGACATCGGGGGTGGGACCACGGATGTCGCCGTCATCTCGCTAGACGGAATCGTCCAATCGGCAAGCATTCGAATCGGCGGCAATCGCCTCGACGATGCCATCGTCAGGCACATGCGCCACGCATACAACCTGATGATCGGAGAGAGAACGGCAGAGGAGATCAAGATCAAGATCGGCTCGGCGTCTCCTCTGGAAGAGGAGCTGCAGCTCGACGTGCGAGGAAGAGACCTTGCCGGCGGACTGCCGAGGACCATCGCCATCACAAGCGAAGAAATCCGCGAGGCTCTCGAGTCGCCGCTCAGGCAGATTTGCGAGAAGACCTGCGCCGTTCTCGAAGAGACGCCACCGGAACTGAGCAGCGACATCATCGTTCGAGGAATCACGCTCACAGGCGGAGGCGCGCTCCTGCGAGGCATAGATCGCCTTCTCTCCGACCAGACGGGCATTCCGGTCCGAGTTGCCGAAAACGCGCTCCACTGCGTCGCCATCGGCACGGGCATCGCCCTTGAGACTATGATAGACGCACGAGAGAGAGTCGCCCGATGAAATCACCTCTTCGCACCGCCGCCCTCACCCTCGCCGCGCTTTCGCTGACCCTCCCCTCAGGACAGGTGCAGCCGCCGGGGATGGCAGGAGCGACGCATGTGCATGGCTCGCTCGACCCGAACGCCGCGCTCGCGACGCTCGAAGGCCCACCCGTAACTCGCTACGAACTCGCCGCGCTCTTCCAGCGCTTCGCCGAAGGGATCGAGGCGCAGTTGCTCCGGCCTCAAGGCGCAAAGGAGGCCGCCCTACCGACGGACGTGCCGGACGACCACTGGGCTGCGCAAGCGGTCCGGTATCTCGCTTCAAGCGGCGCGCTTCCAGCGCTGATGACCGGCGAGAGCTTCGAAGGCGACAAGCCCGCTGCACGCGAGGACGTTGCCATGCTGTTCCATCATCTCGCCAAGCGACTGCAGCCCGCCTACGTTCGCACGATACCGGAGAAGACGGTCAACTTGCAGAGAATCCGAGCCGGCGAGCGCGGCCGCGAGGCGATGCACGCTCTGGCGAAGGGCGGCTGGCTCCCCTACGAGTCGCCCATCTTCCACTCCGCCGACCCGAACGTCTCGCCGCCGGTCATGTCGGTCGCGCTCGCTCAGTACGCGCGCAGTCTCGGGAGAAGGCTTCAGCCCCAGGACGACGGGCTCGAAGACGGCAGCCGACCTGAACCCCCACAATAGGCCAAGCGGAAGGAGACCGTACACGCGAGCGAGCAGGCTCGACCTGGCAGCTTCCCTACTCGCTATCTCTTTGCCGCCGCAACTCGGCGGCGAACGCCCTGTCTCCTGCCTCGTCCGCCAGCGCGACCGCCTTGTCCATCGCGAACCACCACCTCGGGTCGGCGTTCTCTCGGTAGGCGATGGCGAGTTGATAGAGGGCGCGGGCGTAGTCGTCCGCAATCCGCTCTTGCCCATCGGGGTTCAGGAGGTCGTACGCTCTGTCATACAGCGCGCTCGACTGCTCCAGCAACGCCAGGCGAACCGGGCGGGTGGGCACCCGGAGCGCAGCCTGATAGGAGAGCGCGGCGGCGCGCTCCAGCACCTTTGCGTCATCCGGTGCGATCTCCGCAGCCGATGAGACGTTCTGCAGCGCGGCGTTCAGGTCGGTGCTCAGTTGCCCTTGCGCAACGTTGAGGTAGCAGTTCGCGATGCCGCTCTGGATGCGTTGGCGGGTGGTTTCCGCCTCGGCGCGGTCCAGCAACTCCTGCAATCGCGCTGCTGCCGCGACGGGGTCGCCGGCAACGAGCGCCTCCGCCTCTTCAATGCTCGGCAGCAACGTGCGGTCAATCTGCTCCTGGCGCGTGCGCTCCGCTGCGCGGTCGAACAGCGCAATGACCCCCACTCCGGCGGCAAGAAGCAGCCCTCCGACCAGCACGACGATGAACGTGCGACGCAAGAACTCCGACGCCGCGGGACTAAAGAGCGGGGCGCGCGGAGGGTTCGTCCAACCCGGGGGGAAGCCTGGTGGCGGCGGCACGGAGCCGCCACCGTAAGGCTGGCCGTAGGAGTAGGGCTGGCTACTCGGCGGAGCGGGCGGCCCGACGGTCGTGCCCGGCGCGCTCCCCGAACCCGCATAGGGTTGGCCGTAGGGGTTGGCGGCGGGCGGCGGCGTTGTCCCGTACGGGTCGAGTGGCGCTCCCCAGGGGTTGGCTCCGCTGTGCGGGTCATCGCCGGCGCTGGAAGTAGCGTTCAGCGCGTCATTCAAGGCGCGCTTCATCTCCTTTGCGCTCGAGAATCGCTCCGAAGGCGCTTTGTCGAGCGCGCGCCGAATAACCTGTCGCATCGCCCAACTCACGTTTGGCGGATCGGACGTCTCGGAGTGCATGATCCGGTGGCTGATGGTAACCACCGAATCACCCGTGAACGGCTTCTCGCCCGCCAGCGCCTCGTACAGCACCACGCCGCAACTCCAGATGTCCGTCCGTTCGTCAATCTCGCGACCGACCACCTGTTCCGGCGACATGTAACTGGGCGTGCCGAAGATCTGGCCGTCCATCGTGATGCTGGGCTCGAACTTGAGACGGGCAATGCCGAAGTCGGTGATGACCGCGCGCCCGTCAGGGAGCAACTGAATGTTCTCCGGCTTGATGTCTCGATGCACCACGCCCCTCTCGTGGGCGAAGGCGAGGCCGTCCAGCACCTGCGAGAAGATCTCGACGGCGTCCTCTTGCGTGATTGCGCCTTCGCCGTCCATCTTGTCTCGGAGTGTCCCCCCTTCGAGGAACTCCATTGCGATGAACATGCGCCCCTCGTCTTCGCCGACCTCGTAGATGCTGACGATGTTCGGATGCTCGAGTTTGCCGGCGGCGCGCGCCTCGCGCAAGAAGCGCCGCTTGCGCTCCTCGCGTTGCTTCTCGGTTGCGCCCTGCGGCATGTGCAACTCCTTCACCGCCACGCGACGATCCATCGTGGGGTCCCAAGCCTCGTACACGATGTCGTTGCTGCGGGCGATTTCGCGAATGATCTCGTAGCGACCGAGGGTGCCGAGAGGCATTAACTCTATTATGGTAAGTGTGGCGTCGTTCTCTTCGGGTCTATGCCAAGAGAGCGCGCCCCGGCGCAAGGCGTCGGGGCGCAACCATCAGGAGTGAAGCGACGTTTACCCGCCGCGCTGGAACTGGAACGGCTTGCCGAGCATGCCTTCCCAGGCCTTCTTCTGCTCTGCGGTCAGGACGGCGAGCAACTTTGCGTTCGTCTCCTCGCGCAGTTTCTGCATCGTCTCCATCATCGCTTGGCGGTCGCCGCCACCGCCACCGCCCTGGAACATGTCGCGCATGGTGGCGCGCTGCTCTTCGAGAATGGCGTTTACCTTCTGGCGCTGAGAGTCGGAGAGGCCCAACTTGTCGGCGACTTCCTTGCGTGCAAAGGCTGCCGGCCCTTCCTGCTGAAGGCTAATCTCCTGGTACCGTTTGAACTGCTCGGCGCTCAGGATCTCCTTGATCTTCTTCTCTTGTTCGAGGCGCAGCTGCTCCCGCTGCTGCGGATCGCCGCCGCCAAAGCCGCCGCCACCGCCGGCTCCGCCACCGCCAAAGCCGCCACGACCACCGGGGCCGCCGGCGCCACCGAGAGCCTCACGCACCTTGGCGATCTGGTCCTCGGTCATCTTCAACTCGGCTTGAACCTGTGGGTTAAGGAGCAGGCGGGGACCCGCCATCGCGCCAAACCCTTGGCGACCGCCGAAGCCTTGGCCGCCTCCTCCGCCGCCGCCCTGGGCAGCCGCGGAGACCACCAGAAGGCCGACAACAAGCACAACGAACAGGACTCGTTTCATCGCGTTTCTAATCCTCCTTTGGATGTGGTTCTGACCACTCAAACGGGAGATACGCTCGGCGGAGCAAAAAGATCACCCGGCAGCCCTCGATACCCTTCGCGGGCGGGGACGCTCGAGGGATCGGGCGGGCGAACGAACAGGCGAGCCGGGCGCACGAGCCGCCAATCTTTCAGTTTCTTCTGAACCGACTGACCGCTCAAGGGGTATCTTTAGGCAGAAGATGAGCCGAGCCGCCAGCCGCCCCCCCTGGGAATTATCAGGCGACGCGAAGCGAGAGCGCGTGCGCTCTCTCTTCGCCGCCATCACCCCCACGTACGACCTGATGAACTCGGTGATGAGCCTTAGGCTCCACCATCGCTGGCGGCGCGCGGCGGTAGGACTTCTCCACCTCGAGCCAGGCGCGCGGGTGCTCGACCTATGCTGCGGAACGGGCGACTTCGCCTTCCCCCTCCGCCAGGCAGTCGGAGAAGGAGGCGTCGCCGTGGGACTTGATTTCGCCGAGCCGATGTTGAAGCGCGCGCGCGCAAAGGGAGCGCCGATGGCGCCGGCTCTGGGCGATGCCTGCGCGATTCCTTTCGCCGACGCATCTTTCGACGCCGTTACCGTAGGCTGGGGCTTGCGCAACGTTCCGGACCTGGACGACTGCCTCGCCGAGGTTCACCGTGTTCTCAAGCCGGGTGGGCGACTCGTCAGCGTAGACATGGCGATGCCGACGGCTGCCATGCCACGAGCGTTCGCCGTGCTTGTCCACCGCGCATTCATCCCTGCGTTGGGAGCGCTGGTCGGAAGACGCCATGAGTACACCTACCTTCCGCGCTCAACTCAGGAGTTTGACTCGCCGGAAGCGCTCGCCGAGCGGATGGAGCGCCACGGCTTTCGGAGCCCTATCATTCGCCGCTTGTTTATGGGCAACATCGCCATCGTGAGGGTCGAGCGATGACGCATCCATATGCGGACGTCGCTGCAAAACTGATGGACTCCGGCATCGGGGAGGCTATCGCCGCCGACGGCATCGCAGTCGAGGAGATTCTGCGCACGGTCGTTCTGTCCGACTGCCAAACCGTGGAGCGCGTCGGCACCGGCCTCGTGTCAGCGGGCGGGAAGCGCTTACGTCCGATGCTCGTCGTGCTCTCGGTGCGAGCCTGCGGCCTCGACGAGCTGGACTTGCCCGTCTACCAAGCCGCCGCCGCAACCGAATTGATTCACATGGCGACCCTTATCCATGACGACGTTGTGGATGAGGCGACGACGAGGCGTGGGTTGCCGACCGCATACTCCCTCTTCGGCAAGGCGGCATCCGTACTGAGCGGCGATGTGATGCTTGCCAAGGCGATGGACCTCCTCGCACAGGCAGGCAGCATCGAAGTCATCCGCGTCATCAGCGGCGCAGTCGTCGCAATGGCGGAAGGCGAGGTGCGAGAGCTTGAGACCCGCGGCAACTTCGAACTCACGAAGAGCGCGCACTTCGAAATCTTGCGCCTCAAGACGGCGGAGTTCATGGCGGCGTGCTGCGAAACAGGTGGGATCCTTTCCGGCGCAGGCGAGGCGGAGCGGCGCGCTCTGGCGGACTACGGATTGCACGTCGGCATGGCATTCCAAATCATTGACGACGTCCTCGACTACGCGGGAAACCCAGAGGTTACGGGCAAACCGCAAGGCACCGACCTCATCGAGGGCTGCGCAACGTTGCCGCTCATCCTTTTGCGGGAGCGCTCGGACGCGGAGCGGCGCGATGCGCTCGAAAGCCTGTTTGGAAACGCCGCCGGCGATAGCGATGCCGTCTCCCGCGTTGCCAGAGAGATGCGCGCCGAAGGCGTGCTGGACGAGGCAGAGGGAGCGGCGAGGGAGCACATCGCCCACGCCGTCGCCGCGCTGAACGCCCTGCCGGAGAACCGAGCGAGGCTGTTCCTCGAAGAGGTAACCGAACTCATCCTAAGTCGCAAATCGTGAAGGAGTACCGTCTTTACATCCTCGACATGGACGGCGTGCTCTTTCGCGGAGACACGCCTGTTCCGGGCGCGCGCGAGACGCTTGACGAGTTGAGGCGTCGCGGCGCTGTCGTCCGCTTCCTTACCAACAACTCCACGAAGACGCGCGAGCACAACGCCCGCATCCTTCGCGAGATGGGGTTCAGCGCGCAGGCGGATGAGGTCTTCACGTCCGCCGTCGCGACAGCGCGATTCCTGCGCGGCTCTACCGCATGGGTGCTCGGCGAGCCGGGGCTGTTCGACGAGTTGCGCGACGGCGGGGTTGAGGTAGTCGCTGATGGCGACGTGGAGTGGGTCGTCGTCGGTCTGCAGCGCGACCTCACGTACGATCAGATTGACGAGGCTCAATGGAGAATCCGCTCCGGCGCAAGGTTCCTGGCAACGAACCGCGACGTCACGTATCCCGTGGAGAAGCGGGTGCGGCCCGGCGCGGGCATGGTGGTCGCCGCAGTCGCCGCCGCAGCCGAGCAGGAACCGGAGGTCGTGATGGGCAAGCCTGAACCGACTATGGTGCGGATGATCCTCGACGAGGCGGACGCAGATCCGTCGGATGCGCTGCTCATAGGTGATCGCCTCGACACGGACATCGAATGCGCGAGGCGCGCGGGCTGCGACTCGGTTCTGGTACTGACTGGCGTCACCGAGCACGCTCCGGACGGCGTCGCGACGCTCCCGACGGTCGCGCACCTTCTCGACGGCGAACGGGGTTAGCCCTGCCGACGATCCTTGAGGCGGCGATACAGCAGGCTCGCCAAGCCGTGCGTGCGAACCATGCCCGCCATCTCGCTTTGGTCAAACGCATCGTCGTCGAAACTTGCGTCCGCCTCGCTATAGAGCGCCCACGGGCTGGTGCGCCCTGTAACCGTGACCGCCCCCTTGTAGAGCGTCAGCGAGATGTCGCCCGTTACGCGACTCTGTAGCGATGCGTTGAATGCCGCGAGGTCGTCGAACAGAGGGTCGCCCCAAAGGCCCTTGTAGACGAGGTCCGCCCATTCGGCGTCTACGAGCGCCTTGAACCGCCGTTCGTGCGGCGCTGTGACGAGCGCCTCCAGCGCCCTGTGCGCCTGTATCAGCACGACTGCCGCCGGGCACTCATAGTTTTCGCGCACCTTGAGGCCGATCATCCGATCCTCCATCATGTCGATGCGGCCGATGCCGTGCGCTCCCGCGAGTTCGTGCAGCGCCTTGATGAGGTCGAGCGCCTTCATTCTCACGCCGTTGACCGCGAGGGGGACGCCACCTTCGAAGGAGAGCGTTATCTGCTCGGGCGTGTCAGGCCCGCGGGTTGGTGACACCGTCCACTGGAAGATCTCCTCCGGTGGGGGGTAACTTGGGTCTTCGAGCCTGCCGCCTTCGATGCTCCGGCCCCAGAGG
The DNA here is from genome assembly GCA_037446435.1 of Armatimonadota bacterium. Taxonomy (GTDB): domain Bacteria; phylum Armatimonadota; class Fimbriimonadia; order Fimbriimonadales; family ATM1; genus J051. The sequence goes on from JBBIIO010000003.1 coordinate 54,486, forward strand.
TTCTCGTCAATGCTCCAGATCTTCTCTTTGGATTGGGCGATTGGCGCGCCAACCTTCTCGGCATACTCGATCTCGGCGCTGCGCGTCCAATTCTTCTCGCGAATCGGCGCCCGAATGGGAACGTCGGGAAGATGCAAGCGCAAGCCGAACTCGATTCTGAACTGGTCGTTGCCCTTTCCGGTGCAACCATGGACGACGGCATCCAGTTTGCCGACCTCCTTCGCCACATCGGCGGCAGACCGAGCAATGAGCGGGCGAGCGATCGCAGTCGAGAGCGGGTAGCCGAAGTAGTCCGCATTGAATTGGATGGCGGGCACGCAGTACTCGCTCGCGAAGGTCTCCTTGGCGTCCACCGTCGTGTGACAGGTGCCGAGCGCATCGGCTCGTCCCTCCGCTTGGCGGATGTCCTCCTCGGGTTGTCCAACATCCACGGTAACGGTATAGATCTCGTCGAAGCCCTCCTCCCTCAGCAGAGGAATGCAGACGGTGGTGTCTAATCCGCCGCTGTAGATGACGAGCGCGCGTTTCAAGCCAACGCTCCCTCCAGTAGCATCTTCATGAGCGCCTTCTGTGTGTGCAGACGGTTGTTCGCTTGGTCGAACACCTTCGACCACTCGCCGTCAATGACTCCGTCGCTAACTTCGAGGCCGCGGCGGGCGGGGAGGCAGTGCAAGAAGATGGCGTCCTTGCTCGCGTGCTGCATCAACGCCTCATTGACCTGGTACTTCTTGAAGCGCTTCATGCGAGTTTCCTCTTCTGCCTCTTGCCCCATGCTGACCCAAACGTCGGTGTACACCACGTGCGCGCCGTGCACAGCCTCGACTGTATTGTAGCACTGATTGACGTTCTCGTAAGAATAGACTGAGTCTTGACACTCATAGCCGGGAGGCGAACAGATGACGACCTGATGACCGAGCAGCGCGGCGGTCACGGCAAGGCTGTTCGCCACGTTGTTGCCGTCGCCTACATAGGCGATCTTGACCTTCTGCTTGCCGAAGGTCTCCTCGATGGTCATAAGGTCGGCGAGCGCCTGACAAGGGTGCTCTTGGTCGGTGAGTGCGTTGATGACCGGGACGTCGGAGTGCTCAGCAAGTTCGAGCAGCGTCGCATGGCTGTTGAGCCGAGCAACGATCAACGACGCCCATTGACAGAGGTTCTTCGCTACGTCGTACACAGACTCGCGTTTGCCCATGTCAATGTCCTGCTTGGTGAGGTAGATGGCATGGCCTCCGAGTTCACGCATCGCCGTCTCAAAGGTGAAGCGCGTGCGAAGAGACTGCTTCTCGAAGATCATCGCGAGTGTGCGGTTCTCCATCGGCTGGATGGGAAGCCCGAACTCGCGCTGCGCCTTCAGCGCATGAGAGAGGTCCAAGATCGTGCGGACCTCTTTGGACGTTAGGTCTGCGGAATGCAAGACGTGGCGCGGGGACTGGCTGACCTCGATGAGGGCGATGTCAGCGATGGCTTCAGATTGAAATAGGTTGTACATTATCGACTCCTTCTGACAGATGTGAGATACGGTTGCGACGCCCTTGCGGGCTGGGGGAAGAGAGATGGGGCGGCTCGCGGGATCCCGAGAGGGGACCATCCGGGGCGAGGCCCCTATCGTCGCGCTCGTCGTCGGAGTCGGAGCGAGGCAGCAGCCAGCGACGCCGCGCTCACGCGGTTCGCCTTTGTCCGAGGGCGGACTTGCTCTGCCATTGGATGATGTTACCCGACCCTCCGCGTGGTGTCAAGTCCCTAACGGCGGGTAGCGGGATTATCGGCGGGAACCTGGTGGTTGTACAGAGGTGGGCCCTTTCCGGAAGAGCTTGGGCCCCTCTTTGGTGCCCTTCCGGCCCGCGGCTGTCGTGGGCGCCGATTCCACGGTATCTGTAAAACACGGGCGAGCGTGCTGGGTTCGGGTGGCAGGGAGCCCCTCTCCTCCCCGCCTGCGAGTGGTGCTGGGGGAAGGCGGGTTCAGAGGGGCGGCTGGCCCGGGGCGCGGGGCATGATTGGCCTTGACACACGGGCGCGGAGCAATAACAGTAAAACTTGCTCGTCCTAGACGGACAAGGAGGAATAGAATGATGAGAACATTCAAGGTGGGCGGCGTAATCGCTGCCATCTGCATTGTAAGCCACGCGGCCAGCCAGAACACTTCATCACGCTGCAGTAGATACGTAGGAGAAAGAGAGCCTGGGGCGGGCGACCTGCCCGCCCCAGAGTCGGGTATACTGAGATATGAACGCTGCTCGAATAGCCTGTGCCGTTTGCCTGGGCTGCTGGCTCGGCGCAACGACCGCCTGGTCGCAGCCTCGGTATGAGGCGATTATCCTTCACTCCGAGCGCATCCCCTCCGTCCGCTCCTTCGGCTTGGGCATCGGAGCTGGAGAGCAGGTGGGACACTCGGGGCCGGGCTACACGCGGGCGCTCCTGTGGCGGGGTAGCCCCGAGTCCGTTGTTGACCTTTCCGCCCCCGGATGGGACGGGTCATACCTGGTCGCCGCATCCGGTGGTAGACAAGGTGGCGCGGTGCTCCGCTTCGCCACCCGCGAGGAGTATGCCGGCATCTGGAGCGGCACGCCCGAGAGCTTCATCAACCTGCATCCGCGGCAGGGTTACGAAGTTTCCGCTGTCAAAGCGATGGCCGGCAACCAGCAGGTGGGGGGTGCACGCCCGAACGGTGTCCTTTTCCATATCAGGCACGCCATGCTTTGGCGCGGCAGCGCAGAGAGCGCGGTGGATCTGCACCCGGAAGGCAGCGTCTACTATCACAGTATTGCGTACGGCACGGACGGCGAGTTGCAGGTGGGCTCTGCCACGAACGGCACGGGGATCCGCGCCGTCCTGTGGCGGGGCAGCGCGGACACGATGGTGGACCTCACCCCCGAGGGGTTCCTCGACGCCGAGGCGCGGGCCGCCGCTGGGGGGCAGCAGGTGGGCTTCGCAAACTACTTCGGGTCAGCTCATGCCATCCTGTGGCGAGGTTCCGCTGAGGACTTCGTGGACCTAAATCCCGGGCCGGCCGACCAGTTCGGCTCTCAGGCATTTGGAACCAACGGTTTTCACCAGGTTGGGACAGTAGGCTCACGGAGCCATCCTCCGTGGGCTGCTGTGTGGTCGGGGACGCCGGAGAGCTACCACGACCTGCACCAGTACCTGCCGCCTGCGTACCAGGAGCACGGTAGCGAGTCTTATGCGTACGGGATTGACGCCGAGGGCAACATCATCGGCTACGCGTATGGCGCGCCGGACTTTCGGCCTCACGCGGTGTTGTGGAGGCCCGTTCCCGAGCCTGGGACTGTGGTATGCCTGGGCGCGCTCCTCGCCCTCCTCGCCTCTCGGCGGCGTCGGGCGAAGGTGAATTGAGGCACCGGGCACGGCGGGCGGGATCGCGAGCGAAGTGAACCCTCCCCAGCAAGCTGTGGAGGGATAGGGCTCTGGAGCGATAAAGCCGCGTGGCATGGGCGAGCGACCGCCAGCCCCCGAGCGAAGACAAGCTGTGCGTCGCTCGCCCGGGGCATTCCGACCTATGCCTCGCATTCCGCTCACGCCGCAACGCAACAGAGACACGGGCGAGCGGCTGGCTCAGCCGGGATCGCGAACGAGAAACCCTCCACAGCAAGCTGCGGAGGGATAGATCTCCTCCCTCCCCGCTTGCGGGGAGGGCCGGGGTGGGGTGATGCGGATCCCCGTGCGCCTCGCGGTTCGCTCTCAGCGCAAAGCAAAGAGACACGGGCGAGTGGCAGCCTGAACCGCTCAAAGCCGGGCAGCCTCCGAGCCGCTCGCCCATGCCACCCAGCCAGCGCCAAGGAGGGAGGGATCGCAAGCGGAGTGAACCCTCCACTGCAAGCGCGCGCTACGAGGCGCGCTTCAAGGACATCTGGGCGCACGCAGACATCCTGATTGACTCGTCGTGTCTTTGCATCCCGGGCAAGAGGCGATAAGGCATCCACGGACGGCGCGAGTCGTGCGGCTCGCGCCGTCCATAATCCCCCGCGATGGAACGCGGTGATTCGCGGACGGGGACATCCGTGCCACGCGCCGTTACGCTGGACGGCGAGAGGTTGAGCGTCGAGGACGTGGTCGCCGTTGCTCGTGGCGCGGAGGTGCGCATCGGGGCGGATGCGGCCGCCCGGGCGGAGCGCTCACGCAAGGCGCTCGAAGCCATCCTCGACTCCGGCGAGGCTGTGTACGGGGTCAACACGGGCCTTGGGCCGCTCAAGTCCGAAATCGTGCCGCCGCAACACAGGCTCGACCTTCAGGCGAACCTCGTGCGCTCGCATGCGATGGGCGTCGGCGATCCATTGCCGAAGGAAGTCGTTCGCGCGGCGATGCTCCTTGTCGCGGCGACGCACCTGCGAGGCCACAGTGGGGTTGACGCCCGACCGGCGGAGGCCCTGTGCGCCCGATTGAACTCCGACGACATCCCCGACGTTCCCGAGATGGGGAGCCTGGGCGCGAGCGGCGACCTTGCGCCCCTCGCGCACATCGCTCTGGCCATGGTTGAGAGCGGGGTTAGGCTGCGTGAGAAGGAGGGGCTGTCGCTCATCAACGGCACGCACGTACACACGGGGATTGCCGCCTTGCTCATTCCCGAGGCGGAGCTGCTCGCGAAGGCCGCCGATGTCGCGTGCGCGATGAACCTGGAGGCGATGCTTTGCTCGGCGCAGCCATTCCAGGAGCGGGTGCATCGCCTGCGTCCGCACCCGCACCAGCAGCGCTCTGCGCGGAACATCGCCCGGCTCATCGAGCGCAGCGAATTGATTCAAAGCCATGCGAACTGCGGCGAGGTGCAGGACGCCTATTCGATCCGTTGCGCGCCGCAGGTGCACGGAGCAGCGCGCAACGCGATCGCTCACTTGCGCGACGTTGTCGAGGTGGAACTGCAATCGGTTACGGACAATCCGCTCGTTTTCGAAGATGCCGTGCTTTCCGCAGGGCACTTTCACGGTGAGCCGGTCGGGCTTGCGCTGGACTACGCGAAGATCGGAGTCGCCGAGATTGCATCCATCAGCGAGCGGCGCTCGGATCGCTGCTTGAATCGGGCGACCAACCGAGGGCTTCCCCCTTTCCTTACCGACAGCCCGGGCCTGAACAGCGGCATGATGATCTGCCAGTACACGGCGGCAGCGCTCGTGAGCGAAAACAAGGTGCTCGCCCATCCATCCTGCGTTGATTCGCTGACCACCGGAGCGAACCAGGAGGATCATGTGAGCATGGCGATGAATGCGGCGCTGCACGCGCGACGCGTGATGGCGAACACGCGCACGGTACTCGCTATCGAGTTGGCGATTGGAGCGCAGGCTCTTGACTGTCGGCGCGCGATGCAGTCCGACGCGCCGGGCGAAGGCGTTCGGGCCGCGTGGCAGGCGGTGCGCGAACAGATTCCGGCCCTCGAGGGCGACCGCTCGCTGAGCGTGGAGATTCAGGCGTTGGACATCGCTCGCGTCATCGAGGCGGTCGAGACCGCGATAGGAGCGCTGGAATGAAGTTCGAGCAGCGACCGAACCTGCTTTACACGCGCGGCGACCGGCACGACCCGCGAATGGGGGACGTTACCGTCATGCCCACGTTGCGCAAGTTTGAGAAGGCTGAGTGGGACGTCGCCATCATTGGCTTCGCCGATGACAGGGGCGTCGTGCTGAACCAGGGACGGCCCGGCGCGGCGCAAGGGCCGGACAAGATTCGCGAGTTCTTCTACAAAACGGTCGCCCATGATGGGATGCGCATCGCTGACCTCGGCAACCTCGCGCTCAGCCGCGACTTGGACGCCGACCACGCGCTCGCTACGGAGGCGATCGTGCTCGCGCTGTCGCGCGCCGGCCGAGTTGCGCTTTTGGGCGGCGGTCATGACTGGGGCTTCTCGCCGATTGCTGCGCTGATGCAGGCGGGGAGAACTGGTTTCATCAACATTGATGCTCACCTCGACGTGCGCGCTTCGGAGGTGCACCACAGCGGCACGTCGTACTGGCGCGCGCTTGAGAGCGGCGTGCGGGGAGAGGACGCGTTGTGGTTTGGCGTGCAGCCTTCAGCTACGTCGCTGTTTCACCGCGAGTATGCGTTGGCAAAGGGCGGTTGCGTCATTGAGAGAGACCTTAAGCAAGCCCTCCTCGCAGCCGGAACCATCTTCGGCGAGTGCGAGATGGTTGACGTGAGCCTCGACATGGACGTGTTCGCCATGTCTTCCGCGCCGGGGGTAAGCGCTCCGCAGCCCAGCGGCCTGCCGGTCAGCGCGGTTGTGCAGTTCCTTGAAGGCACACTCGCATCGCCGAAGGCGCGCACGTTCGGCATCTACGAACTCTGCCCACCGCACGATGTGGAGGACATGACGGCGAGGCTGGCGGCACGGTGTTTATGGTCTGGCGTCGTGCAGCGGGCCTGACTCGGTCCACCCGACGGTCTCTTCGGGGTGACGGTTCTCATAGTCCCCAAGCGTCATGAAGAACATAATGAGCAGGAAGAACACCCCGGCAACTGCCCATACCTTCGACACCTGCCCCATATCTTTGAAATGCATAAAGTAGAGCACGACGAGCGACGCCTTCACGCACGCGATCGCCATGGCGAGCACGATGTTCAAATCGAGGACCAATATGCCCATCGGGATCTTGGCAAGCGTCAGCTTCGCCGCGATGACGGTGATGACCGTCAGCACGAGCAAAGCGGCGAACGTGAGCAAGTAGACCTTCGGTTTGGCGGGTTCGAACGACATCAATTACCTCCGACGAGATAGAACAGCGGGAACAGGAAGATCCAGACCAGGTCAACGAAGTGCCAATATAGGCCGGTCAGCTCGATAGGAATGAAGTCAATGCGCTGCTTTCGCATCACCCACAGGCGGATGACGAGGATGATCATCGTAATCATGCCGATGAGCACGTGCGCGCCGTGCAGCCCCGTCATGGCGAAGTAGAGGTTGAAGAACATCTGCGCCTGACCGGGGTCAATGCCCGCGTGGTGGAATTCGAAGTTCGGCCCTGGGAACAGGTGGTGTTCGAACTTGGCGCTGTATTCGATGTACTTGACCACCATGAATCCGCCGGCGCATAGGAAGGTCAGCCCCAGCCATCCGAGCACCGCCTTCATGCGGTTCAGCACGGCGGCGCGAACGCCGAGCGCCATCGTCAGCGAACTGGTAATGAGGATGACGGTGTTCAAGCCGCCGAGCTGCCAATCCAGTTCGTGATGGGCGGCAACGAACGCCTCGGGGTAGCGTGTTCGATAGATGATGTATGCGAGGAAGAGGCCGCCGAAGAAGAGAACCTCGGTGACGAGGAACAGCCACATACCTGCGCTGTAGGAGTCGAGTTGCTGCTCGGCGTCCTCGAACTGGTGCCCTACGTGCAGGTCGCCCTCATGCGTGCTCATGCTTCTCTGCTTCCTCCTGTTTGGCTCCTTCGTCCGGTTCGCCGTTCTTGGCGAGAACGATGGGGTAGTTGTACGCTTCCTCGGTGATGATCGGGCGCTGGGTGAAGTTCGTCGGTGGCGGGGGCGATGGCGTCTTCCATTCGAGGCCGGTCGCGTCCCACGGGTTGGCGGGCGCCTTCGCGCCGTACCTCAGCGACCAGAGCAGATACACCGCCACAAGGATGAATCCGGACGCCAGAATGCTCGCCCCCGCGCTGGAGAGCACGTTGAGCGTCTGCCACTCATCGGGGTACGAGTGGTATCTCCTCGGCATGCCGAGGTAGCCCAGGATGAACTGCGGGAAGAACGTCAGGTTGAACCCGATGAACAAGATGAGCGCCGAAAGCTTCGCCCACGGCTCTGGATACATGCGCCCCGTCATCTTCGGCCACCAGTAGTGCAGCGCGCCGAGGAACGCTACGATCGCGCCGCCGACCATGACGTAGTGGAAGTGCGCCACGACGAAGTACGTGTCGTGCAGGTGGATGTCCACCGCCATCGACGCCAGGAACAGGCCGGTCAGGCCGCCGATGGTAAAGAGGCCGATGAACGACAGGGCGTACAGCATCGGCGAGTCCAACTTCACGTGCCCCTTGTGCATCGTGACCACCCAGTTGAAGGTCTTCACGGCGGACGGAATCGCCACGAGCGTCGTCAGCACCGAGAACACCATGCTGAGGTACATGGACTGACCGCTGACGAACATGTGGTGACCCCACACCACGAAGCTCAGCACCGCGATTGCAAGCGACGAGTAGGCAACGAACTCGTAGCCGAAGATCCGCTTGCGCGAGAACGTGGCGATGAGTTCGCTCATCACGCCCATGCCCGGCAGAATCATGATGTAGACCGCGGGGTGGCTATAGAACCAGAAGAGGTGTTGGAACAGCACCGGGTCGCCGCCGAGCGCCGGGTCGAACACGCCGATTCGCAGCCCACGCTCCACCGCCACGAGCAGCAGCGTAATCGCGATGACCGGCGTTCCGAGAACCATGATCAGGCTGGTTGCGTACTGACCCCATACGAACAGCGGCAGCCGGAACCAGGTCATGCCCGGCGCGCGCATCTTGTGAATCGTCACGATGAAATTGAGACCCGTGAAGATGCTCGCGAACCCCGCCACAAACGCGCCTGACACGGCGATGATGACCGGCGTATGCGAGAACGAACTGCTGTACGGGGTGTAGAACGTCCAGCCGGTATCAACGCCCCCTAACACGAGAGACGTTACACCAAGCATAGCGCCGAGCGTGAATATGTACCAACTGGCGAGGTTCAGCCTCGGGAACGCAACGTCTCGCGCCCCGATCATGATCGGGAGGCAGAAGTTCCCCAGGACGGCAGGTATCGAGGGGATGAGGAAAAAGAAGATCATGATGACGCCGTGCATCGTGAACATCTTGTTGTACGTGTCCGACATCACGACGTCACCCGCCGGCGTGAGCAATTCCAGGCGAATCAGCATCGCAAAGATGCCACCGACGAAGAACATGAGCGCGATCGTGACCAGATACAGAATCCCGATCCGCTTGTGGTCCTCGGTTAGAAGCCAGGACTTGATGCTGTTGTCAACATTCAGATAGTTGACGGCTTCAGGCTGCTTGGTGGCTACACCTGCTGCGCTCATCCGTTGCCTCCTGAGTCATCGGATTGCTCCGCCTCGGCAACCGGCGGCGCCTCCGGAGCCGACAGCGTCTTGATGAATTCGATGAGTTGAATCACTTCTTGCTCCGTAAGTTGTCCGCGATACAGGGGCATGATCGGCTCGTGCCCTGAAACGGTAACGGCCTGCGGATCGAGGATCGCCTGCCGAAGGTAGTCGTAGTCGGCGACCACCCGGCGGCCGTCCGAAAGCGTTCGCGTCGAGCCGTACAGACCGGTGAGCGGCGGGCCGATGCGCTGCTCGGGCGCGTGGCAAGACGAACATTGCAATTGCTCGTACAGCGCCTGCCCGGCTTGCGCAACCGTCATTCCCTCATCGCCCATGCCCCAGCGGTTATCCTGCAGCCACTTCTCATAATCCTCGGGCGACAGCACGTACACCCAGCCGATCATCTCGGCGTGCTTCGTTCCGCAGAACTCGGCGCAGAACAGGTGGTACTTTCCGACCTTGGTCGGCTCGAACCACAGTGTGCGGTAGCGACCAGGGACTACGTCCGCCTTCGTTCTAAACGCGGGGACGTAGAAACTATGAATGACATCCTGCGAGATCATGGTGAGCTTAACCGGCCTTCCGACCGGGATGTGAAGTTCGTTGTTCTCTCGCTGGCCCGTGGGATGCTGCAATTGCCACATCCACTGCTTGCCAACGACATAGATGTTCAGAGCGTTCTCGGATTGAATCGGCGCCTGCATTTCGACGAACAGCTTCGCTGCCCATCCGAACACGAACAGCCCAAGTGCAAGAGGAATCAGCGACCACGCCAACTCCAGCGGCATGTTGTGGAACGTAGGGTTCGAGCGGTCCGCCTTCGAGCCGGCGTAGTACTTGGCGACGAAGTAGATGACAAGCCCGAACACGATGATGCAGAAGAACACGGTCAGGCCGACGATGACCAGATAAAGAAGGTCCATCTCGAAGGCCGCCTTCGACGCGCCTTCCGGCCAGATTGGAATGTTGGCGAAGGGCAATCGCATCACTAATCGTCACCTCCAAGAGTTCCGTTCTGATCTGCTTTCGCACTGGCTGATGCCGCCGAGCGACGCTCCGCGCGAAGGCTCCGCACGATGAACGTTGCGAGCACGATCACCGTAAGGATGCCGAACACCTGGATCACTCGGAGAATCATAAACTGGTAGGAACCGGTTGCCGGGTCATAGACGGTGCACCAGAGTGTTACCGCGTCAACCAGGCTGCCCACTTTGCCGTTCGAAGAGTCAGCCAACGCCAACTCGAGTTGCCTTGGCGAATACTCAATGCCGTAGAAGTACTGGCCCAGTTTCCCGTCCGGCGTGCAGACCACGATGCCTGCGGCGTGAGCGTAGATGTCGGTCTCGGGGACGTATTTGTAGTGGTAGCCGACGGCATCTGCAACTCGGTCAATCTGCTCCTTGCTGCCCGTGAGGAAGTGCCAGCCGCTCGCGGCGCCCTGCCGTCCATAGCTCTTCACATAGGACTCCTTCTTCTCTCCCGCAAGTTCCGGGGTCTCGCGGGGATCAATGCTGATGCAGACGACATCGTACTGCTCGCCGATGTCGTGCTTCACGATCCGGAACGCGGCGAGCATCCCATTCAGTATCTGGTTGCAGAGGCTGGGGCACCGATAGTAGATGAGGGCGAGCACGACCGGTTTCTCTTTGCCGAAGTAGTCGGAGAGGGACACGTCGCTCCCTGCCTCGTCGCGGAACTTGGCGTCGAGCGGCAGCGATTGCCCGAGCCTCTGCTCGATCCTCACATCCTCAAGCAGATCCACCTGCTCGCGAGGTTGCGCAAGGCAAACGCATGCGACGACGGACGCCAGGGTCAGGGCGATGGCTCTCATTGCGCACCTCCGCTCGTTGGGCTTTCAACGGGCGGCCGCGCGGGCAGCCCCTCCTCCAAGACTATCTCCATCCCGCGCTCGATCGGCACGTGGGCGTGTTGGTCGTCCACCCAGCCGTAACCACCCGCGCGCGCCTTCTGCTGGGCGGCGAGGGTCTCCATATCAGAGCCTGGGGCGGGCTGAAGCCGCGGCCCGGCGGGGAGCACCATCCCCTGCGCAGCCACCGCAGGGTCGGTCGGTCGCTCGGGGTCAGACGAATGGACGAACCACTTGAGCAAGATGCCCATCGCGATGATGGACATCACCACGCCGATGGTGAGCACCACGAAGAACCCCTTGGCGACTTTCGCCGTCAGGACGTCCTGCGTCTCGTACTTTGCGTCGGGAGGCGGTATGTAGGTCGGCTTATCTTCATGCATGGTCGGCTACCTCCGTCCCTTCAAGCTGGTCGGCGTGCGGATCGAACTTCGGAACCAGCGGCGTCTTCGCCAGCACGAGCGCCATTCCTGCGATCCAGAACCCGCCAATGCCCGCTGCGGCGGCGAAGTCCGCCCAGTGCACGGCGCCGCCCTCGCGCCCCAGCGAAGGCAACACCATCCACATCACGTCCACAAAGTGCACGACAAGCAGATAAATCGCTGCAAAACGCAGCAGCTGCGGGCGCGTCTTGACCACACTTGACAGGAAGATGAAGAACGGCACAAGGAAATGCAGGAACACCAACACGGCGCCCACGTTCGACCAGACGCCCTCTTGGCGCTTGACGAAGTATCCAATCTCCTCCGGCAGGTTCCCGCTCCAAATAATCAAAAACTGCGAAAAGGACATGTAAGCCCACAGTATCGTGAGCGTGAGGAGCAGGTTGCCGAGGTCCCGCCACTGCTTTTCATAGAGCGCGCCCGAGTAAGGCTCGCGCTCGCGAACCGTGGCGAGATAGATCGTGCCGAGCGACATCGCAGTCAGCGCAGCGCCGATCGTGAAGAGCAAGCCGAAGATGGTCGAGTACCAGTGCGGCTCGAGCGACATCACCCAGTCCGTTGCCGCGAGCGTTACGGTGAGCACGAAGAACACCGCCGCAGGCCCAGCGACGTTGACCCTCGTTCTCGCCAGCATGGGGTTGCCGGTGTGATCCTGCTTTCTCGAAAGCGAGCGAAGCGCCAGCAGGATGAGCATCCAAACCACGAACACGAGCACCACCCGCACCAACGTAAAGCCTGGCGTCATCACGAACTGCTTCGCCTGCAGGGCGTGGTCAGCCGCGACCTTCGCGGGGTCCGCCCACGGATACACAAACTTGTAGCCGACGAGGAACATCGGCAGGGCGACAACAAGGAGGTAAGGCAGCATCATCGCGCCCGCCTCCCAGAAGCGCACGAGGGCGTGCCCCCAGCGGCCCTTCGTCACGTTCTGCAGGATCACGAGCGCAAGGCACCCAAGCGATACGACCGACCAAAGCACGAAAGCGAACAAGTAGCTGCCCCAGGCAACCGTTTGATCCTGGTTGTACGCGGCGAACCACGCGCCGATGCCCACGATTCCCAGAACGACGCCGATGCCGGTTACCGTGCCGAGCCCACCGAGCGTTTCTCTGCCGGTTCTTCCGTTAGTGTCCGCCATCGGCGCCTCCTTCTTCAGCCGGTCGAGAGAGATGCTCCAAGTCGGCGGGCGAGAGCTGCTCGCGTGGAACGCGCTGGCTCTTCTGGAGCGCGTAGATGTACGCGACCACCGCCCAGCGATCTTCGATGGTCATATTCTTGCCCAGCACCGGATGCACCATGTCGCCTTCGCCGACCGTCTTCGCGTTCGGCGTGAGGAACGGTCGCCCGGTCAGGCTCTCGGTGCCTTCCATCATAACCCGATAGAAGTAGCCCGGCGCCTTGTCGAGCAGGTCTTGGGCGTGGAGCGGCTTGGGCTGAGCGTAGCCCCGCTGGACGATCATGCCGTCGCCGAATCCCGCCTCGCCGTGGCACGGAAGACAAAACACGTTGTAGCGGTTCCGACCCCTCTCGAGCATCGCCTTCGTAACCGGATAGGGGAAGCGCGTTGCGAGGTCGCCGTTCTCCAATCCCTCGGCGAACAGTTTGTCGGCGATGTAGTCGCTCGTCGCCACCGTGCCTTCGGGCGGCACGCGCGCCGCGCTGCCATCCTCAAACAGGTCGCTGGAAGCAAGCGGGTTCACTCGCGGCTGGTCGTACATATCTTGGTGGCATCCGGTTGCGAACGGTAGCGTAGCGACGACACACGCGGCGAGCAAGAGCGGGCGCTTCATGAAATCACCTCCTGCACGGAGACAGCGCCGGTCTCCTTGAGGAACTCCCGCGTTTCGCTCGTATTGAATTGCGGATCCTCCGATTCGATGAACAACACGAAGCGGTCATCGGTCGCGCGCTCGATCTCCGGCGCATCGAAGACCGGATGATGGGGACGCGGCAGCCCGTTCAGCATCAGCATGCCGACGAGCGCGCTCAACGCGGCCGCCAGAACACCGCACTCAAACGTGATTGGGATGAACGAGGGCCAGCTGAAGTTCGGCCGTCCGCCGATGTTCATCGGATAGTCGAATACCGCCACATAGGTCTGCAGCGCGAGACCGCTGAGCGCCCCGAGCACGCCGCCCGTTAGGACGATCTTCGGCACCGTGTCATCTCTCTGGCCGAGGACTTCGACAAGCCCTTCAACCGCGTACGGCGTGAGCGCGTCGAGCCTCGAGTATCCAGCCTCGCGCGCACTCCTCGCTGCTTCGATGAGCGCCTCGGGGGTTTCGTAGTGTGCCGTGAAGCCCCGGAGTTTCGGTTCGATGACGGTCGGATGGTGTGCCATCTACGCTTTCACCTCCTCAGATGCGTGAGCGTGCCCATGCAGCTTTTGGTGCAGCAAGTGCTTCATCTCGGCGATCGGAATCGCAGGCAGCAGCCGCACGAACAGAACCATGCCGGTTAGGAAGAAGCCGATGGTGCCGACATACAACAGGATGTCCCAAAACGTGGGCGTATACATGTCCCACGAAGAGGGCATGAAGTCAGCGTGCAAACTCGTGATGACGATGATGAACCTCTCGAGCCACATGCCGATGTTCACGATGAGGCTCATCACGAAGAGCACGATAATGTTCCGCCTCGCTGCGCGCCACCAAAGAATCTGCGGAGCGATGCCGTTGCAGAAGATGAGCGACCAATAGAAGGCGCTGTAGGGGCCCGTCATGCGGTTCGCCATCATAAACGACTCGAACACGTTGCCGCTGTACCACGCGTAGAAGATCTCGGTTAGGTAGCCGTAGAACACGATGAGGCCGGTCACAAGCGTAATTCGAGCCATCCAGTCGAGGTGGTCAATCGTGATCAGGTCGCGCAACTTGTACCACGCGCGCAGCGGGATGACGATGGTAAGCACCATGGCGAAGCCCGAATAAACGGCGCCGGCGACGAAGTACGGCGGAAAGATCGTCGTGTGCCAGCCCGGGATAATCGAAACAGCGAAGTCGAGGGACACGATCGAGTGCACAGAGACGACCAACGGCGTCGAGAGTCCAGCCAGCAGAAGGTATGCCGACTCGTAGCGGTACCAATGGGAAGCCGAACCACGCCAACCGAGCGCAAGGAAACCCATTGCAACTTGGACGATGCGCTTCTTCGCGCGGTCACGCAGAGAAGCAAGGTCGGGAATCAGGCCGACGTACCAAAAGACAAGGGACACCGTGAAGTACGTCGAGACCGCAAACACGTCCCACACCAGCGGGCTGCGGAAGTTCGGCCACATCCCCAAGGCGTTGGGATACGGGAAAAGCCAATAGAACACCCCCGGGCGACCGAGGTGCAGCAGCGGAAACATCCCGGCGCACATGACCGCGAACAGCGTCATCGTCTCCGCCAACCGGTTGATCGAAGTTCGCCAGCGCTGGCGCATCAGCAGCAGGATCGCCGAGATCAGCGTTCCGGCATGGCCGATACCGATCCACCAAACGAAGTTGATGATCGCGAAGCCCCAACCGACGGGGATATTAACGCCCCAAATGCCGATGCCTTCGTACAGCAACCACGCGATCGCCACGAGCAGACCCGAAAGCCCCAGGAGCGCGAAGCCAAGGGACACGAACCACTGCTTCGGCGACGGCTGCTTCAGCACGATGTCGCCGATCTTCGAGGTCAGCGACGAGTTCGAGTGCTCGGCGCCGATGAGTTGCTCGGTGCCGATATCGGCAATCTCTTTGTCGTGCAAGGCCTGACTCACCTAACGGGCCTCCTTCATAGCGGGATTGGGATTGCGGAACTTGGGCAAGTAGCCCGTTCGGGGTCGAGCGTTCAACTCTTCCATCAAGACGTAGTGGTGCGGCTCGGCCTTCTCCGCCGCCACCCGCGCGTTCGGGTCGTTCCAGTTCCCGAACACAATTGCTTGCGTGGGGCAAGCCGCTTGGCAAGCGGTTACCACCTCGCCGTCCCTAATCGGCCGATCCTCCTTCTTTGCTCGGCGTCTCGCCGCGCTGATGCGCTGTACGCAGTAGGTGCACTTCTCCATCACACCTCGACCGCGAACGGTAACGTTCGGGTTACGGAGCAACTTCGTTACCGGCGTCTCCTCGTCCCACGTGCCCGGATACAGCGTGTACTTGTAGAAGTTGAAACGGCGAACCTTGTAGGGGCAGTTGTTTGAGCAGTACCGCGTGCCCACGCAGCGGTTGTAAACCATCATGTTAAGCCCCTCGTTGTCGTGCGCTGTCGCGGCAACAGGACATACAACCTCGCAGGGAGCGTTCTCACACTGCATACAGGGCACGGGCACGTGCGCATATCGAGGGTTATCCAAGTCGTCGAAGTAGCGGTCAATGCGAATCCAGTGCATCTCGCGGCTTCGGATGACCTCGTCCTTGCCGACCGTCGCGATATTGTTCTCCGCGACACACGCCGCGACGCACGCGTTGCAGCCTGTGCAGAGCGTCGTGTCTATCACCATCGCCCACTTGTTCCCGTCGTACTCGCGATCGGGGTAGAGGTTCATCTCCTCGTGCGCCGCGTGGTGCTCCTTGTGGCCGTACTTGCCGACCTCCATCTCGTGGACGACGCCGCGGTTCTCCATCGAGTAGTGGTGCTGTGTAAGCGCGAGCTGCGTCTTCTCTCCGGTCAGGGCGAGAGAGGCGGGGGCGAACCAACTCGCCTCATGGGAACGAACCGCGCACGCGTTAAAGCCGGTGCCCGTGCCGACCCTGCCGGCCTTCTCGCGACCGTAACCCAGCGTCACCGTCACCGTGTCGTCCGGGTGTCCCGGAACGATCCACACCGCTCCCGTAACCTTGCGGCCTCCAACGGTCAATTCGGCGATCGGCGCGGCTCCGCCCACGACAACGGCACCGAGGTCAATCTCAATGCCGAGACCTTCTGCCGTCCTCGGGCTTACCATCATGACGTTGTCCCAGGTCGCCTGCAGGAACGGCTTTGGCAACTCCTGAAGCCAGGGGCTGTTCGTGAATCGTCCGTCGTAAACTGTTGGGTCCGGCTTGAACCGCACCTCGAGGCCCGAGGACGCGCGACTCGCAACGGCTGGGAACGGGTTCAGGCTGACCTCTTGCGGGGCGAAAGCGCTGTTCGGCACCACGCCCTTCGCGAGCGTCGCGCTCCACACGTCTTCGAACGCGCCTTCTCCAAGGCCCGCAAGTTGCCACGTCTCCTTCACAATCTCGCGCTCATGTCGCTCGTCGCCGAGCAGCATCGCGAGGAACGTAACGACTGAGCGGCCGTTGAACAGCGGCTCGATGAGCGGCTGCTGGATGCTCGCGGTACCGTCGAAGGCGCGCGCGTCACCCCACGACTCCAACTCGTGGGCAAGTGGGATGTGGTACCGGCAGTGCGCGCTCGTCTCGTCCTCATTAAGGCCGAGTCGAACCGAGAGGCCCGCGCGTCGAATCGCCTCGTCGAACTGCAAGTCAACGGGCGCGTCGTAGGCTGGGTTGCCGCCGAAAACGAACAACAACTCGACCTTCCCATCTTGTAGGTCGGCTGTCAACTCGCGGATGGACTCGAGTCGGCTCTCGGGGTTGACGACCGGCTCAATCCACTGCACGGTCGAGCCGTGATTGTCCAGCAGCGCGTTGATCTCGTTGACCAGAGCGTGTACCGCAGCGGGTTGGTTCTCGCCCGCGATGACAATGCTTGCGCCTGGGTTGGCGAGCAGATCCTGCGCCATCGCAGAGAGGAATGCATTCTGCCCACCCTCGCCCGAAACGCCGTCGCGAATCGCGGAGCGGAGCGCCTCGGCGAACGCCTCGACCTCCGAAGGCCGCATAGACAGCCGATGATCCGCCATGCCGCCTGTTACGCTCATCGTGCTCTCCACCACGTACAGGCGGTTCATGGTCGGCGCATCCTTGCGCACTCTTCGGCGATCCGCAAAGTCGCGCGCGTATCGCACCGAACCCGGGCCCTCGAACAGGAAGTCGGCGTCGAGGCTCACAACTACATCCGCGCGATCGAACCGGTACACCGGCTCCAGCGGGCGACCAAACGAAAGCCGCGCTCCTTCGTACACCGAGTCTCGATGTACCGCGTCCCAGTAGTGGCGGCGCAGTTGGGGATAGCGCTCTTGCAGCCGAGCGAACAGCCGTTCGATCGTCGGTGACGAACCAGAAGGCAGGAGGAACCGAATCCCCTCGCCCCCGGTTGCGAGTTGGCGGCGCAGCCGCGCCTTGACGTCGGCCTCGAACTCAGCAGGCGTTACGTACTTGCCGTCGCGCGTCAAGGATTGCGAGCGGTCGGGGTCGTACAGTTCGAGAATCATCGCCTGCGTCAGCGCGTTCGTCGAGCCGAGGCTTGCGGGGTGCTCCGGGTTGCCATCGAGTTTGGTAGGGCGACCTTCGTGGCTCTCCACAAGCACGCCCGTTGCATATCCTCCGAGGGTTAGAGCGGTTGCGTAGAACTTCGGAATGCCCGGAACGAGGTTCTCCGGCGCTTTGACGTACGGAACGATCTCCTTAATCGGTCGGATCCTACAGCCCGCCAACCCAGCGAGCGCGAGTGAAGCGCCAGCCAATCGAAGGAACTGGCGGCGGTCCATCTCGCCCATCCACGGAGCCGTATGCCGTGGGAACTCTTGGTCGAGGAACGCCTTGACCTCGTCGTCGTCGGCAATCTCTTCGAGGCTTCTCCACACGCCGGGGTCACCGCTCTTGAGGCGCTCGCGCAACTCCCCTATGCTGATGCGCTTAGGGCGCGGCATCTCGCTCGCGCCTTTCGTCTCGTCCGCCCGGTTCACGTTCTGCCTTGTCTCCATTGGCGCTACCTGTGACACACCCAGCAGTCCTCGATTTGCTTCGTGTCAATCGCGTGCTTCTCCATCAACTGCCGGCCCAAGTCCTCCTGGTTCGGTGGCGTCTCATAATTCGCGTTGAACACTTCGTCGGTTGGGCGAAGGAACTCCTCGGGGTTGCGGTGACAGTCCAGGCAATAAAGCATCTCGAACGCGTTCGTCTTGAACGTGAGGTTCATCTCCGTAACGTCCCCGTGGCACGTGAAGCACGAAACTCCGCGGTCAATGTGGATGCTGTGGTCGAAGTAAACGAAGTCAGGGACCTTGTTGACCTTGTTCCATCGCAGCGGGATGTTCTTGAGGTAGCTCTCCTGGACCGGAAGCAGCAGCGGGCTGTTCGTCCAGATCTGCGAGTGGCAGGTCATGCACACCTCGGTCGCCGGGATGCCCGCATACGGAGCCTCCTCGGCACCGGTGTGGCAGTAGCGGCAGTCAATGCCCAACTCTTTGGCGTGGTGCTTGTGGCTGAACGGGGTGGGCTGGTCAAGCGCAACGCCCGTGCGATGGGTGTACGGAGTCATGTACATCCCGGCGAGAATGATGACAAGAAGCATCAGCCCCGCGATCAAGAATGTCGCTCTGGCGAGTACGTTGCTTTTTGCACTGAATACTTGTGGCATCCGCGCGCGTCCCTGGCTTTCTGCAAACTCCCGCTTCCCGACGGGCGCCTAATCTAACCGCAATTCGGCGTCGGAAGTCAAGCGCTCACCGGTGAACGGACGCGAGTTTGTGAAATTTTTCACGAACTCGCCCGCGCAGGATACCACACGTAGAGGAAGAGGTAGATGACAACCCCCGTAACCGACACGTACAGCCAGACCGGTAGTGTCCACCTTGCCAGGCGCCGGTGCCGGTCGAACCGCTCCCGGAACGCCAGGAACACCGTCACCAGCGCCATCGGAGCCACCACCGCCGCCAGAACCGTGTGGGTGAAGAGAATCGTGAAGTACACGGCTCGAACCGCCCCCTCTCCCGTAAAGCGGGTCGTGCCGTGGTGGGCGTGGTACGTCAGGTATCCGACCAGGAACAGCGTGGAAGCCCCAAGCGCTCCTAACATGCAGAGGCGATGCTGGGCGATCCGTCGCCGAAGGATAAAGGCGTAGCCCGCAACCAACAGGCAGGCGCTCGTCAAGTTGAACAGAGCGTTCAGCGTCGGCAAGCGGTCCAGCCACTCCAAGTGGCTATCCCTCTTCCCGCAGGAGACGAAGCGCGTCGGCGATCAACTGGTGCACTTCGGCCTCGTCCGTCCCCACGTAGTAGCCTCGAATCTCGCCGTCCCTGCCAACCAGAACGAAGCGGTTGCTGTGAACGAACTCCTCGGCGACCTCGCTGGTGCCGAGCAGGAACCCCTCGCGAGACAACCGAACGACCTCCTCCTTCGGCCCGTTCAGGAAATACCACTTTGTTGCATCTGCGCCGTACTGCTCGCCGTACTGCGCCAACACCTGGGGCGTATCGTGCTCGGGGTCTACCGAGATCGAGACGATTGCGAAGTCCTCCCACTGCTTCAGCGCTTCGAACACTTTCGCCATGTTCCGGTTCATCACCGGGCAGACGCCGGTACAGCGAGTGAAGAAGAACTCCGCAGCCCATACCTTCCCTTTCAAGGCGTCCGAGTCGAGGCGCTTGCCGGTCTGGTCGGTCATCTCGAAGGTCGGCGCGGTGCCCAGCGATGCGCCGTCCTCCACCGCCGGCGGCGCGGTGACCACCTGAGAGCGCCGCGCCTGAGTCAGCCAGTACAGGAACAGCACGCAGATGAGCGCGAGCACCGCGGCTGACCACAGCGCGACCCGCAGCACCGCATAAGAAGAGTCTCGTTCCGTCATCGAATCACCATGAGCACTACGAAGTACATCAGCCAGACGATGTCAAGGAAGTGCCAGTAAATGCCGCATAGTTCTACGCCAAGTTGTCGCTTCGCGCTGTACCCGCCGCGCGCCGCCTTGGCAAGCACCGCCCCGAGCCACGCCAGCCCGCCAAGAACATGGACGGCGTGGGCGATCGTCATGATGTAGAACATCCCGCTGAGCGGGTATGTCTGAGCATAGACGCCTTGCGCCACCAAGCCCGTCCAGACCATCACTTGACTCACCACGAACAGCAGACCGAGGGCGAACGTTACCGCCAACCAGCGAACCAACCCCGCACCGTCACCGCGCTGCAGACGGGCGCGCGCAACCACGTAGGTCACGCTGCTCACAACGATGAGAAAGGTGCTGACCCAGAGCGTCCCCGGCGGCTCGAAACTTCGGTCTGCAAGGCGGTCAAGAGCCTGGTGGACGTAGACGAAGGCGAGGCTGCCAAGACCCATCGCGAGCGACACGAGCCCCAGCCAAGTGAGCAGCCGCGCCATGTTCGCCACCTCGGTGGTGTCTCCGTGTCCGTTGCCGTTAGGTCCCCCTTCCCCGTCGCCGATGTCGCCTCGTATGACCCCTCCGCCTGCGCTCGTCTTCTCTATGTCCGCCATGAGTTGGAATTACCTTAGCGAGAGGACCATCAGCAGCAGCATCAGAGGAAGGTAGAGAATCGTAACGCGGAGCAACTTCCGGGCGTGTGCGTCGGTCGCGTTCGACATGAACCGCGCCGATGCGAGCGAGAGCCACACGCCCAGCGCCACCGAAGCCGCAACGTACGCAGCAACGTGCGTAACGAACGCAGCGAAGCCGACAGCGACCGGGATCAGCGCAAGGGAGTAGCGGAGGCACTGCAACCCTGTCCGTCTGCCGCCTGCCTTGGGGAAGGGCAACATCTTGAAGCCGGCTCGGGCGTAGTCCTCCCGGTTCAGCCAAGCGATTGCCCAAAAATGCGGGAACTGCCAAAGAAACTGCACGGCGAAAAGCAGCAGGCTTGCGGGCCCGACCGCCCCGGTTGCCGCCACCCACCCGGCGAGGGGCGGAATTGCGCCGGGGACGGCGCCGACCAGCGTGCACAGATGGGTCCTCGGCTTCAAAGGCGTGTAACCCAACGCGTACAGCACGATGCTGGCAACGCCGAGCAGCGCCGTCAGCGGGTTCACGAACACCAGCAGCGTCGAGACACCCGCCGCACCCAGCGCCAGCGCCACGCCGACAGCCTCTTCGGCGGTAACTCGCCCCGCAGGGACCGGCCGGTCGGCTGTTCGCGCCATCCGGGCGTCTCGGGCTGCCTCGAATGCCTGGTTCAAGCTGTTCGCACAGGCGATGACAAGGTAGCCACCGAGAAGGGCGCTCAACCAGGTGGCAACGGGCACTCCGCCGCCGAGACTGATTGAGCCCATCGCCATCCCCGCCAACATTGAAATCCACACCAGCAGCGTCACGCGCGGTTTGGTCAGCGCCCAGTAGTCGCGAAAGCGCGAGGCAACGCCGTAAGGCTCGGTGACGGCGGCTCGGGCGGGTGGAGGCTTGATCGCGACGCTCATCGAATCGCTCGTGCAGGTTACCTCAACGCGCAAAATGAGCCGTCGTGCGTCTGCCGGACATGGATCGGCTCTTCGCTGCGGGGATTGTGCTAATGCTCTTCGCAGTCGCCGTGTACGCAAAGAGAGCCGTCGGTGGAGACTGGTCGCGATCCGGCAACGACATGCAGTTCCTCCTCCCAGCCCTGGAGCGGGACTCGCCGGTTCAGTATCTCACCGGCCCTTGGGCGGGGCGTGAGATCTTCGAGTACTACCGGCCGGTAACAAGCGCCGCTATGTGGGTGGAGCTGCGTGCCTTCGGCCGCGCGCCGACGGGCTGGCAAGCCGTCTCGCTGATCCTGCACCTGGCTTCGGTGGCGCTGCTCGTCCTGCTCCTCGCCAACCTCGTTCGGTCCCGGCTCGCTGCGCTCATTGGCGCGGGGCTTTGGGCGTTTCGAGACCGCATCGTACAGACGGTGGAGTGGGTCCCTGCCCAAACAGACCTCTTCGCAGGGTTCTTCTCCGTGCTTTGCCTCTGGGCGGTCGCCCGCTACGCCTCTGCCGGAGACCGGCGATGGGCGCTAACGGCAGCAGTTGCCGGCTTGCTCGCGGCTGGAAGCAAAGAGACTGCGCTCGTCCTCGTGGGGCTCAGCCCCATTGTTGCCTGGGTTGCACAGCCGAGCGGGTCCCGCCGGGTAACCCAGCCCGCCCTTGTGGCGGCTGCGCTGTTGGTGGCGTTTCTCGGCGCGCGGCTGGCCGCCCTCGGCGGGCTTGGATTCCTGCCTGGCCAAGCAGTTGGCGATGGTAGCGAGGCAGCGATTACCGCAGGGTCGGTGGCGCGCCGCCTTGCCCACTTCTTGCTGCCATATCCATTGGGGCCCATCGGAGCGGTAAGCGTGCCGGCGACATGGTCGGTTTGTCTCGCCTCAGGCGCAGCGTGGGTGCTGAGGGCGCGCCCACTGTTCGCGGCGGGTTGTGTGCTGGCTGGCGTGGCGGCGGCGGGCTGCTTCCTGGGCGACGTCGGCTGGCTGCTCCTGCCTGGGACCTGGGCGCACTTTGCGTGGTCCGTCGTCGTGTCGTTCCTGGTTGCCGGGGCGGCAATTCGGTCGCCTACGACGGGTGCGGCAGTTCTCGCGTTCGGTTTGTGCGCCGCCCTGCCGCTGTACCACGTAGTCTATAACACCGCGGGAAACGTCACCTACCTGCCCGACGTGTATCAGGCACTGCTTTGGGCGTGGGTCGCCGCCTCTTGGCTCCAGGCGATGGCCGAAGCCGAGCCTAAACCTCAACCGAGCGGAATCGTCTGAGAAAACTGAGCACCGCCCTCCAAGCCTCCTCCGCGCCGGCGGGGTTCTTGTCGGTTCGGAGCATGCTGGATCCGTGGATTCCCGCGTCGGGCACAAACTGCGAGGACCCCTCCGCGGTGACGCGCTCGAAGATGCCGCTCGCCTTCTCCACCTCACCTGGGCTGGAGGCGACGAACACCGGAACCTCGACCTTTGACGCCCACCCTCCAACGATCCCTTTGTCGTCAAAGTACTCGCCCGGCGAGAACGCTACGATCGCGGCTACCTCGTCACGCTCGGCGGCGAGGCGGAAGCAGAGCGAGGCGGAGTAACTGCTGCCCCATACTACGATCGGGCCATAGCCTTTCTGTACCGCCCAGTCCAGAGCAGCCAACATGTCGGGATACGCAGCTTCGTACAATTGCGGAGCCTTGAAACTGTTCTCGCCCACGGTGCGGTTCCGCCCGAACATCTCACCCCCCGAGCGCTGGTCAATCGCGAGGCAGCTGAAGCCCTCCGCGACAAGCTTCGGGGCGATCGGCTCGTACTCTGCTGCGCTCGAGCCCGCCTGGTGAAACAGCAGCACGACCGGGCCCTTGCTGCCTTGTGGGCCGTCGTACAGATCGCCATAGACGACCACGCCGTCGGCCGCTTGAACCGAGAAACCGCCCGTCGGCGGCTTGGCTGCATCGCCGTCCGACCTTCCCGAACACCCGAAGCAGCACCAAGCCAACAGAGGGACCGCCAGACAGCGAAGAGTGCCGACCATGCCTGAAGCATACCGCCCCCAAAAGCAAAATGCCCCGTCCCGGGAGGGGCGGAACGGGGCTTGAGGAGGTGAGGAGAGAGTGTTCAAAAACACGCTGGCTACTTGTCAACTCCCTTCCGAAGGATTCAACGCCGCGCACACGGAGAAAGTTCCCGGCCCAACTCAGCCCGGCAATACTATGGGTCGTCGCGCCTCGATTCGAGGCGGTCGCCCGCCTTCAGGCGCCTTCCGGCGGCGAACTCCCGCCCGGTCATCTCCCGTTTGCCGGGCGGCTTTACGCGATCGAGCAGCAGGGAGCCGCCGCCAAACGCGACTTCGAGCGCATCTTCGCGAAAGCCGAGGACCTGCCCCGGAACGCCTTGCCCGCCACCCAGCCTTGCGCGCGTGACAAGCACCGGCTCGGAGCCGGCCGGAAGCCTCGCGCCCGGCCGCGGCGTCGTAGCCCGGAACCGCCGATAGGCCGCTTCGGCGGCCTCGCTCCAGTCGAGCAGCCCCTCTTCTGGGGCTACCTTGGGGGCGTAGGTTGCCTCAGCCTCCACCTGCGGCGTCCGAGGGTAGTCACCGGTGAGGATTTGCGGGACCATCTCTTCGAGCAGATCTGCTGCGATGAGCGCCAAGCGAGCCTCCAGCTCGCCGGCTGTCTCGTCCTGCCCGATGGGCGTGCGGCGAGCGAGGATGATATCGCCCGTGTCGAGGCCCGCGTCCATCTGTATCAAAGTAACGCCGGTGTAATACTCGCCATTTAAGACCGCCCGCTGTATCGGAGCGGGGCCTCGGTACTTCGGAAGGAGGGAAGCGTGCAGGTTGATCCCCCCGTGAGATGCAATTTCCAGAAGCGCTCCAGGAAGGATTTGACCGTACGCGGCAACGATGAGGGCTTCCGGCTGGAGCGCCCGCACCCGCTCGAGGAACTCTGGCACGCGGCACTTCGGCGGCGTCTCGACGGGGAGGTTGAGGCTTCTAGCCAGGCGTTCGACGGGCGAAGGCACCGGTTGCAGACCTCGCCCCTTCGGCCTCGCCGGCTGAGTGACAACCAATGACACTCGATCGCGGATGCGCTCGAGCGCCGGGCAGGCAAACTCGCTCGTACCGAAGTAGACGAGGCTCACGCGCTGTCTCGCGCCCCGAGCGGCCACTCCCAGTGGAGGGTCTCGACCTCAACGCGGTCTATGAACAGGACGCCGTCGAGGTGGTCGATCTCGTGCTGCATGACGCGCGCCTCAAGGTCCTCAAACGTCTCTTCGCGAACCCGGTTCTCCTCATCGAGGAACCGGACTCGCACCTTGGCCGCGCGCTTCACGTCCCCGTACAGCCCCGGCAGCGACAGACAGCCCTCTTGCGCAACCTGCTCGCCCTCGGCGGAGAGGATTTCGGGATTGAAGAACGCTCTGGGCTTGCCGGCTGCGGCAGAGATGAGCAGCCGGACGGAGCGCCCCAGTTGCGGCGCAGCCAGGCCAATTCCGTTTGCCGAGCGCATCGCTCGGGCCATCTCCTCAGCGAGCCTGCGCAACTCCTTGTTGACGCGCTCGACCGGAGCGGCCTTCTGGCGAAGTACTTCCGCTGGGTACTTCACAATCGGGCGCTCTTCGTCGGTGACCCAGAGCACCTTGAACGGTTCGGGGACGACTACCGTAACCGACACGGACCCGATTTTACTTCAAACACCCTCCGTACCCCTCGTAACTCGAAGCGCCGGGATGCCACAATAGCCTGCGTGAGCCGCTTTCGCATTTACGTGACCCTGAAGCCTGAACTCCTCGACCCTGCGGGGCGCACCGTGAAGGACGCACTCCAGTCCATGGGATACGAAGAGGTTTCGTCCGTCCGCGTCGGAAAGCTCATCGAACTTGAAACGGCGAACGGCGACAGCAGCCGCGTTCAGGAGATGTGCGACCGCCTCCTCGCCAACCCGGTAGTCGAGCGATTCGAGGTCGTCGAGGTGGATTCGTGAGGGTTGCGGTTGTTCAGACGCCTGGAAGCAACTGTGACCAGGATGCGCTATACGGCCTGCGCGCCCTGGGCGCCGAGACTGAGTACTTCTGGCATGCGGAGCGGTCGCTGCGCGGGTTCGACCTTGTCGTACTTCCGGGCGGGTTCACTTATGGCGACTATCTTCGGGGCGGCGCCATTGCGGCCCGCTCGCCGGTGATCGAGGCGGTCCGGGCGTTCGCCGAGGAGGGCGGGCCCGTGATCGGCATCTGCAACGGCTTTCAGGTCTTGACCGAGGCGGGGATCCTTCCGGGGGCGCTGCTTCCGAACCTGGGACGACGGTTTCTGTGCCAAACGGTACACATCCGTGCTGTGAACCGCAGCTCGCCGTGGACGGAGCGCTGCGAGGGCGTACTCTCGATGCCGATCGCGCACAACGAGGGGCGGTACGTTGCCGACGAGGAGACCTTGAGGCGACTCGAAGGGGAGGGCCGCATCGCGTTCGTGTACTGCTCGCCGTCCGGCGAGATGACCGAGGAGGCCAACCCGAACGGCTCGATGAACTCCATCGCCGGTGTGCTGAACGAAGCGGGGAACGTGCTGGGGATGATGCCGCACCCCGAGCGTGCGCTGCTGACCGAACTCAGCTCGACCGACGGTAGGATGGTGTTCTCGGCGGCGCCGGCGGCGACGGTGGCATGAAGCGACTGCTGATCCTGCTGCTTGCCCTGCCCGCGGCTGCGTCCGCACAACCCGATGCGCCGCTGCTGCAGTCACGACCGGACGTGCTGATTCGGGTGCGGAAGTCCTCGGTTGGGGCGGACTACGTGGAGATCCACATGGTGCGCGAGGAGTACCCGAAGGAGCTGCTTGAAGCGCAGTGTGCCCGGGTTGCCGAGGAGTTGAGCGCGGGGCTCCGCGGGCTGGTTGTGGCGGAGAGGAGCCTGGGGGACGACCCGGAGTCGCGGGCGGGGAGGGTGGTTTACGCCTCGTTTGCAACCGACGGAGTGATAGTTGGGAACGGCGTCCTGCGCCTGCTGCCGTTCGCGCGGGCTTTCGCGGGTGCACCGGAGCCGCACACGGTCCGGACTCTGGCTGTGGCTTTCGAGGGGGTGACGCCAACCCCTGGCGTAACCCTGCAGGCTGCGGACACGCCGAGCGCGACGGTTCGGGCGCAATTCGACGCCTCGCTGCCTCAGGTGGAGTACCGTGTGAGCCTGAAGGTGCAGGACCCGGCGCAAATTGACTTCCCGGAATCGGCGGAGCGCCAACCTTCCGGCGATTCCGTCCCGTCTACAGAGCGGATTCCCGTGCAGACCCTGGCTTTGGTCGCGGTGGGCGGCGTGCTGGCAGGGGTGTTGGTATACTTCGCCCTGCGGCCGGGCAGGCACCGGGGGCGCAAGCCGGAATCCAGAAGACCGAGGTTGTAACGACAGACATGCCGGACATCAAGAACGCAACGCTTCACGAGCTGCTTGAGATCGCCTTCGAGGAGAAGGCGTCCGACCTTTTCATCAAGGCGGGCTCGGTGCCCAAGATACGCCAGCACGCGGTGGTGAAACCGCTTCCCGGAGATTGGGAGATGGTTGAAGAGGAGGACGCGAAGCGTCTCGTTCTGAGCACCATGACTCCTCGCCAGGCGGCGGACTTTGAGGAACGCTTGGAGATGGACCTTGCGTTCGGCGTCGGCAAGAAGATGCGCATCCGCGCGAACCTCTACTTCCAGCGCGGTTCCTACGCGGGCGTGTTCCGGTTGATCCCGCTCGAGATTCTCTCCATCGAGCAGCTGGGGTTGCCGCCGGTGTTGAACGAGGTTGGGAAGCATCGCCAGGGCTTGGTTCTGTTCACGGGCCCGACCGGCTCGGGCAAGACGACCTCGCTCGCGGCTGTGATTGACCTCATCAACCGCACTCGACCGTGCCATATCGTAACGATCGAAGACCCACTGGAGTTTGTGCACGAAGACAAGGTTGCGTACATCAGCCAGCGCGAGGTTCACATTGACACGAAAGACTTCCAGACGGCGATGCGCGCGGTGGTGCGCGAGGCGCCCGATGTCATCCTCGTCGGCGAGATGCGGGACGTTGAAACGATGAACGTCGCGTTGCAAGCAGGTGAGACGGGCCACTTGGTGTTCTCCACCGTTCACACGCCAAGCGCGCACGACACTCTGGACCGCATTATCAACATGTTCCCTCCGCACGAGAAGAACCACCTCTGCCTGCGCTTGGCTGGTTCACTCAGGTCGGTGATTTCGCAGAAGCTGGTGCCTCGCGCGGATGGAAACGGGCGCGTGTGCGCATGCGAGGTGATGATTTGCACGCCGACCATCAGCAAGTTGATCGAGGATGGCCACTTCGGCGAACTGTATCACGCCATCAGCGAAGGGCACTTCTGGGGGATGCAAACGATGAATCAGAGCCTCGTGAAGTACGTGAAGGCTGGCGTCATCACCGAGGAGACGGCTTTGAACTACGCGGGGATCGTGTCGGAATTGCGGCAGTTGCTGCGTCGTTAGCATGGAGGTCGGATTGAGCGAACGGAGCGATTGTGCTGTTGTCCGCCCAGGCGGCGAAGCGATTTTGTGATGTTGATTACGATTGACGATCTTCTGCGTGAGTTAGTAGACCGGGAAGCGAGCGACTTACATATTAAGTCTGGGTGCCCGCCGGTCCTGCGGATTCATGGGAGCTTGGTGCGCACGAAGCACCCCCCTCTCTCGTCGGACGAGGTGAACCAACTCCTCACCGGAATCCTGTCGGAGGAGCGATGGGCGCGCCTCGAGAACTTTCGCGAACTTGACCTCTCCTACCAAGTTCGGGACTTGAGCCGCTTTCGCGTCAATATGTTCTGGCATCGCGGCGACCTGGGCGCGGTGTTCCGGGTCATCCCATTCCAAGTCAAGACGATTGACGAACTTGGAATCCCCCAGGTGACCAAGCGCCTCTCGCTGCTGCCACGGGGTCTGATTCTCGTAACCGGCCCGACCGGCTCCGGAAAGAGCACGACCCTGGCCGCCATGGTGGACCACATCAACACGAACCGGCGGCAGCACATCATGACCATCGAGGATCCGATCGAGTACATGCACAACGACAAGGTCTCGATCATCAATCAGCGCGAACTCGGTGTAGACACCCACAGTTTCGCCGACGCGCTAAGGCACGTGATGCGACAGAACCCGGATGTCATCCTCGTCGGCGAGATGAGAGACCTTGAGACGATTCAGTTGGCGATCACCGCCGCCGAGACAGGGCACCTCGTGCTTTCCACGTTGCACACCGTGGATGCCGCCCAAACGATTGACCGCATGGTTGACGTGTTCACGCCCGACCAACAAGCGCAGATTCGCACGCAGCTCTCGGTAACGCTTCAAGCCGTCATCAGCCAAACGCTCATACCCACCAAGGACGGCAAGGGGCGGGTCGCCGCGTTTGAGGTCCTCGTCGCTACACACAGCGTAAGAACCTTGGTCCGCGACGGCAAAACGCACCAACTCTACATGGACATCCAAACCGGTGGCGAATACGGCATGCAGACGCTTGACAACCACTTGCTCTCTCTGCTGAAGGACGGGCTGATTGACTATGAGCACGCCCTCTCGAAGAGTCAGGCGCCCGCCGAGTTCCAGCGTCGCGCAATGAATCTCGGCCTGATCGAAGGAGGCTCGGATGGGAAGAGTTGAGCACCTCCTTCGCCGCACCGTGGAGATGGAAGGCTCAGATCTTCACATCAAGGCAGGCTCCCACCCCTACGTGCGCGTGCATGGCGAGCTGCTGCCTCTTGAGGACGAGCCGATCTTCACACCCGAGTCGGCGGCGGAAGAGATCTTCGCCGTAGTAAGCGAGCAGCAGCGCAAGAGGTTCTTGAAGGAGTTGGAACTCGACTTCGCGCACGAGATTCCCGACCTCGCCCGCTTCCGCGGGAACATCTATCAGCAGCGAAACTTGATCCAAGCCGCGTTCCGCGTCATTCCGCTACGTATTCAAACGCTCGACGACTTGCACGTGCCGCCAATCGTCAAGACGTTTTGCGAGCGCCCGCGCGGACTCGTGCTCGTCACCGGGCCGGCCGGCAGCGGCAAGAGCACGACGCAGGCGGCGTGCATAGACTACATCAATCAGAAGTTCCCGGTGCACATCGTAACGGTCGAAGACCCGATCGAGTTCATCCACGACGACGACCTCGCCTTCATCAACCAGCGCGAACTGGATGTGGACACGCTCAGCTTCGCGAACGCACTCAAGTATGTGTTGCGACAGGACCCTGACGTCATCCTCGTGGGCGAGATGAGAGACCTTGAGACGATCCAACTCGCGATTACCGCATCGGAGACGGGGCACCTCGTGTTTGGCACGCTTCACACGGTGGACGCCGTGCAGACCGTTGACCGAATCATAGACGTTTTCCCTATCCACCAGCAGCAGCAAGTGCGGATGCAACTCTCGGTTAACCTTGTCGGCGTGATATCCCAGACGCTAGTCAAACGCAAGGACGGGCGCGGGCGCGTCGCCGCTTTCGAAACCCTGAACGCCGTCGGGGCCGTGAGGAACCTCATCCGCGAGAACAAGACCTACCAGATCAGCTCCATCGTCCAAACCGGAGCCCGGATGGGAATGCAGACGCTGGACCAAGCGCTTGCCAATCTCGTCAAACAAGGGATCGTGGCCGAAAACGAAGCGGCATCCAAGGCGAAGGAAAGGGGCGAGTTCGAGCGCCTTGTGGCGACCAAGTAACCACGCGGGCCTACTCCGTCGAAAGAGAGCGGATCGCCCGGGAGAACGCGAAAACGGCAACCGCAACGACGGCAACCACCGCACCCCCCAGCGCAAAGGCAAACTCCAAGCCATAACGTTCGCTTACCCGACCAAACACGAACGAGCCGATCGGGTTCGCCGCCGCAACGACCCAGACGTGGACCGAGATGACACGACCCCGAATGTCGGGGGCGCTCAGCGCCTGATAGACCGCGTTCGCACCGGAAAGAAAGCCGCTGCCGCACATGCCCAAGAGCGCAAGCGCAAACATCGCTTGATACGGCTGAGAGGAAAGAGCTAAACCGATTGAGCCCAATCCAACACCAAGCATCGCCAGCGACAGAACCAAGCCCCGACGCGGAACGCGGCTCAAACCCGCAAGTCCTAATAGTCCGATCACCGCCCCCACGCCAGTTGAGGACATGAGCATTCCCAACCCGTTCCCGCCCAAGTTGAGTTTCGACTTTGCAACGGCCGGAAGTAGCGAGATGAAGAACATTCCGAAGAACGCAGCGACGAAAACCATCAGGGCGAGGATCCGGAAGTCCCTTCTCTTCCACACATACAGGAAGCCCTCGGCGAGGTTGCTGAGCATCGTTCCGCTACTGCGATGGTTCGGCTTCACATCAGCCTGGATCATGTGAAGCGCCGAGATGAGCGCAAGAAACGAGATGCCGTTGATGAAGTAGCACGTTCCCGCGCCGAACTGCTCCAGCAAAAACCCGCCAATCGCAGGGCCGACGAGCCTCGCAAGGTTGAACGTCGCAGCGTTCAAGGGAATGGCATTCGCGAGGTCCTCGGGGGGAACGATCGAACTTATCATCGTATGACGCGTTGGAATGTCAATCGCGGCAGCGACTCCACTTACAGCTGCCAGCACGGCGATTAACCAGAACGAGACGAAACCACCGAAAACCGCCACGCTCAACGCCAGCGCCGTAAGCGCCAACGCGGACTGGGTGACGGTGAGAATCAGCTTCTTGTCGTACCGGTCGGCGAGCCATCCCCCCACCGGCGTCAGCACCATCATCGGGCCGTTCGTGATAAGCGTTAGGAGACCGAGGAGCGTCTCGCTCCCGGTAAGTTCGTAGACCAGCCAGCCCTGCCCAACGTTCTGAATCCACGTGCCGAAGAAGGACACGAGCGCCCCGAACCAGAACAGCCGAAAGTCGCGGTGTCGCAGCGCACTGAAGTTGTCGGGCAGGGCGGACCACCTGCTGCCGGAAGAGGACCCGTCACGAGCCACAAGCGACGGCAGTATAGCCGCCCGCAGGTAGAATCACCAAACCATGGAACGACGCCTCGGGTTCCTGCTCCTCTTTCTCCTGTCTGCGACAGCTCTCGTGGGCTGCGGGAGCGCGCAGCAGTCCGAAGCGACCAAGGAAGTGAAAATGGAGACTGTAGGAACCATCGTACTCGAACTGTATCCCAACAAAGCACCCAAGACCGTTGAACAGATTACGCGGCTCATTCGCGAAGGGTTCTACGAGGGGCAGCGCGTGCACCGCGTAGATGCAGGCGCCGACCAGAAAACGCCCTGGGTCGTGCAGTGGGGAGACCCACAATCGAAGCGTCCCGCCTGGAGACACCTGCCCGTCGGCACGCAAGGCTCCGGAAAGCAGCTGCCCTTCGAAGCGAACGACCTGAAGATGGAGCGCGGGGTGCTGGCGATGGCGAGCACCGGTGAGAAGGTGGGCGGCGACTCGCAGATGTTCCTCCTCGGCGCCGGCGCAGACCAGGGCACCCTGGAGTTCCTGCAAGACAAGTACTGCATCTTCGGCAAAGCGGTGGAAGGGCTTGACGTCATCGAGAAGATTCAACGCGGAGATGTGCTCTCCATGAAGATCGTCGCCGAGGAAGAGGGCAAGCCGATTCGCGTCGAGATGCACGTTACCCGCGAAGGCGGGTAGGTGCCAGGGCGAGGTGGACAGCCCTGACCCGCGCGCGCTCCCTGCCCTGAGCGACGCCGCGCGTCGGGCGCCGGTCATCGAGGCGTTCGGTGTCCCGATTCTCGACCTCGCCCAAACCGAATCGCCCTATTGGGGCGAGATCCCGCAAGAGGCGCTCCAAGAGGCGCTGCGCGAAGAAGATGTCGAGAGCGCCTTCGATCGAACCGTGCGCGCCCTCGGGATGCCGCACCTCAGCGACTACGCCCTCGATCGCGGAAGACGCGCTGCATGGGCAGCGATCTTCGGCGACCTGTACGCCCCGGCTGACCCCCTCGACCTCGCTTTGGACGTCGGCGCGGGCTACGGCGCGAACACGCTGTTCCTCGCTGAGCGGTTTGCTACCGTCGTCGCAACGGATGTCGTGCCCGAGCGCCTTGCGTTCATCGGGCGGCGCTGCCTCGCTCGAGGCTTCACCAACGTTTTGCTCGTTCGCGCGGATTTTGAGAGCGTTCCACTGCGGCCCGCAGCGGCTGATTTGATCGTTTGCAACGGCGTGTTGGAGTGGGTTGGCGCGATGGACGAGCACGGCAGCCCGGACGCGCGACAGGCAGCCCTGCTGCGCGCGCTGGCGCTGTGCCTGAAGCCGAAAGGGAGGCTGTACATCGGAATCGAGAACCGCTTCGGGCTGCCGATGTGGCGCGGCGTGCCCGACCACAGCGGCCTGCCGTTCACAAGCCTGCTGCCGAGGCGAGCAGCCGACGGCGTTGTTCGCGTTGCCCACGCGGTCCGGGCGAAGCGGGCGCACGTTGGACACTACACGCGCCAGCGCGCCTATCGAACCTACACGCACTCGCCCGGAGCGTGGCGTGCCCTGCTCTCAAAGGCTGGGCTGCCGCACGCTCGAGTCTTCGGTGCGGACGACTACAACCGCGCTCGGCTGGCGTTCCCAATGGCGCAGGCGGGGTCTACGCACGCGCTTCGCGTTGCGCGAAGCGAGGCACCCGGGCCGCCGTGGCTGAACAGTTTGGTCGCTACGCTGACCTGCCGCCTGCCTGCGGCGTTGCTCATCCACGCATCGAGCAGGGAGACCGGCGGGGCTGAGGAGCAGGTTCGGCTGTGGCTGGAGCGGTTGGCGGAGCACTCCGCTCAGGTTGGCAACCCCTTGCAAGCGACGCTGCTGCTGGTGGATACGAGGAGCGCGGACGCTTCGGTGGTACGGTATGTCTTCGCGCTCGGCGACGCGGGCGGGAGGCCGTCCCTGTTCGTTCTGACGCGCATACCTGAGGACGCTGCTCAGAGTCGGTCGTTCCGCCGAGTGCGCCTTGCTCCCGGAGAGGATGCGGAGGAGACGGAGGCGCCGATGCTTGAATTGCCCGGTGAGGGGCTGTTCCTGCTTGAGGCGCTTCGCGACCCTCCCAGCCTGCTCGCAGAGCTTCGCATTAGAAGAACCCCGCTTGAGGGGTGGGTCAGCGCAACGGCGCGGGACGCGCTCGCCCCGCTGCTGCGACACCTCGCCGCCCAGGAGAGGCGCTGGACCGCGGAGGACACCACGCGCCTCATCGCTCTCTCGCCTGAACCGTTCGCCGAGGCGCAGACGCTCAAAGACGCGGCGCGCCGACTGGAGGGCGCCACGCTGCGGTTCGGCGTCGCGCACGGAGACCTGGCGCCCGAGAACCTTTTCCGCGACGGCGACGCCGTGGTCGTGGACGACTGGAACGAGACCGTGCTGAACGCACCGGTGGCGATGGACGCCGTGTTCTTCGCAGCCACAGCCGCATGGTCCGTCTCCGAGGAGCCGGCGGTTCTCAGCGCCGCGCTCGCCTCTCTGCGGCCCGCCCTCACGCCGGACGAGTTCTCGCACAGGGAGCACCTGCTCGCGCTGGCGTTGCTTCACTGGCGCACGCTCCGAATTCCAAGCCTTCACGAGTGGGCGAAGCGGCGGGTATCGGCGACGCTAAAGCTGCTCGGCGCTTCAGGGTGAGGGCACAGCCAGGGTCGTTTAGGCGTCCCGTCAAGGTAGTTTAGGCGTCTCGCCAAGGTGGTTTCGGCGTCTCGGCGATGCAGATGCCAAGGTGTTTCGGCGTCCCGTCAAGGTAGTTTCGGCGTCTCGCCGATGCAGATGCCAAGGTGTTTGGCGTCCCACGAACGTTTGGGTGAGCCGCCTGTGCCAAAATCGCCGTACCCCATGAGCACCGCGCGCCGCGCCTACAACCTGCTCCGAGCCTACATCAACCGTGAGTGGGAGCGGCTCGAGAGCGTGTTCCGCGCCGACGCCGAGCGCGAACTCGAGGAGAGCCTCAACCCGACCGCCGTGCCTGCTCCGCCGCAAACGTCCGACCAGTCGGAGTGGACGGACGTTGAGACCTCGGAACAGGAGCGACGACTCCAGGAGGCGTACCGCGTGCTCGGGCTGAGCCGCGACGCCTCTTTCACCGACCTAAAGCGCGCCTACCGACGGCTGAGCGAACGCAGCCGCCCGACGAACTTCCCGGACGGCAGCGAGGAGCGCAAGCGAGCCGCGCGCATCCACCTAAAGGTGCAGGAGGCGTACGACACGCTGCTGCCGGTCCTCGACGCCCGCATGCGGCGGTTCAAGAGCCTGGACCTGGACTGAACCGGTTCACTCCTCGAACACGGTGCCGTCCTCCATCCGCAGCACTCGGTCGGCTCCGGTGAGAATCCGCCGATCGTGCGTGACCAGGACGAGCGCGCCGGTTCGGTGCTCCGCCAGCAGGCGGACGACTTCCTCACCGGTCTTGGGATCGAGGGAGGCGGTCGGCTCGTCGGCGAAGAGCGCCTTCGGATTGTTCAGCAGCGCGCGAGCGATGCACACGCGTTGCCTTTCGCCGCCGGAGAGTTCGTCGGGGCGGCGGTGCATCTTCTCACCGAGGCCGAGGCGCTCGAGCAGGCTCGCCGCACGCTCGACGCCCTCCGCGCCGTTCAGCCAACCGGTCAGGACGTTCTCGAGGGCACTCAAGAAGCCGATGAGGTAGGGGTACTGAAACACGAAGCCGAACTCCTCCCGCCGGATCGCCGCCCTGCGTCTGTCGTCGCAGGCGCGGAACTCGACGCCGCGGTAGCGAACGCCGCCGGAGGTCGGGTCTTTCAGGCCGCTGAGGAGATACAGAAGGCTGGACTTGCCGCTACCGCTCGGCCCGAGCACGCCGACGAACTCCCTTTCGCGGACCGTGAGGTTCACATCGCGGCAAGCGAACACCTCGCGCCCATGGTCGTCGTACACCAGGTTGACGTCGGACGCGAGGATCACGCGACCCTCCTCTCAATGACAACCACGGGGTCGAACTTCCGGAAGCGGAGTCGAATGGTGAGAAACGAGGCGGCGAGCACCGACAGCGGCAACGGCAGGGTGTACGCGAGGGCGACGCGATCCAGAGGCTCGAGGTAGTACGCCCTCGGATCCATAAGCGTAACCTTCGCCGCCCACAGAACCGCGAGGCTGAGCAAGACGCCGAGCACCCATCCCAACCCAACGAGCAATGCCGCCTCCGCCGACGCCCTGCGCGTGAGGAAAGAGCGCGTGTAGCCTATCGCCTGCAGCAGGCCGAACTCCGTGAGCCGCTGGCCGAGGTAGATGTTGATGAACAGACCGATCATCATCGTTACGACTACGACGAGCAGGCCGATGACGACGCTCAACAACTGGAGCAAGACCCGCAGGCTGTCGTCGGTTTCGCGCAGCAACTCCTCGTGCGTGAGAATGCGCGCGCGAGAGCCTCGGAAGTGCTCCACCGCCCAGCGATCGAACGCGCGCTGATCCTTCGCCACGATAATCAGGTCGTCAACGGGCGGCAGGTGGTTGCGCGCCACGTAGTCGAAGTCGCCATACGCAAACCAGAGGTCGCCCTCGTGAATCCCCACCACCCTGACGACCTGTGGAGAGTAGTTCTGGGGGTCGGCGGGGCTAAGAAGCACATCGCCGATGTTGACTCCCAAGTTCGTTGCCAGGCGCCTCGTGATCACCGCTTCGGGGGCGCCCGGCGAAGGGAGCCTTCCGGTCAGCTGCCCGAGGTCGAGGCGCTCTCGAAGGAAAGCGCCGTCCTCGGGGGAGATGCCATGGAGGACGAAGGGCAACTTGCCCACGATGCTGCGCACGTTGAAGAACGCGACGCGGATGCGAAGCACCCGTTCGATCGGCACGGGCGACTTTCCCAGCTCGCGCTCCATTTCGGGAAGGTAGGCGGGGTCGTTCCTCGGCAGCGCCGCGGCGAACGCCTTGCTGTAGCCATAGATGGAGCGGACGGAGAGCGGCACCGAGTTGACGAGCGCGACGACTCCCGCAACCAAGAGCACCGCGAGGGCGATAACCACAACCATCGGAAGCGTTCTGGACAGGTTCCTGAGAAGAAACACGTGCGGCGCCAGCGGCTTCCTCATCTCGCGGGCGTCATTTTATCCGCTCCGAGGCGTGGGATATACTCCACGCATCATGGCGATACGCGTCGGGATCAACGGATTTGGAAGAATCGGCAGGCTTGTGTTGCGCTCCGCCATCGAGCGCGGGGCGGCGGAAATCGAGGTAGCGGCGGTCAACGACCTTACCGACCCCAAGACAAACGCGCACCTCTTTCGGTACGACAGCACCTACGGGCCTTTCGAGGGAGAGGTCCACTTTGATGAAGACGAGATCCTAATCGGCGATAGGAAGATCCGAAACTTCGCTTCACCCGACCCTGCGGCGATTGATTGGGGCGCGGCGGGCGTCGAGGTGGTCGTCGAGTCCACCGGTCGCTTTACCTCGCGTGAGGACGCGCAGAAGCACCTCCGAGACGGCGTGAAGAAGGTCATCATCTCCGCGCCGGCCAAAGGCGAGGACGTTACGCTCGTGCTCGGCGTGAACGACGAGACGTACCATCCACAGAACCACCACATCATCAGCAACGCGAGCTGCACCACGAACTGCCTTGCGCCGCTGGCGAAGGTGCTGCTCGACAGTTTCGGCATCGAACGCGGTCTGATGACGACGATACACAGTTACACCAATGACCAGCGCCTGCAAGACCAGTTCCACAACGACTTGCGACGCGCTCGAGCGGCGGCGCAGAACCTTGTGCCCACCAGCACGGGCGCCGCGAAGGCGATCGGCTTGGTGCTGCCCGCACTCCAGGGCAAGATGCACGGCTACGCAGTGCGGACACCGACCTCGACCGTCTCGTTGGTTGATCTGACGGTGTTGCTGGAGAAGGACGCAAGCCCCGAGGCGATCAATGAGGCGTTCCGCTCGGCGGCATCCGGCGCGCTGAAGGGCATCCTTCGCTTTACGGACGAGCCACTCGTGAGCACGGACTTCATCGGCGACCCACACAGCTGCATCTTTGACGCGCTGCTGACAACGATGATGGGCGAGCGCTTTGCCAAGGTTGTGGGATGGTACGACAACGAGTGGGGCTACGCCTGCCGCGTGGTTGACCTGATACCGTTCGTGATGCGCTCGTAGCGACGGGCGCTCGGCCCTCACGGGGTCGCGACCTCGCTTTGGCCCGAGAAGACCAGTCGAGCACCTTCGGGCGGGAACCATGGGAACGAGCCGTCGCCGCAGAAGACGGCCGGGCTGTGGCGGAGCGGCGAGGGGAGCCCACGCACCCAAGAAATCCATAGGGTTGCACATTTTTAGGCGAAAGCGCGGTAAGCTTCTGCCGCCCTTCGCGCGGGTCCGCTCGGGGCCAAAACTCAGCGACGGAGGGAGGGAGGTCGCTATGTTGATCCGACTCGTTTGCGGCGTAGCGTTCAGGCACGTTCGAGCGGCGTCCTCGGCATGCTCGGTTTGCAAGATCCGATGCAACTCCCGCTAGTGCAGTTCGGCATCGGGATGACCGAGCTCCCCGCGGGCGGCGTATCAGCGGGCGCGACGTGGGGCGAGAAGACGCAGGATCAGCCGATGTTCTCGATGGAGATGCGGAATCGGCTCACCTCGATGTCGGGCGACATTGCGGTGGTTGAGACGACCGTGCGCGCAAAGGTGAAGGACCTCCGCGCGTACATGGATCAACTGCGAGAGGACGTCCCACCCGGCATGCTGGACTTCGAGATGACGGCTACAACGCGGTTCAACACGCGCACGGGGCGATCGGAGAGCCTGACCCTGCGCGCCACCTACCCGCTCGAGATTGACGGCGAGTCGCGGAGCATCCGATCATGGGTCGAGCAGGAGATAACGGTGCGACTGAGTTAGTCTGTGCTCGATGTTCCGCAGGGTCCGGCAGGGAGGGTGGGGGGTGTTCCGGACGCTGCGCCCGGCCGCAGGCCTGGGTGCGGTCGGGTACGATTGTCGCAACCAACAGGAGGAATCAAGATGAAAGCAGTCTTATTCTGTGTAGGAGCAGTTTTTGCGGCGTCGCTGTTCGCCCAGGACGAGACGGTGCGCGTGCCCAAGGTGGCGATATACCCCTGGTCGTTTGCAGAAAACGAGCGCGGCACGAATGCGACGGCGGTTGACACCGCGCTTTCCACATTGCAGAAGCTCTTCGAGAAGCGCGCGCAGTTCGAGGTGATCAGCCCCGCGAGGTGCGCCGCCGCTTGGCGTGAGCTGGGATATGAAGAGCTCCCGGAAACCGTGGAGGATCCGGGCCAGTTGCCCGCGACGTACGATGCGAAGAAACTTCTAGCGTTCGGGAAGAAGGTTGGAGCAGACTACGTCTGCGCCGGGACGCTTGCGTGGCGCGTTCGATCGGTTTGGGTTGGGCTTGGCCCAAAGACCAAGGCGAACGCCGTGGTCAACGTGATGATCGTTGACGTCAGCAAGGCAGAGTTGGCACTTGACGTGAAGGGGTTCGACTCCGACAGCACGAAAGCGGAAAAGTGGTATGA
This sequence comes from Armatimonadota bacterium, assembly GCA_037446435.1. Taxonomy (GTDB): domain Bacteria; phylum Armatimonadota; class Fimbriimonadia; order Fimbriimonadales; family ATM1; genus J051. The sequence continues at coordinate 93,484 of JBBIIO010000003.1, forward strand.
AACCGCAGGTGCGCTGCTGGTAGCTTGGGGCATCACGCTCTTCAGCGGAGGCCCGAAGACGCCACATATGCAGAACGCCGCCATCAAGGCGATCGGCGGCGCAACGGATCCGTGGTTCGCCACGATCGGCAAGAAGATCGGCACTGACGGAGACGGCGCCCTGTCCTTCCACGAGAGCGACGAGGAGCGGACGCCTGCCGCCTACCCGCGCAGCACGTAGTGTCTTCTGTGCCCCTCGGACGCCTCGTCGCTCGCTGGCTCGGAATGCTGATCGCGCTTCTCGCGGTGATGGGCTTGGTTGCGTGGGTGGTGCTGCTCACGCGGCTCACCGTTCCGCCGAAGCAAGCGCTCGCCGGCGGGCGCGCGATGCTCGAGCATCGCCGCGTGCTTGCGGTGGTCGCGCATCCCGACGACGCAGACTGGTGGATTGCGGGCACTCTACGCCGCTTCGTCGAAGAGGGGGCGGAGGTGATGCTTGTCGTTGCGTCGAACGGGGAGAAAGGTCCGAACCGGAACGGAGCGCAGAACCTCGCCGAGGCTCGCAAAGAAGAGCAGCGTGCCGCTCAGCAGGTCATCGGATACCAGCGCCTCCTCTTTCTTGAGATGCCCGACCGGGAGGTTGTAAAGCAGCCCGGCTTTACGTCACGCATCCGCGCGATTGCGCGCGAGTTTAAGCCGACCCTGCTCATCACGTTCGATCCGAGGCACCCGGAGTTGCCGTACCTGCATCCCGACCACGAGGGCGTTGGCCGCGTCGTGCGCGAGTGGTGGGTCCGAGAGGGCGAAGGGGTTGCTATTGCGTTCTTTCACTCGCGGCGACCGAACGCAGCCGTTGACATCACCGACGTGTACGAGTGGAAGCGCGAGGCGCTCCAGCAGCACAGGACGCAGGGTCTCGGGGGCGCCGGCTCCTTCAATCGCGCTGCGCACGCTCGCAACGGTCGGCGCGTGGGTGTGTCGCTGGCTGAGCTGTTTCGGCTTGTCGAAGACCGTCGGCAGGGCAGCTGAGCCGAGGCACGCGACGACGCCGGCCGACTCAGCCGAACAGGCGCGCCGTCTGCGCGACCACGAAGCACACGAAGAATGCTATGCCGAGGGGCAGGAGCGCCGACACCAGCGTCCACTTCTTGCTACCGGTCTCCTTGAAGATGGTCCAAAGCGTGGTCGAGCACGGGTTGTGCAGTAGCGAGAAGAGCATGAGACAGACAGCCGTCAAGATGGTCCAGTCGTTCTCGACGACCAGCAGATGCTTCAGGTCAGCCATGCTCTCGAGCTCAATCAGTTTGTTGTAATTCAGATAGGCCATCAGCATCGTGGGCACGACAACTTCGTTCGCCGGGATGGCGACGATGTACGCGAGGATGATGACGCCGTCGAGGCCGAAGAGCCTACCGAATGGGTCGAGGAAGTCTACGATGCCGCTCATGAGAGTGCCGTCGCCCATGCTCACGTTGCCGAGAATCCACGCCAGGCCCCCTGCCGGCGCGGCGATTACAACTGCTCGCCACAGAACGAAGATGGTGCGGTCAATCAGCGAGGTGTAGAGAACTCGAAGCACCTGAGGCTTGCGGTAGGGCGGCAACTCGAGCGCGAACGCGGACGCCGCGCCCTTCAACGCCGTGCGCGACAGGCCGTAGGTGACGATCAGCGTAACGATGAACCCGATCAGCACGACGGCGACCAGCGTGCCCGCTCCCACCAGGGCGCCGACAGCAGGCGGGAACGCCGCAGCGATGAACACGGTCGCCAGCAGGATGAGCGTCGGCCAGCGGCCGTTACAGGGCATGAAGTTGTTCGTGACAATCGCGATGAGGCGCTCGCGCGGTGAATCAATGATGCGCGTGGAGATTACGCCTGCGGCGTTGCACCCGAATCCCATCGCCATCGTCAGAGCCATCTTGCCGTGGCCGCCAACCTTCTGGAACACTCTGTCGAGGTTGAACGCAGCACGAGGAAGGTAGCCCAGGTCCTCGAGCAGCGTGAAGGCGGGGAAGAAGATCGCCATCGGCGGCAGCATCACCGATACGACCCACGCTAAGCCGCGGTACACGCCCTCGATGAGGAAACCGGTCAGCCACGCGGGAGAACCGATGGTCCCCATGAAAACAAGCAGCCGCTCCTCCAGCAAGAACAGCCAGTCCGCCAGCATCGCCGACGGAACGTTCGCACCTGCAATCGTCAGCCAGAAGACGGCAGCGAGCATGGCGAGCATCACCGGGAAGCCGAACACCTTCGACGTTAGAATCCTGTCGAGCGTGCGGTCGAACTTCCTGCTTGGCGCGCTGCTACCTTGAACAACGCGCGACGCGACACGCTCCGCCTCCCGGAAGATCGCACGCACGGTGGCGTCGGTTGCGTCAACGCTGTTCGCGAGAGCGGTTGCCTCTTCGATAAGTCGCTGCGCCGCGTCGGGATCGTGACTGACCCCCGCAAGTCCGGCGATGTCTCCGGCGCGCACTGCCTCGACCATTGCCTCGTCTCGCTCGAGGAGCCGCAGGGCAACCCACTCCGCTGCATCAAGCGATGGATAAGCGGCACGCACCGCTCGCAGCGCTCGGTTGTAGGCTTCGGCAATCTCGCCGCCCAAGGCAAAAGTTGGTCGCTGTTCACCTCCCTCGCCGGATGCAACCCTTGCAATGGCAGCCACCAGGCGCTCTAAGCCTTTGCGCCTTGTTGCGACCGTCGGAACGACGGGCACGCCCAACTCCTCCTCGAGCGCACGCGCGTCAACCGTAAGGCCGTGACGCTCCGCCTCGTCCATCAGGTTGAGACACACCACGACGTTGGGCGTTACTCGCAACACCTGCAACACAAGATTCAGATTCCGCTCGAGGCAGGTCGCGTCAACGACCACGACGACCACATCCGGCTTGCCGAGGAGCAGAAAGTCTCGTGCAACCTCCTCGTCTGTCGTGCGCGCGAGCAAGGAGTACGTTCCGGGCAAGTCAATGAGGTTGTACTTCTTGTCTTGAAATCGGAACGAGCCCTCGGCGCGGGTTACGGTCTTGCCCGGCCAGTTTCCCGTGTGTTGCCTTAGGCCGGTCAGCGCGTTGAAGACGGTGCTCTTGCCCGTGTTTGGGTTCCCGGCGAGCGCCACGACGATGCCGCTCTCCGTTACCGCGAACCGGGAGCGCGCCGTCACTCTCCTCTCAAGCAGTTCAGCCATCGGTTGCCTCCTCTTCCAGCAGGACGGTGCGGGCGTCTTCCTCCCTCAGAGCGACCAAGGAGCCGCGAACCTGATACGCCACCGGTTGCCCGAGCGCGCTTTGCAGGCCGGCGCAAACCCGTGTGCCGGGCACGAAGCCGAGGTCCTGCAGGCGCTCGCGCGTCAACCCTGAAGCGAGCACCTGGCGCACCACGCCGCACTCGCCGAGGTTCAGATCAGCCAGCGTTCTCATGACTCCTCTTTGGCGGTATCGGGCTGCCGTGTGGGCACTCGGTCGGGTGCCCCATGATCTCGGCGATCCTGTCCTCAAACTCCTCCGAGATGTGGTGCTCCAGCACCTCCGCCTGCTCATGAACCTGATCTTCCGAGAAGCCGAGGTGCTCGACGAGGTACCGCTCAAGGAGTCGGTGGTGCCGAACCATCTCCTCAGCCAGGCGGAAGCCCTCGTCGGTGAGGCGCGCGCCGTAGTACGGCTTGTGGTGCACGAAGCCGTCGCGGTGCAGGCTTCTCAGCATCTTGCTGACAGCCGCCGCCGTAAGCCCGAGGCGGTCGGCGATGCTCTGGGTGCTCACCGCCTCGCGCCTGCCCAGGTGGTAGATCGCCTTCACGTAGTCCTGCACCGACGTCGTGCTCACAGGGCTATTTTAACCAAGGCTAACTTTCCATGTCAAGCCCCACGCGGGCAGGGACCGCGAACCGTGAATCTTTAGGGGTTCACGGTGATACTCTGGCTGCGGGTGTTGATGCGCGTCGCCCGGACGGTGACGACCTGCTGCGATTGCACGGGGTTGGTCGTGATGGTGAACTGCGCGGACGTGGCGCCTCCAGGCACGGTCACCGACGCAGGCACCTGCACAACGGCGGCATTGAGCGACTGCAGCGTAACGAGCGCGCCGCCCGCGGGCGCGGGGCCGTTCAGCGTTACCGTGCCCACCGTGCTGTTCCCGCCCTGCACGGTGCGCGGGTTGACGACGAAGGAGAACAGGCTGGGTGTCTGGACCGTGATGAACGCCGACTGGCTGCTCGAGCCGAACGACCCGGTAACGCGAACGCTTTCGGTTGTCGGCGTCGGAATTGTCGTGATGGCGAAGTCGAACGATGTCGCCCCCGCCGGCACGTTCACGCTCGCCGGAACGGAGACGATACCGGGGCGTTCCGACGCGAGGGTGATGGTAACGCCCGAGTCGGGAACGGGTAGCGGGAACGTCAGCGTACCGGTCGCGCCTTGCCCACCGACGACGACCTGTGGCGAGATGCTGAGCGAGCGAATCGTGAATGGGTGCACGGTGACGAGGGTTTCGCGAGTGAACAGTCCTCTGTGCGCCGTGACCGTGATGTTCTCCCCGGCGCTGACTGGGTTTGTGGCGACGCTGAACTCGACAGCCGAGGAGCCGGCGGGAATCATCACCGACGGCGGCAGCTGGATGACATCCGGACGCGGGTTGGTGAACGTGATCGTTGCGCCACCCGGGCCTGCTTGGCTGTTGAGCGAGATCCTCACCATCAACGTCGTTCCACCGATGAAGGCAGAAGGCGTAAACGCGAACTGCGTGATGTCGGGCACCGGCGGTGCCGGCAGGTTGTGCGCTGTGAAGCCGGCGTTGATCTCCGCGTAGTTCGGCGTGCCGTTCGTGATGTCGCCGTCATCATCGTCGAGCGTGAGAACGTCAATCGTGATGTCCGGGTCAATCG
>JBBIIO010000004.1:0-98223 GCA_037446435.1 Armatimonadota bacterium
ATGCGACGGCTGGTGTTCTCTCTGAGGGAGGGCGAGCTCTCTGAGGGAGGGCGAGCGTCCGCGCGAGCCTGTTCCCGCGAGGCGATCGGCCGTGCATCAAGTGGTGTTCGCGAGACGCTCACGCTCCCTGCGGGTATGCGACTCTACCGAGTAACGCTCCAAACCGCCTGGTCTACTCTGCCCTCCCAGGCGAGGAAGGTAACTCCGCGGTCGTGGAACTGGATGCGAGCCTTCATCATCCCCGTGCCCTGCTGGATATACGGTTGAGGATTGGGCACGATAACAACAACGGTAGTTGAGTCGCTCTCGGTGGCGGCTCTTTCGTCCACCGTCTCCCACACGCCTTGCTGATAGTTGAAGAACTGAATTCGCTGCAGCGAGGGCGAGCCGGTGCAGGAGGCGTTGAGGACGAATCGAAGCTCCGTCGCGTTGAAGCGGGTTGTCGCGCCGCGCACCTCGACCTCTACGGACGCCGCCGCGATCTCGGTCGGCCTTCGCGCCTCGATTACGAGGCGGTCGCCGTCGTCGAACCTCATTTGCTGCACCCCGCCTGCAAGGTGCAGCCCTCGAAGCACCTCGAAGTCCGTTACCGGCGCGGTTTGATCCATCGAGTCGCTGACAAAGGACGAATAGGCCGCGACGCGAATATCGCCCCAGATAGAGCCGTACTGCGGCGGCGGAGGCCCTCCGCCGACATTGCCGACCCAACTGTGAATCCCAATCACCTTGTGCTCTCCGCCGACGAGCATCAGCGTCGCGCCGCCTGAGTCTCCGCCGCCGAGCGTAACCTCCTCTTGCGTCGGGCCTCCGTCGCCCCAGGTGTCAATGCCGTTGCCGTCGAAGTCGCCGATGAGGAAGGTTCCGCGAACGGAGCCGAGGTCGAGGAACTGCTGGAACGTCATGCGATTCGTTCCCTTTCGCTTGGTTCCATAGCTATTCCTGTATTGCCACTGCGACCCGTTCCACGTGCCCGTGTTGCCGTAGCCGACCATCGTGCCCACGGAGCCGACATCGCCGCTACCGGTGTACGGCTCGTACCAGCCGGGCAGCGGCTTGTCCACCTTGACCAGGGCGATGTCATCCGTCGCATGACGCACAACGAGAACGGAGTGATACTCATCCGGGTAGTCGTCCAGTTTGAACTTCCAGCCGGTGTTGCCGGAAGAGCCCACCGTGTGCCTCGCTGTCATCACCCAGTAGGGACCGACCGCGACCGCAGAGGTGTTGAACGTCGAGGTGCCCCACTTGCCGACCCAGGGGAACTCCGTCGTATCCGTTCCCGGCAGAATCGCCGGCGCATACATCGCCGTGGCAAGCGTGATGAGAAAGACGAACGTGCGGCTGTGCTTCATGGCTCGCTCTCCGTTCAGTATACGACGGGCGGCGCGCTCGTGTGGCTCCGACTTTTGCCGGATTCATGCGGCGTGGCAACCCGCTACCGGTTCTGCGCCTCTGTAACTACGCTGCTAGGGCGAGCGCGCTCCAGCGCTGCGCCGACAAGCCCTTGGAACAGCGGGTGGGGGCGGTTCGGGCGGCTCTTGAACTCAGGGTGAGCCTGGGTCCCAACGAAGAACGGGTGGCTTGGCAGCTCGATGACCTCGACGAGCCGGTAGTCGGGCGACACCCCTGAGCAAACCATCCCCGCTGCGCCCAGCGCCTCGCGATAGTCGTTGTTCACCTCGTAGCGGTGGCGGTGCCGTTCGGTGATGCGGCTCTCGCCGTACAGTTTCTCCGCGAGGGTGTCGTGCAGCACCTTGCATGGATAAGCGCCGAGCCGCATCGTGCCCCCTTTCTTGCGCACGCCGTGCTGCTCCGGCAAGAGGTGAATGACGGGGTGTTTCGCCTCCGGGTCGAACTCTTCGCTGTTCGCGCCCTCGATGCGGCAGACGTTCCGAGCAAACTCCACGACCGCAAGCTGCATGCCGAGGCAGATTCCGAGGAACGGCAACCCGCTCTCTCGCGCATGGCGGATGGCTGCGATCTTGCCCTCCACGCCGCGCTCGCCGAAGCCTGGCGCAACCACCAAGCCATGCAATCCGTCGAGCAACTCCGCGACATCCGCCTTCTCGATTTCGCGCGACTCGATCCACACAACGTCCACGCCGGCGCTGTGTGCGACTCCTCCGTGAATAAGCGCCTCGTTGATAGATTTGTAGGCGTCGCCGTTGTCCGTGTACTTCCCGACGACGCCGATGCGGCAGCGCGCCCTCGGGTTCAAAACGCGGCCCGCAATCTCCCTCCACTCAGAGGTGTCGGGCTCGGTGCGAGGGAGGTTCAGCCTGTCAACGATGAGGTCGCCCACGCCGTACTGCTCGTACAGCAGCGGCACCTGGTAGATGCTGCTCACGTTGAGCGACTCGATGACCGCTTCCTTTCGCACATCGCAGAACAGCGAAATCTTGCCCTTCAAATCGTCGCTCAGCGGCAATTCGCTACGGCAGATGAGAAGGTCGGGCGCAAGGCCGATCTCGCGCAACTTCATCACGCTGTGCTGCGTCGGCTTCGTCTTCACCTCGCCCCACGGACCGACCTGCGGCACCAGGGTTACGTGAACGTACATCACGTTGCCGGGCCCGACATCGGAGCGAAACTGCCGAATCGCCTCGAGGAACGGAAGGCTCTCGATGTCGCCCACGGTGCCGCCGACTTCCGCGAGAACAACCTCGGCGTCATCCACTTCGCCCACTGCGCGGATGCGCTCCTTCAGTTCGTTCGTGATGTGCGGAATGACCTGAACCGTCGCGCCGAGATAATCCCCCCGTCGCTCCTTCTCGATGACCGTTTGGTAAACGAGGCCGGTCGTAACGCTCGATGCGCGCGAGCAGTTGACGTCCATGAACCGCTCGTAGTGCCCGAGGTCGAGGTCGGTCTCTGTCCCGTCGTCGGTGACGAACACCTCGCCATGTTGATACGGGTTCATCGTCCCGGCGTCAACGTTGATGTATGGGTCCAACTTGACGGGAGCGACGCTGAAGCCGCGATTGCGGAGGAGACGACCGATGGACGCCGTTGCGATGCCCTTGCCAATCCCGCTGACAACTCCACCGGTTACGAAGACGTACTTTCGCTGTGTCACCCTCTGCGCTCGCACGCGATAGTATACTAAGTCCGCGACGCAGGTGGGGGATTTGTTCATTCGGCTACCGGTTTTTCGCTCGGCGCCCGCCGCACCGACGCTCCTTGCCGCGGCAGCGCTCCTCTTGTCGCTCGCCGGTGGGTGCCGCGCCGGTAGGGACGAAACCGTCCGAGAACGAGACCGGCAGCGCCAGGAAACCGCCCGCACCATGCCGGGCGACGACCTGCCGCAAGACCCAGCCGACCTGGGAGACCGCGCGGCTACCGACCCCACCCTCGACCAGGACAGCCGCTAACCGGCTCCCTAATGGAACAAGACAGGCGGTTACGCAATCCTTAACGTAGGTAGAGGCACACTCCAAACGTGCGAGAAAAGCCAGACGGCAACCTCCTGGTAGGCGGCAGAGCCGCCCGCCTCACAAGCGCAAACTCGCACTCCCTCACCTGACCCCGCGGAGGGCGCGGTCAACCCCGCCGCGCCCTCACTTTTTTCCCAGGCGCTCAAACAGCCACGCGGGCAGTTCGGCCAACGGAACCTCCGTTTCCTCGCCCGTTTTCAGCCGCTTGGCGCGGACGATCTTGCGAGTGATCTCGTCCTCGCCCAGGGTCACGGCGAACGGCGCGCCGCTCTTGTCCGCCTGGCGGAACTGGCTCTTGGCCGAACGGCGATCCGGGTCGCTCAGTGCGCGGATGCCCCCCGAGCGCAACTCTGAGAGCAGCCGCTCGCCCGCTTCGCCCGGGGTGAGGATCACGACGAACACGTCCGCGGTCGCCTCGGGAGGGGGTAGCGAACCCGCGGCGGAAGCAGCCAGCAGGGCGCGCTCCATCCCCATCGCGACGCCCGTCGCCGGTGTCGGAGGGCCGCCCATCTCCTCGACCAAGTTGTCGTAACGCCCGCCGCCACACAGCGAGTTCTGCGCCCCGAGCGCGTCGCTCTGCACCTCGAACACCGTCCGCGTGTAGTAGTCCAGGCCGCGCACGAGGCGCGCGTCCACCTCGTAGCGGATGCCGAGCGCGTCGAGCAAAGCGCGCAGTCGGTCGAAGTGCTCACGCGAGTCCTCCTCAAGGAACGGCTCCAGCGTCGGGGAATCCAGCAGGCGCTGCTGAAGGTCGGGGTCCTTCGTGTCGAGCAGCCGGAGCGGGTTGCGCTCATACCGCGCTCGCTCATCCTCCTTCATGTCCGAAAGGATCGGCCGCGCGAATTCGAGGAGCGCAGCCCGATACCGTTCGCGGCACTCCGCCATGCCGAGAGAGTTCACCTTGAGGGACAACTGCTCGATGCCGAGCGCCCGGTACCAACGGATGGTGAGGTCTATCACCTCGGCGTCCGCCTCAGGCGCGGCGGAGCCGATCAGTTCGACGCCCGTCTGGTGCGCCTGGCGATAGCGCCCCGCCTGGGGACGCTCATAGCGAAAGATGGGCGTGATGTAGTACAGCCGCGTAACGCGCCCCTGTCCGCCGAGGCTGTGCTCCAGATAGGCGCGGATGGCGGGAGCGGTGCCCTCCGGCTTCAGCGTGAGACTTCGGCCCCCGTGGTCCTCGAAGGTGTACATCTGCTTGGTGACCACCTCGGTCTGCTCACCCAGGCCGCGGTGGAACAGCTCCGTGATCTCGAAAGCGGGCGTGCGTATCTCCTGATAGCCGTACACGGAGCACACATCGCGGAAGGTGCGCTCCAGCCACTGCCAGCGCTTGCTGTCGCCGGGCAGGATGTCTTGGGTGCCTCGCGGGGCCTTGTATTGCATCGGAGCGGAGTTGGAGGATCCCGTCGAGCCTCCAAAAGGAGATGCCCCGCTGTGCCGGGTGCCGTCAATGTCCGGAAACCCCGAACGAAACGGGTGGAAACGGCCGCCCGCGAGGGGCGAGTCCGTCTCCCAAGCGTGTGCTTGTCGGCTCCGAACAGGTCGGGCAATCCCGCACACCGCAGGGCTCGGTCAGTGTACCTCGGCGAGAGCGCGCAACCCTCGCCGCGGCTTTCCCGCGGAAGGGTGACCGCTGTGGAGAGAATGATCCGGCGTTGTGCCTATCCCGGCGCGCCCTGCGTGTCCAATCGCTCGCTGCTGAACGACGACCAGTCGAGCGTCTCGGCGGACGCCTTGTTCGCCAGCATCAGCACATACCGCGCTACCGCCTCACGGTCGTCGTCGCTCTCCGGAGCGAACTTGAAGCCGAACGTCGGCACGCCGTTCTCCTGGTTGACGTACCGCACCTCGCCCGGCAGGAAGAGCGACCCGTCCTCGGAGCCCAGTTCGAGCATCAGCCGCTGGTTGTGCGGCGGGGGCGCCTGGCTGCGAAGTTGCAGCCCGCCCATGCTTGCGTTGGTGACCAGAACCGTGCCGAGCCTCCTGGGCCCATCCGCCCCGTCCTCCCAGAGAACCCCGCACTCCAGCATACCGAACCGAGGCACGTTCCTCCGCTCACCGTTCTTGGAATACCCGCTGCTGCCCGCGTTTCCATCCATACCCGAGGGAGATTGTCGGCTCCTGCGCCACTCGACCCGAGGGGAGAACGCCGCACCCCGCCCGAGAAGAGCCACTCCTCCAAAAAGGAGCCGCCCTCCAGGCCGGGCGTTTGGAGGGCGGGCGGGAGCCAAAGGAGGAAACGGGGTTACTTCTTCTCCGCCGGCTTGGTAATCAACACGTGCCCGGTCGAGCGATCGTAGTTCACCTCGACCTCCAGAGCGTCGCGGATGAACGACAGAGGGATGATCGTCCTGCCGCGCTTGATGAACGCCGGGCGCTCCAGTTGAACCGCCCGACCGCCAATCCGCGCAATCAGGTCGCCGACCTTCACCCAAACTTCCGGAACGCCCTCGCCCTTTGCCGTCGCGACCTTGTCGGCAGGCAGCCAAGAGACCTCGGCGCCCGCATGCTCGAACAGGTGGCGCAGCGGCGTCAGCGGAACGCCCTCTTCCACGAAAGGCTCGACGTCGAAGCGAACGACCTCGCCAGCGTAGGTAATCGTGTACACGCCGTCGGGGAGGCGAGTGCCAACAACGACCGGCACCACGTTCGAATCAACGTTCACCGCCGGCGGCGTCGTGCCCTCGACGGGAGCAACCACACCGACGGGTGCCTTCGGGTCGGTAACGCGGATGCCGGAAGCCTCGGCGTACAGCGTGTCCCGTGCCTTCATGCCCTGCGTCGCAGAGACGGGGGCTGATAGGCTGGGGTCGCTGAGTCCGCGCAGTTCAATCGGTTGAACCGCGCCCTTCACGCTCTCGATGCCTCCGGTTGCGGTCTTGAGTCCCGCGCCCGGTTCTACGCCGCTCTTCACCGGCGGCGCGGTGGGGTCGGCGGGCGGATTGGTAACGCGCTCAGTTCGTCCTCCGGGGTTGTCAACGAAGACGCGGGTCTTTTGCGACTTCATCGTCGTTTGAGAGCGGTCATAGACCCAAGCCTCGAGTTCGTGCCAACCGTTCGTTTCCTTCCGCGTATCCCAGATGTAACTGTAGGGCGGGAAGTTCTTCATGGAGCGAAACTGCCCGTCCACGAAGAACGAAACGAACGCATCCTGCATCTGCTTGCCGAAGCCGACGCGAATCTCGACGGTGCCGCGCACGGACTCGTTCTGCTTGGGCAACGCGATGTAAACCGCCTCGCTCGCCTTTTCGGCTTGCAGGACGAGCCGCTCCCTGCCAACGACATCGCCTTTCGCGTTGAAGAGAATCGCCTCGATGGCGTTCTCGCCTTCGTTAAGAAGGCCGACATCCAGCGTAAACGCCGCTTCACCGGAACTCCGTGCCGCGTCCACGACTCTCTGACCGGCGAAGACTCCGTTGATGCGGATTTCGATTCGTGCGGCTCGAGCGCCGGAGTACTGCACCATAACTCGCGGCTCGTCGGCGCTCTTCAATATCTTGATGTCCTGCGCGGCGATCCCCATCGCGCGAGCAGGCGCGCAAACCCATGCCACGGCGGCTACCGCCAGCAGAGCGAACGCATTCCTTGCAATCATCTTCATCACTCCCCTCCTTTGCGGGCGGCATCCGCCGCCCAGGGTTCGAGGCCGGGGATTCTACCCAGACCACGGTACTGAGGACGAAGTCAACCCCCGCGCAAGTTCGGCGGGGCTCCTCGCCCGCCGGAATCCTACCACGTTCGCCTCATCTGTCAGCACGACGAAGTCGAACAGGAACTCCCGGTCGGCGCGCACCCGCAGGCGCACCTCGCCCGCAGGGAGGGCAAACTCGCCCACCCGATACGTGAACGCCTCGGTCGCCTCGATGAGCGGGGGCGGCACAACCACGGCCTCCCCAACGGAGCATTCGACCGGGTAGAGCGACCCGCTGCGCACCGTCCTAAGGAAGAGGCGGTACTTCCCCTCGGCGGGAACCTGAAGGACCAAGTCGAACTCCTCGCCGGCGTCCACGCGTACCACGTTTGGCCTGTCTCTTGGCGTCCCGAACGGCGACGCCTGAATGCGCAATCCTGCAGCGGAAGGAGAGTCCTCCGCCTGCTCAACCACCCGATGCTCCGGCGGGCCGAGGCGAAACAGAACGCACCGCCCGGCAGGAACGACGCCCACCGTGCCTTGAGTCAGGGAGAGCACCCGCTCTTCCGAACCGGTGTTCAGCGCGGCTACCAGGTTGCCGGCGTTCGTAACGTACACGCCGTCGGCACGGTCGTCCAGCATCGGAGCGTCCCGGCGACCCTGCTCGACCTGGCTCAGTCGGTAGATGAGGTGCCGAACGACCGAGGTGTACTGCTTCCACAACTGGCGCTTGCCGGGGAAAAACACCGCCAAGCCCCGGCCGATGCGCTGAGACCAACCGCGGACGTCGGAGACCGACACAGGCGCCTCGAATCGTCCTGACAGCGCCCCTATCTCGGCGTCCGGCGTCACCGCGAGACGCACCTCGACCGACTCGATGGTCACGAACCGCTCGGCGTCGAGTGACACCTCCAGCTCAAGCACGCCGCGCTCCACGAGCGCCGAGCCTACGGTGAACTGGAACCGCCGCAGCCCCCCACTCAGCGAGACCGAGGCGACCTCGCGATCGCCCGACGAGATCGCCATGCTGCCGGAGGCCGCCTGGTTGGGGGCGAAGCGGAACGCCACCACGACATCCCCGTCGGTCGCCACCGGAAGCCGCAATTGAGCGCCGCCGTACGCCACCCGGCCGGGGCGCTGGGCGCTGCCCCAGGATCCGAGCAGCAGTTCCGGGTCCAGGCTTGAGCCGAGAGCGACGCGATAGGCATGCGGCAGTTCACCCACCCATCGCTCGGTGGGTACGGCGGGCGTGAGTGTCTGGGCGAAGCCGAACAGCTCTTGGTGGATTGTCGTGTCGCCGCTCGGGGTCGCCATCTTGCCGAAGTCATAGGCGACGACGACGCCTCCGCCGCGCACCCATTCGCGGAGGGCGCGGAGGGCAGCCTCCGACCACACGGTCCCCTCGTAGAGCACGGCGACGCGATAGGCTGAGAGCGCGCCGGCGATCATCGCGCTCTCTTCGAGCACCTCGCAGTCGGCAAAGTCGCGCAGTTCCACCAACCCACGATAGAGAAGCCGAGGGGCGGGCTGCCCGGCACGAAAGCCCTGAGCCGTGGAAGGATAGAGCACAGCCACGTCGCACTGAGGCGGGAACCACCGGAGAGCACCCCGATTTGCTCCAACCGCGTTGCCGGGCTGCCTCAACGACTGGGGCCACTCGACGAAAGCCCTCGCGCCGAGGGAGACCACCTCGAAGAGCCTCTGGTTCGCGTCGGCGTCGTTGCCCGGCGCGGGCGAAGTCGCCCAAACTGGCGTGTCGGTCGCGCGAGCCGCCGCGCGGATTCGCCCCAGAGAGAGCGCCCAGTTCGCCGCGAAGTCGTAGTAGCCCAGGTTCGTGGTCACCACCCCGTCTACGCTCCCGCGAACCGCTGATAAGAGCGAGAAGGCGTCGAAGCCCAGTTCCGGCATGTCGTGCGGCGGCCCGACGGGCACGAGGATCGGCGTGTCGAGGAAGATCTCGCGAGCCACGCCCGCCAAGCGGCCCGCCAACGCGGGGATCGCCGAGCGATACCAGTCCATGTACTCGGCGCGCGCCGCGTACGGATAAACCGGCGTGACCGGATAGGGCACAGACGGCGGATCCGGCACCGCCATCCCCCAGTCGGCATACGCCTGCTCAATCGAGCCGTGGCTACGAGTCAGCGCCGCGTGCCAAGACGCTCGCGCCTTCGGGTCGCCGGACCAATAGCCGACTCCGGGCGGGTCAACCCGCACCCTGGAGCGCCACAGCGCAGCCTGTGCCGCATCCTGAGCGGCCAAGCCGGTGAAGAACGACGCGTCGCCGTACTCCCCGAAGATGCCGAGCACGACGTGGTTCAGATTCGGGAACCGGCGGTTGACCCAGCCGAACTTGGTCGCGCTCCAGCGGGTGCGATCCAGGTCCCACGGCGACCACGCAGGCACCCGCTGGCTCGTGTCGAGACGCATCGTTCCCTCGCCGACAATCAGGCTGTCATCGAAGGAGGGGAACAGCGTGTGAACCGCCAGGCCCCACCGTGCGCCAAGGCGCTCCACGTTCTCCTTCTGGGACTGCAGAAGCCCCGGGTCGAACTTGCCGCTTCCGCCGTCTGGAGGCCCGAGTTCGTCCGTCTGGGCGTGAAAGAACGCGACCCCGGCATCCAAGAGGTCAGCCACCTCCCAGTTTGGGGGCACGTAACTACCGAGCCCGATGCGATCGCCTGGCTCCACTGCCCAGCGCTTGGAACCGTCGTACACGGGCTCCAGCGGCGCCCTCTCCGTCTGGAGGCTCGATGAGATGAGGACGGGTGCCGACGCTTGAGGAGAGCATAGCGCGAGCAGAACGGGAAGCAAGAGCATCGAGGTGTCCCCTTTAGACCGGGTTCGAATCTCCCCGTTTCATTGACCTTCGATTTCCGCGAGCACCTTCTCCACATCCTGGTTGCCTGGGCCGACCACCTCTCGAATGGCGGCGGCCATGGTCCGCGCCTCTTCCCGCTTTCCGAGCCGCTTCTTCACCATCGCGTGCGTGAGCAGCAGCGGCACAGATGCGTAGCCATGGTTTTCCAGGTGCGTCAGCAGGTTGTCGGCATCGGTGTTCCGCTCCTGACCCATGAGCGAGTTAACGAGGTCGAGATACGTGGGCTCGCTGCCGGGATAGAGGTTCAGCGTGTGCTGGGCGGCGCGCTCCGCGTCCGTGTGGCGACCGAGGCGGTTGTAAAGATTCGCCAAGAACGCCCAAGCCTTCCAATACTCCGGCATCCACTCGACCAGTTTTTCGAGGTCATCGACTGCGCCGGCAATCTCTTCTCGCTCCACCTTCTCGGCGGCGAGTTTCATCGCCTCGACGCGCTTTGGGTTCTCCAGTTCAAACAGCCATGCCTGCGCGTGCGCCTTCACGTGCTGGTCGGGGTTCGCTTCGAGCGCCTTGCGCAGCGCGTCGGGCACCTCGTGCTGCCTGCCCGCGGCGTGCAGCGTGCGCGCATACTCAAGCAGCGTCTCCGCGTGGTCGGGGTACTCGTCGAGGAAGTCCTCGTAGTAGTCCATGGCGCGGTCGTGTTCCCCCGCGTCGGCGAGAAGCGGCGCGAGGTACCGCTTGATGAGCACGTCGCCGGAAGTCTTCTCGAGCGCCTCTTCGAGCGCCCTCTTCGCGTCGTCCTTGCGGTCGAGCCGGAAGAGAACGCTCGCGTAGCGAATCCACGCGTCCGGCTTGTCGGGTGCGAGGTCGATGACCTGTCTCCAGACGCCAGGCGCCTCATGGGATCGCTCGGTATCGAAGAGAAGGTCGGTTAGGAGGTCGAGCGACGGCTTAGGATACGGCTCCAGGTCTGCGGCGCGACGGAAAGAGAGTTCAGCGTTCGCAACCATCCCGGCAGCGCGCTGCAGCATCCCGCGGTAGGTGATGAACTCGGCGACCGCCTCGTCCGGAACCGATTCCGACGCCTGAGCCAACGCAACCGCCTTGTCCATGGTGTTGATGGCGTCGTGGGTGCGACCGGTGAGGCGGTAAAGGTCGGCGAGCGTTCGGTGCACCGCGGGGTCCTCGGGGTTGCCGTCAGCCATCTTCTTGAGCCGCGCCTCGAGTTCAGGCGGCGGCGCGAGGCGCGCCTGGATGAGCGAGTTGGCAAGCCGAATGGCTGCCAGATAAGCGGCTTTCAGGGAGGGGTCGAGCGCGATCGCCCCGAGGAGCGCGTCGAGCCCCCGCAGGTAGTCAATTCGCGGCGCGCGTCCCTGCTGCGCCTGCGCCGCCAAGACGAGGGCGTCGTAGCCCTCGAGGTACTTCAGGAACGCCTCCGGCTTGCTGTCCGCAATGGCGACCTGCGAGCTGCCCTCAATACCCATCTGCCCGCTGATCCAGGCGTGAGCCTCCGTGAGGGTCGGCTTGAGGTCCGCTAGGGGTGCCTCTTTCTGCCAAACTTCGGGCGTGGCGTCTCGGCGCGCGAGGCGAACGGTTATCGAGAGTCGGTCATCAGCGCGGGAGAGGAGTCCATCCACCACAGCGTCGGCGGCGTGCTGGTCAAGCACTCGGCGGATGATGTCCTCGTCGAGCAACTCCCTCGAAGCGGGCGCAGGGGAGACCGTGCCGTCCTGCTCCTGGGTCATCAGCATCGAGCCTTCATACTGTACGCCCTCGACGCCCTCGAACCCGGAGCCGAGCAGGTTGCCCAACTGACGCCCCACTCCTGCGGGTACGGTCTCGGAAACGGCGAACGGGAGGAAAGTAATCTTAGGCATCAGATGGAACCCAGGGTGAGTTTATCGCAAACGGAACTGCTCGCCGCGACTCCTGAGGCGACGGAGCAAATCGGCGCAGAACTCGCGACGAAGGCCAAGCCGGGCGTCGTGGTCTTGCTCACCGGCGAGCTGGGCGCAGGCAAAACGACGCTCGCACGCGGTTTCGTGAGGGCTCTCGGCTACGATGGCGAGGTGCGCTCGCCGACCTTCAACCTCCTGTTTCTCTACGACACACAGCCGCCGGTCTGCCACGCCGACCTCTATCGCCTCGACCGACCCGCAGAGGTCGAGGACCTCGGGCTGACCGACTTTCTTGAGACCCACGCACTCCTGGTCGAGTGGCCCGAGCGTGCGCCGGACTTCTGGCCGTCGGATGCCTGGCGCGTGTCCATCGAGGCGCAAGAGGACGGCACGCGCCGGGTCATTATCACGCGCCCGAGGCGAGGTGTAGAGTGAGAACCCTCGTCCTCTCCACCAGTTCCCCACAGGCAGCCGCCGCGCTCCTCGACGGCCCCACGGTGCTGGCATTCCGAACGGAACACGCGCCAAGGCAGGCGGAGGCGGCGCTCTTCCAGGTCCTTGCGTCGGTGCTGGAAGAGGCGGAGACCTTCCTCTCCGACGTCGGCGGGTTCATCGCGGATGTCGGCCCCGGTTCGTTCACCGGCGTGCGCGTCGGCGTTACGGTCGCCAAGACGCTCGCCTGGGCGCAGGGCGTAAGAGTCGGCGGAATCTCTTCCTTCGACCTTATCGCCGGCGGCGCGGTCGCAGTCCCCTCTCGCCGCGACATGTACCTCCTGCGTGACCAGCCTGGCGCGGCGCCGAAGGAGGTCTCCGCGACCGACCCTGCCCTCAAGGGCGCCAGTGGGTACGGGAAGGCGTTTCCCGCGCCCCTCTATCCGGACCCGCGGCGCGCGGCGCTGTATCTTGAAGGGCTCGGGTGGATTGCGCCGGAGGAGCTGCTCCCGTGGTATGTGCTCGAGCCGGGCATCAGCACGCCGAAGACGGCGTATCCGCGCGTGTCAGAATAGCGTGCGTGCCGCTTCCCCCCGAGGTCAAGAGCCTCCTTCCACCGGGCGTGCCCGTGCTGGAGCGGGTGCCGCTTCGCCCGTACACCACGATGCGGGTGGGCGGCCCGGCGCGCTACCTGGTGCCGGTGCGCGACCTGGAGATGCTCGCCGAAGTAGCGGCATGCCTGCACGAAAGCGGGATTCCTCACTCCGTCATCGGCTCGGGCAGCAACCTGCTCGTTGCGGACGCAGGCGTGGACGCCGTCGTGGTCGTGAATCAGTGCGACCGTATCCGGGTCGGCGCCGAGGCTGAGGCGGAGTGTGGCTGTTGGTTCCAAGACCTGTTTTTGGGAGCCGCCCAGGCGGGCCTGGGCGGGCTTGAGTTCGCGGTGGGCATCCCAGGGACGCTGGGTGGTGCGCTCGTGAGCAACGCAGGCGCGTACCGTTCGAGCATTGCGAACCTGCTGACGGCGGTGGACGTCGTTTGGGACGGCATTCGCAAGATTGTTGCGCCAGAGGAGTTGGATTTTCGGTACCGCGACTCGGTGCTACGGCGTCCGGATCCTCCGCCCATCGTCCTTCTCAAAGCACTATTGCGTTTGGAGCCGAGTGAGCCGCGCCACATCTATGACCTGGCGCGCGACTACCAGCGCCAGCGCATCAGCAAGCAACCCCCTCACCCAAGCGTCGGCTCCTTCTTCAAAAACGTCCTCGACCGCGAGGTGGCGCAGCGCATCGATGGGTTGCGCGCCGACCTGCGCGAGGCGGGCATCATCCCGGCGGGCTACCTCAACGAGGCGTGCGGCATGAAGGGACTGAGACGGGGCAACGCCTTCATCTCGCCCCTGCACGCAAACTTCATATGCAACCTCGGCGAGGCGAAAGCGGCTGACGTTCATTGGCTGGCGCATGAGGCGAAGCGGCGGGTGCGTGAGGAGTTCGGCGTGGAGTTGGAACCGGAGGTGCTCTATCTCGGCGACTGGAGTGAGGCTGCTTGACGGACGCGGCGCTCGGTTTCCTGCTTGCGCTGGTGAGCTCCGCGGCGTTTGCGGCGTACATCTTTCCCCGCAAGTCGAGCCGCCTATCGGTGGTTCGGTATCAGTACTACCTTTCCCTTGCAGTTGCTCCGCTGTGTGTTGCGGTCGCGCTCGTCGCGGACGGCGGCATTGACTTCCGACCGCTGCCGGCGGCGCTTTCGTTCGCTTGCGGCGTGATTTGGACGTTCGGATCGCTGAGTTACAGCACGGCGGTGGACTACATCGGCGTCGCTCGGAGTACGCCGGTGAAGAACATGGCGCCGTTCTTCGCCTCGGTGTACGGGATCGTCATCTTCCACGAGTACACGTTTGAGGATCCGAAGTCGCTCGCGTCGGCTGTTGGGGGAGTGATGTTGATGACGCTCGCGGCGGTGTTGCTCGGTCGGGCTGGTGCGCCAGAGACCGAAAGGGCTATCGCCTTCCAGAACGGGCGGGACCCGGCGGAGCGCAAGCGCGCGTTCGCCATCGGGATACTCGCTTCGATCGGTGCGGCGTTCTTTTACGGGGCATATGCAATTCCGCTCAAGGTCGTCCTGCGCGAGGGGATGACCGCGTACCAGGCGGTCGCTTGGCTCGGCGTGGGCGTGCTTGTGAGCTCGATGCTGCTGTTCTGGGTGCGCGAGCGCAGTTGGTCGCCGAGGGCGCCGAAGCGCGAGGTCGCGCTCTGCCTGACGGCAGGCGGTATCTGGATGAGTGGACAGACGCTGGGGACCGTGGCGATGGTGTTCATCCCGATGTCCATCTCTTGGCCGGTGTCGAATCTGAGCACGTTGATCGCCATCGCGTGGGGTGTCTGGGTGTTCCGCGAGGTTCACCTCGAGAGCCACAAGAGCGAGGTGGGCTGGAGCCTCTTGAGCTACGCCGTGGGACTCGCGCTGCTGGCTTTCGCCGCACCCGCGGGCCACGTGTGAGCCGGCAGGCGGCAAAATGCCGCCATGCGGGTGCTCGGGGTGGATGCAGGCGCGGGGTCGGTGCGCGTGGTCGAAGTCGCGCTTCTCGGCGAGCGGCTGTCCGCAAAGACGCTCTCCGCGTTCCCAACGCCGTGGTACCACGACGGTGCGTTCGAGCGGTGGGACGTTGCGGCGATGGTCGGGGGAATCCGCGACGCGCTCGCCGCAGCAGGCGAGTTCGACTCTTGGTCGGTGGACACCTGGGGAGTGGACTTTGGCCTGCTCGACGAAAGCGGAGCGCTCCTCGCAGACCCGATTCGCTACCGCGACCCGTCTCACGAAGTCGGCGCGGCGGACTTGGAGCGGCTTCTTCCACGAGAGCGGCGCTATGCCCTCACCGGCATCCAGCCGCTGGTGTTCAACACCGCATCCCAACTGATGGCGCGGCGCGCGCGCGGCGACGAAGAGTTGCGCCGAGCACGCCGTCTGCTGTTCTTGCCGGATCTGCTCCACCACCTCGTGGCGGGTGGCGACGTTCGGATTGAGCGCACCATCGCCTCGACGTCGGAGATGCTCGGGTTGGACGGCGAGTGGCAGCCGGAGGTGGTTTCGTTGCTCGGAGTGGAGCGCTTCTTGAGCCCACTTTGTGAGGCGGGCGATGGCGTTCCTGCTCGCGCTCCAGGACACGACACTGCCGCAGCGGTGGTTGCGGCTCCCGGCGAGGGCGGGGGATGGGCGTACATCAGTTCCGGCACATGGTCGCTGGTGGGCGTCGAATTGCAGGCGCCGATCCCCACCTCAGAGGCGCTCGCGGCGGGGTTCACCAACGAACGGGGCGTCGGCGGGACGTTCCGGTTCCTAAAGAACGTGATGGGGCTTTGGCTGGTCGAGCGCTCTCGTGGCGAGCGGTCGGTGGAGGAGTGCTTGGCGCTCGCCGCGAGCGACGGGCCGACCGGCGTTCGATTCGAGGTGAACCATTCGACGCTGCTGAACCCGGCGGACATGGCATCCGCAATCCGGGCGATCGCGGACGGTCCTCTTGAGGGTGAGGGCAGGCTCTACCGCTGCATTCTGGAGAACCTCGCGCGGGAGTACGCCGAAACCATCGCCACAATCGAGCGCCTGACGGGGCGGGCGATCGAGGCGGTGCACGTGGTCGGCGGTGGTTCTCGGAACCGCCTGCTGAACTCTCTGACGGCGGCAGCGCTCGGGCGACGGGTGCTGGTCGGCCCGGTGGAGGCGACGGCGCTGGGGAACGCCCTGGTGCAATTGATGGGAATTGGCGTGGTCGGCTCGGCTGCCGAGGCTCGGCGCCTCGTCCGCGCGTCCTTCGCTTGCGATGAGGCCGTTCCTGAGCCAGAATGATGAACAGAGTGGTGAACGCCTGCTTACGGCGTGCGTATCATCCGTGCACAGGAGCGAAAGACACAAAGCGATGACGACTCGCGAGCAGGTGGCGCATCTCCTACGGCGGTTCGGCTTCGGCGCCAGCCGGGCGGAGGTTCAGTTCTACGAGAAGTTGGGCGTGGATGGCACGATCGAGCGCCTCGTGAACTATGAGAAATATCCGCTCGGTTTCACGATTGATTTAGTGAAACTGCTTCCTCGTCGCGACGGGGTGATCCAAGTCAACCCCCAGTTCCTGGGCATCTATTGGACGGCCCGCTACGTTCTGACTGAGCGTCCGCTCGAGGAGAAGCTGACGCTTTTCTGGCATGACCACTTCGCCGTCAGCGCGTCGAAGGTGAGCAACCCGTTCATGATGATGCAGTACGTAGACACGCTGCGCAAGCATGCGAACGGGAACTTTCGGGTTCTACTTGAGGCGGCAAGCAAAGACCCTGCCATGATGTTCTGGCTCGATTCGCAGACGAACGTTGCGGGCAAGCCGAACGAGAACTTTGCTCGCGAGGTGATGGAGCTGTTCACGCTCGGCATCGGGAACTACACGGAACAGGACATACAGGAAGCGGCGCGCGCGTTCACGGGTTGGGCGTGGCGGGCGAACCCCGCGGTTCGAGGCGCGCGACAGGATCCGGCTGCGCTGGAGGAGGTTGTCAAGAACGGCGAGCCGCTGTTTGAGTTTGTAGATCGCATTTCGCAACATGACCGCGGCGAGAAGAGCGTGCTCGGCAAGAGCGGCGCACTGCGCGGCGACGACGTTTTGGCGATTCTGCTCGAGCGCGAGGAGTGCCCGAAGTATCTCGCGCGGAAGTTATGGGAGTGGTTCGCCTACATGAACCCTGAAGAGAAGATCGTGGACGCGCTCGCGTCGCGGATTCGGAAGAGCGACTACGAGATGAAGCCTGCAATCGAGTGGATTGCCAAGAGCGACGAGTTCTGGAGCGAGAAGTGCGTGAGGAAACTGATCAAGAATCCAGCGGACTTCTGCATCGCTCTGGCGAGGCAGTTCGACGTGGGCGTGCAGGCGAAGCCTCTGGTGGAGAACCCGCCGGAAAACGCACGCGGCGGCGCCTTCGGCGGACTGGGCGGCCTGTATCAGGCGATGGCACGGCAAGGCATGCAACTGCTTTACCCGCCCGATGTTGCCGGATGGGATTGGGGCGAGGCGTGGATATCAACGAGCACGATGATCGAGCGAATCCGGTTCGCCGACACCATAGCAAACGAGCGCGGACCGATGGGAACGTTTGGCCCCGCAATGGTAAATCAAGCGGGAGTGCAATCCGCTGCCCAGGCGGCGGACTTCCTGCTCGAGGCTACCGACGCCGCGATTCCGGCGGAGCGCAAGAGCGCGCTTGCGAGCACGATCGACGCAGTCGGCGGGGTGGAGGCGCTCTCTCAGCCGCGCACCGCGGGAAGAGTTTTGAACGAGACACTCAAGGTGCTGTTCGCGGCGCCGGAGTTTCACCTTTGCTAAGGAGACCCTGAATGGACAACGAACTGACAAGAAGAGACTTTCTGCGCAGCAGCGCGATCATCGCTGTGGGGCTTGCCGCTCCGCCGTGGTTGGCGCAGGTCGCCCGCGCAGACATCCTGAAGTTGGCGAAGGGCGGCAAGGTAGCGCCCGACAACATCCTTGTTGTGTGCCAACTCTCAGGCGGCAACGATGGGCTGAACACGGTTGTGCCGTGGTCCGACCCAACGTATCGCAGCGTTCGCCCGACGCTTGCGATTCCTGAGGATCAGGTCCTGAAGGTAGACGATGCGCTGGGCTTCCATCCTTCTATGACGGGGTTCAAAGAGTTGTACGACTCCCGCTCGGTCGCAGTGGTTCACAACGTCGGCTATCCGAACCCGAACCGCTCGCATTTCCGCAGCATGGAGATATGGCAGACGGCGAACCCCGACGCGGTGGAGGCGTACGGTTGGCTGGGCAAGTACCTCGACAACCAAGCGAAGGGCGGCTCGACGAATCCGGTGGTGGCGCTCGGCCTTTCGCAGACCACGCCTGTCGCCCTGAAAGGTAAGCAGGTGAGCGTCCCCTGTTTCGCGAGCCTTGCCGACATCCGCGGGCTGATTGGCGACCCGGACGAGGAGAAGCGGCTCCGTGACATCCAAGGCTCGGAGAAAGGCGGTTCGGCGGGCACCATCCGCGAAGCCAACCTGACTGCGCTCGACGCAATGTCGGAATTGAATCGACTGCTGTCGCAGTACGATTCGCAATTTACCTACGGGAACGACAACTTCGGCAGAGGCTTCCAGCAGATTGCGCAGATCATCGGCTCGTCACCGAAGACGCGCGTTATCTATCTCTCCGCCGGCGGCTTCGACACGCACAGCCAGCAGCGCGATCAACATGCCAGGTTGCTGCAACAGTTCAGCGACGCGCTGAACACCTTCATGCAAGAGATGAAGGCAATCGGCAAGGCCGAGAAGGTGACCGTGCTCGTGTTCACCGAATTCGGCAGGCGCGTTGCAGAGAACAACAGCCAGGGCACCGACCACGGCGCGGGGAACCCGATGTTCGTAGTCGGTCCGCAAGTCGAAGGCGGTTTCATCGGCGACAAACCGGACCTGAACAACCTCGACCGTGGCGACATCCGATGGAAGGTGGACTTCCGCCAAGTGTATGCGACCGTGCTTGACGAGTGGATGGGCGCAGACAGCGCGAGCATCTTCGGCAAGCGGTTCGAGCACGTTCCGATCTTCTAAACCCGGCCTCGTCCGGGAGGAGCAATGGGCTGGGCGCGCTTTCGTGCCCGGCCCTCTTTATCGGCAACGTGGGGGCGACGGCGATGAGCAAACTCACTGCTGAGGAAGCAGGGTGACGACCTCTACCGCGCTGATTTCGTGCAGCGCGTCGGCGCCACGGAACGCCACCTGTTCCCGCCTTCGGAAGGGCCCGCTGCGCTCCGGGTTCGTCGGCCCCATCATGCAGGCGACCGGCTTGCCGAGCGCAACGGCGATGTGCGTCGAGCCTGTGTCGCCACCCATGTGTGCTTCGGCGAGCGCGATCACGGCGACCAACTCCTCGAGGCTCGTCCTTCCCGCCAGGTTGGTGACCGGCGGGTCGAGGGCGGCGGCGACTTTCCCGCAATCGGCAACGTCCGCCGGGCCGCCGATGAGCACCGGCTCCCAGCCCCTCTCGCGGGCGAGCCGCATCGCCTCGGCGAACCGATCGAGGTGCCAGCGCTTCTCCTGTTGCCCTGCGCCGACGTTTACTGCTAACAACCGGCGCCCGGTCGCCCTCGGCACGTCGAGCATCGGGGAGACGCTCTTGACGGCGACGGCGGTCGGCTTCAACCCGAAGTCCACTTCACCGGTTTTGCCGACGAGCGCCTCCGCCACCGCGAGGTAGTGCTCGACCACGTGCTTTCGTTCGGCGGGTGGGATGATCGGCTTGCTGAAGAGGCGTGAGAGTTCGCGTTGGAAGAAGTAGCCCAACCTGCGCTCTGCGCCGGAGAGGAACACGAGCCGCGCGCTCTTGAAGAGGCCCTGCATATCGAGTGCGGTGCTGTACCTCTCTTCGCGGAACTCGCGACGAAGACGCATCAGGTCGCCAAGGCTCGGCCGCCTGGGCACCTGGATTACGCGGTCGGCATACTCGAAGCCTGAAAGGACCCCGGCGAGGTTAGCCTGAACCGCCCAGTGCAGCGTCCAGTCCGGCTGTGCGCGCTTGATCGCTGCGGCGGCGGGCATCGTGTGCACAATGTCACCGATTGCCGAGAGGCGCACGAGGAGGATGCGCTCTGTGGCGTTCGGCGATTCGCTCACTTCAGTCGCTCCTCGATCTTCTGGAGCACCATCTCCACCGAAACGTCCGCTGCCGAGCGACCCGCCTGCACGACGGCGTCCGGTTGCCCGAAGGGGTGATACACCGCCGCCGGCATGTGACCGAAGACGGTAACGCATCGCGTGCCGACTGCGGCGGCAATGTGCGCTGAGCCGGTGTCACCACTGAGGTGAAGCCTCGCGCGACGGATGACCTCAGCCAGTTCGAGCAATCCGGTCTCGCCTACCGTGCTCGTGGCTTCGACCTGTTGCTGGAACCTTTGTGCCATGGACTGCTCGGACGCGCCACCGACGATGAGAACGCGCTCCCCTCGCTCGACGAGCTCCTTCCCGACGGTGATGAACCGCTCGATCGGCCAGAGCTTGTTCGGGTGAGTGCCTCCGAGGTGAATCGTTATCCACCCACCGTCGCCGAGCCATCGCTGTATCGAGCCGCGGATCGCATCGTTGATCGGAAGGTCGAAGGAGTAGCGCCGAAACGGGAACCCCGCTTCGCGAATCGCTTCGAGGTACGCATCAACGCGATGCATGGTTTCGGGAACGCGGACGGCGCGACCGCCGAGCGCTCGGCTAAGCGCGTCCTTCGGCTCGAGTGTGAGTTTTCTTTTCGCTCTGGAGAAGTACAGCGGAAGCGCGCTCTTCGTGTGACCGTGGAGGTCAACTCCCACATCGGCGGAGAACTCGGCGATGCGGCGATGTTGCCGAACCATCACGCGCCAGCGCGCGGGGTTTCGACGTGCCTTGCGGTCCGTGAACAGCGCATACACGCGGTCAACGCACGGGTGTCCTATGACGAGTTCGCGGAGGCGGTGATCAATCACCCAGGCAACTTGGGCGCCCGGGTTGGACGCCTTGACGCTCGCCGCAGCAGGCAACGCCATGACGACATCGCCTATTGCAGAGAGGCGGACGAGCAGCACCCGCTCAGGCATCGCGCCCCACCGCCAATGTGGTTTCGGCATCCTGCCGAACAACCCCACCGCCTGCCATCACAGCAGCCCCTCCTGTCGCGCCGAGCGCCACCGGTCGTGCAGCCAGAGCCACTGCTCGGGGTGCTCGCGAACGACTTGCTCGATCGCCAGGTTGATGCGAGCCATGATGGCGGCGGCGTCCGCTTCTCGGTTGCCGGTTCTCTCAGGGAGGTCGAGGCGGGATACCATCACCTCGTAGGAGCCGTCGTGCTGTTCGATGCAAAACGTTGTGAGAATGGGAGCGTTGGTGTGAAGGTGGAAGGTCGCCGGTCCAAGCACCGTTCCCGCGGGTTTGCCGAAAAACGGCACGAACGCCTCTTGAGCGTTTTGGTCGGGGAGGATGCCGACGCACCGGTTTTGATGTAAGTCGCGAAGGACCCTCCTTGCCGCCGTGGTTCGAGAATAGACTTCGAACCCCTGGCTGCGCCGCGTTCGGTTCACCACTTGGTTGCTCACCTGATCGTTCGCGTCGCGTGCGATGACGCTCAGCGGTATGCCGTTGAGTGAGAAGTAGTGCGCCATGCGCTCCCAGTTGCCGATGTGCGCCGTGATCAGAATTACTCCCTTGCCTTCGCTCAGTGCGTCGTGGATTAGCTGAAGCCCGTCGCAGCGAACTGAGGCGAGCACCTCGTCTCTGGAAAGCGCAGGTGCGCGTAGAAAGCGCGCGCCTGTCTTGCCAAAGTGCGCAAAACAGGCGCGGGCGACGCGCCGCACCTTGTCGTCGCTCCAATCTGGGAACACCATGCGAAGGTTAGCCCTCGCCCGCTCCCTGTGCTTGCGGTCCACCGAGTGCGCCAGCAGTCCAAGCGCGCTGCCGAATCCGTCGGCAAGACGCCCGGGCATCAGGCAGAGCAAGCGAGACAGGAAGGCGAGTGCGCAGCCGGTCACTGAGCCGCGTCCTCTACCCGCTCCTGCAGGAACCGCTTGACTTCGTCGGGCGCAAGGAACTCCATGTCTGAGACGAGCGCGAGCACGCGCGTATTGTGCGCCTGACCGCCCAGTTTCACCGCGTCCTTCTCGGTGCAAACGACCGTCGCAGCCGCCGGCAGTTGAAGGCGGTCGAGGCGGCTGTGGTCGGGCAGCGTCAGGGTGGAGCCGATGCTCAGCCCCAAGTCGGTCAGTGCGCGGTGGAACCGCTCCGGTCGAGCGATGGCGCTCAGGGCAAGTACCGGCGCCTGCACCTCCGAGGGGGCCACCAGCGTGCCGGTGCCGACGTCCATCAACCCGTGGAAGACGCGGCGATACCGAAAGAGGGGCACGTCGTAAGCGGGCGCATCGCCGCCCTCCTCCACGAGCAGCGCGTGCGCGCGACGGGCGGACGACTCAGGCTCGCGCAGTGGCCCGGCGGGCAGACAGCGGCGGTTCCTGCGGTCGGACTGCCAGACCAGCAGGTCGGCAGACCTTGCCAGCGGCAGATGCTGGAAACCGTCGTCGAGCACCAGGGTGCCGACGCCCGACTCGGTGGCGATTTTGCCTGCAGTAACGCGGTCCCGTCCAATGATAAGGGGCAGGGCGGGTCGCTTCTTGCGGACAAGCGCTGCCTCGTCTCCGTGTATGGCGGCGTCGAGGGGCTCATGAGGTGGGTGCAAGCGTGCGCCGGCGCTCGCGGGGCTGCCGTAGCCGCTGACGCTCATAGCCGGGCGGAGGTCCATCTCAACGAGCAGGTCGGCCAAGGCAATCGCGAGAGGCGTCTTGCCCGAGCCGCCGACCTCAAGGTTTCCAACGCAAAAGATGGGGATCGGCACCCGGACAGGCTTCTTCAGGCCGAGTCTGTACGCTCCCAGGTAGACTCGCCATGCGGCAGCGTAGATCCAGCCGAGCGGCACGAGCGCGGCAGAGAGTATCTGTCCACTGGTGCTGTCCGGGTACCAGATGCTTTCCCATCGCACGCGGGGGATTATGACTGGGCGCATGCTTCCGAGCCGGTAGCTCAGTGGTAGAGCAACGGCCTTTTAAGCCGTGGGTCGTGGGTTCGAATCCCACCCGGCTCACCACCACCTCCTGACGGGGAGACACCTTCAACGCTTGGCGCGCTGCTTCCTCGATGCAAGCGCCTGCTCGTACCTTTCGACGAGCGTCCGTACGGGAATGCGCTTGATCGCCTTCCCGACCAGTTCAAGCGGAAGGTCGTCCAATGCCTTGAAGCGGACGCACGCCTTCCCCATGTCGAGGCGCTTGCCAGTCTTCGCCCACTCCTCGCGAAACCACTTCTCGCCCTCTGCGTCGCCGTAGACTCCCATGAAGGAAATGGTCATGTAGTTCTTGCGTGAAGCCAAGCAGAGAAACGGCAGAGGCTGCTTCGGGTCGCAATGGTAGCCTGGGGGATAGACGCTGTGAGGGACGGAGTATCCGATCGCGCCGTACTGCATGCCCTCTTCATATCCCTTCGGAAGGTTCTTCAGGATGGTCTTGCGGACGGCTTCCAGCGCCATACGCCTGTCCTCAGGCAGCGAGGCGAGGTACTCCTCAACGGTTGCTGCTTGGTTCGCCATAGAGTCAGCTTACCCCGGGCGCCTGGCGGGCTGAGCCGGATATGCTCCGCCTAATGTCGCACATGCTCGAGGAGATTCGGGAGCAGCCGGCCCTCTGGCGGGAGCGGGCGGACGCCTTGTTCGAGCAGGCGCGTGGCATCGCAAAACCAACGCTGGTCGTTTTCGCAGCGAGGGGCAGCAGCGACAACGCCTGCCTCTACGCGCGGTACCTCTTCGAGGTTCATCTGGGCGTTCCATGCTCCCTCGGCGCCCCGAGCGTCATTACGCGCTACGGCGGAACGCCGCGCTATCCGGAAGGCACGCTGGTTGTGGGCGTTTCCCAGTCCGCGGCGGCGCCTGATGTCGCCGAAGTTCTGCTTTCGGCGCGACGCGTCGGATGCAGCACGCTCTCCATCACAAACTCAGCCGACGGGCCAGTTGTTGAAGCGGCGGAGCGAAACATCCTGCTCGGCGCGGGCGAGGAGCGCTCGGTTGCGGCTACGAAGACGTTTACGCTGTCGCTGCTTGCCTTCTATCAACTGGCGCGCTCCCTCGGTGCGCCGCTCCCTGATCCGCCGGGCGAGTGGTCCCTTCCCGATGAGGCGCAGGCGAAGGACCAGGCAGCCGTTGCGGCGACGGCGGGCATCCTGTTCACGCTGGGGCGTGGTTTCCACTTCGGCGTCGCCCACGAGGCGGCGCTCAAGATGATGGAGTGCGCCCTGCTGCCTTCGAAGCCGTTCAGCATTGCCGACTTCGCGCACGGCCCGATCGCCCTGGTGGGCCCCGAGACGGCTGCGCTGGCGTTCGGCTCGGATGCCGATGACCCGACCGCGAAGGAGATTCGCGCCCGAGCGGAGGCTGCCGGATGCCGGCTGTTGCAGGCTCCAGTGGAGTCAGATTTGCCGGAGGAGCTTCGCCCCTTGCCCGCATCGGCTTTCGCCCAACTGGTCGCCTGGCATGCCGCCCGGCAACGAGGGCTTGACCCAGACAACCCGCGGAACCTTTCCAAGGTAACCCGCACGCGGTAGAATCCCCCTCGACGTGGCGACCGTGGGCATGATTCACTACCTGACCGTCCAAGACGTCTTGTGGATCAACCAGGAGGTGACCAAAGAGGTCAACGACTTCAAGTACGCGCAACTCGAAGAGGCGACGTACGCGCAGTACGCCTACGGCAAGAGCAAGGACGTTTTGACGCAAGCGGGGCAGTTCCTCGAGCGATTCATGCGCCTACAGCCTTTCGCCAGCGGAAATCGGGCAACCGCATTCGTCGCGACGCTCACCTTCCTGCTGATGAATGACCACGATGTGGTACTGGACCCGGAACATGCCGCGCAGTGGGCGCTGGATGTAGCGGAGCATCGCGTGTCCGGTCGCGACGCTGTCGCGCAAGTCGCTTCCCCTCGCGCGCCGACGCACATCAAGCCGGTGGTCCGCACCATCGTGCACGACGTCATCGAGAAGTACGCCGCGACGATCGCCGCATTGAGCGAAGGTTGAGCTAAGACATTGGGGCCATTCAGATGTCTCGAATCTGGATGTCCACCTGGTCGAGGAACGTGCGGAAGGTCGCTTCGGTGATCGGGGTGTTGACGATGGTCTTGATTTGCAGTTCGATGCGACCGTCGGGGCGGACGTAGTTGCGGCAGTCCAGGCCGGTCTTCCAGTAGGTGATGTCCTCGTTGCTTCTCGTTTCTTGCACCTCTACCGTCTCCCATGCTCCGGTCAGCCAGTTCTTAAGCGCAAGGCTGACTCTGCCGACCGGCTGGTTGATCCGCGCCTCGACTTTGATGTCCATGAGGGTAGGGTTCTGTTTGGTGGTATGGGCGCCGAGTTCGAGCGTCGAGAGGTTGGCTTCGCTGAGAAGGAACCACGCCTGAGAATTCGTCTCGAAGTAGTTGTCGTCGGAAGTCCCCGCCGCCCAGCAGGGGCAGAGCCAGACGATCAAAGTCGGCACGACAAACAAACTCGGCCTCTCCTCTCCGCTGTCGGCAACGAGCGACGTGCTGCAGTGGTCGAAGGTCTCCGGCAGCGCCTGGCAAATTCAGACCTCGGCTCTGACGATTGACGTGAACCACGCCACCATCAACCCGGGCACCATCTCCACCGGCGACTCCTTCGAGTTCACCTACCTCACCTCTGGCTAGCCGGGCGGGGGCCGCCCTGCCCACAGCCAGGCGCGTCCGGAACAGTGCAGCCGGGCTCCTCCGGGGCTGGCGACTCGTCGGCCCTCCGGTAACCTGGCAGAGCGAAAGCCTGGTGACGCCAGGCCGAACAATGCCGTCAACGCGACGTACATCAGCGCGGGCGTGCAGACGTTCAACAGTCCGAGCAAACCTGCGCCGAGCGCGAAACCGAGGAACGGCATCGAGCTCTGCGCATACGAGTTGAGAGCGTTCACCTCGATAAGGCGGTCCTCGGGCACGAGCCGTGGCGTCGCTGAGTTCTTCGCCGGCGCCGCGAACACGGGGTCACGCACTCGTCGGAAGGAGGGGCGAGAGAGGTGAGCGCGGGAGTAGAATCCGCCGCAATGTTCCACGCAGCGCCGCTGTTCTCTCCGCGCCGAGGAAGGCCCCGGCGCTTCTCCAGCCGCGACCTGACCGGCGGCAACCGCGACTTCTGGGCTATTGAGCCGGGTGAGGAGAAGGTCTTGGCGGAGTTCGAGAGCGCCGGCGTTATCCGGCACCTCTGGATGACCATCGGACACGACGACCGCCTCTATCTCAGGAAGATGGTGCTGCGGGCGTGGTGGGACGGCGAGGAGACGCCGAGCATCGAGGTACCGGTCGGCGACTTCTTTTGCCTGGGGCATGGCATCGCCCGCAGTTTCCAGAGCGCGGCGTTCGACTGTGTTACGCACCACGATAACGAGGGCAATGTCGGCGGCGGCGTTGCGATGAACTGCTGGCTTCCGATGCCGTTTCGCGAGGGCATGAGGATCGCGGTGCAGAACGAGAGCGACAAGACCTGCGGGCACTTCTACTTCTATGTTGACCTCGAGGAGTTGCCTGCCGATGACCCGGACCTCGCCGAGGCGCTGTACCTCCACGCGCAGTACCGCCAGGAGTATCCGACGGAGACGGGCGAGGCGATTCTGGCGGAGCAGGGCGTGAACTACTGGGACCGCCTCGACACGCCGGTTGACCCATCGCAGAACTACGTGCTGCTCGATGCATCCGGACGGGGACACTACGTTGGGTGCAACCTGAGCGTGCACAACCTCGACCCGGCGCTGTTCCGCAAGCGGTTCGGCGACCAAGAGTTGGCGGCGCCTGAATTGACTTGGTGGGGAGAGGGCGACGACATGATCTTCATTGACGGCGAGGCGGAACCGAGCCTATACGGAACGGGCAGCGAGGACTACCTCACGCAGGCTTGGGGCATGCATGACAGGGCGCACCTGTTCGGCGGCACGAGCGTGCATGAGTACGACCCGCGTCACCCAGATCGTCGCGCGTGCACGAGTTATCGCCTTCACCTTCCCGACCCAATCGCGTTCACGAAGAGCATTCGGGTTACGATTGAGCACGGCCATGCGAACCTGCAGCGGAACGACTATTCGTCGGTTGCTTACTGGTACCAGACGGAGCCGCACGCCGCGTTTCCGGTTCTGCCGCACGTGACCGAGCGGCTGCCGAGGTTCGCTCGTTAGGAGCGCTTCTTCTTCCGGCTGGTGCGCTTCTTGAGTTCCTCTTCCTCTGCCTTGTCAAGGTCTTCGGGTGAGAGGCGTGCGCCTTCGGGGACCTCAGGGTCGTCGTACAGGATGCCCTGCGCGACGTTTTCGCCCTCGTAGGCTTCAACTTCCTCGTCTTCGAGGGAGATATCCACCGCCTTCGCTTTCGCAGGGCCCGGTTCGAGGTCGGCGGCCTTGACGAGGATGACGTAGTTCGCGCTGAACCGCTTCTCCTCGGGTGAGAGACCTCTGCGTTGCTCCTCGCTGAGTCCGGCGAGGAACTTGGCTCTCATTCGCTTAACCGCCTCGGTGTGCGCCTTCAGCATGCCTTCCGGCATGGAAGCGAAGTCAATCGAGACGGCGATCTCGTCCTGGTTGAAGACGTTGCGGATCGTTCCCGTGAGGCCGGCGAGATGCTCGAAGTACGTGAAACCTTCGCGTTCGGCGTCGGTGGCTTTGCGCTGGCGCACCTTGACGCGGTCGCCTGGTTTCCATCGCTTAGAGGGTGTTTTGGCCTTGGCCTTGGGCACGGGGTAAGGATACCCGCAGGCGGGTTGTTGGGAGGGGAATGGAGCGGGCGACGGGGGTCGAACCCGCGACCCTCTGCTTGGGAAGCAGATGCTCTACCACTGAGCTACGCCCGCTTATGCGGCTACGGAGAGCGCTCACCGATGGGAAAGACGGAGTACACCCCAACCGCGCCGCGTGAGTTGCATGGCTCGAGTTGAGCCTTAGCCGCCGCCTCCGGTCTGTGGGGGGAGCTCCGGCTCAGCAAACTCAGCCGGCGCCCCTGCGCCCGGTTTGACCTCGCCTTCCTTGCCGG
Organism: Armatimonadota bacterium; assembly: GCA_037446435.1. GTDB lineage: Bacteria > Armatimonadota > Fimbriimonadia > Fimbriimonadales > ATM1 > J051. The sequence goes on from JBBIIO010000004.1 coordinate 27,829, forward strand.
GTTCTGCCGGCGCGGCACTCTTCTCAGGGTCCGCAACCTCTTCGGCTTTGTTGCAGCCGGCAAACGGTAGCGCGATGCCAAGCAGCAACAACGCGAACAGCATTGACAACCTTTTCATCTTGCTTTCTCCTTACCGAGTGTGTGGAGCCTCGTCAAGGCTCCCGGCATATTATACGCGAACTGACCGGAAGGACGTTCGCGGCTGGTCGCGCGCCGATCCAAGAGCCGGGTGCGGACGTGGCCAATGGCATGGCCGCATCGCAGCATCATTGCGGGACAGAAAGAAATGCCCGGGAACATCCGTTCCCGGGCACTCTGGGTTTAGCCCAGGTACAGACTTCTTAGCTTAGTCGCGGAAGTCGTACGTGGGGCGGAACAGCCAAGCGTGAGCCATTCCGTCGCCGGCAACCCAGTACCAACTGGGGCGACCCTGGGCGTCGTAACCCGTGAACGGGTCAACACGCCAGTCGGTGAACGGCTGGCCACCACTCGGCGTCCGGCTCCACTGAGCGCCGAGGCGGCGCCACTTGGAGTGCGTGTCAGCAAAGGCAGCCTGGACACCCTTGTTGTGGATCCAGTACGTGCCGCGACCGCCGTACATCCAACCCATCGGCAGCTGGCCGGGGGTGAAAAGGCAGCGGACGCCGACGCCATTCTGGCAACGGAGGAACGGGTTCGGGAGCGAGTATCCGAGCACGTTCACCTTGCCGCGGCCTTCCCAAATGGTAATCAGCTCGGCTGGGTTGACGATGCCGGATGCATTGTAGGCGTGCAGGTAGCCATTGAAGTAGTAGCCCGACCTGCGCGGCCTCTGCTCATCCCAGTTGCTCTGCGCGTAGTTAACGCCGGTGAGCTGCTCTTCCACGCCAGACGGACACTCATAGACTGACCAGTTCTGGACGTATGGGAAGATGCTGTTCGCCCACATCATGGCGAACTGCGACTGCATCCCGTCGGGATCGGTGCGGTTCCAGTCGTGTGGAATGGGATGCCAGTTTATCCAGAGCCAGTTGGTGCCGTCGTGAGTGAACGACAGCGGATAGGTGTCATCGTGGTCGCTCAAGTAGAGCGCGAATGACTTACCCATCTGGTTGAGATTGCTCAAGCACTGCGTCTGCTTGGCCTTCTCCTTCGCCTGTGCGAACACGGGGAAGAGGATGGCCGCAAGAATCGCGATGATCGCGATGACGACAAGTAGCTCGATGAGCGTAAACGCTCGCTTTTTCATTTTGCCTGACCTCCTTGAGGTATGAGATATGAATGCTGGACTCCGGTCAGAGCCCGTGCTCGAAAGCCGGTTCTCCTTCCAGTGAACCACATCTTCAAAGACGTAGTTCGCAGCCAGTCCGTTCCATTCTACACGATCTGGCACGCCAGCGCAAGGGTTTTTCACCCAGAAACGCCCTCAAAACGGGTGCCAGTGCACCCAAAAGGCTCAAATTACCGTAGGAATACGGGGGTGCGGCATTCTTTTGGTTGCAGGGTGGAGAAGTCCTGCGTCGTCATGCCGAGAACCGATTGGTAGAAATTGAGCGCCGCGTCAACGTCCGGCACATACAGTTCGTGCTACGGAAAAGCGCGACCGGCAGCGAGGGCGTGTTGGTCTAACTTGGATAACTCAGCCATTCCGGCACATGACCCGATGCGATGGAGCGGCCGATGGGAATCGAACCCACGTCACCTGCTTGGAAGGCAGGAGCTCTACCATTGAGCTACGGCCGCGCGACTTCGAATTCTACCTCGGGGGAGTTCACTCGGCGACTGTGGGGCGCCCTACGGAAGCGCCTCTCGCTCGTTCGCCCGCTCTTCAAGGCGCTGCACGCGCTGCTGGAGGACCTCGACGTTTCGATCCAGGCTCATGCTGTGGTCTACGCTCAGGCTTCGCATCTCGTCCAACTCCCGCCGCAACGCCGCAATCTCCTTCTGCAGGCTCTGGATGACGTGCTTCTCCTCGGAGCTTCTCTGTCGGGTACGCCCCGCCATGCCCTTGCTAATCGCCTCGCCGATGGAGATGATGAATACCATCGCCCCAACGCCCAGCAGGATCTGGACGATGAAGTTACCAAGAATGCCGGTTACGATTTCCAAGACGCAAACTCCTTGAAGGCCTCCGCAGGGGATTCGAGCGTTTCATAGAGGGCGCGCCCAATTATGACACCCTCCAGTCCTACGCGGGTTAGGTCCGCCAGGTTTCGGAGGTCCTGAGGGCATGCGACCCCACCGCTGGCGATGGCTGGGACGGACACGTGGTCGCAGAGCGCGCGGAGAGCGGCGACGTTCGGGCCTTGCATCGCTCCGTCGCGCTCGATGTCGGTGAAGATGATTCGAGGGCAACCCATCTCCTCCAAGCGCGCGCAGAACTCGAGCGCCTCCAACTCCGTGACGTCCGTCCAGCCGTGAACCGCCACCTTGCCTGCCCGCGCATCCACCCCCGCAACGCACCGCTCGCCAAGCGTCCGAAAGAAGTGGCGCACCGTGCTCTCCACCCGCGTGAGCGCCGAGCCAAGCACCACCCTTTGCACCCCGAGGGCGAGCACCATCTCGGCGATGTGAATCGTTCGGATGCCTCCGCCGAACTGGACGGGCGCGGACGCCGCGTCCACCAGGCGGGTTAGCAACTCGACGTTCTGAGGCGCCCCCATCCGCGCGGCGTCCAAGTCAACCACGTGCAGCATCGGTGCGCCCGCTTCACACAACGCCACGGCAGCCTCCACCGCGTCGAGCGGATAGACGGTCTTCCGCTTGAAGTCCCCCTGCTTCAGGCGCACGAGCTTGCCATCCGAGATGTCGAGCGCGGGGATGATCAACATTTCAGGAAGTTCTCAAGAATCTGCAGCCCGACCGCGCCGCTCTTCTCCGGATGGAACTGCGTGGCATGAACGTTTTCACGCGACACGGCGGCGCAGAACGTGGTGCCGTGCGTCGCGCGCGCAGCGCAAGCGTCACAATCGAGCACCGCGTAACTGTGTGCAAAGTACACGCAGTCGCCGTCTTTCAGCCCATCGAACAGAGGACCACGGACACCTTCGAGCGGAGTCCAGCCGATGTGGGGAACGCGCACCGGTCCCCCCTCTTCCTCAGTCGGTAACGGGAGCACCTCTCCGGCAAAGAGAGCCAAGCCGTCGCTCTCGCCGTCTTCGTAGCTCTTGGTGAACAGCAGTTGCATCCCGAGGCACAAACCGAGAAGCGGTCTGCCACGCTCGACGAACTCATGAAGCGCGGCGTCGAACGGTATCAACCGGCTGCGAGCGGGCTTGAAGGCGCCGACGCCGGGGAGAACAACGCGATCCGCCTGCAGCAACGACTCCGGGTCGGCTGAGACGCCCGACTCTTCGCCCAAGGCGCGGAGCGCGTTCTGCACGCTTTGCAGGTTGCCAACGCCGTAATCGAGGATCAGCGTCAACCGAGGCTGCCTTTGGTGCTGGGAACGCCGGTGGCATCGGTTCGGGCGACCGCCTTGCGCAACGCGCGTCCAAAAGCTTTGAACGTGGCCTCGCACAGATGGTGGTTGTTCTTTCCGGCGAACGTGCGCACGTGAATCGTTAGGCCTGCGTTGTTCGCAACAGCCCGGAAGAACTCTTCGATGCAGTCGGTGTTGAGGTTTCCGATCCGCTCATGAGTGAACGGCACGTCGAAGGCGAGGTACGCGCGGCCGGACACGTCAACGCAAACCATAACGAGCGCCTCGTCCATCGGGACGCACTCGGAGCCGTAGCGGCTGATGCCCTCGGCATCTCCAAGCGCAGAGCGCAACGCACGACCGAAGCAGATGCCGACGTCCTCGACAGTGTGATGGTCGTCAACGTGCAGGTCGCCTTCTGCGCTGATGCCGCAGTCGAACCCGCCGTGGAACACCATCAGGTCGAGCACGTGGTCGAAGAAGCCGATGCCCGTCTCGATAGACGGCTTGCGCTCACCGTCCAAGTCCAGCACGACGCGCACCCGCGTCTCTTGCGTTTCGCGCTCCTCTTCCGCATATCGCACGCCCTGCGCCCGTTTTTTCATCTTGGTGCCAAGTCTACCGAGAGGGAAAGAGCCGTCGCAGGCGCCTGCGACGGCTCTTTCAGATCCACAGGGCGTGGCGTTAGAAGCGAACGCCCAAGAAGCCGGCGGCGCCGATGACGCCGACATCCTGCTTCGTGTCGTCGCTCCAGTAGAAGTTCGCCTCGGCAACGAAGCGGTCGTTGAGCTCCACGCCGACGCCGCCCCGCGCGCCGAACACGATATCCGCGGGCTTGAAGTCAGTGAACACCGGGCCGATGCCGACCTGTATGTAGGTCCGATTCGGCCACCTGCCGGTGTACCAGCGCTGGCTTACCATCAGCGGGAAGGCGTTCGCGTTGGCGCCGCCGTTCCGGCTGAACCAGTCAAGCGAGAGGACAGTGTTCGCACCCGTCACGAAACCGCGATCGAACTCCGCGTCTGCCCCGAGGGCGAACCAGATGTCGTCCAGGTCCTGAAGTTCATCCTCCCACGGAAAGAAGATGCCGGCGCGGAGGGCGAACTGCATCGGCACTTCAGCCCAGTTGGTCTGGGCGGCAGAAGAAACCGCCAGGGCGCAAAGCGCCACCATAGCCGTCAGAAGTCGTTTCATCGTTCAAATTCCTCCTTGAGTCTCACCTTTGTCCGCCCAGCCGTGGGCGACTAGGCGTATTCTGATGCCCTCGACCGTCCGAAGTCAATCGCGGGCCACGATTTCGTCCTGCCCGAACCACAAGCCTACCTCGCGGACGGCGTCGTCGGCGTTCGCGCTTCCGTGCACCACGTTCTGCTCGATCGAGAGGGCGAAGTCCCCGCGGATTGTGCCCGGCGCTGCCTCGAGCGCATTCGTTGCGCCCATCATCGCCCGACACGCCTGGATCGCGCCCTGACCCTCGATGACCATCGCAACGACCGGCCCCGAGGTCAGATACTCGACCAGCGAGCCGTAAAAGGGCCTCTCTCGGTGCTCCGCATAGTGTTCTTCAACAAGGTTGCGGGAAGGGAGAAGCATCTTTAGGGCGACCAGGCGAAGCCCCCGCGCCTCGAAGCGACGAATCACCTCGCCGGACAGCCCCCTCTGGACGCCGTCCGGCTTCACAAGAATCAAGGTCCTCTCCATAAGGGGGCGGCAGAATACCCGCGCCGGCCCTGCCTGCAGCCATAATCGCGCTGAATGAACGACCCCCTCGACGCGGTAACCGACCTGTACGCGCAATACGTCAACCCGGGTCTCGCCCGGCTGATGTCGTTCGCCGGCTTTGGGCTGGAGAGCAGGGCCGAGGGAATGTACGTCTACGACCAGGAGGGCAACGCCTACCTCGACTGCCTCGGCGGCTACGGCGTGTTCGCCCTCGGGCACCGACACCCGAAGGTCGTCGAAGCCGCCAAGGCTGCGCTCGACTCCATGCCCCTCTCGAGCAAGGTGTTCTTCAACGAGAAGATGGCAAGGCTCGCCGAGCGGCTTGCTTTCATTACACCTGATGGACTGCAATATTCGTTCTTCGTAAACTCCGGCACGGAAGCGGTCGAGGCGGCGCTCAAGTTCGCAAGGCACTACCGCGGGCGACCGGTCTTCGTGGCCACCGAGGGCGGGTACCACGGCAAGACGTTCGGCAGCGTCAGCGTGACCGGCCGAGAGAAGTACCGCACGCCGTTCGAGCCGCTCCTTCCGGGCGCGATCTTTGTGCCGTTCGGAGACCTCGACGCTCTGCAACAGGCAGTTAACGAGCAGACAGCCGCGGCGATTGTTGAGCCTGTTCAGGGGGAGGGAGGCATCCACGTCGCTCCGCCGGGCTACCTGAGCGCGGCAGCGGAGATTGCCCATAAGGCGGGGGCGCTCCTCATCCTCGACGAGGTTCAGACCGGCATGGGGCGAACGGGCAAGATGTTCGCCGCCGAGCATGAGGGTGTCCAGCCTGACCTGATGACGCTCGCCAAGGCGCTTGGGGGCGGCGTCGTGCCTGTCGGGGCGCTCGTTGGAACCGCCGAGGTCTGGGAGCAGGTCCTGGGCGAGAATCCGTTACTCCATACGAGCACGTTCGGAGGCGGGCAACTCGCCTGCGCTTGCGCGCTCGCGACACTGGATGTTGTCGAAGAGGAGGGACTCCCCCACCGAGCCGCGGAGCGAGGTCAGCTGATGAAGCAGGGGCTGCAGCAGGTGAAGGACGCCCAGCCCGACCTCATAGCCGAGGTTCGGGGCATCGGGCTGATGCTCGGCGTAGAGTTCGCGGTGGACGAGGTGGCGGAACTCGTCATCGCGCACATGCTGAAGCGAGGCGTCATCGCAGCCTACACGCTCAACAACCCGAGGGTGATCCGGTTCGAGCCGCCTCTCATCATCACCGAGCAGGAGGTGGAACGCGCGGTCAGCGCCTTCGGCGAGGCGGTCGAGGAGACCGCCGACCTGCTGCAAGCCATCGAGGCAGGAGGAGTGAATTGAAGGTCGCAACGGACGTCGTGTTCGCCTCGCCGGATGGCGTAGACCTGAGGCTCGACCTGTTCCTGCCGGGGACGCAGACACCCGCACCGGTCGTGCTCTGCATCCACGGCGGCGGCTGGATCAGCGGGGACAAGGCTGATTGCCACATTGTTGCAAGTGAGTTGATTCAACGGGGCTACGCCGCCGCTTGCCCGGACTATCGCCTCGCCCCACTCTACACCTATCCGGCAGCGGTGGAGGATGTCCGGGCAGCCCTTCGATTCTTGAGGGAGCGGGGAGAAGAGTTGGGGATTGACCCCGGCCGCGTCGCCGCCTTCGGCAACAGCGCGGGCGGCCACCTGTCCGCGTTCCTTGCTCTTTCGCCCGAACCGGCGGAGCGCGCGGACGCCTCGATCAACGTCGCTGGGCTTACCGACCTGACGAACCCATCCGAGCAGCACGCCGAGATAGCGTGGGACTTTCTGCAGCAGTTCCTCGGCGTGCCCTATGTCGGCAACGAGGAGCGATGGATCGAGGCGAGTCCTCTGCACAGCATCCACGCTGACGCCGCGCCGGTTGCCAACATCCACGGGATGCTCGATGAAGTGGTAAACCCGAGCCAGAGCGTGCGGTTCCACGAGGCGCTGCGGAACGCGGGCGCGACGTCGGAGTTGCTGCTTCTGCCCGGCGAGGGGCACAGCTTCACAGCGAGCGGTTTCGATGAGGTGCTCAACTTCGCCGACAACTTCCTGAAGAACGTGCTGAAGCCATGATCGTTGACCTTAGAAGCGACACCGTAACCAGGCCGCCACGCGAGATGCTCGAGGCGATGCTCGCGGCAGAACTGGGCGATGACGTCCTCGGCGACGACCCCACCGTGCACCGCCTCGAAGCGATGGCGGCGGAGCGCATGGGCAAAGAGGCGGCGGTCTATGTGCCAAGCGGCACGATGGCGAATCAGATTGCCGTTCAGGTGTGGACGCAGCCGGGCGACGCCATCCTCGTCGAACAGGGCGCGCACGTGCTGTTCTATGAATCGGGCGGCCCTGGCGTGCACAGCGGCGTCGTTACGTTCACTCTTCCTTCCGACAACGGAGTGATGGACCCGTCGGTCGTCGAGTCGCGCATCACGAAGGCAACCGAGCACACACCCGGCACGACGCTCCTCTGCGTTGAGAACACGCACAACCGAGCAGGAGGCACGGTCGTGCCGCTCGAGTGCATGCGCGCCTATCGCGAAGTCGCTGACCGGCATGGGTTGCGCGTTCATCTGGACGGCGCGCGTATCTTCAACGCCGCCGTCTCCCTCGGAGTGGAAGCGAAGCAGATTGCGGCATTCGCAGACACGGTCTCCTTCTGCCTCAGCAAGGGGCTGTCATGCCCCGTCGGCTCGCTGGTTTGCGGTCCCGCGGAGAAGATGGAGCATGCGCATCGCCTTCGCAAGCGAATGGGCGGCGCGATGCGGCAGGCCGGCCTACTCGCCGCTTGCGGCATCTATGCGCTTGAGAACTTGGTCGAGCGCCTCGCCGACGACCATCGCCGCGCCCGCGAGTTCGCAGAGCACGTCAACGGCCTCGATGGCCTGTGCGTTGACCTCGACACGGTTCAGACGAACATCGTGCGCGTGCGAACAGACTCGCCCGCAACCGATTGGCAGAAGCGACTGGAGGAGAAGGGCGTGCGCTGCTTCGCGACGGGCCCGAATTCGCTGCGCTTCGTGTTCCACCGCGAGGTGGATGACGAGCAGACCGCGTTCGCCAAGAAAGTGCTCAGCGACATCGCCGGTTAGTCCAGTTCCGCGAGGGACTTTTTCAGCAGGTCAATCGCAGCGATCTCGTAGGGGTCAACGCCGTACAGCGCAGCGAGATAAAGGCTGACGAAATCGGCAAGGTAAACGAGCGAGAGCATCTTCGTGAGCAGGGCTTCGCCTCGCGCGGTAACGGTGAACGTCTCCGCCTTCCCTCTCACCAAGTCGCGGGTGATGCGCGCGCGAGCCTGCATCCGCGGTGACTCCTGGCCGTCCTCGAGGATGACGACCGCCCAACGGTCGGACGCCTGCGTCTCCGAGAGCGTCCAGCCCACGATCTCGTTGTGGTTCAGTTCTGGGAAGGCGTTCGCGAAAGCCATGCACTTGGAGTTCTCGTTCAGTTGCGACTTCCAGCGATCCGCGACGACGGCATGCCAAGCGCCAAGCCCATAAAGCAGCGGTATCTTGCCGTACAGCCGCACGGCAAGGCGCTTGGCCGGGTTGCTGCGTGACGCCGACTCCATCCCCCAATCCTTGAGGCACCCATCGAGCGCCGCGAACAGCTCTTCCCAGTCCTGCCCCGGCAGCAAGCCCATCCTCGCTGCGAGCGACACGAGCGGGACAAATAGGTAGCCGACCGCCGTCCTCGGCGGCTGGCCGCCTGGAATGCTCACGAGCGGCAGCCTGCGCTCCCGCGCGAGGTCGGCGAGGGCGCCGCCCGAGGTGATGCACAGTACGTCGCACCCTCGGGTAAGGCACTGCCGAACGGCGCTTAGCGTCTCTTCGGTGTTGCCGCTGTAGCTGCACGCGAAGACGAGAGTGCTCTCGTCCACCCAGTTGGGGACATCGTACTCCCGACAGGTGCGCAGTGGGATGGAGCCGTTCTCATCGAGCAGGGCGCCGAGCAGGTCGCCGCCCGCGGCTGACCCGCCCATCCCACAGACAACAATGTTGCGGTATGCGCGGTCGGTCTCGGGCGGCTCGACCTTCTGGGCAAGGGCAAGGGCCTCCCGGCATTGACGGGGGAGCGCCTCAGCCAGGCTGAACATCCCGGAAGGGTCGCTTCGGAGAACGAACTCCCGAGAGTCCAGCGTCTCAGCCAAGCGGATTACTCTCCGTCGAAGGGGTCGTAGTCCTCTCCCTCGCCACCGAGCCCGTCGTCCTGAGTGGCGCCACCCGTGGCAACGGCAGCTCGGCCGCGGTCGTCGTCGCGCGGCCGGTCGAGAAGTTGAATGTTGTCTACGACGACCTCGACCACGTTGCGGTTGGTGCCGTCTTGGGCTTGGTATTTCCGCTGCTCGAGCCTGCCGGTAACGCCGACCATGCGGCCCTTTGCGCCGTAGTTGCTCAGGAACTCAGCCTGCTGCCCCCATGCGACGCAGTCGATAAAGGAAGCGTCCGGCTGGCTTTCGTCCTGCGGCTTGAAGCGCTTCTGAACGGCGATCGAGAAGCTGACTACCTGCTTCCCGGTGGTGGTGGTTCGAAGCTCGGGGTCGCGCGTGAGCCGCCCCGTTAGGCATACACAGTTCAAACTCATCGTTTACTCCTCTCGCAGGAAGACCCTGCCCCTTATGATTTCGTCGTTGATTCGGAATAACCTTCTGACTTCGGCGGGGACGGCGGGTGGTGCGGAGAACTCGAGCAGGCAGTAGTTGCCCTCGGCGTGCCCTTTTATTTTGAAGGCGAGTTTCCGCTTGTCCCACTTCTCTGCCTTGCTGACGGTGCCGCCGCCTGCCTCGATCGCGGTCTTGAAGGCTTGAAGGGACGCCTCGATGGCGTCGTCGTCGGCGTTTGCCGGAAGGATGTACAGGGCTTCGTAGTTTCTCAGTTTCATCTTCCTCCCTCTGGTCTCCGGTGCCCCTGCGTGGCGGGGCACAGAGAGGTGCGGGCGGAGTGTACCCCGCCGCACCCGAAAGAGGCAACGCTTGCGGCCGGCTCTTCCAAGCCCTGCTCCGGTCCTTAAATCCCCGGTTTCGCCTCGCTCCTGGTCGCAGGCTCGACCGCCGGTCTGGGAGGCGACCTGAGGGATTCGGAGCCTGGAACCGACCCTACTTTAGGGTAGACTCCGCCCCCTACGCTGCCGCATAGCTCAGTGGTAGAGCAGCTGACTGTTAATCAGCGGGTCGTAGGTTCGAATCCTACTGCGGCAGCCACTTTTCCGACCACGCGGCCTCCCGAGATTACGTGCTTAAACGAGACTTTGGCTGGGGCCAAGCGAAGGCCACGCCGAGATGTCACTCCCCTGGAAACAGCGGCTTGAGGAAGTCGTAGAGCGTCTCGTAGAGGCGGTGGGGAGTAGACCAGCGCGCCTCGCCGTGGCCGACGTCCGGCATCCACCGCACCGCGGCGCAGGCGGCGAGGCGGAGGTTGCGCTCGGCGTGACGAGGGTGGACCATCGAGTCCTCCGTCCCGTGCACGATCAGCGTAGGCTTGCGGACGTTTCGGAGCGCGCGTCCCACATCGGCGCGGTACGGATTGAAGCGGGCGATCGGCATCGCCGCGATGACCACGGGCGCGAGGAGGAGAACCAGCGGCATTCCACCCAGCCACCGCCACCACCCAAGCGTTGCCGAAGGCAGCGATGAGTAGCACGAGTCTAAGACCAGCGCCTCGGCGCAATCCGGCTCCTCGGCGAGGGCGAACGCTGCTGCGGCGCCGCCCATGCTCGACCCGATGAGCACCCGCTTCGCACCCGGCTTCCGGTTCTCCACATAGTCGCACGCGGCGAGCACATCGAGCCGTTCGTTGTGGCCGACGGTCGTCACCGCCCCTGCGCTGCGACCACAGTTACGAAAGTCGAACAGCAGACACGAAACCCCCCAGCGGCGCATCTCTGCGGCGAGGGCGGCGTTTTCGGAGCGGTTCATCACGTACCCGTGCAGCAGGATGGCGACGCCGCGCGCGTTCTCCGCGGGCACCCACCATCCGCGAAGCAGCGTGCCGTCTCTTGAAGGGAACTCGACCTCCTCCATCGGCGCGCCCAGCGCTGCGGGCGATAGGAACATCGGGGAGCGGGGCGGGTGCGTAGCGATGTACGCCGCCAGCGCAAGCACGAGGAGGTACAGCGCGAGCGCCGCGAGTGCTGCTGCGAGCATGGATGAATTATGATGCCGACGAGACTCGCGCCGCTGCCGGTTCCGGTTCTTCCGCCGGCGCTTCGGGGTACAGCTCCATGACGTCCACGACCTCCGGGAGCACAGAGAGGAAGCACTCGACCAGGCGCGGGTCGAAGTGGGTTCCGGCGAGCGAGCGAATCGCCTCGACCGCCTTGATCATCGGCCACGCTTCCTTGTAGGGCCTGCGCGAGGTGAGGGCGTCGAACACGTCGGCGATGGCGACGATACGCGCAGGCAGCGGTATCTCTTCGCCCTTCAAGCCGTCGGGATAGCCGGTGCCGTCCCACCTTTCATGGTGCCAACGCGCGATGACTTCCGCCATGCGGACGATCGGGGTGGTGCCTCCGCGCAGGATGTCCGCCCCGATGTTCGAGTGCTGCTTTACGAGTTCGAACTCCTGCGGAGTGAGTTTGCCGGGTTTGCGCAAGACCCCGTCAGGCACGCCGATCTTGCCGAGGTCGTGCATGGGGCTTGCCTCGCGGATGAGGCGGCACTGCTCGTCGTCCAGTCCCGCCTCACGAGCGATAAGGCAACTGATCTCGCTGACGCGCTGCACGTGCTGCGCGGTGTCGTCGTCTCTCCACTCGGCGGCTCGCGCGAGGAGTTCGATCACCTCTCGCTCGGATTGGCGCACCAAGTCGTGCGAGCGAAGCACGGCGGCTATCTGTCGGCGCAGGAGGAACCAGAGCATCGTGGCGGTTACAACGACGCACGCTACACCCTTAAGGCTCTGGACGGCGTGGAGCGTGTCGGGTGAGCGGGCAGCGACTTGTGCGGCAACTAGGTCCGACAGGCCAATCCAAAGCGCGCCGGCGACCACATACCAGGCGACGGTGCGAAACGCCATCCACCCCGCCTGACGCCCGGCCGGGGGCTCCTCACAACAGTTTGGGGCTTCCCTCTGCTCCACGATGCTCTGCGCACATTATCGGTGATGGCTTTGCGAATCCGTACGTGGCGCCTAAAGAGGCCGGGGGCGGGTGCCGAACATCGAAGCGTACCGTCGGAGACATAGATGCGGCTTCGGCCGTCAGCGACCGCTCGGCCGTTTGGTGAAGACGCTCACCTCTGTCCAATCAGGTCCCTTGACCGCAATCACCGTAACCTGCATGCCGTCCGCCTCTCCGATGAGCGTCGTTGAAGAGGCGTCAACAACCTCGTGCAGAACGACCTTAAGGCGCTTTCGATAGAAGGCGACGACCTCGGCGACCGACGCGCCTGTCTTTCTGAAGCTCTGCGCCGCCGTTCCTGCGCTATCCGCGAAGCGCCCTCCGGGCCTAACTTCTTCACTGCCGGGATAGAACGGGAGGCCCAAGTCGCTTTCTGTGACTCCTTCTTCGGATTTGCGATTTGGGTCTGCGGTTGCAGGTGGCGCAGTTTGGCCCTCGTCGGCCGGTGTCACCTTGGCGTCCGTTGCGGAGCCTTCGGCGGGCGCCTCGATGGCGACCTTCTCTCGCGGCGCGCCCTCCGCGGGCGCGGTTGCGGACGATTCGGTTGCCTTCTGCCTTTCTGTGCAGCCGCCGAGCGCGGCCAGGGCAAGGCACACAAAGAGGATCGAGGTGAGTCTCATTTTGCATCCATCAGCGCGGCTACACCGGGCAACTCGCGCCCTTCAAGGAACTCGAGGCTTGCGCCTCCGCCGGTGCTCACGTGAGTCATTTTCTCCGCTAAGCCGAACTTGTCAACGGCCGCCGCCGTGTCTCCTCCGCCGACAATGGTTACGCCCTGGCACGCCGCCATCGCCTCGGCGACCGCGCGGGTGCCGTTGGCAAAGGGAGCCTTCTCAAAGACACCCATGGGACCGTTCCATAGGGCTGTTCCTGCACTGCGGATGGCGACGCTGAATTCAGCGGCCGTCGCCGGCCCGATGTCAAGCCCCATCACGTCTTGCGGAATCGCATCTGCGGGCACTGCTTCGCCCTTCTCGGCGTCGGGCGAGCTTGCGACCAAGATGTCGCTTGGCAGGACGATCTTGTCCCCGCCTTCCGCAAGCACCGATTGAACGAACGCGATGCCGTCCGTGTCGAGCAGAGACTTCCCGATACAGTACCCTCTCGCCTTGAGGAAGGTGAACGCCATCCCGCCTCCTATGAGCAGGCTGTCGACCTTCGGCAGCAGGTTCTCTACTACGCTGACCTTGTCCGCAACCTTCGCGCCGCCCAAGACGGCGACGAACGGCCTCTTCGGGTCTTCCAGCGCCTTGCCGAGGTACTCAATCTCTTTCTCCATCAGGAACCCGGATACTGCGGGAAGGTGGTGGGCAACGCCCTCCGTGCTCGCGTGTGCGCGGTGCGCCGAGCCGAAAGCGTCGTTCACGTAGAGGTCCGCCAGGCTCGCCAGTTGCTTCGCAAACTCGGGGTCGTTCTCCGTTTCCTCTTTGTGAAAGCGGACGTTCTCAAGCAAGAGCACGCCCCCTGGGGACAGCACCTCCGCCGCTTTGCGAGCCTCGGCGCCGATGCAATCGGCTGCGAACGCGACCTCGCGCCTGAGCAACTCGGCGAGCCGCTTCGCAACCGGCTTGAGAGTGAAGCGCTCGTCCTTGCCTTCGGGTCGGCCGAGGTGGCTGAGCAGGATGACGCGCGCTCCTCTGTTGATGAGTTCCAGCACGGTTGGCAGCGATTCACGGATGCGGCGGTCGTCGGTGATGCTGCCGTTCTCCATCGGCACATTGAAGTCGCACCGGACGAGCACTCTCTTGTCGCGGACGTCAATCTCGCGCACGGTTTTCTTTCGAAGCATCACCGCTGGATTCTACCGTTTGGGGGGCCCCGTCTCGGTGGTGGCAATCTCGCGAGAGCGCTACGACATGCCGCCCGGGTGATTCGAAGCGCCCTCGCGAATCCAGGCTTTCAGCACGCTGAGGAGCCGAGCGCCTTCGCGTTTGTTCGCCAGCAGCGTACGCCTTTCCCGCGGCTCGATGCGTAGCGCGAAGCGCTTACCCTCCCGCACGCCTTCGGCGACGACCCAGCGCCCCAAGCCAAGAATCGTGTGAGGGTTTGCCCGGTAGGCGACGCGACGAATCACGTCGCGCGGCAGGTTGAGCGAAAGGCGCTCGCCCCTGAAGCGCAACTCGCCGCCCTCCAACCAGAGCCAGCCGACGTCCTCGTGAGGGTCGAGCAGGCTGCGGTGCTGCGGCGTGGCGATGCCGACGAAGGTCGCCTCCGCTGTCGGCTTGAGCGAGGATAACTCCCGCCGCATAGCATCGTTCTGGAAAAGCGCCAGACGGTTGATGCCAAGCCAACCGAGCAGCGGCACGGCTCCCCAACAGACGAACGCCCAAGTCGGTTGCCCTTCCTGGAACAGCACGACGCCCGCCACCGCAGGCGGTACCCAGGTCAACATCGGGACAAGATTCGCCATCCACTTGCGATAGGCGTTCCAGGCGCTTCGCTTCGAGCGCTGTCCGCCTGGGCCCGTCGCTGCGTTCATGATTAGAAAGTAAACCCGATAATCGTCTGGAACAGATTCATGCTGCGGTTTGGTGGGTCGGTGTTCCCGTTGCTGATATGCACGATTCGGAAGCCGAACATGAAGTCGGGCAGGTCACGCACCCAGAATCCAAAGCCGATGTAGGAGGCGAAGTTGAAGGTGCTGTTCATGTCGAAGGTGGTTCCATCCGACACGGCGATGCCCGAGCCTGCCTCGATGTACCAGCCGTTCATGCTCGCCCCCAAGCCTGTGTAGCGCAGCCCCAGTTGCAGCATGAGGATGTTCACTCCTACGCCGTCCTTCCAAGTGCTGCTAGCGCGGACGGCTGCTGTTTGCTGAGCGACGACATCCGGCCGCCCTCGGAAAGAGAGGTGCTTGGAGCCGCGCGCCCACTGCACCCCCGCGGTGCCACCCCAACGCAGTTCCCTTCCGCCGAGACGGGCAAATTCATGGTCGAATGACAGTTCTGCGATGCGCGTGGGGGGCTTCCACCCCTCGGGCATTTGCGCTCCGGCTGTCGGCGTGGCAGCAAGCGCGATGAGCAATACCGCTGCCAGGGACGACTTCGACTTAGACGCGATTGACTTCAACCTGATCCACCAATGAGAGAATAGTTCCGCGGCGACCGATTTCGGCTCCTCCGGTCGTTGCCGTCGCCGCGCCGGCGGCAACCCCGAGGCGCAACGCCTCTTCGTGCGAGCGCCGTTCCTCAAGCGCAGCGAGGAATGCGCCCACCAACGAATCGCCGCTGCCGATGGTGCTAACGGTTTCGACGTTCGGCGGCTTGGCAAAGAACGCGCCTTCACTCGACACCATTGCCGCGCCCTTCGCGCCGACCGAGACGATCGCGATGGCGACCCCCCGTTCGTGAAACGCTCTCGCCGCATCGAGCGCTTCTTCAGCAGAGGAAACCTGCGTGCGCAGAAAACGCGACGCCTCTTCGCCGTTCGGCTTGACGAGGAAGGGAGGCTCGCGCATCGCGTGCTGCAGTGCGTAGCCGTCCGCGTCCACGCAGCAGAGGCAACCGTACTCGCGCGCCGCCCGCATGAGCGTGAGGTACGAGTCCGCGCCAACACCCTGCGGCAACGACCCTGCGAGTACGACGTAGGTAGCGGCAGGATAAAGTTCATCGAGCAACTCGTTCAGTGCACCCCATTCTCGCAGCGAGATGGTTGGCCCGCGCTCGTTGAGCGATGTGGGCGGAGGCGGCTCGCCGGTCTTGGCGTCCGCTTCGCGCTCTTGAATCGCAATGTTGAGCCGCGTCTCACCCTCAGTGGACACGAAAGCGTGTTGAACGCCTTCGGTATCGAGGGTGTCGCGAACGAAGCGTCCCGTTCGCCCACCCAGGAAGCCGGTTGCGATCACACGCGCGCCCAATTCGGTCGCAACTCGGGCGACGTTTACGCCCTTGCCGCCCGCGTCGGTTTCCGTCTTCTCGACGCGGTTTATATCGTGCGGGTGCAAGGACTCAACGAAGATCGTGCGATCCACGCTCGGGTTCAGCGTGACGCTCAAGATCACTGCGCCATGACCTCGGCGAGCAACAGTTTCCTTGCTTCAACTTGGCGCTCCTCGCTCAGGACCTGTTCGAGCGGCACCGACGCCACGCGATCATTCTGAAGGCCGACCATGTGGTCGGCATCGCCCGCTGCGAGGCACTCGACGGCCTTAGCGCCGAATCGTGTGGCGAGCACGCGATCGAAAGATGTCGGATTGCCTCCGCGCTGCATGTGACCGAGCACGAGGTAGCGCACTTCGTAGCCTGTCTTTTGAATTAGGTAGTCGGTAACGTCGGTCGCTCTCGCGGCGCCCTCTGCGACGACGATGATGCTGCTACGCTTTCCCTTCGCCGTGCCCGCCACTAAACGGTCCGCGATGTCCTGCAGGTCGAACGGCATCTCGGGGATCAGAATCGCCTCTGCGCCGCCCGCCAGGCCGGCTTCGAGGGCGATGAAGCCGTTCTTCCTTCCCATCACCTCAACGACGAACACCCGCTCGTGCGAGTACGCGGTGTCTCGAATGCGGTCAATTGCATCCAGCGCCGTGTTCACCGCCGTGTCGAATCCGACGCTGGCGACCGTACGCGGAACGTCGTTGTCTATGCTGCCAGGGATGCCCATGACGGCGACGCCCGTGTTTGCGTGAAGCTCGTGCGCTCCGCGAAGCGAGCCGTCGCCACCGATGACGACGAGTCCCTCGCAGCCAAACGAGCGCAGAGTCTCTGCCGCCTTCCGCTGACCCTCGACCGTCAGGAAGCGCTCACTCCGCGCGCTCCGCAGGAAGGTGCCGCCTCGGCTGATGATGCCGCCGACGTGCTGCGACGTCAGCTCCTCTACCTCGCCGTCGATCAGGCCGTCGAAACCGTGATAGGCTCCGTAAACTCGTAGCCCGCGCCCAAGCCCCATCCTAACGACAGCCCGGATTGCCGCGTTCATCCCTGGGGCGTCACCTCCGCTGGTCAGCACGCAGAACGCCTTCACGGTCGGGCGCACATTATCCCCAACGGCGCGCTGATGGAATAATCCGCACATGCACACCCGCCGGGTCGCCGACCTGATGAGCGCCGCCCCCTTCCTGTACGGGGAGAGCTCCCTGGCGACCGCCGCCGCCGCGTTCCGCGAAGTGTGGGCGCCCCTGCTCCCCGTGCTGGATGGGAACCGGGTCGCCGGGGTCGTGCTGAGGGAAGAGGTCTTCTCCGCTCTGCTCACAGGAGGGAGCGAGGCCTCACCTGTCGAGAGCTTG
The DNA here is from genome assembly GCA_037446435.1 of Armatimonadota bacterium. Taxonomy (GTDB): domain Bacteria; phylum Armatimonadota; class Fimbriimonadia; order Fimbriimonadales; family ATM1; genus J051. The sequence continues at coordinate 45,263 of JBBIIO010000004.1, forward strand.
CTGCGGGACCCGCCCGTCGTGCTTCAGCCCCAATGGACAGTCGAGGAGGCGCTGGATCGCTTTCGCGCCGTGCCAGCCGCGCCTGTAGCCATCGTGACCGACGAAGAGGGGCGATACCTCGGCCTGGTACGCGCGCTCGACCTGTTCCGGCCCTTTGCCGAGCCCGCGCGGCCACGCCAGGCAGGTGGCATGGCGACGCCGTTCGGCGTTTATCTGACAACCGGCGACGTCTCCGCGGGTGCAGGCCCGCTCGCCCTGGCGACGACTGGCGCGCTGCTGTTTCTGCTCATCACGGCGTGCACTCTTGCTGTGTACTGGCTCTGGCAGACGGCTCCTGTGAGCGCGCCGAGCTGGGCCATCGGCGCGATGCTCCAGTTCGGGCCGGCGGTGCTGTTCTTTGCAGCGCTAAAAGTGTTGCCTCTCACCCGCGTCCACGGCGCAGAACACAAGGTGGTCCATGCCATCGAACGCGGCGAGCCGCTCACCTTAGAGGCGGCGCGAAGGATGCCGAGGGTTCACCCTCGCTGCGGAACGAACCTTGCGGTGGGCGCAACGCTGTTCATCGTGTTGGTAAACCTCAGTTGGCCGCACGTGCAGGAACTGGGCGCGCTGCTCGCGATGCTCGCGACGCTGATGCTGTGGCGGCCGGTCGGAGCCGTCTTTCAACAATACTTTACAACCAGCGAGCCAACCGACCGGCAACTGCAGGCTGCGCTGGAGGTCGGACGCGAGTTGGTCGAGCGCTACCGTGCAAGCCCGCGCCGCAGAGCGTCCTTCCTTGTGCGCCTCGCTTCGAGCGGGTTGCCGTGGATCCTCCTCGGTGCTTCTGCGACTGCTTTCCTGCTGTACGGCTTGGGGCTGCTTGTCGGGATTGACCTACTCGTGCAGTAGATAGCAGGGCACCATCCTGTGTCGCCGGCATCACGGGCGGACTTTCGACCCAGCTCACCAGCTCAAAAGCCCTCCGCCGAGCGGAAACTCGACACCGAGCGCTTCGGCAACGGTTGCGCCGACGCGCCACAGCCCATCCAGGTCCCCCCGGCTGCCGAGAGACTCCCGGCCCGGAGCCACAGCGCTGAAGGGGACGTACTCCCGCGAGTGGTCGGTCGAGGGCGTCGTCGGGTCGTTTCCGTGGTCTGCGGTGAGCAGCAGCAGGTCTCCCGGGCGAAGGCGGCCGAGGAGTCGGTAGAGAGTAGCGTCGAAGCGCACGAGCGCCCTTGCGAAGCCTTCGGGGTCGTTGCGGTGGCCAAAGCGCATATCGAAGTCCTCGAAGTTGGCGAAGATGAAGCGACTTCCCTCGGTGAGGGCCCTAAGCAGTGCCGCCTCATGCTCCTCGTTGGACTGAGTTCGGGGGGTAGAGCGGAAGCCACGACCTGCGAAAAGGTCGGGCACCACTCCAATGCCGTGAACTGGACCAAGCAGTTCAAATGCGGTGTCAACCAGGTTCCTTGGCGGCTGAATCGGGAAGTCCCGACGGCGGTCGGTGCGTACGAAACCGGTGGCAGGGTCGCCCCTGAACGGCCTGGCGATGACACGGGCGACGTTATGCGGAGCCACGAGCAGCCTCCTGGCCTCCTCGCACCACTCGTAAAGAGTCTCGACGGGGACAATGTCCTCGTGCGCAGCGAGCTGGAAGACGCTGTCTGCGCTCGTATATAGGATCGGGCAGCCAGTACGAAGATGCTCCTCGCCGAGGCGCTGGATGATCTCCGTTCCAGATGCCATCTCGTTGCCCAGAACACGGCGTCCGATCGCTGTCTCGAACTGGGAGACGATCTCGCCGGGGTACCCGTCAGGATAAGTGGGGAACGGTTGGTCCAGAACGATGCCCATCATCTCCCAGTGCCCGGTGATGGAGTCCTTGCCCTTGCTGATTGGCTTCAGGCGGCAGAAGGTGGCGGACGGGGTCGGCAAGTTCCGCTCGCCGATCGGCACGTTGGCTGCGGTCAGGAAACCGCTCTCGGCAAGAAGAGGCGTGTCAAAGCCGCCAGTCGCGTTCCAAACGTTGTGCAGGGTGTCACCGGAGTTCTCGCCCATGTCGCCGTACTCGGCAGCGTCCGGGGCAGGCCCGGCTCCGCAGCCGTCAAGGATGATGAGCACCACCCTGTCGAATCGCATCCGGGGGCTGGTGATACCGGATTCCTAACTTCGCGCGGAGTCGTGGAAGCCGTCGAGTTGCCGGTCGTCGAGGCCGATTCTCTGTCTGCGGGCGAGGAGCAACAGGGCGCCTGCGGCGAGAACAAGCCCCACCAGGCTGGCAATCCGGACAAGGCCAGCCACGTAGCGAACGGTCTTGAGCTGCAACGGATACACCTTGTGATCCCGGAGATACTGCTCGCTGACAATCTCGGCTCCTTCAGCTGTCTTCTTTCCGACAAACGCCTTGCTATCGGTGATGATCATGAGCTCCGGCCCTCCAATGGGCGTTCCTGTCTCTCCAAAGAGTTCGAAAGCTGCTTGATCAACGAGAACCCGTTGGACCAGTTTGGCTTGCGACGCATAGAAACGCTCAATCACTATAGAGGCGATCAGCGCCGTGGTGGAGGCGACCGCGAGAACGATGAGAGCTATGCGAAAGAGTTTCATTGTACGTGGTTAGGGGTCACGGTAAGGGCCCGCGGGAGGCGGGCCCTCTTGCAGGAGACGGCCGGGGAGTTACCCCGTTTGCGCGAACGCGCTGATGGTGATTTTCACCGCGTTGGCCACGCGCCCCTTCGCCATATCTGGGATCATGACGCCGAAGTCGCTTAACCGCACGGTGAAACTGGTTTTTATGTTGAGCACGTCACCCTTGAATCCTGCCTTCTGGGTGGCATCGCTCTCCGGGAGGTGGCGGATTTGGCAGTCCACGGTGATGGTCTTTGTGACGCCGTGCATCGTGAACTTGCCTTCGACCGCGTAGTTGTTCCCGGACTTGTGCGTAATCTTCGTGGACTCGAACGCGATGGTGGGAAACTTCTCGGCGTTGAGCCACATCGGCCCGACCATGTGCTCGTTTCGCATCGCGATTCCTGTGTCAATGTCCTTCACATTGACGGTGAACTTGCCGCTGCCGGTCTTTGCTCGCGGGTCCCATCGGACTGAGCCCGTCAGGCTGTGCGTGATGCCGGTGAAGTCTTCGAAGTCCGCGTTGCTGGACAAGGTTGCGATCCGCTGTTGAGCGGGTGCTTCTTTGCCCACGGTGAACGTCTTGGTCTGGGCGGATGCTCCCACCGCGAGCGCGGCGGCGACACCAAGCATCGCCAGTCGAGTGATTCTTCGGTTCGGTTGATTCATGTGGTTTCTATCTCCTTCTGGTTCGCCTTTCTTGGGCGTTCACCTCATTCAACGCGGTTTGCGGCCGCGCTGAGTGTATCGAAGCGCACAAATGGAGAGAAAAAGTCCTGCGGTGGTAAACCCTGTCAGTCTTCCAGCCCAGCTTCACGCTTTAGGGCGTCCTCGTCCACGAGGACCCAGAAGCGCTTCACGGGCTTGGCGTAGCCGAGGCGGTCCAATCTCCGGAGAGCGGCGGTCACCGCCTCGCGGTTGCTCCCCACGAGGTCCGCCATCTCTTGGTGGGTCAACCTCAGGTTCACATGGCGCCTGCCGCTCACCGTGGTTCCCGGGAACTCGTCCGCGAGCCGAAGCAGCAACCGGGCCATCCGCTGTGGAACGGTAAGGAAGAGGACATCTTGGATTCGATTGGCGATTTGCTGGCGGCGCAGGCCGATCAGCTTTGAGATGTGGAGCGAGAGATCGGGCCTCCGATCCACCACTCGGCGGAGGTACTCGGCGGGCACCTGGCAGAGGACGCATCCGGTCAGCGCCTCGGCAATCTCGGAATACCCGTCAAGCCCGGCAACCGCCATCTCGCCGATGACCTCGCCGGGGCCGAGGAGCGCGACGGTGATCTTCTTACCTCCCGCTCCGAGGATGCTCAGTCGCACCTGACCTTCCTTGATGAGCCAGAAGGTGTCGTCGCCGGAGCCTGGGATGCGAATGGGGTGTCCGCGGAGGCACTCCAGCATACGAGAGTGAGCCGCCAACTCGGTCTTCTCCTCCTCGGTCATCTCCGGGAAGAAACTCAAACGCCGGATGTAGTGCAGGGCGGAGCGTGCCACCTCAGCACCTATTGTGTACGATTCCCCCTCCGAGGCGGCGGTTGTCGCCTACGAGTAGGAGTAGTCGCCGTTGTGCGCGTCCGCGATGTAGCGTGCGAGCAGCCGAACCGCCGCCTCGACGTCCTTCTGGTGTACCGTCTCGTTGACCGTGTGAATGTAGCGGCACGGCACCGAAAGCGTAAAGGACGGGATACCGCCGTGCAGCCGCTGCACTCCGCCGGCGTCGGTTCCGCCCGCGGGCAGCACCTCCATCTGATACGGAATCTTGTGCCTCACAGCAAGGGAGCGGAAGTGCTCAACCATCGCGGGGTGGCAGATGAGCGAACTGTCCATCACCTTGATCGCGGCGCCTTTGCCCAGTTGCGTAACGTGGTCGGGTTCCGAGATTCCCGGGATGTCGTTCGCCAGCGTAACGTCAATGGCGACGCAGATGTCGGGTTGGATGCTCCAGCCGCTGGTGGTCGCCCCGCGCAGCCCAACCTCCTCCTGCACGGTCGCGACTGCGTAAACGTCGGCGTGGTGACTCTTGGTAGCCTTGAGCGCCTCAATCATCACGTAGACGGCGATGCGGTCGTCCATCGCCTTGCAGGTGTAGAGGTTGCCCATCTTCTGCATGGTGCGGTTCATCGTCACCCAGTCGCCGATGCGCACGGCCTTCTCCGCCTGCTTCTTGGTCATCCCGATGTCGACGAAGAAGTCTTCGACGACGGGTGCATTGGCCATGTCCTCAGGCTTCAAGAGGTGCTTCGGCTTGGTGCTTTGCATGAGCACGCCGGGGATGTCGCCCTTCTCGGCATGCACGAACACGCGCTGGCTCGCCATCTGGCGGGCATCCCAGCCGCCGACGGGGTTCAGGCGAAGAAAGCCGTTCGAGTCAATGTGCTTGACGACGAAGCCGATCTCGTCCATGTGCGCGGCGATCATGAGTTTCGGCGCATCGCCCTTGGTCTTCGCCTTGGGCGGCTTGTGGCAGATCATGTTTCCCATCGTGTCTACGCGGATATCGCAGAGGGGGCCGAGTTCGCGGCGTACGATGTCGCGAATCCGCTCTTCGCGGCTTGCGATGCCGTGCGCCTCCACCAGTTCTTGAAGCAAGGTCTCGTTCACGCCGCGCAGTATGGCCGGAATCGCTTATACTTGCCGCATGGGAGAGCGACTTTGGGCGCCCTGGCGGCTCGAATACATCAAGAAGGCTCGCAAAGGCAAGGGAGAGTGCATCTTCGTCGAACTCCCGAAGCGGAGCGACGACCGCAAGAACCTCATCCTTCACCGAGGCGAGCATGCGTTCGTGATGTTGAACGCCTTCCCCTACACGAACGGGCACCTGATGGTTGCCCCCTACCTGCACACCGCCGATCTCGCAGACCTGAGCGACGAAGAGCACCTCGAAGTCGCGCACCTCATCCGCGACTCGGTCCGCTGGCTGACCGGCGCGTATGAGCCGGACGGCTTCAACATCGGCATGAACCTGGGCGTGGCTGCGGGCGCGGGCATTGCTGACCACCTGCACTGGCACGTCGTTCCGAGGTGGCAGGGAGACACGAACTTCATGCCCGTCGTGGGCGACGTCCGGGTGCTGCCCGAGAGTCTCGAAGAGAGTTATGACCGCCTCCGTGCCATCATCGAGCAAGAGACCGATGCCTGAGGTTCTCGAGGGATTCGAGGCGCTTCGTCGCGAGGCAGAGGCGTGCACGCGCTGCCGCCTCGCGCAGGGTCGCAACAGTGTTGTATTTGGAGTCGGCAACCCGAACTCGCCGCTGGTGCTGGTCGGCGAGGGGCCTGGCGAAGAGGAGGACAAGCAGGGGGTGCCGTTCGTCGGCAGAGCCGGGAAGCTGCTGGACCGGGCGCTCATAGACAACGGGTTGAATCGAGAAGACGTCTACATTTGCAACATTGTTAAGTGTAGGGCGTGCACGCGTGAGGGCGGTCGCGTGGCGAACCGCGCGCCCCTGCAGGACGAGATCGAGTCGTGCTTGCCATGGCTGAAGGCGCAGTTGGAGGCGATTCGCCCGAAGGTCATCCTGAGTGTCGGAGCGCCGAGCGCGAAGACGCTCATCCGGCCCGACTTCGCGATTACGAAACAGCGGGGGGTGTTCTTCGACTCGCCGTATGCCGAGGCAGCCGTCGCGACCCTGCACCCGGCGTACATCCTGCGGCAGATGGGAGCGAAGAGCGACGGCGGCTATTCGCTTCTGGTGCGAGACATCGCCGCTGCGTGGGAGCGGGCGTGCAGACCTTAGAAGGATGGCGCAACCCCCAAAATGCTTGGGGCGGAATCCTTTTCCGCCTCGCGCGCGTATGATTGGGAGCGAGGCACATGCGAACCCCATTCCTTTTGACCCTAACTTTGGCAGCAGCATCCCTCGCGGCACAAGGAGACGACCTACTGACCCTCGACGAGGCGCTTCGGTTCGCCAGGGAGTCGAACGGCTCCGTCGCCGCTGCGTGGAGGCAGTACGAGTCCGCCCGTTCCGGCGTCGCGCAGGCGAACGCGAACTTCTGGCCGACCGTTCTGCCCACCTACCGCTACGTAGACCAGGAGCAACGATTCGCCGGCGGCTTTGAGGGCACCGGCAGGCTCAGTTTCAACCAGGTCTCCGTCTCGGCGCAATGGCTCGTGTTGGACGGAGGCCAGCGCCTCTATGCTCTCGAGCGCGCGAAGAAGACGGCGGAGGCTACGCTCGCTTCTACGCGGCAGACGGTACGGCAGGTGCTGTTCTCTACCGTCACACAGTTTTATGAACTGCTGCGGGCGCAGGAGCTGCTGCGGGTGGCGGATGCCCAGGTGACCCGAGCGGAGCAGACGCTTGACGCCACGCGGCGGCGGGTCGAGCAGGGCACCGCGCCCAGGAAGGACATCCTGCAGGCGCAGGCTGACCTGGCGAACGCCCGCGTGAACCAAATCTCGGCGAAGAACGCGGTAACGACCGCGTCGGCGCAATTGCGCGCGACCATCGGCTGGCCCGCGGAGGGCCCGCTTCCGATGCTCGAAGACCCGGGCCCGCCCGCGAACCCGCTTCCGCCGACGGTAACGCTGGATGAGGCGATGGAGCGCGGCATGCAGATGCGCCCCGACATCATGCAGGCGCGCCGGCAACGGGAGTCGCAGCGATACTCTCTGCTGAGCGCTCAACGTGAGGCTTCTTTCGACTGGACGCTAAGCGTGGACTTCACGAAGAACTTCGAGCCGTCAGAGACTCAGAACCGCTCGATCACCTTCCTGCTGAGTTACCCGCTCTTCGACGCCGGTCGAACGCGCGAAGTGGTGCGCCAGTCGCAGCTTCAGTACGAGGCGTCCGGCCTGCAACTCGAGCAACTCGAGCGCGACGTTAGAAGCGAGATCGAGGCTGCGTACACGACTTGGGAGCTGTCGTTTGAGCGATTCCAAGCCGCACAGGTTGCGCTCGAGGCTGCGCGTGAGAACTTCCGCGCGGCGTCGGAAAGCCAGGCTGAAGGAGCGGCGGACGTGCTCGAGGTAAGCACCGCGCAGGTTGCGCTTCTCACCGCGGAGACGAACTTCGTGCAGGCCGTCTACGACTACTACATCGCCGTGGTGCGGATGCAGTTGGTTACCGGCGGGCCGATGCCCGGAGAGGAGGATTAAGGTGCCGGAGCCTCTTGTAGAGACGCGCGCCCTCTCTAAGGACTACCGCATGGGCAAGGTGGTAGTCCATGCTTTGCGCGGCGTTACTGTAAAGGTGATGCCCGGCGAGTTCGTCGCCATCATGGGGCCGAGCGGCTCGGGCAAGTCAACGTTCATGAACCTCGTCGGTTGCCTGGATCGGCCGACGGGCGGCGAAGTTATCTTGGAAGGCAAGCCCGTCTCGGGCCTGAGCGACGGCGACCTCGCGCGTGTGCGAAACAGGATGATCGGATTCGTGTTCCAGACGTTCAACCTCTTGCCGCGCACGACGGCGCTAAAGAACGTCGAGTTGCCGCTGCTGTATGCCGGTGTCGCAGATCGGTCGCGGCAAGCGGAAGAGGCGTTGGTCAAGGTGGGGCTTGGGGATCGGATCGAGCACCGGCCGAACGAACTTTCCGGCGGTCAACAGCAGAGGGTCGCCATCGCGCGCGCCATCGTTACCGACCCGGCGCTCGTGCTCGCCGATGAGCCGACGGGGAACCTCGACTCGCGCTCGAGCGAGGAGATTCTTGCGCTCTTCCAAGAGCTGAATCGCGAGGGAAGGACGATCCTGCTCGTAACGCACGAGGAGGACGTCGCACGGCACTGCCAACGCATCATCCGATTCCGGGACGGCAAGATCGTCGTTGATGAGCCTATCACCGACCCGCTGAACGCGCGCGAGGTGCTCAAGACATTGCCGGAGCCGGAGCCCGACGAGGAGCTGGAAGCCGCCGAAAGGTCCTAACCGCGGCTCTCGGCGCGCTCGGCGATCGCCTTCATCACAGACTCCACGTTTTGCTGCGCAAGGTGGTGGATCACCTTCGTAACCAGGGCGCCCAGCAACGGCACGCGGTATTCGTAGTTCAGGGTAGACACAAACTCAGTACCTTGTGGGTGAGGGCGGAACTCCCAAGTTCCTTCCATGGTGTCGTAGTCCCCCTCGATCTGGCGGAAGGTAACGCGGTTCTGTGCAAAGTCCCACTGCTCCTTTTGGGTCCACTTGATCGTCAGCCTGAACTGCTTGATCACGCCAACCCATTGCGTCTTCAGGGCTGCGCCGTCGTCGCTCTTCTCCAGAATCTTCACCGATTCAACGTCCGGCATGAAGGACGGGTACGCCTCGACATCCCGCGCGACCGCCACTACCTCCTCCGGGGGCGCTTGAACGACTTGAGTCCGCTCGATCCTTGGCATCTCTTTCAGTAGTCCCCGCGCATCTTGCACGAGCCGGTCAACTCGTCGCGCGCCTCCACACCCAGCCTGCGGCGTCAACGAAGCTGTTCCTGTCCTCCGAGAGGGTTCCTCCGCGAGGCTCCGTCTCGCTCTTCAGGATCGGCGCGTCCCCGCTCACTTCCCTTGCGCGGAGCGTAACCTCTCGCTCCGCAACGAACCACTCGCCGCTCACCTCGAACTCGCTTTCGCCGACGCGACCGACGAGGTCGAACGTTCCGTCCTCATACGCCTCCAATTCCATCGATGGAACGTCGCGCCCGAGCTTTCGGGCCGCCTCGACGAGGTCGTCTCCAGGCTCCAAGCGCCACACACCGACGAAGTTTGCCCTCTCCACGCGGCTCCCCTGCTGTGCGGCACGGCTCTGTTGGGAAGGCGCCTTGGGCGTCGCCATCTCCTCGGGCTGCTCACCGGAGGCGCAACCGAACGCAGACAGCGAACAGGCTGCAACCGTTAGCCAGAGCAGGGCGCGCGGGGTGGGCATCACCATCACGCAATCGCAACGCCGTCGCACAGGTACACGTCTTGGATTCCGTTCAGCAACTCGACACCCTCCTTCATGGGGCGCTGGAACGCCTTCCTGCCGCTGATCAAGCCCGAGCCGCCGGCGCGCTTGTTGATGACGGCGGTGCGAACCGCTTCGGCAAAGTCGTTCGAGCCCGATGGACCTCCGCTGTTGATCATCGGCGCGCGCCCCATGTAGCAGTTGGCAACTTGGTAGCGGCAAAGGTCAATGGGGTGATCCGAGGTTAGGTCGGTGTAGATTCGCTTGTCCGTCTTTCCATACGAGGACTCGCCCATGTTCAGGGCAGTGTAGCCTTCGTTGTTCTCGGGAAGTTTCTGTTTGATGATGTCCGCCTCGAGCGTAACGCCGAGGTGGTTCGCCTGGCCGGTCAGATCTGCGGCAACGTGATAGTCCTTGTCGCGCTTGAACGCGTTGTTCCGAAGGTAGCACCACAGCACGGTGACCATCCCTAAGTCGTGCGCGGCGTGAAACGCTTCGCTCACCTCTACGATCTGGCGGCCGCTTTCGTCACTGCCGAAGTAAATCGTCGCGCCGACAGCGCACGCACCCATGTCCCACGCCTGTTCGACGCTTGCGAACATCACTTGGTCAAACTTGTTCGGATAGGTCAGCAACTCGTTGTGGTTCAACTTGACGATGAACGGAATCCGGTGCGCGTACTTGCGGCTGCACGCGCCCAACACGCCGAGCGTCGAGGCGACCGCGTTGCAGCCGCCCTCGATCGCCAGGCGAACGATGTTCTCGGGGTCGAAGTACTCTGGGTTCTTGGCGAACGACGCGCCGCCGCTGTGCTCGATCCCCTGGTCAACCGGAAGGATGCTGAAGTATCCAGTGTTCGCCAGTCGCCCATGGCTGTAGAGGCGTTGAAGGTTGGCGAGCACCTTGTTGTTCCGGTCGCTCGAAGCGAAGATTCGATCCACGAAGTCACCTCCCGGCAGATGCAGGGACGACTTGGGGATCCCCGAGCACTCGTGCCGCAGCAGCGAATCTGCCTCCTCGCCGAGCAACTCAACGATCTTGTCAAGAACGGAACCGGACGCGATTGCCATGCCCCTCATTTTACAACAGCCCGGCGGAGTGGCGGAGTGTCGGGTATTTTTGCGGTAGGCGGCGGCAACCTGTCTTCGATACGGAAGAAGTTTGCGCCCGGCAGCGGAACCTCCCGTTTACCGTCGCCTCGCGGCGGTTAGGTGTAGCATGGTCAGCGCAGTTGCAGTCTTGGGGTTACTCGTTCCAGTGGCAGCCGCCTCGGTGCCGGAGGCTGTTGACTCGCAAATCCGCGACTATTACGAGGACGCCATCGCCTCCGCTCGCTCCGAGCCGCACAAGGCGCTCGCCATGCTGGAGTTGCTCCTTCTTCCCTCGAAGACCTCGATCCATGTGGACTGGACGGGCGTGCCGCTCGGGGTAAAGCGCCAATTCGAAGCGGGAATCCGAAGAGGAGTTACAGCGTGGGAGCAGGCGCTGGGCGATGAGTGTCCATTCGTTTTGGCAGGGCAAGAGGAAGGCGCCGCTGCGATTCGCATCCGGTTTGTTGACACCCTCAGCTCAGCCGATCCGCACACGAAGGGCGAACTTCGAATCACGCGGCGCATCACCTGGGGCAAGTCGGTTCACTTCAGCGAGCTCGATGGGCAGATTCGAGTTATGAAGTGGGCCCGCGACGGGCAGTACTTCAGCGAGGACGAGATCACCCACGTCATCGCCCATGAGTTGGGCCACGCGCTCGGCCTGGGAGACACGGACCGATGGGATCGCGTGATGGGGCCCGTCGTCATCGGGCAGCCGTACGCGCGCGTCTCAGCAGAGGAACTGGCCGCAGTGCAGCAGTTCCGCACCGCGCTCAAAGAGGAGTACGCGCGAATCGCCGCCACCGCGGAGCGGTCGGGCAAGGGCCGTCCTGCTGTCGGCGCCATCGGCGGCACCAGCGCTGTGCATCGAATGGGCTGCGCCGGTTGCTCCGGCCACTGAGCCCGTTACGGCTCGCGGCGACGCTCACCATCCGTTCCGAAGAGCGCTTCCGCGCACTTCGGGTGGTCGAACATCTTCTCGTGGTCGTGCGCCACGCCTTCCGCTTCGACGAGCCGCCAGTTGAAGGACCAGCCGCGCTTTTCAGCGAGTTCCTTCGCGAGCGCGAAGCACGCCTTGCCGCGCTGGTACCTGCCCTCCCCCTGCTTCATCGCGTTCTCGCTTGAGTCGAAGTACTGATCTGGGCCGTTGTCCGCCGTTCCGAGGTAGATGGTCAGCGGGGCAGCGAGGTAGCGCTTCAGCACGTCGTCGCTGGACAGTTCCTCTGGTAGGTTGCCCAATCCGTAGCCGAACGGAAGGTCTCGCGTTGGAAAGAGGTGGGACCCTGGGTTGGCGGCGACATGGCGCTCGGCGCCAGTGGCTTGGAACGCCGACATCCGAGCGACGAACTGCCCGCCGGCGCTGTGCCCGATGATCCAGTATTTCAGTTGCGGCTTCTCCTCGAGTTTGCGTATCTCTTCGGCGAGAGCCGGTATGAGGGCATAGGTCCACTCTTCGGGCGGCGCAGCCTTTCGCTCGGCGTTCAGGATGCCGCCGTACTGGTAGCGCCGCGACGGGAAGCGCTCTGCGTCAAACTTCGGGGCGATGATGAGCGCTCCAAAGCGGTCGCCCATTCCCTTCGAGTGGTCGCGATACTCGTCGGCGTTGCGCAGAACGCCGTGGAACACCATGATCATCCGCTCGCCCCTGTACGCTTCGGGTTTGTAGGTGTAGACGTCAAGTTTGACGCCCTTCACCTCGACCTCGATTGTTGAAGCGCCGAACGGAATGCCGGCGGGGGCGAGGAGGGCTACGAAAGCAAGCAAGCCGCCCATAGCGCCATTGTGGCGCAAAGGCGGCGCGGTCTTCGGAAGTGCGCCTACTTTCGCTCGGCGACTTTGATTCTCGCCATCGCGCGCTCCACGGCCGCTTGTGTTCGCTCGTGGTCCATCCCTTCGGCGTGCGCTTCGCGGCGCTTGCGCGCTCGTTCGAGCGCCTCGCGGGCGCGCTGGATGTCAATGTCACGTTGCGCCTCGGCTGCGTCTGCGAGGATGATGACGTGATCGCTCGCCGCTTCGAGGAACCCGCCCGCGACCGCTACGAACTGCTGTTGGCCGCCGGCATCGTTGTAGGCGATGACGCCCGGCTTCAGTTGCGTTACGAAAGGCTCATGCCCGGCAAGGACTCCGAAGTAGCCCATCACGCCCGGCGCGGAGACGCTGTCCGTCACCTCGTCCACAACGGTGCGGTCGGGAGCAACGATGGTGAGTTGAAACGTTCTCATCCGACTGCAGCGAGCTTCTTCGCCTTCTCGCGAACGTCTTCGAGGCCGCCGCACATGTAGAACGCTTGCTCCGGAATGTCGTCCAGGTTTCCGGAGAGCAACTCTCGGAAGGAAGCAACCGTCTCATCCACCGTAACGAAGCGGCCCGGGTTGCCGGTGAACTGCTCCGCCACGAAGTTTGGCTGGGAGAGGAAGCGCTCGATCTTGCGTGCACGCGCGACGATGAGTTTGTCGTCGTCGGAGAGTTCGTCAATGCCGAGGATGGCGATGATGTCCTGCAGTTCGCGGTAGCGCTGCAGAACTTGTTGCACTTCTCGCGCGACCTCGTAGTGCTCTTGGCCGACGACCCTCGGGTCGAGGTTCTTCGATGTTGAGGCGAGGGGGTCAACCGCAGGATAGATGCCCTTCTCCGCGATGCGCCGCTCGAGATAAACGTAGGCGTCGAGGTGTGAGAAGGTCGTGGCGGGCGCGGGGTCGGTTGGGTCGTCGGCGGGGACGTAAATCGCCTGCACCGACGTAACGGAGCCTTTGGTCGTCGAGGTAATCCGCTCTTGCAGGGCGCCCATTTCCGTTGCAAGCGTTGGCTGGTATCCCACGGCGCTCGGCATGCGGCCAAGCAGGGCAGACACTTCGGAGCCGGCTTGCACGAAGCGGAAGATGTTGTCAATGAAGATGAGCACGTCCTGTCCGGACTCGTCGCGGAAGTACTCCGCCATCGAGAGGGCAGACAGGGCGACGCGAAGGCGCGCGCCGGGCGGCTCGTTCATCTGACCAAAAACCATCGCCATCTTGTCAATGACGCGCTGATCGTTGCCCGATTTGTCTTTGAACGTCGTGTGCTGCATTTCGAGCCACAGGTCGTTCCCTTCGCGCGTCCGCTCGCCCACACCGGCGAACATGGAGACGCCCTCCGCCTCGACGGCGATGTTGCGAATCAGCTCTTGGATGAGAACGGTCTTGCCCAAGCCGGCGCCGCCGAACAGGCCGATCTTGCCGCCCTTGTTGAACGGGACGAGGAGGTCAACGACCTTGAGGCCCGTTTGGAGGATCTCGGTCTTCACGCTTTGGTCGGTGAACTTCGGCGCGGGGCGGTGGATGGGCAGCCGAGGAGCGTCGGTCACGGGCCCGAGTTCGTCAATCGGCTCGCCGAGCAGGTTGAACACCCTTCCGAGCGTCTTCTCGCCGACCGGCACGGTGATCGGGCTGCCCGTGTCCTCGGCGGACATCCCTCGCACGAGGCCGTCGGTCGTTGAGAGGGCGACGCAGCGGACGATGTCGTCTCCGAGGTGCTGGGCGGCCTCGCAGGTCAGGTCAATCTTGCGGCTTTCATCCTTGATGCGGATGGCGTTCAGGAGTTCGGGCAACTCCCCCGCGGGGAAGCGCACGTCCACGACGGGGCCGAGGACCTGAACGACTTGACCGGTTGCAGGCATGGTTCTCTTGTAATCCTCCGAAAAGTGAGTGTGTGGCTTGAAGTCGCCCCCCGACGCCGGGCGGCGAACCGGCGGAGTGTACCCCGGCGGAGTTCGCTCGTGCCTCGCCCACGTTTTCCCTTCTGGCAGATATAACTTCGCCATGGCAAGGGTGATCCTCTCCGCCCTGATGGGGGTGTGCCTGCTGCTGGCGGGACGCGGCGGCGAGATGGTCCTAACGGGGAGGAGCCGGATTTCGGTCGAGACCGGGCTGGCTGATGCCGGTGCGGTGGAGGCGACCGTCCGGACGTTCGCTTCAGGCGAATGCGTGATGGCCCAGCGGTGGAGGATGACGATTCGCCGGGTGGACTCGGGCAGCAGCGCGCCCCCGCGCGGTGTATAATAGACCCATGGAACGAGTTGTTCGGCTCTTGGCGCTTGTTGCGCTTCTCTCTCTTCTCGTGGTGGGCTGCGGGAAGGACACGGTGTCTAACCCCGGCGGCGGAACCGGGGTTGCGGGGCAAGGCTCCACGGAAGGCGGTGATGCAGGCACGCAGGCAGACGCAGGCGGAAGTGAAGACACCGGAGGCACAGGCTCGACCAGCGTCGCCGCTGGGGACGAGGAACCCTCCGGCGATACAGCCGCTTCAAGCGGAGGGACCGGCGGGACGCCGAAGGCCGGCGCCGGCGAGGTCGTGCTGCGCTACGACCTGAAGAAGGGCCAGAAGTACTCGTACGAATTAAAGACGGTGATGGACATGATGGGTCAGTCCGTCACTACGGTCACGGACTTTGTTACAAGCGTCGTAGACGTTAAGGGCGACAAGTTCACCGTTGAATACAAGTTCGGGGAAGCCAAGGTGACGGCGAGCGACCCGCAGATGAAGAGCCTCTTTGAGCAGCAGATGGCTGCGATGAAGGGCACCAAGGTCACCGCGGAAATGGACAGACGCGGGCAGATGACCAACCTGAAGGGAGGCGGCGCCGAGATGCTACAAGGCATGGGCGGCGCGTCGGGCTTCGGCTTTGTGTTCCCGGCGAAGGCGCTAAAGGTGGGAGATTCGTGGACCCACACGATGGAACTGCCGGGCATGGCGGGCAGTGAGCCGCTCAAGATGAACTTCAAACTGACTGGCGTCGCTCGAGATGTCGCGACCTTGGCCGGCTCGGGTACGCATACGATGGACATGTCCCCGCCCGGAGGCCAACAACAGCAGGGCGGTTCGATGTCCATGAAGTCCACCGTGGCGACCACCACGAAGGTGGATGTGACAACCGGCATGATCACGGAGTCGAGCGGCACTTTCACCACGACGATGAGCGGCGGCGGGATGGGTGGCCAGACGCAGACGGTTGTCGTTACCATGAAGCGCAAGTAGCGCGTGGGGGACCCAAGGACAACGCCATGCACCGTCTCATGCGCCTCGCGCCAGCGCTTCTCCTCGGCCTGGTCCTGCTCGGGGGCTGTGCCAAGGACACGGTAACCGCTCCTGATGGGGCGTCGCAAGCGTCCGCGGATGGTGGGGAGACGAGCACGGCGGCAACTGGAGAACCACCACCGTCAGGCAGCTCGACATTGAGTGACCAAGCGCCGCCGACCGCGGAAGGCGACTCAGCGACAGCAGGCGAGGGCGTTTCCGGCGAAGGCGACGCGGCGCTTCCTCCCTCCGGGGAAGAGGCACTGCTCCGGTTGCGGCTGAAGCAGGGCGCTTCGTACACCTACGCCGTTCTTCAGGAGGCGGACGGCATGGGCATCGAGGCAAAGATGGTCATCACCGTGGCCGTGAAGGTCCTCTCGGTGCAGAGCGACGGGACGAAGCTCGAGTTGCGCGTGGCGGATGCAAGACTGACCGAAGGCAACGAAGCCGCGCAGCAGGGAATGAAGCCGATGCTGGATCGAATCAAGGGGCAGAGCGTAGAGGTCGACGTTGATGCGCGCGGTCGGGTCAAAAGCCAGTCATCGCTGCCACCAGGCAGCATCTTCGGCGACATGCTGCAAGGTGGTCTGTTCCGCTTCACGCTGCCGGATAAGCCCGTGCGGGTCGGCTCGACCTGGACGCACAGCGCGAACGTGAGCGGTGTTCCAGGGGCAAACCGCCCGATCGAGTACTCGTTCAAGGTAACGGGCATCGAGCGCAATGGGGGGCGGACCATCGTCGTGATCGAATCAAGCGCGGCGCAGACGATGACGACAGGGCCAGAGGGGGAGAGGGCAACCCAGGCGCAGGTGGCGATGAAGGTTCAAGGAACGTTGCGTGTTGACGCCGCCTCCGGACTCATCGAGTCGGCGACGTCGAATACCGAGACCTCGGTGAACATTGCGGGCCGTACGCAAGTGATGAAGATGGCGGTCCATGTCTCCCGCAAGTAACTGCCGCTACTGACCACTCGGCGCGTAGGGGTTGGTTCCTGGGCGGTAGCCCGGAATGGACTCTTTCGGCACGAAGAACTCCCTTCCGGTCGACCACCACTCGGCGGGCGGCAGGTCGTCAATGATGGTGTAGCCCGAACTCTGCGACTTGGGGCTGAACTCTCCGAATGCGTGGGCGTAGCCCTGCCCTTCCCACACCGCCGTCATGTCGCCGCCGAACCACTGGATGTGCCTCCACTCCCCTTCGATGACCGCCGTGCCGGTTCCGAAGTAGGTCTCTCTGTCGAAGCCCTCGAACTCCTTCCGCACGTTGCCGGTAACGGTGGCGGAGCCGTCGAGGCGGTAGATGAGGAGGGTACCTCGGAAGTTGATGGTGATCTTGCCGCTGCCCTTGAGGAGGAAGCTGCCGATATCGCACTGCATCCGCATGACGCCGGTCTTAGGCTGCCCGGCGGGGCGGTCCCCCTGGGCTTGCCCCGTCTGAGCAACTGCGAGTAGCGCTGCGGCGAACACTCCAATCCCGGCAAAGATGGTGGGCTTACGCATGGTCATTTCGGCGTACTCTATTGTTAGAAACGCCCTGCGCGGGCGAGTCGTTCCGCAGTGTACCAGCGCGGAACGGATAGAATGCGAGCAGTAAGGATGAAGTTCGGCGCTGTCCTGGCAATCATCGTGGCGATTGTCGGCGTGGGGATGACTCTGTATGCGTTCCTCTCGTCGGCCAGCCCGTACGTGTCGGCGAAGGAGGCTGCTGCGAATCCCGGCAAGCGCGTGCACGTTGCGGGCGAGATTGACCACTCGTCGGTGAAGATGAGCCTCGGGATGGGGGGGTTCGAATTCGACCTGATAGACGATCGCGGCGACCGCCTGCGCGTGCGCTACGGCAAGGCGAAACCGGGGAACTTCGACATGGCGCCTAAGGCGTCCGTGTCAGGCGAGTTCCAGGATGGGGTGTTTCTCGCCGACGACCTGAAGACCCAGTGCCCGAGCAAGTACGAGGCAGCAAAGTAGCATCGTGAACCCTCTTGACAGTTTCCCGCAGGCACCCATGTGGGGCTTGACCGTCGGGGTGGTCGGGCGGGGGCTTGTGTTCACGGGCATCGCACTGTTCTTGGTCGCTGCGCTGGCGGCGCTGTTGGGCCGTAGCGAGCGAGTTCGGCGGTTGAGTTTCTGGGCGACGGTCGCGGGCGCCGTCGTGGTCGTGCTGGTGATGGTGTGTCTCATCGCGCTCCTCCTCGGCCAGCAGTATCAATACATTTACGTTTTCAACAACACTACGCGCGATATGCCGACCGTGTATCGCTTCAGCGCCGCCTGGGCAGCCCAGGAGGGGAGTTTCCTGCTTTGGACAATGATGAGCGCCGTGTTCGCCGCGCTGGCGCTAAGGCGAGTGGGGGCGCTTCGACGAGGGTACACGCTGGTCGCCTGCATCTTCCTGGCGGCGATGCTTGCGATCGTCGCGTATGAGTCGCCGTTCCGCATTCCCGGCGAATTGGTAGACGCACAGGGGCAGATTCGCATGCCGCCAACCGGCTCGGGCTTGAACCCGGTGCTGCAGAACTACTGGATGGCAATTCACCCGTGGGTCATCTTCATCGGGTTCGGCAGTCTGCTGGCGCTGTTTGCCTGGGCTTCCGCTGCTGCCATTTCGGGTGACCGAAAAGATTGGGTGCTCCAGGTTCGACCATGGGCGATTTTTTCAATGTTGTTCTTGGGCCTCGGGTTGACCATGGGTGGGCTCTGGGCGTACGAGACGCTCGGCTGGGGAGGCTTCTGGGCGTGGGACCCGGTGGAGAACGTCAGCCTCGTCCCGTTCCTCACATGCGCCGCACTCGTGCATGTGCTGTATCTCAGCGCGAACCGAGGCGTTGCGCCCAGATGGACGGTCGTGCTCGGACTGGTGCCGTTCCTGGCGTTCGTGTACGGCACCTACTTGACCCGCAGCGGTGCGCTTGTGAACGTCAGCGTTCACAGTTTCGCGAAGATGACGGAGGGGGCGCACGGCGTGCTTGCGGGAATCGTGATTGCCACGATTCTCGGTACTCTGGCGATGGCGACGCTTGCTTTCAAGAAGGGTGGGGCTCCGCCGAGTCAGCCTCCTGGGGCGCGGGGCTGGGGCATGGTCGGCGGCGTGCTGCTTCTGTACCTCATTGCGGTTATCGCCGGAGCCGGAATGTCCCGCCCCTTCTTTTCGGCTCTTGGTGGCGGGTCGGCTCAGGTCGTCGCCGAGGGGGATTACAACCGCTTCACTGCCGTGCCCTATATGTTGGCGATGCTGTTGCTTGCGATTGTGCCGTTCCTCGGCTGGAAGCGGACGCGCTCGCAGCGGTGGGGACAGGTGGCGAATGTGTTTCTCGCCGCGGTCCTCCTGTTCGGTGTCGTCGCTTTGGGGCTTGTGTTTGCCGGGCTGACGATGGACTCGCCGACTCAGCAAGAGTCTTCGGCGTTGTTCCAGCAGATCTCGCGTCGACCGGAGCTGCTGCTGTTCTTCCTTCTCATCTTCACGACGGTGTTCGCAATTACCGGAAACGCGTGGCGCTTGGTCGAGAGGCTGCGAGCAAGGTCGGGCGGATGGGCTGGTTTCCTCACGCACATCGGGGTTGCCGTGCTGCTGCTGGGGCTGATCGTCTCACGCGCGTTTGAGAAGTCGGCGACGGCTGTGATCACGCCTTCGCACCCGCAGCAACTGATCGTCGGCCCCGCGGGGTATCTCGCGATGCTTGATGGTCTCCCGAGTCACGAAGAGGTCTTCTCGCCCGAAAGCACCGTGCCGATACGGATGGAGTCGCTGAACGATCGCTTTGGTTCGTGGACGGCTCAACCGGTCTTCTTCTATGAGCCGATGACCGCGTTGCTTCGCGGAGAGTTGCAGCCGGTAACTCGGCCGTACATCAAGCGAACGTTCCTCTATGACCTCTATCTCGCCATCGGAGAGCCGTCAAGCGAGTTCGTCGGCGAGTTCACGATGAAACCCGGCGAGGTGAAGGAGTTCGAGGACGGCCAGATCCAAGTGAAGTACGTGGCAGCCACGCGCGAGGGGGAGCCGGGCAAGCCAGGTACGAAGTTCGGTGCGCAACTTATCGTTTCGTATGAGGGCCGAGAGTTCAGCGCAAACCCTCAACTATTGCTGACGGAGAGCGGCATGCAGCGGGAGGGCGCCGCGGTCGGCGTTGACTTCCTCGCCTCGCTGGAACGGCTTGACGCGGCAACGCAAGAGGCGACGCTCCGGCTCGACTTCCAAGAGCCATACGTCTATACTGAACTATTCTTCAAGCCGCTGACCGGCCTGGTGTGGCTGGGCGCGGGTATCATGACGCTTGGAGGCGTCCTCGCCATCCGCCAAGTCGGGCGGAGGGCGCCTAAGCCGACCGATGCGCCTGACGAAGCTGCTCAAGTCTAAGATCCACCACGCGCGCGTCACGTACGCGAACGCCGACTATGTCGGCAGTATTGAGATCTGCCCCGACGTGATGAACGCCGTCGGGCTGGAGGACGGCGAGTACGTGCACGTGTGGAACGTGGAGAACGGCAAGAGGCTGACCACTTACGCGTTTCGAGGCGAGCACGGGTGCATCGGCCTGAACGGCGCCGCGGCGCACTGCGCAGCAACCGGCGACCGCCTCATCATCGCCGCATTCACTTGGACCGACGAGGCGATTACTCCGCGGATCGTGCTCTTGGATGAGGGGAACCGCATTCTCAGGGATTTGACCCCTTTCGCGCGCCATGGCTGACCTGATTGGCGCGATGATAGAGGCGGGCGCAATTCTGCGCGGGCATTTCCTGCTTTCGTCGGGCCGGCACAGCGACGTGTACTTCGAGAAGTTCCGTATCCTGGAGCGCCCCGCGTTGCTGTCTGAGGTTTGCTCCGAGGTCGTCAATCGGTTCGCTGATTCAGGCGTTGATGTGGTTGCAGGGCCGACGACGGGAGGCGTCATCATCGCCTTCGAGGTGGCACGGCAGATGGGCGTGGGGGCGGTCTACATCGAACGGCAGGGCGAGCGACGGGTACTGCGCCGAGGCGCTTCGCTCCCACGCGGCGCGCGAGTGCTTGTGGTGGATGACGTCTTAACCACCGGGCTAAGCGTACGCGAGGTCATCCACTTGCTGAACGAAGCGGGAGGAGAGGTGGTGGGAATCGGCGTCCTCGTTGACCGTAGCGAGGTGCCTGTCGAATTCGGCGTTCCCCTCTTCGCCGCAGCGCGCGTAGAGGCGAAGTCGTACGCGCCGGACGAAGTACCGGACTGGCTGGCAGAGACTCCGATTACCGACCCGGGCAGCCGCCGGCTTGAGCCAGGCGCGTAGTTGCTTGACCCACCGCAGCCGACCAGACCGAGCAGCTCACGCGCCTCAGGCGAGTTGATCCGCCGCGCGCAACGCCTGACCGATGACGGCTCCATATCGCGCCGCCACCTTCAGCACTTCGATAACTTCGGTCGGGCTCTGCAATGGCGAGACAAAAGGAAGTCGAGCACGCGTGGATAGCGGTACGGCGACAACTGAAGGATGGCCGCCACCTCTACAACAACCCTGGCGTTACACCCCTCGCGAGTTCCTTCACCTTACGCGAGAATAGACGAACTTTCGGGCGCTGGGGTACGACTTTCGGGGCATAATATCCGGTGATGAGGCTCTCGGTGCGCGCGACCGTCCCCCTTGCCTTGCTCCTGGTGGCGGCTTTGGGTTGCGGCTCAGGAGATGGGGCGCGGGGTTACTCTCTTCACGACGGCGAGGAGTCGAATTCTCTGCCAGAGGGGTCGACGCACGATGAGGCGGCGCTGCCCATTGGGTGGCGAATTGGTGAGATAGACCCCCGGTTCGGTTTGACTGAGGACGAAGTGCGTAGCGCCGTTGAGAGAGCCGTCGGCCTGTGGGAAGGCACCGCGGCGCGCGACCTCTTCGTGCACGACCCGGTGCGTGGCATTCCTATCAACCTCGAATACGACCACCGGCAGGAGCGCCGCGTGGAAAGGCAGAGGGCGATGGCGGACTTGGACGGCTTGCTCGAGCGCCTTGAAGATGCGAAGGCGCGGCTTCGAAGCGCTGAGCAGGATGTGGAGTCGCGCCTCGCAAGCCTGCGACAGCGGCAGGACGCCCTGAACGAAGCGACGCAGCGACACAACCAGCGCGTGCGCGAGTGGAACTTTCGCGGCGGCGCGCCGCCAGACGTCGTGCAGGACATCAACGAGGAGCGGCGACGCCTGGAGCGACAGCAGAGCACACTCCGCCTGGAAGAATCGTCCATGAGGGCGCTGCAGCAGCAGGCAGACCGGTATGTAGAAGAGCACAATGCGCTCGTAGAGGAGTACAACCTTCTCGTGAACCGATACAACGAGCAGTTCGGCGAGGGCTGGCAGGAAGAGGCGGGCAGGTATGAGAGCATGGGCGGTCGGTCCGGCTTTAGGAGCATCACCGTTTTCGTAGTCGAGAACCTCGACCACCTGGCGCTGGTCCTGGCTCACGAGTTGGGTCATGCGCTCGGCATCGACCACGTCGAGCACGACCCGTCCGCGCTGATGAGCCCGTTCACCCCTCACGAACGAGATGGCGGCTATGTGCTTCGACTTACTGATGCCGACATTGCCGCGCTAAATGCCGCGGTCCCGGAGGGACGGTAGGGCGGGCGGCGGATGGCGGCGCCTGGCCGAGGTGCACCACTGCAGTGCTTACTCTGTGCGTTCGCTACCAGAGCAAGTCGGGCCTGCGGAGGATGACTTCACTCCTGTCTGCGCCGGTGCTCACCACCGCGATGGGGACGCCAACGAACTCCTCGATCCGCACGAGGAATCGGCGTAGCGCTTCCGGCAGAGCATCATAGGTGCGGATCGCGGAGATGTCGCCGGCCCAACCGGGAAGCGCTTCATAGACGGGCGTCGCGCGCGCCAGCGCGTCGGTGTCGGTGGGGAACCGTTCGGTGTGCTCTCCGTCGAGGGAGTACGCGGTGCACAGTTTCACCTCTTCAAACCCCGACAGGACGTCCGCGCGCGTAACGGCGAGGGCGGTGAAGCCGTTCACCTGTGCGCTGTGGCGGAGGGCGACGAGGTCGAGCCAGCCGCATCGCCGTGGCCTGCCGGTGGTTGTCCCAAACTCTCGACCCACCTGTCGGATTCTCTCTCCCACTTCGTCGTCGAGTTCGGTTGGGAACGGGCCGCTGCCGACCCTTGTCGCGTAGGCGACGCAGACTCCCATCACCTTGTCCACCCGCGTCGGCGGCAGGCCCGTGCCCATGCAGGCGCCCCCCGACGTGGGGTGGCTGCTGGTTACGTAGGGATAGGTGCCGTAGTCGAGGTCGAGCATCGCACCTTGCGCACCCTCAAACAGAACGCGCTTGCCGGCGGAGACCGCCTCGGCGAGGGGGTGCTCCACGTCGGCAACGTATGGCCGCACGCGGTCGGCGAGCGGCAAGTATTCGTCGAGGATGGCGTCCTCGTCCAGGTCATCCTCACCGCCCATCGCTTTCAGGAGGGAGCGTTTGACCGGGAGAACCTCACGCACGCGAGCGCGGAATCGCTCGGGGTCGACGAAGTCGAACATGCGGATTCCGCGCCGCCCGGCTTTGTCTTCATACGCGGGCCCGATGCCCTTTCGGGTGGTGCCGATGCCTTCCGCTCGCAGCGCCTCTTCGAGACAGTCGAGCCGCTCGTGCCAAGGCATCACCACGTGCGCCGAGCCGCTGACGAGGAGGTTGCCGGTGCCTCCGGCGAGGGCGGAGACCTCTTCAATCTCCTGCAGCAGCGACCTGGGGCAGACGACCATCCCTCCGCCGATGACCGCGGTGCATCCTGGGCGAAGGAACCCGGTCGGGAGCAGGTGAAAGCGGAACACCTTCTCGCCCAGGCGAACGGTATGCCCTGCGTTGTTGCCGCCGCTGAATCGCACCGTGTAGTCGGCGCCCTCAGCCAAAACGTCAACAAGTTTCCCTTTGGCTTCATCGCCCCAAAGGGCGCCCACGATGATCAAGGTCGGCATGAGAAAGCCCCGCCGGGCGGGGGGAACCATTCTACCCGCCGCCCATGCCGATTGGGAGCGTCGGTCGAGGGAAAACCTCAAGCCTTACGGCAGGTTCTTGCGCTCCGAAGCGAAGGGATTCCTGCCGATAATTCCCGTTGAGCGATGTTCCATCCCGTTATGGTTGAGAGCGGCAGGGGGCTGCCCGCATGCTGATCGTTGGGCTGTTGGTAGTGCTCGGCGCAGTGTTGGGCGGCTTCATTATGGCCGGGGGCAAGGTCGCCGTTCTCGTGCAGGTGGCGGAGATCGTCGTCATCGTCGGCGCAGCGATAGGCTCGATCTTGGTGGGCAACAAGTTTTCCTTCTTGGGGCAACTGATGAAGGAGGTCATGGCTCTGCTCAAGCCCAGCCCCTTCACGAAGGACGCGTACATGAACCTGCTGAAGATGATGTTCAATCTCTTCAACGTCGCGCGCAGGGACGGCTTGCTCGCGCTCGAGTCGCACATCGAGCGACCCGAAGAGAGCGACCTCTTCAAGCGGTGTCCGGAACTCCTGGCTGATCATCATGCGCTTGCGTTTTTCGCCGACTCGACCAAGGTGGTGCTTACCGGCGCCGTCGCGCCGCACGACCTGATGGAGATGATGGAGATTGACGCCGAGATGTTTGAGAAGGAGGTGACCCACGCGTCGCACGTTGTGCAGCAAACCGGTGACGCGATGCCGGGGTTCGGCATCGTTGCGGCGGTCCTCGGCGTTATCATCACGATGGGCTCAATCGGCGGAGACCCCGCCAGCATCGGTCATCACGTCGCAGCCGCGCTTGTTGGGACGATGCTCGGCGTGCTACTTGCTTACGGCATCGTCGGCCCGATCGGTCAGGCGATGCTCGACCGGGCAAGGCAGCGTGTCCAGTTCATGCATTGCATACGGTACGCGCTCTTCAGTTTCGCGCGCGGCGAAAGTCCGATTACCTGCGTCGAGTTTGCTCGCAGGAACATTGACCCCGAGATCCGCCCGTCGTTCACCGAGATGGAAACCGAGGTGCGGAAGAAGGAAGCAGCGTAACCGATGAGCGAGCAGACCACGAGCCCGCCCGTAATCGTCAAAAGGAGCCGCAAGAAGAGCGAGCACGCCCACAGCGGATCCTGGAAGGTGGCGTTCGCCGACTTTATGACGGCGATGATGGCGTTCTTCCTTGTGATGTGGATCATCGGCCTGGATCAGGAAACGCGCAGCGCGATCGCAGGGTACTTCAACGACCCTCTCGACTTCGCCAAGCAGAGCAGCGGCAACCGAATCGCCAACCTTCTTGAGAAGGGGTCGCCCGGCGAAGACGAAAAGAAGCAACGCGAAGGCGAAACGAGGGACGAAGAGATCTCGGAACTCAGCGCCATCGCCGAGGAGATTCGCACCGCGATCAAAGGCGCAGCCGAGGAGGACCCCGACATCACCGAACTGGAGAAGCTGGTGAGCATCGAAGCGACGGAGGAGGGGCTGCTCCTTGAGTTCCTCGAAAGCGTCGGCACCGCCTTCTTCGACACAGGTAGCGCGAACATCAAGCCCGAGGCAAGGCAGCTGTTCGAGACGATTGCGGGCGTGCTCTCGAAGCACGACCGTCCGTTCATCGTGGATGGGCACACCGACGCAAGGCCCTACAAGCAGACGGGCTACAACAACATCTATCTGTCGCAAGACCGCGCGCGCGCCGTCGTGTCCGAAATGGTGCGCGTTGGCGTGAAGGAAGGGCGCATCCTCGCCGTTCGCGGATTCGGTCCTCATCGGTTGCGCGAGCCGGATGATCCATACCACTATACGAACCGGCGCGTGGCGATTTTGCTGCCCTACACTTGGAAGCAGTCCGAGGTGCTCGGCTCCGCCGGCGAGGGACCGATTTCGCCGCGATTCGCGGATAGGATATCCCTCGCGGACGGCAAACAGACACAATAGGCGCAGTGCGCCGCATCTATGCCGACCACGCAGCCACGACCCCGACCGACCCGCGGGTCGTCGAGGCGATGCTGCCGTTCCTGCGTGAGCAGTTCGGCAATCCGAGCAGTCTGCACGAGTGGGGGCGGCAGGCGAGGATGGCATTGGACGATGCGCGCGACACGCTGTCCGAGGCGCTTCGGTGCTTGCCCGGCGAAGTACTCTTCACATCGAGCGGAACCGAGGCGGCGAACCTCGCCCTAATCGGAACCGCCCTGGCGCATCGAGGCGACGCGCGGAATCGCATCCTCCTTTCGAGCGTTGAACACCACTGCGTCCTCGAATGCCGTTCGCTTCTCGAGTCGTTCGGTTACTCCGTTGAACTGATTCCCTGCGAAAGAGACACGAGCGTGTCGCTGCACGCCGTGCGCGACATGCTTGACGAACGGACGCTGCTCGTTTCCGTAATGCATGCGAACAACGAGACGGGTGCGATCAACGATGCAGACCGAATCGGCGAAGCGTGCCGAGCGGCGGGCGCGCTGTATCACTGCGACGCCGTGCAGACGTTCACGCTCCTGCAGTGTCGGCTGCCCCCCGCCGAGTGGGCGGACTTCGTTTCCCTCTCGGCGCACAAGGTGTACGGACCCAAGGGTGCGGGAGCGCTTTTTGTGCGAGCGGGCGTGAAGCCGTCGCCGATTCTGGTTGGAGGCGGGCAAGAAAGAGAGATGCGCGCGGGCACAGAAAACGTCGCTGGAATCGTCGGATTCGCTGAAGCGGTGCGACTTGCAATGCAAGACGAGGATCGCGCCTTGCGAATGCGTGCCGCGCGCGATGCGTTCGTTACCGCGATGGAGCGAGCAGGCGGCGCGGTGTTCACAACGCCGGATTTGTCGCGCGTGCTGCCAGGACACGCGCACTTGCGATTTCCCGGGCGGAGGGCGGACGCGGCGCTTATCAACCTCGACCAGCGAGGCATCGCCGCAAGTTCGGGCGCGGCGTGCAGCAGCGGCAGCATCGAGCCGTCGCACGTGCTTCTTGCCGCCGGGCTTTCCGAAGCGGAGGCGCAGGAGGGGCTGCGGCTCTCGTTCGGCAAGGACTCGACAGAGGCGGACGGCGTGGCTGCGGCGGAGGAACTCGCCGCTAGCGTTGCGGCGAGGTGAGAGTGGGCCCGCAGGGATCCGCACCACCCCACCCCGACCCTCCCCCGCAAGCGGGGAGGGTCAGTTCCCCAACTCGGCCCAGGCGCGGACTCCCTTGGCGGCACCTGGGCCGCCGCGGTCGCGAAACTCGAGCGTCGGGCGGTCGCCCCAGAGGTGGCGGTTGCGTGTGCCCTCGTGG
The DNA here is from genome assembly GCA_037446435.1 of Armatimonadota bacterium. Classification (GTDB taxonomy): domain Bacteria; phylum Armatimonadota; class Fimbriimonadia; order Fimbriimonadales; family ATM1; genus J051. The sequence goes on from JBBIIO010000004.1 coordinate 72,036, forward strand.
ATGTGCAGCGGGCTGTTGGGCGAGAACGCGGACTCGCCCGGTCGCATCGGCATGCCGATGAGCGATTGTTGCCCGGCGGCGGCGATCATTCTTGCTGCAGTGTCGCTATATTCGCGTGGGACTCCGTACATTTCGAACTCGGGCAGGTTGAACTTGACCAGTCCCCGACTGCTCACCCACAGTGTTCCGTTTTCGTCGGGAGCGAGGCGTACCGTGCCGATCTCGCGAAAGTCAACGAGCGGATGCAGGCGATTCTTTAACGCGAGGTCGCCCGGCAGGCGATACGCCTCTGCGAGTGCGTCGGCAACCGCGCCGTCGCTGATGGTTCCCATTCGCGCCACCAGGTCGAGAAAGAACCGCGTCGACTCCAACGTGTCGCGGTACCCGCGAATGACGAAATTAATGAGATATTCTGCGCGATCCAGCCTCTGCGCAACCTCTGGTGTTATTCCCGCCGCCTCCCTCTCGGCCGGCGTGCGCGGCACCGAGAAACTCGGGACCTGCTTCATCGTGAACACGTCCATCTGCACGACTGTGTCCTGCGCCCGCGTGGTGAGCGCATAAGCTCCCGTCGGCATCGGCATGTTCAGTAGGTCGCGCGACGCACCTTCGCTGAGCGGCGCGCCGAAGCCTGCAACCGCGCCGTTGCTTCCGTCGGGATTGATCAGCGAAAGCAGGGGCGGCAAGTCTCGCCCTGGAGCCAACACGGAGAGATAGAAGTTCCGGTTCAGCGTCAGCCCGGACGGTTGTTTCCGCTTGCGGGACGGCCAGATGGGCACGCGTTCAGTCTACCGAAGCGCGTCGCCCGTCTCGGCGTCGAAGTATCGCACGTCCTCTTCGCGAAGGTGCAGCGTCATCGCCTCGCCGCTCTTGACTGGGAGGCTCGATGGCAGCAACGCGCTCACGTCGTGCTCCTCCACGCGAAGGAGCGCCATCTGCGTCGCTCCGAGCGGCTCTACGACATCCGCAATCGCGGAGAGAGAATGCTCACCTGCGGATGCCGCGAGCGCTTCCGGTCGAAAGCCTACGACGACTTCTTCCTTCATCACGGGCGGTTGAAAGCGCGCGCCTGCCAGCGACGCAAAGCCCTCGCGAATCGGAAGACGAAGAAGGTTCATGCCAGGGCTGCCGATAAACGATGCCACGAACACGTTGGCTGGATGGTGATACAGATCCATCGGCGCTCCGACCTGTTGGAGTTTGCCTTCGTTCATCACCGCGATGCGATTCCCCATCGTCATCGCCTCCGTTTGATCGTGCGTTACGTAGAGTGTCGTGATACCGAGGCGTCGGTGCAAGCGGACCAACTCGGCGCGCGTCTGCAAGCGCAGCTTGGCGTCGAGGTTCGATAGCGGTTCATCCAATAGAAACACCTTCGGCTCTCGAACGATCGCTCGACCCAGGGCAACGCGTTGCCGCTGTCCCCCGCTCAACTCGCGTGGGCGACGGTGCAGCAGGTCCTCGATGCCGAGCATCCGCGCCGTCTTGCGGACGCGCTCCTCGATGCTCCTGCGCGCGTCAGCCACCTCGCGGGGATGGGTCCACCGCCAGAGCAAGGTCTTCATCTCGCGCAGACGGAGGCCGAACGCCATGTTCTCGAACACCGTCATGTGTGGATACAAAGCATAACTTTGGAAGACCATCGCCACGTCGCGGCTCCGGGGAGGCACGTCGTTTACGACCCTCTCTCCTATGAGCACCTCTCCTTCTGAGACCGCCTCAAGGCCGGCGGCGATGCGTAGGGCTGTGGTTTTGCCGCAGCCGCTCGGCCCAACGAGCACCACGAACTCGGCATCCTCAATATGAAGGGTGAGCCGGTCAAGAGCGACCACTTCGCCGAAGCGCTTGGTCACCTCCCGGAACCGGACCGCAGCCATGGAACTGGCGAGGTTACCCCCACCGCCCGAAGAAGCGTTGGGCGCCGCGCTACCTTTCGAGGCTCCTCTCCGTCCCTACTGATAGAGCATCGCACGGAGGCGATGAGCATGGATAGGATTGACGGAGATCTGTGGCGATATAATCTCGTTAGGGTAACGTTCGTGGATGTCACGGAGGACTACGCGACGTATCTGGATCCGCTTCCGTCCGCCTTCTATCCGGTCGTTCGCGAGGTGTGGCTGCCTCGGTACGGGCTTCTGCAGACCGTTGCCGACCGCCACTGCCTAAGCGGCTACATGTACGACTGGCACGAGGCGCCTGAGGACGAGAGCGCTCCTGAGCCTCACTGGTACGTTGGGGTGGTGTCGGAGAAGTTCCTTCAGACTTCGATCGAGTGACGCTCGCGGTTGAACAGCGCGTCGGTGTAGACGTTGCCGCCGCTGAAGGTCAGCATCGTCTTGCCCTTGAGGCGCCGTCCGTCGTAGGGTGAGTTGCGTCCTTTGCTGAACGTCTTCGTAACATCGAAGGTCCACTCGAGGTCGGGGTCAATGACCGTTACCTGCGCGATGGGCGTGCGCCCGGGCTTGATCGTTCCTGCGTCGAGGCGGAACACTTCCGCCGGTCGGGTGCTTAGCATGCGAACCGTTTCGATCGGCGACAGAATGCCACGATGCGTCAGGTAGGTCAGCGTAACGCCGACCGCCGTCTCGAGTCCCACGATGCCGAACGGCGCTTCGTCAAGCGGCGCATCCTTTTCATAGGTTGCGTGCGGCGCGTGGTCGGTGCTGATGCAGTCAATCGTTCCGTCCTTGATTGCTTGCAGGATGATGTCAACGTCCACCTTTGTTCGGAGCGGGGGATTCATCTTCCAGTTCGGATCAAACGGAGGCATGTCCTCGTCCGTCAGCGAGAAGTGATGCGGGCACACCTCGCAGGTAACCTGCGCGCCAAGATACTTCGCTTGCTTGATGATCTCCACCGCCCCCCAGGTGCTCACGTGCAGGATGTGCAGCGGGCAGCCGGTTTCGAGGCTGAGCATGCAGTTTCGGGCGACCATGATGTCCTCCGCGGCACGCGGCATTCCGGTTACGCCGAGCAGTTCGCTCACGGCGCCGTCGTTCATCGAGCCGCCCGCCGTCAGGGATAGGTCTTCGCAATGGACGGCGACGGGCAGATCGAGCTGGCGGCAAATCTCGAGGCACCGCAGCATCACCTGCGCGTTCTGCACCGGGAAGGCGTCGTCGCTTGCCGCGCAGATTCCTGCGCGTTTCAGAGAGGCAAGGTCGCTGGGTCGCTCTCCTTTCATCCCCTTGGTCAGCGCGCCCAACGGCTGCACGAACACGCCGCCCGCCTCCGGCGAGGCGCTCTTGTCGAGAATGAAGTCAATCAGCGCGGGGTTATCGAGTGGCGGGCTTGTGTTCGGCATGCAGCATACGGTCGTGAACCCGCCCGCAGCCGCTGCCTGCGTCCCGGTGAGAATCGTCTCTTTGTGCGAGAATCCCGGCTCCCGGAGATGTACGTGGAGGTCAACGAGGCCTGGCGTAATCCACATCCCCTCGCAGTTGTAAACCTCGTCCGCGCCCGATTCATCAACTTCGCCGCCAACTTGGGCGACTTGGTCGTCAACAATCACCACGCTACCGACCTGTTCGAGGTTCTGCGACGGATCCAGGATCAGTCCGTTCTTCAAGACAATCTTCATACAACGCTCTCCTTTGCAGGCAAGTCCGCGCTTAGCGCCCACGTGAAGACTGCCATCTTCACGTAAATCCCATTTTCCACTTGCTCGTGGATGACCGAATGCGGGCTGTCGGGAACGCGGTCGTCGAACTCCAGGCCACGGTTCATCGGGCCGGGGTGCATCACAAGGCAGTCTCCCTTGGCGTACGACAGCGTCCGCTGATTGATTTGATACATGGAAGCGTATTCGCCGAGGCTCGATATCAGCCCCTCGCCCATGCGCTCGCGTTGCAAGCGAAGCGCCATCACCACATCCGCATCCTCCAACGCGGGCGCCAATTCGTAGTGCATGGTTGCGGGAAACTTGCCCGGATAGCGCGGCATCAACGTGCGCGGGCCGACGAGGTGAACGTCGGCGCCCATCCGCGACAAGAGCCACACGTTGCTGCGAGCAACTCGGGAGTGCAGCACATCGCCGACAATCGCAACCTTGAGCCCTTCGATCCCGCCCTTGTGTTCGCGAATCGTCATCGCGTCGGCGAGCGCCTGCGTCGGGTGCTCGTGCATCCCGTCGCCGGCGTTGATCACGGGACCGTGAAAACAGCGCGCCGCGAGGTAGGGTGCGCCGCTCGCATGGTGGCGCATGACGAGTGCGTCAATGCCCTCGTGCATCAACGTAAGCACCGTGTCCTTCAGGGACTCACCCTTGCTCATGCTCGATCCAAGCACGCCGAACGTCGTCGTGTCGAGTTCGAGCCTGCGCGCCGCCTGCTCGAAACTCACGCGCGTACGGGTGCTGTTCTCCATGAACATCATTCCCACGACCTTGCCGCGCAAGGAAGGCAGACCCTTGCCGCTAAGCCAGCAGGACTTCATCTCGTCTGAAAGGTCCAAGAGGCGTCTCAAGTCCACCGCCTCGATCTCGCGAATGCTTAAGAGATGCACGTTTCCTCCCTGTTCCGAATCAAGATGCAGTCCTCGCCGCCCTCTTCGGCAAGTTGAACCTCGATCCACTCCTGCTCGGCGACATCCAGTTTCAAGCCGACGTATTCCGGTTGAATCGGCAGCTCGCGCCCGCCACGGTCTACAAGCACGGCGAGTTGAACCGACGATGGTCTGCCGTGATGCATCAGCGCGTCCAGTGCGGCGCGCACGGTGCGCCCGGTCATGATGACTTCGTCTACCAAGATGACCTTTTTCTCCGAGACCGCAAACGGCACCTCGCTTCGGTCTCCGGGCGCTTCGCCTTCCTCCAGGTCGTCTCGGTACGCCCGAATGTCGAGTCCGCCGCACGGAATCGTCACGCCCTCGATTTGCGTCATCGCAAAGGCGAGCCGCCGGGCGACCGGATATCCGCGAGCGAGGATTCCGACGACCACGAGGTCCTGTGCCCCTTTGTTGTTCTCAAGGATTTCGTGCGCCATCCGTCCGATGGTGCGGCGGATATCGCTCGACTCGACGCGGCGTTCGGGCATGGCCGTATTATGACTCCCGCCCCAAGCCCACCGCCGAGCGATGCGATGCGTTCACAATGTCAGCCCATGGAACGGCGCAGGGGGCTGCTCTTGCTGGCTGTGGTCGTCGCGTTCTTAGGGCTTATGTGGGTCGCGTTCTCGGCTCCCTTGCCGCCGCAGTACCTCGCGCCCGCATCGGTGGTCGCAACGGTTCTGTTCATGTTTCTTCCCGTTTGCGGCATCTTTCTGGCGGCGGGGTTGGGGTGGACACCGAAGAGTGCCGCAGTCGTGCTGCTGGTCGGCATCGCCGCGGTGCTGCTGCTTTCCAACCTCCAGGCGGGAAGCGTTTGGCTGGACGGGGCTATCCAAGCGGCGCTTCAGTTCTTCCGCGTCGCCTGGCCGGTCGCGCTGGGCATCCTCGTCGGGACGCTGATCCGCGACAAGAATCTCCTCATTCCCATTGCAGTGTTTCTCATCACTTTCGACATTCTGTTGGTTCTCGCGCCTCTTGGACCGACGCGCGCGATGATGCAGCAACCGATAACGCGCCAGGCATTCGAGACGCTTGCCTACCAGGTGCCCGCGCCGAGGTCGCAAGCCGAGGAGCCGACCGTTCGACCGCAACCGTTGGCGCAAGTCGGGCCGGCCGACTCGCTCTTCCTCGCCATGTTCGCATTCGCTCTGTATCGCTTCGGCATGAGGGTGCGCAAGACGTTTGTTTGGATGGCAGTCGCGCTGACGCTGTACCTCGGGGTGGTCATCTACGCCGGTGGCGCGAGCATTGCGGGCATCCCGCTCAAGATGCTGCCCGGCCTTGTGCCGATGGGGATTGTCGTGCTGTCGGTGAACCGGCGGGAGTTCTCGCTCTCGCCCGAAGAGCGACGCCTCCTGTACGGCGTGGTCGGAGTGTGCGCGCTTCTCATCCTCTCCGCATTCTTGCTTCCTAAGTTGAAGGACTAGGGGCAGCCCGGCGCCCGGCCTGCTGCTATCCAACACCGCGTCCCGGGAACCAGCACCAAGACCAGGTAGGCCGAGGCCGAAGTCCCCGAGCCCGTGCGTGATGGGTTTCGTTGGCAAGTATCTTTCTGCCGGTTTTCGCAGGGACAAATATAGGTCGACCTCAAGAGCTTCCCCGTCCGTCCCGCTTTTCGGGAAGGGCTACGTCGACAAGGCGGAAGGAGCGTGCGCGGGTATGGCGGCAGGTAACGCTGGGAAATGGCTGGAGGACATTCTCAAGGAAGGCTCGGACGCACCCTCACCCCTGACCCCTCTCCCAGCGGGAGAGGGGGCGGCGCGGCTCAGCGCGACAGGCGCGTGATACCGCCCAACCCGAAGGCGTAAGCACCGTCGGACATCTCCCTCAGTTGCTCGTGCGTCGGGCTTGCCGGAATCACAGATGCAACGGGAAGGCGCCGCGCCATCGCCGCCGCATCCTCAACGACGCGTGCCGACTTTACGACGACGGAAGGCTCCAACAGCAGCGCAAGCGCGCGCAGCATCCCAGCCGACCGGGGCGCGAGGTCGTCCAGCGCGCCGGCATAGGCGCGTGCCAACTGGAGCGCGGCGCGCCCCGCCTCCTCGTCTCCGGTTGCGCGCGAGTAGTCGGTCAGCGTCCGAAGGAGCGTAGCGCAGAGCGCCTCGTCAGGAAGGTCGGCTACCGGCTCAACACCAAGCACGCAACGCAAGAACGGATAGCGCGACCGCAACACCGCCCGGTAGCCGCCGGCATCCTCAAAGAGGACACGAATCCGCTCGAGAAAGCGACCGGCGTCACGCAGGGCGCCTGGGTCGCCGGTGGCGATGTAGCCATCCATCGCCGTGCGCGCCATCCACACGTAGCCTCCCAAGTAGCCAGTGTGACGGAAGCGCCCACCCTCCGCATGCACAACGTCGCCCGACACGACAAATGCGGTCAGGGCGGAAGCGTAGGCGCGTTGCGCGGCTTCGATGTATCGCGGCTCGTCGAGTAGACGGCCGACGCTGAACAGCGCACTGATGACCTGGCCGTTCACCTCGGCGTACAACTCGTTCGCCCGCCCACTCGGTTCGATGTCGGCAGCGGTCTCGACCATTGCCGCCTGCGCCCGCGTGATTGCGGTCGTGCGCTGTTGCGAAGTGCCCGACGCCACAGACGTGGACGCGCCGAGCCGCAGCGCGGTCGTTGCCGAATCCCGAGCGAACGGCGTCCCCGTCCCGAGGGCGGTCGCAACGCGAACGTACGGGATCCCTCCCTCGTCGGTCGGAAGCGCCGCCTGGAGGCCTGCGATGAACAGACCGCTCTCCGGGTCACGAAGCGCGCGCAGCAGGAAGTCAAGCGTGTCTCGCGCGGTCGCCTCGAATAGCGGCGCGCGAAGGATCAGAGAAGCGCGCGCGTACGTCTCCGCCAATTGCGCGGAGCGGCCGGACTGCTTCGCAAACTCCGGCATCCGCCAGCCTGGCTCCCGAGAAGCGGTGAAGAACCCGCCCCACAGCTGGTCGTAGCACGCGGACTCCCGCAAGCGCAGCAGCCAAGTCCCAGCCGCCGATTGCCCCTCCGGCCCGGCGAGAAGGAGCAACTCGGGGATTGGCGCGCTCAGCGGGGAAGGAACGGAGCGAAGCGCGGAGCGATCTGCCGTGAGGTACGACGCCGTGGCGCTCACCCCGGAGCGCAATGCCGACGCGAGAGCCGCTTCCAACTCCTCATCGCCCACGTCCAGCGGATGCCGAATCAGGGCGGCGAGGCTCTCTCGCTCGCGCTGCAGTCGCTCGGCTTCCTGTTGCACCCTCGGCTTGCGCGCGGCGTAATCACGCTTCAGGTCGCCGAGCCAATCTACGATCCCAGGAACTCCGGCTTTGCCTCGCAACGAAACGGGAAGGCTCGCAGAGAGGACGCGGCCATCAGGCTCCATCGCGAAGAACAAGGCGCCACCCGCCGCCTCAAGCGTCGCCGCGTTCAGCGCCATCTCCAGCGCGAAGTCGGCCGCCTCCTCTGCGTCTACGCGCACCGGAACAAAGTGGCTGTTGACGATGAACGCAAACTCCGGGTCAGAGAACTGGTCGAGGTCCATCAGGCGAGAGACCTCCGAGAACGGGCTGGTGATGACGACGAGAACCAGCTTCCCCTCCCGCTCCGCCTGGCGAAAAGCATCTTGACTGAGCGGCACCCATTCGATCGGTTGCCTCGACGCGGCACGCAGGTATGAACTGTACTCCTCAGCCAGCGCGTTCGGCTGCCGCTCAGGAAGCAGCCTGGAAGCGCCCTTGAAGAGCACCCCCATCACGAGAATGAACAGCATCACGCCGGTAACGACGCCGAACGGTGGGCCGACGCGGGATGCTTGCACGACGCGAGATTATGCACCTATCCCGACGGCACCCCGCCCAACCGGGAGAGGTACACTCGCCCCGTGGCAATCTCGCGCGAGGAACTGAGAAAACTGGCGGAATTGGCGCGATTGAACCTCTCCGACGAGGAGATCTCGGCAATCGAATCCGACCTGAACCGGGTGCTGCAACACTTCGAGCAACTGCAGCAGTTGCAACTCCACGACGTGCCCCTCACGCCTCACTCGGTTGACTCGACGAACGTTTTCCGGAACGACGAGCGCGACGCCGCGCCCGAGGGGCTGAGTCGCGAGGAAGCGCTCGACCAGGCGCCGGAGGTGCGCTCGGGGCTGTTCCTCGTTCCCTCGATCATGGAGTAGCGCGCCGCCGGGCCGCCGATGGACGACCTCACCCAACTCACCGTAACCGAGATGCGTCGCCGCCTCGACAGCGGCGAGACGACGGCACAAGACCTTGCGCGGGCGCACCTCGATCGCATTCGCAGCCTTGACGAGCAAGTGAACGCGTTCGTAACTGTTTGTGAGGAAGAGGCTCTCCACCGCTCGGACGAGGCGCAAGAGCGAATCAAGAAGGGAGAAGGGGGCGCGCTGACCGGCATCCCGATAGCGCTCAAAGACAACATCATCACGCGCGGCATCCGGACGACCTGCGCGTCGCGCATTCTTGAGACCTACGTGCCGCCCTACTCGGCGACTGTCGCCCAGAGGTTGGACGATGCCGGCGCGGTACTGGTGGGCAAGACGAACCTCGACGAGTTCGCAATGGGCACGAGCACCGAATTCAGCGCGTTCTTCCCCACGAAGAACCCGTGGGATCTGGAGCGCGTGCCGGGCGGCAGCAGCGGCGGGAGCGCAGCCGCCGTCGCCGCTCGGATGGCGCCGGTTGCCCTCGGCTCCGACACCGGCGGAAGCATCCGCCAGCCCGCGGCGCTCTGCGGCGTGGTCGGCTTCAAGCCAACCTACGGAAGAGTGAGTCGCTTTGGGCTGGTGGCGTTCTCCAGTTCCCTGGATCAGATCGGGCCGTTCGCCCGCAGCGTAGAGGACGCCACGCTGCTCTTCGAGGCGATTTATGGGCCTGACCCGAAGGACGCCACAACGGTTGATGCCCCGTACGACCCCGCGCTTGCGAGGGGCGGCGAACTGAAAGGCGTGCGGATCGGATGCCCGAAGGAGATGTTCTCTGAGGCGGTGGACTCGGACGTGCGGGCGATTGTGCTGGAAGCGCGCGAGCGACTCGCTGCAGCCGGTGCAACGATCGAAGAGTTCAGCGCGCCCATAATCGAGCACGGCGTCTCGACGTACTACATCATCGCTCCCGCCGAGGCAAGCAGCAACCTCGCGCGCTACGATGGCGTCCGATATGGGCTTCGGATCTGCGCCGATTCGCCGAACGAGATGATGAAGGCAACCCGGGCGCAGGGGTTCGGCAAGGAGGTCATCGAGCGAATCCTTATCGGGACGTATGTTCTCTCCAGCGGCTACTATGATGCGTTCTACGCGACCGCGCACCGCGCCCGCACGTTGATGCGCGACGAGATGCGTCGCGCCTTCCAAGAGTACGACCTCGTGCTCGCCCCCACAAGCCCGACCGTCGCGTTCCGCATTGGGGAGAAGGCGGGCGACCCGCTTGCGCTGAAGTTGGCGGACTTCTGCACGATCCCTGCCAACATGGGCAACTTCCCCGCCATCAACCTCAACTGCGGGTTCAGCGGCGGCTTGCCCGTGGGCCTTCAACTTGTGGCGGATTCCTATCGCGACGACTATCTGCTCGGCATGGCGCGCGCGGTCGAGAGGTTGCTGAGCGTTGAGCCGAAGGCTGCGCCGCTGAAAGCCGATGGATGAAGTTCGCCGCCACGACTGGAAGAACCTGCTTCTCGCGGCGATCCAGCCGCCACCGTTGATTGCCCTCGTCGCCGGATGGTTCGCTGCATACCAACTGATCGCGCTCGGCGGATTGTTCAGCGTCTGGGGGGGATTTGGGCTGGCGATCGCCGTAGCGGGCTCTTGCTACTTCGCCTTCGAGACCGCTCGAGAGTGGCTGCGACGCCGCTTCGTCAACCCGGAGTACGCCGACCTCTGGCGAATGATCGAGGATCGGTTTCGCCGTTTTCAGCGCGCACTACACCGTGCGCCTTCAGGCATTGCGGGCAGTTTCAATGAGATTGCGCGCACAGTCGAGCACACGAAGCGGAGGCTGTACACATCGCTACGAAAGGCTGACCTTGTGAAGAAGGAGATCTTGGACAGCGAACGCGGCACAGCAGGCCCGTTCCCGTTCCCGCCCCTGACGAGCCCCGACAGCGAGACGAACGACCTGTACGCGATCGCCGCGAAGAACTTCGAGGAGTATCGAACCGTGTTCGACGCGATAACCTCGAAGGTCTCGCGTACTGAGGCGCAGTGCGCGGTCTACATCTCCGCCCTCGACTCTCTGCGCGTGCAGTTGCTCGGCCATCGCCTTGAGAAGCGCGAGGCCGCGATGCCGAAGGAGGAGATGGACGAAACGGTGAGCGACATTCGAACACAACTCGACTCCATCAACAGCGCGCTCGATGAATTGGAGTTGCGCCCGGGCTTCCTCACCGCGCAGCGAGAGGAGTTGGAAGAGCGCCTCGAAGAAACGCAGGAACGCTGATAAGGTATCCTCTCCGAGTACAGCCCCCGTAGCTCAGGGGATAGAGCAACTGCCTTCTAAGCAGTGGGCCGCAGGTTCGAATCCTGCCGGGGGCGCCACCCTGTCCGCGGAGCATCTCATGGCATACATCAACCTTATCGAAGAAGCGCAGGCTGAGGGCGAGTTGAAGCGTTTGTATGAAGAAGCGAACCGCCGTGCGGGTAAGGTGTTCAACATCGTTAAGTGCATGAGCCTCGCCCCTCATCACTTGCGCGCGTCCATCGGCTTGTACCTTGCCGTCATGTACGGCGAGTCTCCGCTGACGAGAAGGCAGAGGGAGATGCTCGGCGTCGTCGTATCCCGAGCGAACGACTGTCATTACTGAGTGGAAGCGCACGCGAACGACCTCCGGTCGGAGGGCGCTGAGGATGAGATCGTTGCCGCGCTTGCGGACGACTGGCGCACTGCGACGCTCTCAGAGCAGGAGCGCGCGATGCTCGAATACGCGGAGAAACTCGCGCTGACGCCGGCGCAGATAACCCAAGCGGATGTGGACTCGTTGCGAGTGGTGGGCTTCACCGACCGCGCGATTTCAGACATCGTCCACGTTGTCTCCTACTTCTCCTACATCAACCGCGTCGCGGACGGCATCGGCGTAGACCCTGAGCCGGAATCGGCGGGGCGGTAGCGGAGCGATCGCCGCTCATGGATATCCTAAAGGCCGGTGAGCAAGCCCGCGGTCGTCCTGCTTAGCGGAGGGATGGACTCCGCCGTGTGTCTCGCCCTCGCGAAGAGGGATCGCTTCACCCTACACGCGCTTTCGGTGGACTACGGGCAACGGCACGCCGTCGAACTCGACGCAGCCCGTGCCGTAGCGAGGTGGGCGGGTGTGGAGTCGCACGTGCTCATGCCGCTTGATCTTCGCCCATTCGGAAGCTCTTCGCTCACCGACCGTTCGATGTCCGTGCCGAAGGATGGGTTGGGCGAGGGGGTGCCTACGACCTACGTCCCCGCGCGCAACACCATCCTACTGTCGCTTGCCCTCGCGCTCGCCGAGGTGAGGGATGCGCAAGACGTCTTCATCGGCGTCAACGCGGTGGACTACAGCGGCTACCCAGACTGTCGCCCGCAGTTCATCGCAGCGTTTCAGGAACTGGCGAACGTGGCGACTCAAGCGGCGACCGAGCAAGGCAAACGCACAACCATCCACGCGCCGCTCATCAACCTCTCAAAGGCAGAGATCGTCCGACTCGGCGTCTCGCTCGGTGTTCCTTTCGAACAAACCGTGAGTTGCTACGACCCAACGGTGCACGGGGTCGAGGTCGCCGCTTGCGGGAGGTGCGACTCCTGCCGCATTCGGGCGAAGGCGTTCTCCGATGCAGGCGTGCCGGACCCGACGCCTTACGCCGTGCAGCAATGAAGATCTATACCGTCAAAGAGATCTTCTATACGCTCCAGGGCGAAGGAGCGCAAACCGGACGGCCTGCTGTGTTCTTGCGGTTCGCAGGGTGCAATCTCTGGTCGGGCAGAGAGGAAGACAGAGCAAGCGCGACCTGCAAGTTCTGCGACACCGATTTCGTCGGCACCGACGGGGAGAACGGCGGCAAGTTCCGCGGTGCGGACGCGCTCGCCGACGCCGTAGCGGCGGCGTGGAGCGGAGAGGCAGAGCGCCGTTTCGTGGTCTGCACCGGCGGCGAGCCTGCGCTGCAACTGGACGAGGGGCTCGTCGAGGCGCTGCACGCGCGCGGGTTCGAAATCGCCGTCGAAACGAACGGCACGCTACTGCTGCCCGAGGGACTGGATTGGGTGTGCGTCAGCCCCAAGGCAGGCACAACTCTAAAGGTGTGCTCGGGAGACGAACTGAAACTGGTGTTTCCCCAGCAGGGCGTTAAGCCTCAGGACTTCGAGGCGCTGGAGTTTCAGCACTTCTTCCTGCAGCCGATGGATGGGCCGAACCTCGAACAGAACACCCGCCTCGCCCTTGCGTACTGCCTCGCGCATCCGAAGTGGCGCTTGAGCCTCCAGACGCACAAGCTGCTTGGAATCCCTTAGGGGCTTGCGAGGTGATACAGCGCGTCGCCGCGCGTAACCAGCCCTGCAGACGCGCGCCCGATGACCACACCCGCTGCCGTCGCCTTCACTCGAACGCGAGAGGTGGAGAACGCGTCGGAGATGACGGCGAGCGACTGCCCCCTCTCGACGCCGTCACCCAACTCGACGAGGTAGTCAACGAGGCCGCTTCGACTCGCCCGCACCCATGTACTCCAATCGCAAACGTGCGGCGGTTCGCTGGGAGCAGGAGGAGACGTTTCGATCATTCCAAGGTGGTGCATCAGGCGAAGCAGGCCGTTGAAGCCCGCTTCGACATCCCCTCTATCCCATCTCAGCGCTTCGCCCCCCTCATACACGAGGGCGACCTTGCCGAGCTCCCTCGCGGCCGCGCGAAGCGAGCCATCCCTCATGCGGGAGTCGAGGATCACGCGCGAACCGAATGCGAGCGCCAACTCGCGACCCTCGGGGTCGCTAAGGTCAACGCGAATCTGCGGCAGGTTCCGCCTTCCGCCCGAACCGGTGTGAAGGTCAACGCCGACCTCGCAGGGTTGAACCACCTCGTTGAGAAACAGCCGAGCCACCCGCGCGCCGAGCGAGCCGCGCTCCGAGCCGGGGAAGCAGCGGTTCAGGTCGCGTCGGTCGGGCAGATAGCGGGTGCGGTTCATCACGCCGAACACATTGACGACGGGCACCACGACCAGCGTCCCCGCCAACTCGCGCGGGTTCACGGCGTCGAGCAGCTTGCCGGCGATGGCGATCCCGCCGACCTCGTCTCCGTGCGTCGCGGCATTGACCCACAGGCGGCGGCCCGGGCGCCGTCCATGAAGCACGACCGCTTGCAGGGAGAACTGCGCGCCGAGCGCATCGCGCGCCACGGGAAACTCAAACCGCTTCTCATGGCCCGGGAGCACCTTTTTGCCGGCGAACTCGAACGCCTGCGCTCTGCGCCGCGGCGCACGCGTCATCGCTTCCTTCTCCGAGGACGCTCTACCCCTTCGGGCCAGCCACCGATGAAGGAGTGGTTGGGGTCCACGACGAACGCCCCCGCGAGCGCCTTGCGCCCGATTAGCATGCGAAACCCCATCACGTCGCGCCGGGTCAGGGTTACCTCGGCGCGCACCGGCCTACCGCAAATCTCGATGACCGTCTCGATAACGTGCCTTCGCTGTGCGTGACCCGTTGAGGATCGGACTACGCGTGTTCCGGTGAGTTCCGCCTCCACGCGCACCGAGGTCTTTGAGTCTCTTTGAATTGGATGCACGTCGAAACGCACCATTTGCCGGCCATCTCGCTCAAAAGCGCGGACGTTGAATGCATGTAAAGAAGAGGTGCGGGCTCCGGTGTCCATCTTTGCCTTCACAGCGGAGATACCCAGATCCGGCAACGAAACCCACTCCCTCCACCCAACCACCGTTTGCTCACGGCGCCTCTCCCGACTCATGGCACGCTAACCGTACCTTACCGGCGATCCCCGGCGGTAACATCCGCGAGATGGTCGAGGTCATCTCCCTCGTGAAGGAGTACGGCACGTTCCGTGCCACGGACGGCGTCTCTTTCACGGTGAACCCCGGTGAGATTGTGGGGTTGCTTGGTCCAAACGGAGCCGGCAAGACGACGGTTCTTCGCTGCATCGCCGGGATTTTAAGGCCCACCAGCGGCGTAATTCGCATCAACGGCTACGACCTGCTTGCCCAACAGGCCGAGGCGAAGCGCCGGATGGCGTACGTTCCCGAAGTGCCCGCGCTGTACGAACTGCTGACGGTGCAAGAGCATCTCCGCTTCGTCGCGATGTGTTATGACCGCATCGACCTCTTTCAGCAGTGCGCGAGCGAGCTGCTCGCGAAGTACAACCTGGTGGAGAAGCAGGACGCCTTCGTCGCGACGCTCAGCAAGGGGATGAAGCAGAAACTGGCGATCGCCTGCGCTTTCATCCACGACGCGAACGTGCTGTTGCTCGACGAGCCGCTCATCGGCATTGACCCTCGTGGCGCGCATGAGTTCAAGCAGGAGTTGCTCAAGGCGCGTGATGGGGGCTGCGCTATTCTCATCAGCACCCACCTGCTGGACACCGCGGAGCGATTCTGTGACCGCGTCGTAATTCTTGCCCGCGGGAAGAACATCGCGGAGGGCACGGTTCAATCTCTACGCCGGCAAGCGAACCTCGAAGGAGCAACACTCGAGGACGTCTTCCTGCTCTTGACCGAGGAGCAAACGGACGTTCGATTCGACTTAGGCGATTCCGAAGAGCCGCCGATCTCCAAAGGGTGACGCGATGCGTGTGCTTTGGTGGCTAACCGGAAGGGTGCTGGTGAACAGTGTGCGGCGCGCGCTGCAAAGCCCGACACGACTCATCGGAGTGCTGTTCCTCGTCGCTTGGTGGTTCAGCATCGTCGGCGTGAACTTCTTCCGCTACGAGCGGCGAGGGGCGGGCACCATCGAGGCGCTGCCGTCGGAGGTGTATCCGATTCTGCGTTTGGTGGTCATCGGCGGGTTCCTTGTGGTCCTCGTGCTGCGCCTGCTCATGTCCTTCCGCCCACCGGGAAACTATCAAGGCGCTGACGCCGACGTGCTGTTCTCCACTCCGGTGAACCCGAAGGCGGTGCTGTTGCACCGCTTCGTGATTGACTACGTTTTCACGTTGCTGTTCCCGCTCATCGTGCTGCTGTTCGGCGGCAGGCAGACGTGGCGGGGATTTGAGTTCCTCGCCCGCGGCGTCGAGGACCCCGCGCTGGTCGGCAGAATGGCATTGGGTGCGTTCCTTCTGTTGAGCCTGTTTGGTGTCGCAGCTAGTTATGCGATCGGCTTGGCGATCAACCGCGACACTCCGGGAGGCAGGAGCGCGAGGCGCTGGTTCGGCATCCTGCTCGGGGCGGCGGGCGCCTACCTGCTCGGAGCGGTGGCGGGAGCGGTACGCTCCGAGGACAGCCTCGCCGCGTTCCTTGCGCTGGCAGACTCGTGGTTCGCCCGAGTGCTGCTGTTCCCGGTTACGGCCGCTGCAGATATGGCGTTGGGACTGACTGAGGGGCGGGCAGCCGATGCGTGGCTCGGCTTGGGAGTGCTCATCGGCGGCTCGGCGGCTCTAATCTGGGCAGCGCGCAGACAGGCTGCGAGGCTTTACGACATGGCGGCGAGGCAGATCGGAGGTGTGCAGGCAAGGCGCGAGGCTCAGCAACGCGGCGACATGTTCTCCATCTACGGTTTGTACGCCCGCCAGGGGAAGCTGAAGCCCCGACGCCCTCCGCTCATCTACGGCTGGCGCGCGAAGGGCGCCTGGGCGATCGTCTGGAGAGAGGCGGTGCTGCAAACGCGCGCATTCGGCGCGATGATGCTTATGATGTTGGTGGTGCTGGCGTTCCTCTCCGCACTGCCGTTCATCGCTGAAGACGAGAAGAACGCCGGCGTGGTGTTCTTCCTTCCGGTGCACCTTCTGATGGTCTTCTCCTTCGCCCTCGCGGTGGCGCAGGGTGGATTCTTGGAGACTCTGAGGCGCACCGACGTGCAAAAGCCGTTGCCCTTCAGCATGAGCACGCTTTGTCTTATGGACATTCTGGGCAAGTCACTGTTGCCCGCTGTGATGGGCGTCGCGTCGGGGCTGATGCTGCTGGTCGGAATGTGGCGAACGCCCGACTATGGCTTGGCGGCGCTGCTTTCGTTCCCGGGGTTGGCGTGCGCGGTGGTCGCTGTTCAGTTGATCGTAATCCTCAACTTTCCGCACGTGGATGATCCGACCCAGCGGGGATTCCGCGGGATGGTACAGTTCCTTGCGGGAGCGATCGCGGTTGGGCCGAGCGTGGTGGTTGCGATCATCTTCGGCTTACTGGACATCCCGCTCACGTTCGCGGCGGTGCTTTCGCTGATGTTCAGCGCGGGGGTGGTCGGGGTCTCTGCGGCGGTGTGCGGGCCGCTATACGCGAGGTTCAATCCGGCGGATTAGCGCCCGTCGGGCGTAGTAGAATCGAGAGAACATGGAAATCGAGGCCCGTGCTTCTACCGGTATCCCGTTCCTCCGTCGCTATCGGGGCGTGTTGACGTTTACGCTGGCGGTGTTGGTTCTGCTCTGCGCCTGGTTCGGCGGGAACTGGCTGTACGCGGAGTGGACGGTGGGCGGAATGGAGTTCGAGCGCCTCGAAGCCGGGAGGGTGAACCTGTTCGGCATCGAACTCGCGGGCGAGAGGATCATCGTAGCGAACGGCACGGCGATGCTCATCCGAGGCGCGGGGACGAACGAGAAGGACGCAGCCACCTCGGGTGACGATGCCCGCGGGCCGGCGGTGCCGATACGCGCTCTGATCGGCTCTCTGAACGGCGATGAAGAGGCGCTGTCGGAGTTGCTCGAATCGCTGAACGACATTGACCCTGCCTCGTTTCCTGCGCCAGAGACGGTGTGGGAGGAAGCACAACTCCGGGCGGCGCTGGAAGGAGACGAAGACCTTCTTAGGAAGTTGGAGCATCAGTTGGGCACCACGCTCGCGGGCGAGCCGGCTGAGCGCATCAGCCTCGCCAACCTTCGAGCGGGGATCACGGTCCGCGTGCCAGTGCCGGTTGAAGTTCCGGGGCCGATCGGGGAGCTCAGGACCGTCGAGGGAGTAGTCCGGGTGAACTACCGGACGCGCTTTGCCGAGGAGGTTCTGAACAACAGGGTTATCCGCGACACATTCAACCCGACCGAAGCCGCGCTGTACGGCGTCGTGCGAGAGGTTTGGGCTGCATTGGAGAAGGCGCCCCGCCAAGATGTGCGGAGCGATTTGGAGCGTCTTCTTGAGCAGAGCAGCAAGGAGAGGTTCGCGCGTCCGGTCGAGAGCCTGCTGGCGCGCACGACGATCCTCGCGACCGAGCGGCAAATCGTTGATGCCGACCTGCGGGAGTACGACGACCCGGCAAGGGACAGGAGCCTGTTCGCCCTCCGGCTGACCCTCACCGACGACGCGCGCTACCGCCTTTGGAAGTACACCAGGGGCCAGAAAGGACTGCAGTTGCTGTTCGCCGTGGACGGTGTGGCGGTCGCCGCGCCCATCGTGCAGCACGAAATGAAGTATTCTGTGGCGGAAATCCTGAACGTGTCCGACGAAGTGGACGCCCGAAAGGCTGTTCAGGTGGTTAAGGAACACCATGACAAGAAATAGAAGTCCATGGATGGCGTTGATGCCCGGGGCGATCGGTAGCGCGGCGCTGGCTGTGCTACTCGGCGTGGCTGCGTGCGGGCCTTCCGAGCTTCCGGCGGCGAAGCCCGATGCCGCCGAGGCCACCGACGCGACAGAAGGTGGCTCGGCGCACGACCTCTTCCCGCTTGCCGAAGGCAATCGTTGGACGTACACAATCGAAATCGAGCAGCATTTCGCTGACCAAGCACCGGCCATCTCGGTCGGAACTCAGGTCTGGCACGTCGCCAAGGTAACGGATGTTGACGGGGGAAAGCAAGCGCTGATTAAGGAGTTGAACGAAGAGGAGAAGGCGGTAGGAGAGCTCGTTTTCCTGGTAACCGAAGATGCTGTTCACCTCGTCTCTGCCCTCGCCAACGGCAAGCGTTACAACCTGAACCCGCCCCTTCCGATCGGCGTCTGGCCGAACGAGCCCGGAAAGACGCTTACGTGGAGCGGAACCGGCATTTCGGATGATCCAAACCTCGAGCTCGAGACGACCATCACCGCCAAAGGAATGATGGAGGTGGACACCGCGAGCGGAAGGGTAGAGGCATACCGCGTGGACATCTCGACCCGACCCAAGGGAGGGGGAGGCAACCCTGCTTCCGACAGCAGCTACTGGTTCGCGCCGGGTAAGGGAATCGTGCGAAACGTTGACAAGTTGCTAACTCAGAACGCATTCCGGAAGACAACACTCAAACTGAAGGGAGAGACGATAAGATGACGCTTTGGTTGAAGCGCGCCGCGTGCGCCCTGGTCTTTGTCGCCCTGCTCTCCGCTGCGGCAGGATGCGCGAAGAAGGAGGAGGAGCCGAAGCCAACCTCGCCCGCCGCTGAAGAGCGGAAGAAGCGGGAGATTCCGGAAGAGTTGATGACGCAGGGCGCGCGTCTGTTCGGCGCACCGTTCGAGGGCGAACTTCATATGAAGATGACGTACTCCATCGAACCCGGCGACACGCAGGAGTACTTTGTCTACCGTGATGCGGATATCTCACTCAAAGATGGCGTCGTCGTCATTACGTCAAAACTGGTGAACGCGCCCTTCGGCCTCGACCAAGGTGAGGTGTACGAGATTCGCAAGGATGGCGTGTGGGCGGTTTCGGTCGGCGGATCCAAATTCGACCCGGCATTTCGGGCCTTACCGGCAGAAGTTACCGAGGGCACGACGTGGTCGTACGAGACCGCAGCGGGGACCATGAGGATGAAGGCAAAGGTCGTGAACGTCCGCAAGGAGACCGTTGCGGTTCCGCTCGGTAAGTTCGAGGCTTGGCGCGTGGAGACCCAGGGAACCCTTGAAGCCCCAGGCATTACCGGCACCTTGCAAGAAGTTTCATACTACGTCGAAGGCATTGGCACCGTCAAGTCGGACATGACGTCTGTTCGCACAAGCGCCGGCGACGGCGGCACCCCGACCAAGGCCACTCTAACCGTGCGAATGGAGGCGATACCCGAGCCATGACGACTTTGCTCATCGGAGTCGCGTTGCTGAGCCAGGGCGCGGGCGAATACTTCCCGCTCGCCCCCGGCATGCGCTGGGAGTACGAGGTCTCGTCGAGCGCGGGCGTCCTCGCCGTCAGGCAGGTCAACGAATGCCTCGCCGAGGCGGAGATCGGAGGCATGAAGACGATTCCGATGCGGGCAATGATAGACGGCAACGTAACTCAAACCACCTACTTCGCCGTGGGCGAGGAGTTCGTGGAGGTGGTCGCCGTCCAGGACACCACACTGCTCGGCAAGCCGATCCCGGTGCTGCCGACCAAGCCGAAGTCAGGAGCACGGTGGTCCTTCGACGGAGGCGTGCCCGTCCTGACCGAGTTGACCCCGTTCGCCTTCAACGCCCGCATCGCAGGGTTTGAAGACTTGACCGTGCTCGGCAAGCGCGTGCGATGCGCCAAAGTGACCGTCGAGGCGACAACCGGACGAGACACGGCGACGATGAAAACCGTGAGCGAGGAGTGGTACGCTCTCGACATAGGGCTGGTGAAGAAGGTACAAACCGTGAAAAAGCGGGGAGGAGCGACCGTAACAATGGAGTTGGTTGCGTTCTCGAGGGGCTAATGCGCATTCTTTGGGCAATCGGTGCGGCAGTCGTACTCTTGGGCGGATGCACGTGCGGTGGCGCGCGCGTCGGCGACAAGATTGACTACGGTGACGACTTCTTCCCCGAGACTTGGAAGCATCCAGCCGCCGTTTGGCAGGTGGGCACCATGCGCTCAGAGGCGACTATCCGCGTAAGAAAGGACGGCAACACGCGAATCCTCGAGCTGCTCCACGCTGACAAGGTGGTCGAGACCGAGGCGTACGAAGTTTCTACCGAGCAGATTGCACTTGTTCACTGGTGGGACGAATCCGAGTGGTTCGAACCGGCGCTGCCGCTTCTCAAGTTCCCCATGCCCCTGCCGAGCGATTGGGAGTGGAAGGGGAAACACCACATCGGCAGTCGCGCACTCGACGCGGAGGCAAAGGTGAGCGCGATGAAAGAGACGCTCGACCTCGCCACCGGCACAACCGAGACGGTAAAGGTAACCGTAACGCTGAAGATAAGAGACGGCTCAGGGACGGAGAAGGGGCGGACGCTCACCTTCTGGTTCGCACCCGGCGAAGGCCCCGTGCGCAGGGACTACGGGTTGGGGCAAGTGCGCGAGCCGCGTGGCGAATCTGAAAGCGTGAACGGGAACGAATCATAAGGGGCACAACTCTCAAGGATGACGGTTCAACAAGCGGCTGACGCAATCCGACAGGAAATCGGCAAGGCGGTTGTGGGGCACGACCAACTGGTGGAGCACGCCCTCGCGGCGCTGTTTGCCAATGGCCACGTCTTGCTCGAGGGCGTTCCCGGCGTTGCGAAGACGCTGTTCGTCCGCTCGCTGGCGCACGCGCTGTCTCTCGACTACAGGCGCATTCAGTTCACGCCGGACCTGATGCCGAGCGATGTGGTGGGAACGAACGTCTTCAATCAACGCACGGGCGAGTTCCAACTCCGCAAAGGCCCCATCTTCACTTCGGTGCTTCTCGCCGACGAAGTAAACCGCACACCTCCCAAGACACAGGCAGCACTCCTCGAAGCGATGGAAGAAAGGCACGTAACGATTGACGGCGAGCGCCTTCCCGTGCCGAAGCCGTTCATCGTTTTCGCAACGCAAAACCCTATCGAGTTCGAAGGCACCTATCCGCTGCCTGAAGCGCAGCTCGACCGCTTCTTGATGAAGCTCATCGTGGACTATCCGACCGAGAAGAACGAGCGCGCGATTCTGCAGCGAACTGCGGACGGCTTCCGCGCACAGAACCTCGAAGCGGCGGGCATCCGCCAGGTGCTGGACTGCGAAGGGCTGCTGACCTTGCACCAAGAGGTCAACGCCGTTCGAGTCGAGGAGCACATTCTCGACTACATCAACTATTGCGTGCGCTCGACGAGAACATCGGAGCACGTCCTCGTGGGTGGCTCGCCCCGCGCCGGCATCGCTATGCTGCTTTGTGCCAAAGGTGTCGCCGCCATCCGCGGGAGGAACTTCATCACGCCCGATGACGTCAAGGAGGTCGCGCTTCCCGTCCTACGGCATCGCCTCCTTCTTCGACCGGAGGCAGAGGTCGAAGGAATCACAGCGGACCAAGTCGCGCTCGGCGTGTTCGAGGCGATACCCGTGCCACGGTAGCAAGGCTCGAGGGTAGAATCCCGCCCGCTTCCGCCGAGGAGATTGCATTGGAGCGTATCGTCGTCAACATCGCCGCTCAGAAGGAACAGACGCAGGAACCGTGGATCTGGCGCCTCAGCCGGGACTTCAACCTCCGGGTGAACATCCTGAAGGCCAACGTGGATGAGGACTTCGGGTGGATGCAGGTTGCGCTTGAAGGCCCGCTCGAAGAGGTGCAACGCGCCATCGCCTGGCTTCACACCACCGGCTTGCATGTTGACCCTCTTCAGCGAAGCGTTGGGGCGTGAGAGAGACCCGCAAGGAGGCTCGCCGCCCGATGAACGAGGAGTTGTGCCAGCCGTATCTGCCGGAAGACCTCGACGAGTTCTGGCAGGCGATCCAATGCGAGGCGGAAAGCGCGCCGCTCGACTACTCCCGAAGACGGGCTGAGCACCCGCCGCCGGACGGGCTACGCGTCGCGCGTTTGGACTTTCGCGGAGTGGACGGCGAACCGCTCAGCGGTTGGATCGCGCATCCTCGCGAGATGAGCGGCCGCATGCCCGCGTTCCTGTGGTTGCCCGCCTATGGGCGATGCTCGCATCTCCCCGACGAGTACTCCACGCGCCCAGGCATGGTGAGCATGAGTTTCAACATTCACGGCCTGGACGCGTTCCACCGCGAAGAGTACACACCCTCGCGGGGGTATTTCGCCGAGGGCATCGAGTCACCTGAGACGTGGGTCATGCGAAAGCACGCGCTGAACACGTTGCTTGCCCTGCGCGTGCTCGAGGCGCAGTCAGAGGCGGACGAGAACCGCCTCGCCGTAGGCGGAATGAGCCAGGGGGCGGGGTTCGCCCTCTGGGCAGGCGCATGGAGCAAGCGCGTGAAGTGCGTCGTGGCGGACATGCCGTTCCTCAGTGCAATGCGGCACGTCTTCGCCCTGCCCGTCTATCGCTACCCGCTTAAGGAAGTAGCCGACTTCGCGGAGACGATACCGCTTGGAATGGAGCGGGTGATCCACACCATCTCCTACTTCGACACCGTGAACCTGGCAACGAGGTGCTCACGTCCGACGCAGGTCAGTCTCGGGCTGCGTGACCCCGCGGTGAAGCCCGAGGCTGCGCGAGCGGTCTATAACGCGCTCGCCACCGACGTCAAGCGCCTCATCGAGTATCCGGGAGGGCATGATTGGGACGCCGAGATGGTCGAAAGGAACCTCGAATGGATGAACAACCACCTCAAGACGAAGAACTCGGAATAGACACCCTGCTGCAACACCTCGGCGAAGAGCAGCACTTCGCCGGCGCAGTAGTTCAGCCTCTGTTCCAGAACTCCCTGTTTGTGTTTGACCGCTGCGCCGACCTCGAGCGCGTGCTTCGCTCGGAGGTGGAGCCGTTCGTCTACACGCGCATGAGCAACCCGACCACCGCGCTCGCGGAAAAGAAGATCGCAGCCCTGGAGGGAACCGAGGCGTGCCGCCTCTTCTCGAGCGGCATGGGCGCCATCTCTGCGGCGATCCTCTCCACCGTTCGCGCCGGCTCGCACGTCGTGTGCACCAACGCCGCCTACGGTCCGACGAAGGGGTTTCTGCTGGAGTACTTGCCCAAGTTCGGCGTAGAGACGACCCTCGTCGACGGCACGGACATGCACGCTGTCGAGGCGGCGATGAGGGAGAGCACCACGCTGCTGTACCTCGAAACCCCCGGCTCGGTTACGTTTGCCGCTCAGGACCTCGAAGCGCTCGTGCGGCTGGCGAAAGAGCGCGGCGTTTCGACCATCTGCGACAACAGTACCGCCACGCCGATGTTTCAACGGCCGGCTTCGTTCGGCGTTGACCTGGTCGTTCACAGCGCTACCAAGTATCTCGCAGGGCACAGCGACGTCGTTGCGGGCTGCGTTTGCGGCTCGAAAGAGCGAGTTCACGCGCTCACATGGAGCGAGGGTCAGTACCTCGGCGCCTCAATAGACCCATTCGCCGCGTGGCTGCTGACGCGCTCCCTACGTACCCTGCCGATTCGAATGCAGCGACATCAGCAGTCGGCAACCGAGGTCGCGCTGTTCCTGCGCAGCCACCCGGCGGTCGAGATTGTGAACTATCCCGGCCTGACCGACCACCCTGCCCGCGCCCTCATCGAGAAGCAGATGACGGGGGCGAGCGGGATGCTTTCGTTTCAACTCAAGACCTCAAGCAAAGAGACGGCGTTCGCGTTCTGCGAGTCGCTACGGCTGTTCCAAATCGGCGTCTCGTGGGGCGGGCACGAGAGCCTCGCCATTCCGGTTCCGCTGCTTGACGGCGAGACATGGGTGATACGTCTGTCGGTCGGGCTGGAGACCGCCTCCGACCTCATCGCAGACCTACGCCGGGTGCTGGACGCCGTGGGGGAGTAGCAGCATCGCGCCAACGCGCGAGACGCGCAAGCCACCCTGCCCTGCACCGGGCTGGGTGGCATGGGCGAGCGGCTCGCAGGCTGCCCGGCTTTGAGTCTCTA
The DNA here is from genome assembly GCA_037446435.1 of Armatimonadota bacterium. Lineage (GTDB taxonomy): Bacteria > Armatimonadota > Fimbriimonadia > Fimbriimonadales > ATM1 > J051. Next base: position 96,298 of record JBBIIO010000004.1, read on the forward strand.
TCCCTCCACAGCTTGCTGTGGAGGGTTGCGATCTCGCCCGCCGTGCCTGGCGCCTCAATTCACCTTCGCCCGACGCCGCCGAGAAGCGAGGAGGGCGAGGAGGGCGCCGAGGCCTACCACAGTCCCAGGCTCAGGAACCGGAGACCACATCACGGCACGCCCTGCGCCGGTCTGCTGCAGGTCCCTTGCGTACCCAATGATGTTCCCCTCGACGTCTATGGCGTAGGCGCGGGAGTGCGCCCCCTGGCCCTGGAACTGTGCAGGAAGGAATCGGTGGAGGTCGAAGTAACTCTCGGCGCTGCCTGACCAGCGCGCGGCCCGGACAAAGGAGCCGCCGCTCCGCGCCGTGTACCCCACCTGGTGGTAACCGTTGGTGTCGAATGCGGCCGAACCCATCCCGGCCGGGTTCAGGTTCACGAAGCTCTGCACGCTCCCGTTCCAAATCGCAGCATTGCCGTTGCCGGCGTTGTTCACGCAGCCAGCTTGCTGCCCGTTCGCAGCGCCGTACGCCTCCCCACCCGCGAAGCCAGGAGGCGTGAGGTCGACGAAGCTCCCGGCGGTTCCGCGCCACAGTGCCGGGCGCACACCCCCGATCCGCGAGGCGGTGCCGACTTGAACCTCTCCATCGGTGTCTACCGCCCAACTGTTGATGTACCCCTTAGGGTGCAGGTCCACCATGCTCTCGGGCGTGCCCCGCCAACGGACCGCATGGCGGACGCCGCGAACTGGTCTTCCATCGCCCACCTGGTCGGTGAGCGAGATGCCGAGCGCCGCACTCGAAACCCAGCCCTGGGGATGAAGCACCACCATGCTCTCCCGGCTTCCGTTCCACATGACCGCTCGCTGGAAGTACTCCGGCGACAACCGCTCCAAGTAGCCCGATTGCCACCCGCCCGCCACGCCGGTTGCAAAGGACGCGTCCCAGCCGGAGGGGTGCAGGTCAACCAGGCTTTCAGGCGTACCCGACCAGAGCAGGGCGTGGGATGAGCCGCCGCTACGGAGGTTGTTGCTGTCGCCCACTTGCTGCCCGCCCCCGATCCCCCAGCCGAACGACTCCTCAAAGGGAACGCGGAAGGAGTGGAGTACCGTGACTCGATATTCAGGCTGAGCCACAGCCGCGAGCGCTGCCGCAATCAGAAAGGAACAGAGAGCGAGTCGCCACTTCATGCCATCAGTGTGCACGAAAACGGTCGTCTTCGTGTGCCTTCGGGTAGGGAGCCGCAGGGTTGCGGCTCCCAAACCCGGCACTCCTACTGGAGTTTCACGTATTGGGCGTGCGAGGGCACGCCCTGCGTCGTGACGATGAACAGCATGTAGTCACCCGGAGGCGCGATGGAAGGATGCACCGGCGGATAGACCTCAATGCTGCTCGACGTGCGATCCTTGATCGAAAGGTTGATGAACCGCTCGTTCATGTCCGCGTTGTGCGTCGTAGCCGATAGCCTGATCATCGTGACCTTAGCGATCTGGTTCGCCTGATCCGTGTACACGGTGAACGTCTCGTTTGGCCCGTACGGCATCGTGAGCGACGAAGTGCCGCTGATCGTAGGCCGCATGGATGGCTCCTGGAAGTACGGCGGGTAATAGATCTGGCCGCTGAACTCCGAGCGGGATACCCATTGGCGGTTGACCCATTCTTTGTATTGCCCTCCCGCGATGAGGACGCTGCCGTCGGGCAGCAGGATCGCAATTGAGTGGTACATCCGGCTGCGGGCCATCTCGGGGAGCGTGATCGCCACCGTACCGACGCCGGGGCGGTAGATCTCCACCGTGGGTATGCGCGAGCCGTGCGTCTGGAGCAAGTGCTGCTCCGACGACCCGCCGACGATTGCGATGTCCCCGGTCGGCAGAATCACCGCGTTGCAGTTCGCACGAGCCGTTTGCATAGCCGGAGCCTCCAGCCGGCCTGGGTCGGACGCGTTGACG
>JBBIIO010000005.1:0-78697 GCA_037446435.1 Armatimonadota bacterium
CCGATTTGCGTGCGCTGTGCTTGTTGGCTCGCGGGACGCTCGCCCTCCCTACAACTGCCACCCAGGGAGCGTGAGCGTCCTCGCGAACACGACGCCGGCGATTTGCGCGCGCTGTGCTTGTTGGCTCGCGGGACGCTCGCCCTCCCTCCAGCCCGTTCCAGGCGGAGACAGGGAGCGTGAGCGTCCTCGCGAACACGGCGCTGCCGATTTGCGCGCGCTGTGCTTGTTGGCTCGCGGGACGCTCGCCCTCCCTCCAGCGTGTTCCACGCGGAGAAGGGGGGACAAGTCGGACAGAGTCGGTCAAAGTCGGAGACGTCGGAGAGGTCGGAGAGGTCAGACAGGTCGGAGAGGTCAGACAGGTCCAACCGGGCGCTGCCTCGTAAACCGCCCCCTCCGGTAAACTGCGCGGGCGGAGGACGCAGTTGAACATCCCAGACGACCTGAAGTACACCCGAACCCACGAATGGATCAAAATCGAAGGCGACGTCGCCACCGTCGGCATCACCGAGTACGCGCAGAGCGAACTCGGTGACATCGTTTACGTAGACCTCCCCTCGCCGGGCAGAGCCGTGCAGGCGGGCCAGACGTTCGGAAGCATCGAGTCCGTCAAAACCGTCTCCGACCTCTACGCCCCCGTCAGCGGCGAGATCGCCGAGGTTAACGAAGACCTCGAGGGCAAGCCCGAGCTTGTGAACTCCGACCCTTACGGCGCGGGGTGGATCGTCAAGATCAACGCCGGCGACGTGCCCGCCGACCTGCTCGACGCCGCAGCCTATAAGGAGAGCCTGAGCGCCTAACCGATGAGTTACATCCCTCACACCGAAGAGGATCGCAGCGCGATGCTCGCGACCATCGGGGTCGAAAGCATCGCGGAACTGTTTACCGACATCCCCGAGGCGCTCCAACTGAAAGAGCCGCTCGACGTTCCGCCCGCCCTCGACCCGCACAGCATCCTCGCGACGCTGCGCGAGTACTCGCGGCAGAATCGCTCGCTGGACGAGATGGTGTCCTTCCTCGGCGCGGGCGTCTATCAGCACGCCGTGCCCAGCGCGGTGGCTGCGCTCATCGGGCGCGGCGAGTTCCTCTCCGCCTACACGCCCTATCAGCCCGAGGCGAGCCAGGGATACCTTCAGACCATCTACGAGTTTCAGACGATGATCTGCGAGCTGACCGGCATGGAGGTCGCAAACGCCTCGATGTACGACGGCGCAACCGCCGCCGCCGAGGCAGCCGTGATGGCGCACGGCGTAACCGGGCGGGAGGAGATCGTCGTGTCGCGTGCGCTGCATCCGCACTACCGCGAATGCATCCGCACCTACGCGCCCGCCGTCGGCTGCACCGTCGTCGAGGCGCTGTGGGACGAACTCGAAGCCGCGATAGACGAGCAGACGGCTTGCGTCGTTTGGCAGTATCCCGACTTCTTCGGCAGGGTGCTCAGCCCTTCGCACCTGGTCAACCGAGCGAAGGAGGTCGGCGCCCTCACGGTTTGCGCGGCTGAGCCTGTGTCGCTGGGTGTTCTTCGTCCGCCGGGCGCCTTCGGAGTGGACGTCGTCGTCGGCGAGGGGCAGCCGCTCGGCGTGCCGATGGGCTACGGAGGCCCGCACGTCGGCTTCTTCTGCGTGAAGAAGGACCTGGTGCGCGCCATCCCCGGGCGCATCGTCGGCAAGACGCACGACAAAGACGGCAGGCGAGGCTTCGCCATGACGCTTCGCACTCGCGAGCAGGACATCCGCCGCGAGAAAGCGACGAGCAACATCTGCACGAACCAGGCGCTGATGGCGCTCGCTGCGACGATCTACATGAGCCTGTTGGGGAAGCATGGCTTCCGCGAGGTCGCCGAAGCCTGCGTTCGCAACGCTCACTACTGCGCCGAGCAGTTGCTCCGCATTCCGGGCGTCTCGATGTTGTTCCCGGACGCTCCGTTCGCGTTCGAGTTCGCCGTGCGGCTGCCTCGGGACGCCGAGGCGGTGCGCGATGCGCTGCTCGAGCAGGGCATCCTGGCTGGGCTGCCTCTCGGCCGATTCTATGACGACCGGAAGGATTGCCTTCTGATTGCGGCAACCGAGGTGCGAACCCGCGCAGAGATGGATCGCTTCGCGACCGAGCTGGCGAAGGTGGTGAACTGATGAGCGACTTCCCGTTGATCTTCGAGTGCTCACGCCCAGGACGCCGTGGCGTTCGTCCGCCGGCGTGCGATGTGCCCGAACAGCCGCTGGGCGAACTGTTGCCGAGCGACCTGCTTCGCGACGAGCCGCCCGCCCTCCCCGAAGTGGGCGAGCTGGATGTCGTGCGACACTTCACCAACCTCAGCCGGCGCAACTACGGCATAGACACCGGCTTCTATCCCCTCGGCTCGTGCACCATGAAATACAACCCGCGCGTGAACGAAGAGGCGGCGTCCAGCCCGGGGTTCACTCAGATGCACCCGCTCCAACCGGATGAGACGGCACAAGGCTGCCTTCGCGTGATGCACGAGCTGCAGAGCTGGATGGCGGAGATAACCGGCTTCGACGCCGCGACGCTCCAGCCGCCCGCAGGCGCGAGCGGCGAGTTGCTCTGCCTTCTGATGATTCGCGCTTATCACGAGTCGCGCGGAGAAGGGGAGCAGCGCAAGGTCGTGCTCGTGCCCGACAGCGCGCACGGCACGAACCCCGCAAGCGCCGCCCGCGCGGGCTACACGGTTGAAAGCGTCCGCACCGCCGAGGACGGCGGCTGCGACATCGAGGACCTGAAGGCAAAGACCGGCCCTCACGTCGCCGCGATGATGCTCACCAACCCCACGACGCTCGGCCTGTTCGAGAAACGGAGCGTGGAGATGAACGAGATTCTGCACGCCGCGGGCGTGCAGGTGTTCTGTGACGGGGCGAACATGAACGCGCTCGTCGGCGTGGCAAGACCCGGAGACATGGGCTTCGATTGCATGCATCTGAATCTCCACAAGACTTTCAGCACGCCGCACGGGGGCGGCGGGCCCGGATGCGGCTGCGTCGGCGTGCAGAAGCACCTCGAGCCGTTCCTTCCCGCGCCGGTGCTCTCGCGCGACGGAGAGCGCTTCTTCTGGGACTACGACCGCCCGCAGTCGGTCGGAAGGGTGCACTCGTTTTTCGGTAACTTCTTGATGAACGTGCGCGCATGGGCTTACGTCCGCGCGTACGGCCGCGAGGGGCTGCCGGAGATAGCCCGGCACGCGGTGTTGAACGCGAACTACATCATGGAGCGCATTCGCGACGAGTTCCCGCCCGCGTATGACCGCGTTTGCATGCACGAGTGCGTAGTTACGGCGTCGCCGCTTAAGAAGCACGGAGTGCGCGCTCTCGATGTGAGCAAACGGCTGATTGACTACGGCTTCCATCCGCCGACGAACTACTTTCCGCTCATCGTGCCCGAGGCGCTGATGATCGAGCCGACCGAGACGGAGTCAAAGGAGACGCTCGACGCGTTCTGCGATGCCCTTCTCGCCATCGCGCGGGAGGCGCGTGAGGAACCGGACCTGTTGCACTCCGCGCCGCACCATGCGCCGGTCGGCAGGCTGGACGAGGCGTGGGCGGCGCGAAACCTCGACGTGAGGTGGTCACCGGGCGAGCGCGTTGCTTCGAACGCCGAGTGAGACGACCTCGCATGTCCGAGAGCGTTCTCGTCCTGCAAGACGGCGCAGAAAGCGGGGAGGTGAACATGGCGCGGGACATCGCGCTTGCCGGGCAGCGGCCGGTCGTGCGCGTGTACGAGTGGAGCGTGCCCTGGGTGACCCTGGGCCGCTACCAAGACCCAGAAGCCAGCCTCCTCCCGGGGTGTGCAGTCCCGTGGACACGACGCCCGACCGGCGGGAAGGCGGTACTGCACGGCCACGACCTCACCGTCGGCGTCTTCCTGCCCGCGGCGCCGGGGGAGTTGAGTGTGAAGCGCGCCTATCGCACGCTCATCCAGCCGATCGTCACCGCTTTGCGGCAAGTGGGCGTGCGCGCGGCGCTCGGCGAGCAGACCGCGTTCATCACCAGGGGACTCCGTACCGCGGACTGCTTCCGCCACGTCTCGCCGAACGACGTCGTTGACCCCGCGACGGGCAGGAAGTTGGTCGGTTGCGCGCTGAGGATTGACTCAGCGGGGGTGCTGGCGCAGTGCAGCATCCCGGTGCGCGCTCCGCTTGTGCCGCCGGAGCAGGTGTTCCGAGAGCCTCACCGCGTCGGCGGGATTCCGGAAGACGTGGCGGACGTCCCCGCGTTGCGGCACGCCCTTGAGGAGGCGTTCTGCGCCTCCTTAGGCGGAGCCGTCCGCGTAGAGTAGGGAGCGGAGTTGGTCTACCGCGCCGCGCAACTTGCGCATCGCGCTTCCCTCAATCTGTCTGACCCGCTCTCGCGTGAGGTTGAGCGAGTAGCCGACGTCTTCGAGAGTGCGGGGTATGCCATCTTCCAAGCCGTACCGCAGGCTGACGACATCGCGCTCACGCCGGTTCAGTAGCCCTAAAACGAGTCGCAGTTGCTCGGACTGGATTACGCTTTCGAAGACGTCTCGGGGCTTTCCGGCCTCGGCTGGCTGAACGAAATCACCCAACACGCTGTCTTCCTTTTCTCCCACCGGCGTTTCGAGGGAGAGCGGATCGATCGAGGTCCGGATAATCTCCATCAGTCGGCGAGGCTCGACGCCCAGTTCGAGCGCAATCTCTTCCGTGCTCGCGTCGCGCAGCAGTTCTTGATGCAGTCGCGCCTGGGTGCGGAAGGTCCGGTTTAGCCACTCAGCGATGTAGACCGGAACGCGAATCGTGCGACCCTGGTTGACGATGGCGCGCGCGATCGAGCGACGAATCCACCAGGTCGCGTAGGTGCTGAAACGGAAGCCCAGGCGCCAGTCGTACTTCTCCACAGCGCGAATCAGTCCAAGGTTGCCTTCCTGGATCAGGTCTTGAATCGAGATACCGTGCGCCGCGTACTTGCGTGCGATACTTACGACCAGGCGCAGGTTGCTCTCGATAAGAAGGTTCTTGGCGCTCTCGTCACCTGCTTCGAAGCGCCGAGCGAGCGAGACCTCCTGCTCAGCCGTCAATAACTCTGAGCGCCTCGCCTGCCGCATCCACGCGTCCAGTTCCTCGGCTTCCAGGCGGTGCTCCGATTCGAGGTCCGCCTCAGCCTCTGCGTCCAGGTCCAAGACCGGGTCAGCGGCGGGCACCAGGCTCCCGGGTAGCGCGGCCTCTTCCTCTCCGGTGTAAACACCGAACGGTTCCTTGCTCATGGCATCCTCCTGCGGAGGCGCGGCAGCGCCCCAGCGGTGAGGATAGGATAACGCACTTTTCGCGCAGTTACCAGGCTTTTTTTCGCAGGTGGCGTCCTAAGTTACCGCTGAAGAGCCTAAACCCCGTACTTCTTCCAGGGCTTCGGTCAGGTTTTTGAGCAGGTAGTCCACCTCAGCGTCCGTCGTGAAGCGTCCGAGGCTGATGCGCACGGTTCCGGCGAGCACCTCTTGCGGGAGGCCAATCGCCTCGAGAACGGGGTTCGAAGCCTTCTTTCCCGAGGAGCAGGCGGCTCCCGCGGTGCAACAGATGCCGCGACTGTCCAGGTTGATGATGACGCTCTCGCCCTCGACGCCGGGGAAACTGACTGAGATGATGTGGGGCGCGCCATCCTTCTGCCCGTTGAGCACCGCTTCCGGAATGGACCGCCGAATCTCGTCGCGGATACGATCGCGTAGGGCGCGAAGGCGCACGGCTTCGCGTTCACCCTCCTCGAGAACGAGGCGGCAGGCCGTCCCCAGGCCCACGATGCCGGGAGTATTGAGCGTGCCCGCGCGCCGCCCCTCTTCATGACTCCCTCCGGTCTGATAGGGCGTGAACGGCGCGCCGGACCTCACCCAAAGGAGGCCGACGCCCTTGGGCCCGTGAAATTTGTGGGCGGAGAGCGTCGCGTAGTCCACAGGCGCATCCGTCAGCGACAGCGCGCCCTTGCCGATAGCCTGAGTGATGTCGGTGTGGAAAAGCGCTCCGTGGCGATGCGCCAACTCGCCGATGGCGTGGATGTCCTGCACGCTTCCGATCTCGTTGTTCACGAGCATCACGCTCACGAGGTCCGTCGGTCGCGAGAGCATATCACCAAGGACATCGAGGCGTAAAGTACCTCCAGAATCTACCGGGATTGCTTCCGCCCGGCTGCCGAAGCTCTGCGCGAGGACGCGGACGGATGGATGCTCGATGGCTGAGTAGAGAATGCGACCCTCGAACATGCGCAGGACCGCATTGTTGCCCTCCGTGGCGCCGCTGGTGAAGATGATCTCGGACGGATCGGCTGCCCCGAGCAACTCCGCTGCGGCTTGGCGCGCCTCCTCAATGGCGTGCCTGGCGTGCTGCGCCATGCTGTGTAGCGCGCTGGAGTTGGCATACGACTCGCAGAACCAGGGCAGCATCTCGGACAGCACCCGAGGATCTACCGGGGTCGAGGCGGCGTTGTCGAAGTAGGCGACCTTCATCGTTCTCACCGTCGCTGGGCGTTCGCACGGAATTCGGCTATACTATGGCAGAAACGGCACCGCCCGCGCCATGACTCTCGTCAGGTTCTTGCGTTTGCTCGAACGTTGCGCCGGTGACAGCCGTCTATGAAATGGCTCAGCAGGCGGGCGCTCGCGCTCCGCCTTGGTCACAACCACAGGAGGACAAGAGTATGAAGACAAAGATTGTATGTACGATAGTCGCGGCGCTCATCGCGGCTTTTGTTTCCGCCGGGTCGGCCGCAGAGTACGTGCCCGGCGAAGTGTTGGTCAAGTTCCGCAGCGGTGGAGCGTATAGTGAGCGCGTCGCTCACGCCATGGTCGGCGCGAGGGTGGTTCAGGAATGGGACTTCATAGGGGTCCAGCGCGTGAAACTCCCCAGTGGCGTCTCAGTGGAAGACGCCATAACGTTCTATCAGAGCTTGCGGAATGTGGAGTTCGCGGAGCCCAACTACATTGCGAAGGCTTTCTTGATTCCAAATGATCAGTTCTGGAGCGTTCAGTGGGGCCCGACGAAGATTCAGTGCCCACAGGCGTGGGACATCACCACCGGAAACGCTGCGATCGTCGTTGCGGTCCTGGATACCGGCGTTCACTTTGCGAACCCAGATATCGCCGGCAAGACGGTCGCCGGCGGGTGGGACTATGCGAACAACGACGGAGACCCCTCGGACGATAACGGCCACGGGACGCACGTCGCCGCTACGGCTTCCGGGGCGACCAACAACAGTGTCGGCATTGCCGGCGTAGGCTGGAATACACGCATCCTGCCCATCAAGGTCCTTAATGCAAGTGGCAGTGGCACGTACGGTTGGATCATCAGCGGGATCGACCGCGCCCGCGTGCAGGGAGCCAAGGTGATCAACATGAGCCTTGGCGGCTCCGCTCCGTCCAGCTCCCTCGAGGCAGCCGTGAACGCAGCTTGGAACGCCGGCATCGTGCTGGCAGCGGCTGCAGGCAACGGCGGCAGCACGCAGCAAATCTACCCGGCTGCTTACACCAACTGCATCGCGGTAGGCGCGTCCGACCAGAACGACTTCCGGGCGAGTTTCAGCCAGTACGGCTCATCCTGGGTTGACGTCGCCGCTCCTGGCGTGAACATTGCCGGCCCGTGGAACGACGGCAACTGGTACTTTGTATCCGGCACCTCTCAGGCGAGCCCCCATGTAGCTGGCCAAGCTGCGCTGTTGTTCAGCCACTTCGGCGCGAACACGCCGGCTGCGACGATTCGCCAGCGGATCGAAAACAACACGGACCCGGTCCAAGGTGGTCAATGGGTCGCTAAGGGTCGCATCAACGTGTTCAAGAGCCTGCAAGGGCAGAGCACGTCCGATATACTTCCGACGACGTTCAACGTGACACGGGGCTTCCTCGTCGCCGGAACCGTCGGCAGGCTGCACGTGAACGACGGAGTGTACATCCAGGTTGAGGCGCGACGCCAGACGGAACTTGGCGCTGCGTCCGTCGAGATCGAGATCGTCGGCACCTCGCCGTCCGCGAACGTGTCGCAGCTGCAACTCCTGTTCGACGGACGAACGTCCGGCGATCCGACCCGACAGCGGATCGAACTCTACAACTACGCCGGCGGCTTCTGGGAGACGGTTGACGAGAGGAACGGTCCGCAGACCGACCAATCTCTGACGGTGACCATCACGACAAACCCGAACCGCTTCATTCACCCGAGCACACGAGAGGTGAAGGCGCGGGTTGGGTACCACGACCGAGGCGTGACTTTCCCGTCCTGGGACGGGTTTTACGACTACGCCATCTGGCGCGTAACCTTCCAGTAGGCGCGCCCCAAGGCGTTGCCGAGCAGCCGGGTCGGTTCACTCGACCCGGCTGCTCTCCTTCTGTGCGCTGCCGCCCAGCGTTTGGGGGATACTAACGCCGATGCGAACTCTGCCTGCAACCCTGAGAGATGCCCTCGGCGATGAGGCGCGACTTAACACCGACGCCTTCCGCCAGGAGGAGGCGCAGCAAGCGGTCGAGGTGCATCATGCTGAGACTGACGCGCCAATCGTGGAACCGGATTGCAAAATCGGGACGCCCATCCCGGTCTCGGCAACTGAATCAAGCGGATTCGAGATCTTCGTTGACGGCATCGAGGTTTCGTCAGTCGCGGCATGGTTCTCCGGCTTGCCCCTGCGAGTCGGGCATCTTGCGGCTGGAGCCGTCGGACGGAACGAGCGGGAGATGGACGACTTCGTCGCCGAGCGCCTTGAAACGGTGATCCTGGTCCCTGACGCGATGCCCACAGAGAAACAGCAGAAGATTAAGCAACTGGAAGCCGTTGAAGGCCGCAAGGTTCTGATCGTGGAGTCGAGAACTGACGGCGAGGCGCTACCGAGGGACTGGCACCTCGTCTTGCGCGAAGCGGTATCCAAGCGGCGGGAGGAGCTGGAGAGGGACGTAATCGTAGAAGTTGCCGCCGCCCGAGTGGACGCGTGGATAGCGGTGGATGGCGGCATCGGAAGATACCGCTCGGACCTGAAGGACGCAAGCCGGATCGTCGGCCTCGTGAAGTCTCACCGCCACTACTACTTCACGCCCGAGACGGTCGCCGAGTCCGTCTTTCCCCTCATGGAAGGTCATCGCACGCCGGTCTTCGAGGCCGCCCCGTCGCCTGACAAGCAGGCGGCCTATTCTTGGTACCTGCGCCTTCGGGCTTCCGCGGACGGGCCGCCGTGGTTCGGGTTGGTTCGCGTAGAGATGTGCGACGCGCAAGCCGCAGTAAGCAATGCCGATGATGTCAGCGCCTGGCTACTCGCGGAGCGCGCTCCGGTCTCGCTGCCCGACGCGAGGTATGATCGCCTGATCTATCCGATACGCTTTATCGAGCAGTATCTGCGTTCCTGCCAACCGAGCGCGTGGCAACTTCGCGCGCTCGTCGGTTGCAGATGAATCTCGAGGGGATGATGAAAAACGAACCAAGCGACGAAAGACTGATCGGGCGAGTCGTCGCCACGGAAGAGCAGCCGAACACTGCGTTCGAGTTCCAGTTCTGGGCTGACAAGACGTCGAAGATCGGCATAGGCTCGATCGTCGAAGTCGTGGACCGAGAGACGGGCGCGAAGGCCTACGGAATCGTAACGGAAGCGCACGCCTACAACGACGCGCCCAACGCCCTCAGCGACTACCTCGGTTCCCAGCGCCGTCCTAACGCCGAAGGCGCAACGCTTCGCCCTGAGATTCGCACCTTCAAGGCGGCCGTCCTGCGTCGCGAGCCGGAGGAGCCTATCGGCGCCGCGCCGATAGGATGTGTGTTCCTTGCTGACGACGAGGCGGTTCGCAAGGCTCTCCGGTGCGACGAAATGGAACTCCCCGTTCCAATCGGCGTGTACGGAGGCGAAGACGCCAACCCCGTGCTCGCCGAAGGGCTCCACCTCCTCGGCCCGGAGTCGGGGCACCTGAACGTCACGGGAACGAGCGGCCTCGCAGCAAAGACGAGCTACATCCTGTTCCTCCTCACGAGCATCTTTCAGCGATTCGGCAAAGATTCCGACGGCGACAACTCCGTTGCAGCTGTCGTGTTCAACGTCAAGGGCACCGACCTTCTCTTCCTGGATCAGGCATCCGACACGCTAACCGACGACGACCGCCGCATCTACGAGGCGTGCGAACTCGACCCCAAGCCGTTTGACAAGGTCGTGTACTACGCGCCATCCTACGACGACACAGGTGAGATCCCGCACTCCTATCGCTCGCACGAGGACCTCAAGCCTCCGACGCCCTTCAGTTACGGGCCCGAGCAGGTGCTCGAACACATTGAGGTGCTCCTGAATCAGGACGATGTAGATGCAAAGGCGGACTCGTTGCTCGGCTTCCTTCGGCACGGCCTGCGCGACGGGCTACCACGGATTGACGCCGGCTCCGGGACGGTCAAGGCAACCACGCTGGCGGAACTCGTGGAGTACGTGGAGCAGATGATGATCGTGGCGCAACAAGGGAACCAGTTCCGCGGGCACCACCCACGAACGATCCAAAAAGTCTACAACCGCCTCGGCGGCCTCGCCAACCGCTTCCCAGGACTCATCGCGAGCCGTGGTGAGGGCAAAGCACCGCTGCCGAAGGACAGATTCGAGGACCGAACCGTATACGTCATTGACGTCGCCAAACTGGATGCCGACCACCAAGACCTCGTTTTCGCAGCCGTCATCGCCGACCTGCGGGAGCGGATGAGCCGTGGCGGTGACGCTTTCGGAGTGAGCAGGCTCATCGTCGTCGTGGACGAGCTGAACAAGTTTGCGCCGAGCAGCGGCAGGGAGACCTATACCGTGCGCGCCCTGCGCGACATCGCCGCACGCGGACGTTACCAGGGGCTCATTCTCTTCGGCGCGCAGCAGTTCCGCTCGCGCGTGGACCCGCAGATCATCGGCAACTGCTCCTCGAGCGCCTACGGTCATATCCTGATGGAGGAATTGGCGAACCCGATTTACTCCCCGTATCCCCCGGCGGTCCGCGAGAAGATGGCGAACTGCCAACAGGGCCAGGTCATGTTTCGACACCCCCACTTTGCGCAACCGGTGTTCGTTCGCTTCCCGCGGCCCGCCGTGATGAAGGGCGAGGACGGCGTGAAGCGCTTCCCGCCGAGGGAGCACACGGCGATGGATCGGCTGAAGGCGAGGTTAAAGTCGGCGGCGAACCTTCAGCCGGGCGAAATCAATGCGGCAGTCAACGAGGCGTTTCCCATCGAGGAGGATCGTGAACGAGGCATCATGGCGCTCTTGGGCAAGCTGAAGAGCGAAGACATCGCCGCGCTATCCAAAGCCCGCCTGCACAAGTTGCTGCAGGAGTGCGGCGGGGCGCGCAAACCGGTAACCACGCGCACCTCACGAGGCGTGGATGAACTCGACGACCCGTTTGCCGAGCCGGAGGATCGCAACGGCGGTAGCGGATGATTCGCGTTGAGGGCTTGCGCCACCAGTTTGGCGACCGAGTGGTGCTCGACGAGATCTCCTTCGAGGTTTCAAAGGGTGAAGTCGTCGCCGTCATGGGCGCATCCGGGGGAGGGAAGACGACCCTGCTTCGCATCCTCACGGGCCTGCTGCGACCTACCGCCGGCGTCGTCCGGCTGTTCGACACCGATCTGGGGACCGCCCGCGCCGACGCGATTGACCGCCTGCGACCGCGACTCGGCATCGTATTCCAGTCCGCGGCGCTGTTCGACTTCTTGAACGTGTTCGAGAACGTGGCGTTCGCGCCGCGACGCAGGGAGCGCCTGAGGGGCGATCCGCTCAAGCAGCGCGTTGCCGAGAAGCTGGCGCTGGTGGGACTGCAGGACACTGAGAACCTGATGCCCGACGAGCTGAGCGGCGGCATGAGGAAGCGTGTCGCTGTCGCCCGCGCCCTCGCAACCGACCCGGAGATCCTGTTCTACGACGAACCCACCAGCGGCCTCGACCCCGTAACTCGGTATTCGCTTGACCAACTCATCCGGCAGGTCAACGACGCCACAGGCGCGACCTCGATCATCGTGAGCCACGACCTGCACTCCGTGCTCCGCCTCGCCGACCGCGTGCTGTTCCTGCACCAGGGCAGGCTGTTGGCTGACGAAACGGTCGAGCGATTCAAAGGCAGCTCCCACCCCACCATCCAAGAGATCATCCAGAAGGCGGAGTCGGAGACGCTGGCCTGAGCCTCGGCGGCGTTTTAGGCAGGAGACGGCCCGAGAGCGTCAAACTTCACCGGCAATGAAGCACGTGATCTCCCGACGGAACCTCCTGAAGGCTGCGGGCGGAGCGGCTGCAGGACTCGTCCCTCTCGCTTCCGTAGCGCAGGGCGAGCGGGTGCCCCAGGTGTCCGGCAAGCGCATCGCCGTCTCGAGCGGGAACGGGCTGCGCGCCACCGCCCGCGCCATGGAGTTGATGGCGCAAGGCGCAGACACCCTCGAAGCCGCCCTCTCCGGTGTCAACATCGTAGAAGAGGACCCGAACGACACGAGCGTAGGCTATGGGGGCCTCCCCAATGAGCGAGGCGTAGTGCAACTCGACTCCTGCGTCATGCACGGGCCTACGTACCGCGCAGGCGCCGTGGCCTCACTCGAGAACATCAAGACCCCCAGCCGCGTGGCGCAAAAGGTGATGGAGCGAACCGACCACGTGCTCCTCGTCGGGCCGGGCGCGCTCGAATTCGCAAGAGCGATGGGCTTCAAGGAGGAGGACCTCCTCACCGACCGCGCACGCGAGGCGTGGCTCCGCTGGAAGGCGAACATGTCACTCGAAGACGACTGGCTGAACGACGCGGAGCGAATCGCGGGCGAGACCCGCCCGACAGGAACCATCACCTGTCTCTGCCTCAACGAGAAGGGTGAACTCAGCGGCGTTACGACGACCAGCGGCCTTGCCTTCAAGATCCCCGGCAGGGTCGGCGACAGCCCGATTATCGGCGCAGGCTTGTACGTGGACAACGATGTCGGCGCAGCCGGGAGCACGGGCCGAGGGGAGGCGAACATCCTCGAGTCGGGCGCGCGCATCGCGGTCGAGAACATGCGCCGTGGGATGGAGCCAGGCGAAGCGTGCCTTGATGTCCTTCGCCGCATCGCACACCGGACGGTGGACCAGCGCCTGGTGTCTGAGCCAGGCAAGCCGAACTTCGGCATCACGTTCTACGCGCTGCGGAAGGACGGTCTCTTCGGCGCGGCGAACATGCACGGCGTCGCTCGTTTCGCGGCACACGACGGGCAGACGAACGCGCTCCGCGAGTCGCTACGGCTGTTCTAATCCTGCGGGGGCGTTCGTGCGCGGGGGGTCGGGGAACCCTCATGCCCGCCGACGCGCAGCGGCGTACACGTGCGCTTCACCACGGGGGTCGTTCAGCGCCTGGATGATCCCCGCTCTTAGTTCCGCCCGGTCCTCCTCGCTGAGTTTGCGCCAAAGAGCCTGCAGTCCGCCGGAGAGCGCGAGCATCGTCTCGAACGCCTCCTCGCGCGCAATGCGGGCGAAGTAGTCCACCTCAACGCGCTCGAGCGATGGGCTCTCAAAGCCGGCGGCGGCGAGCATCTCCACTACCTCGTCCGGGTTCGAGAGCCTCCAAATGTGCGGCTCGTCAGGCTCAGGCGGGCGAATGCCGTGGTGTTGAGCGATAATCTGCTCCGCAACGCGCCAGCCGTTCCGCTCCGGCGGGCCCCACACGGCAAAAGCCAAAGCGCCACCCGGCTTGAGTACGCGCGCCAGTTCTTGAAATGCAACTTGTGGGTCGGGAACCAACATCAGGGCGAGGCGAGAGACGACCGCGTCGAACGTGGCGCTGCGGAACGGTAGCGCGTGGCACGTGCCCAGAACCACGCGCCTCTCCGAATCGAGCATCTCCCGTGCGAGGTCAACTCCCACGACCTCGCCCTGAAGCGGGAGCGTGCACCGCCCGCAGCCCGCGTCGAGGATACGCACGTCCGGCGTTTGCGGAGTTGCGCGCATCAGGGCTTCGGTGATCGGCCTAAGCCACTCCTCAACCTGCGCACCGCGCTCCCTCCAGCTGGGACCGGCGATGCCCCAGAACTTGCGCTGTCGCTGCAAGACCTCTTCGGCTTCGTCGAACGTATAGAGGTACAGTTTGCGCCCGTCGGCGAGGGTGCGCTCTTCGCGATTGATGTTCATTGGGCAAGGGCCTCCCGCGCCAGAGCGAGCGCGCCGACCAGCGCGGCGTCCTCGAGCCTCTCGGCGGTCTGCACCCGCGTGTTCCTCCAAAGGGAGGGCACCGCAACGCGCCTCGCCTGC
This sequence comes from Armatimonadota bacterium, assembly GCA_037446435.1. Classification (GTDB taxonomy): domain Bacteria; phylum Armatimonadota; class Fimbriimonadia; order Fimbriimonadales; family ATM1; genus J051. Next base: position 14,181 of record JBBIIO010000005.1, read on the forward strand.
TTCACGCAGGCGGGAAGGAAGAACCCCGCAGCCTTCGCGATCCCTCCGCCGATGGCCAGCACCTCCGGGGCGAACGCATTGATGGCGCTGCCCACCCCGGAGCCGAGCCACGTACCGTACTCGCGCCAGGCGGAGAGCGCCGCTGCATCCCCGCGGCCGGCGCGCTTGCTCATCGCTGCGGGCGTGCAGCCGAACCGCATCTCAAAAGCCCTCGCCCCACAGAACGCCTCGACCGGCCCCGGCGAGCCGGTGAGCCATGGGTCGGCGGACTGCTCAATCACGACGTGCCCAAACTCGACTGCGCCGCCCCGGTAGCCGGAGAACATGCGCCCTCCGACAACAAGCCCTGTCCCGACGCCCGTGCCGAGGGTGAAGAGGAACAGGCTGTGCGCCACCCCTCCGCCGGAGCCGTGATGGTATTCGCCGAGGGCGGCTGCGTTAGCGTCGTTCGCCAGAACCACGGGCGCGCCCACGGCGTCCTCGATGCGCGCGGCGAACGGCACGTTCCTCCATATCTGAAAGCCCCGCTTGGTCTGCTCACCGAAGTTGGGCGACCAGCGGACGACCCGCCCATCCACGTGCCCCGCGACGGCGATGCCGACGCCTGCAAGGCTCGCCTTGCCCGCGGCTTGCCTCACCACGCCGGCGAGTGCCTCGACCACGGCTTCCAGGCCGTCCCGCGCTCGTGAGGGTGCGTGGTGAACGCGGCCGAGTCTGCCAGCTTGGGCGTCTCTGCCGCTTGCCGCTCGAACGTTGGTGCCGCCCAGGTCAACCGCTACGATAACAGGGGCCATCGGAGCGGAAGTATAGAACGGCGTGCTTAGGTCTCGTCGGTTCCTCTGCGAGACCGGATGTACCAATAGCCGCCCGCGATCATGGCAACGCCGACGAACATCAGCACGGCTACGCGCACCGCGGGATCGAGGACGGAGAGGTCACTGCCGCTCCGCCGGCGGCATCAGCACCGCAGCGAAGCCGCCGAGCAACAAAAAAGATTTCCGGGCAGCGTGCTATCCTCGCAGGCCGTCGCCAGCCAACTACTTTCGCCGCTGAGGGGCTTAGCTTCCGTGTTCGGGATGGGAACGGGCGTTTCCCCCTCGCCATGGCCACCCGGAAATCAGGTTGGCGGCATTCTACCCCAAGCCGGCCGCGTTGTCAAGCCCCGGCGGTAGCGGCGTTGGCTTCGAGGCTGGCGGGGTTGGATGCCGGGGCGCGCCTTCGAACCGTGTCAAGATCGCCGGGTCGGGCTTCGGGCGGTCGGATGGGTGCGCCGGTGCCCCCCCTACTCCTCTGTCCACTCGGGCAGAATCTTGTGCTCGACGCCCAGCCGCTGCAGGGTGCGGGCGACGACCGTATCCGCCAACTCCTCCAGGGAGGACGGGCGGTTGTACCAGGCGGGCGCAGCGGGCAGGACGGTTGCCCCCGCCTCCGCCAGGCGCGTCAGGTTGCGAAGATGCACCAGGCTGAGCGGCGTCTCGCGCACGACGAGCACCAGTGTTCGCCCCTCCTTGAGGCAGACGTCGGCGGCGCGGGTCATTAGGTTGTCGCTCACGCCGTTTGCGATGCGACCCGCCGTGCCCATGCTGCAGGGGACGATGACCATTCCGTCGTGCCTGTATGAGCCGCTCGCCGGCGGGGTGAAGTAGTCCCCCTCCTCCAGAAAGCGCACTTGCGGCACATTCTCCCCAAGAAGGGCATCGGTCGTGAGCGGCGGTTGCACTTTGCGCCCGCGCTCGGTCTCGAAGACGCTGAGCGCGTGTCGGCTCACGATGGCAAGTACCTCGTCGAAGTGCTTCGCCGCCTCCCTAAGGAAGCGTTCCGCATAGATTGCGCCGCTCGCGCCGGTTACGCCGACCACCAGCCTTCCTGTCTTCACGGTGCGAGTCTATCCCGCGGGGGCGCGGCTGAGGTAGAATTGCTGCTCCGCGCCCAGGTGGCGGAATTGGCAGACGCGCTAGTTTCAGGTACTAGTGGCCGCAAGGTCGTGGAGGTTCGAGTCCTCTCCTGGGCACCATCGCGCCGCTACGCGAATCCGCCCGCCGAACCGTGAGGAAAGCGGAAGATTCCGCCGATAACAGGACTGATAGCCCACCAAAGAGGCACCTGAACTTGGCGGACAACCTTTCACCCGAAGAGATCGAGGCGCTGTTGGGATCGCTGGCTGCTGCGGACGAAGCGGAGCCGATTCCCGCGGCGTCCTCGGCGCAGGATAGGGCGCAGGCATTGTCCGCGCCCAAGGCTTCCGTGGTAGGGGGCAGAAAGGTCGAGCGCTACGACTTTCGGCGCTCCGACAAGCTCAACAAGGACCAACTTCGCACGCTCACGATGCTGCACGACAACGCGGCACGCTTGATGAGCGGATCCCTTGCTGGATACCTCCGCACACCGGTAAACATCGAACTCGTCTCGGTGGAGCAGGTGCCATACGAGGAGTATCTGCGGAGCATCACGCAGAGCGTGTTTGCGATTCTAAGCCTCTCTCCTCTCAACGGCCAAAGTTTGCTGGAGACGGAGACGAGCCTCGTGTTTGGAATGCTGGACAGGATGCTTGGCGGCCCCGGCCGGACGACGGAGCGCAAGAACCTGAGCGACCTGGAGCGACCGCTGGTGTCGCAGGTTGTCGAGCGCATCCTCGCCTGCGTCAAGCAGTCGTGGGAGAGCGTACTCTTGCTCAATCCTGTTGTGGAGGCGCTGGAGACCAACCCGCAGTTCGTCCAGATCGCGACGCCGAACGACGTTGCGGTCACGGTGCTCTTTGAGGTGAAGATGGGGCAGTCGCGCGGAGCGATGAGCCTCTGCATTCCATATCTTGTTCTGAAGCCTATCTCAGCGAAACTGACGATGCAGAAATGGGCGGCCACCGCCGGACGCAGGAAGAGCGAAGCGGCCCGCCGAACCCTTGCCACGCACCTGCGCGGCGCCGCAATCCAGTGCCACTTCGAACTGGGAACGGCGCAAATGAAGATTCGCGACCTCGTCGCCCTGCAACCGGGCGACATCGTTCGACTCGACCAGAGAACGCACGATGGGTTGCGCATGCTCGTCGAGGGCAAGCCTAAGCACCTCTGCAAGCCGTTGATGCACGGCAGGCGCTTGCAGTTCCAGGTGCTGGGGCCTATCCAACGCTGAGGAGGCACAGAACAGAGTGAACACCATATCCCCTGAACAACTGCAATCCGTTACCGAAATCGAGGGCGCGCTCGTTGCTCGCGCAACCGAGTCTCTCTCGCAGTCGCTCGACGCAGAGATACAGTTTCAGAACCCGCTCATCGTTACGTCCCGGGCGCTGGATGCCATCAGCGAGTTTAGCGGCAACGCCGTGATCCTGAGGTTCCAATTCGACGACGCAACGCCACAGTTCGTCGTCTTGACGACCGACCTTGCGACCGCCATCGCCAGTTTGGGCAGCGACACGACCGTCGTGCTCGACCCGGAGGACCTCGAGCCAGTGAAGCCGAGGTTGCAAGCCATCGTCTCGGCGCTGGCGGACGGCTTTGCGTCCGCGCTCGGCATGCCGATCGTTCCCTCGGACTTCGACGTCACGCTCGGCGGACTTGAGTTCCCCGACGGTTACAGCGATGCCGTTGACCTCTTGCGCATTCAGGCAGGACTGAGCGGCCAAGTCAGCGGCACCATCACGTGGCTGCTCCACCCGGCGACCGTTGCCGTCCTGTTCCCGAACGCAGCGACGGTAACCGTCGAGCATCCGGAGACGAAACAGGCGAAGGCAGACCTCGAGGTGCTCCTCGATGTGCCGCTGACGATCAGCGTCGAACTTGGCCGGGTCAGCATGAAGGTTCAAGAAGTGATTGACCTCGGCGCGGGCAGCATCATCGAGATTGACAAGGCAGCCGGCGAGCCGATCGACATCCTCGTGAACGGACGCCTGGTTGCGCGCGGAGAGGTCGTGGTCGTCGAAGACAACTTCGGTGTTCGCGTAACGGAAATCCTAAGCCCGAAAGACCGAGTCCTGACGCTCGGCGAAGCCGCCTAAGGAAGAAGGGAATGCTTGCAGACCTTCTCTCCGAGATGCGAGACGATCCGGTTACGCCGATCACAGGCGGCGTAGGCGGTCTGAGCGTGATGTCGCTCCTGCAGATGCTAGCGGCGCTGGCGATTGTGCTGCTGATCGTGCGGTTGCTTGTGCCTCGCTTGCTCGCAAAGTGGAAGCCCAGCGCCTCATCACCCGGCGTCGGAGAGGAGTTGAGCGTACTGTCGAGCCTTCCGGTCGGCGCGGGCGCGATTCACCTGATTCGCGTTCGAGAAAGAACGCTGCTTGTTGGAACAAGCCCGTCGGGCATCAGCCTGCTGTCCGACTTAACGGAAGAAGCATCCGACTCCGTCGGGATTCCGAGCGGCTCATCGGCAACCTTCGAAGAGATGCTCAAGCGACTGGAGAGGCTCCGCCAGTGATGAAACGCATCCTTCCCCTGGCTCTCTTTCTCGCCTTCCTGCTCCTCGCTGCGGTTGCCTCGGCGCAGGACGCGGTGCCGATTCCGAGGGTCAACATTGATGTAGACCAGGCGCAGAACCCGGAAGAGGTGGCGACAAGCCTGCAGATTCTCGGGCTGCTCACGATTCTGAGCCTCGCCCCCGCGCTGCTCATCATGACGACCGCCTTCACACGCATCGTCATCGTGTTCAGTTTCCTGCGTACAGCGCTTGGAACTCCGACGATACCGCCGAACCAAGTGGTCATCGGCCTCAGCCTCTTTCTCACGTTTTTCGTGATGAGCCCGACGCTGTCGAAGTTGAACGACAAAGCGCTCCAGCCCTACATGAAGAAGGAGATATCGCTCGACGTCGCGAAGGAGCGCGCGTGGTCCACGATGCGGGAGTTCATGTTCCGCCAAACGTACAAGCGCGACCTCGCCCTGTTCGCAGGGTTGTCCGGCGCGCAATACGAGACCCTGGAAGACGTTCGGTGGCAGGAACTGGTGCCCGCGTTCATCTTGAGCGAGATCAAGACGGCGTTCGTCATTGGGTTCTACATCTTCGTGCCGTTTCTTGTCATTGACCTCGTCGTCGCCAGTACGCTGATGAGCATGGGAATGATGATGCTGCCGCCTGCCATCGTCTCACTGCCGGCGAAGATCTTGGTGTTCCTGCTGGCTGACGGCTGGTCGGTAATCGTGCAGGCGCTCGCAGGAGGATTCCGTTGAACCAAGGCGAAGTTCTTGAAATCGGCAGACAGGCGATGGATGTCGCGCTTCGGATTAGCCTTCCGGTGTTGGGGCTTAGCCTCCTTGCAGGGCTGATCGTCGCCATCTTTCAGGCCGTTACACAGGTGCAGGAGATGACGCTGACCTACGTGCCGAAGATCCTCGCCGTCGTGGTGGCGCTGTTCCTGTTTGGCGGGTGGATGCTGACCCAAATCGTGAGTTTCGCCTCGCAATCGTTCCACGCGATCGAGCGCGTTGGGCAATGACGCTCGACTCCAGCTTCCTCGTTGCGCTGCTTGCCGTGTTCTTGCGGACGTCGGCGATGGTGCTCATCTCGCCGCTGTTCACCGGCACGGGCACTCCGACGAAGGTCCGCGTGTTTTTCGCCGCCGCGCTCGCCCTTGCCCTCGCTCCGCTGCTCGCCGGGGGCATCCCCGTGCCGAGCAACTTGTACGACCTCGCCGCCTTGGCTGCAAGGGAGGTCGCGTTCGGGCTGATCCTCGGCTTCTTGGTGCAGATGGTGATGCTCGCTGCGCAGGTGGCGGGTTCGTTCCTCGACCTCAGCATCGGTTTGGGCTTGGCTTCGATCCTCGCGCCGAACGCTTCGATTCCCGGCAGCGTCATCGCGCGGTTCAAGTACTTCCTCGCGCTTGTCCTGTTCCTGTCGTTAGACGGCCACCACCTGATGATTCAGGCGATGCTGGCGGGCTATCGCGTCCAGGCGCCGCTGGGCGGTGAGGTGGTCTACCAAGTGATGTTGACGGGAGTGTGGCAGATGTCGCTCATCGCGCTCCAGATAGCGCTGCCGGTAGCCGCCGTCAGCGTCGTCGTTGACGCCTGCTTCGGCATCATCAGCCGCGCGGTGCCGCAGATCAACGTTCTCATAGCAGGCATCTCAGGCAAGATGCTCATCGGAATCGTCGCCCTTTCGCTTTCATTGCCCACATTGGCGATCGGCGTGTCTCGGTCGCTCGAAACGGTTCAAGCGCTCATCGAGCGGTGGCTGGGAGTGTAACATGCCGGACACCAGTCAAGAACGCACAGAACAAGCGACACCGCGCAAGAGACAACGCGCGCGACGGCAGGGAACGGTCGCAAAGTCAACAGATTTAACTACCGCCGGTGTTCTCATGGCGCTTGCCATCGGGCTGCCTCTCACCGCGGGCGCGCTCGGCCTTGCTCTCGTCAAGAGCATGCAGGCCGGACTCGCGCCGGGAAGCACAACGCTCGATATGACCAACCTGCTCGAGCACATCGGGCGCACGGTCACACCTGCCGCCATTGCACTCATCCCACTGATGGTTCTGGGCATTGGCGCAGGCGTCCTGACCAGTCTTGCGCAGGTCGGATTTCACTTGAGCGCCGAGCCGCTGCAACCGAACCTGAGCAGAATCAACCCGATCCAGGGCTTGAAGCGCTTGCTCTCGCGGCGTAGCGTGTTCGAACTCGTGAAGACCCTCGCGAAGGTAGGTATCATCGGTTGGCTCGTATGGCGGGATATCTCGACGAACTGGGACGAGTTGCTCGCGCTCGCAACGCTGCCCCCGCTGGCGGGCGTTACGTGGGTCGGCGGCTTCATTGCCAACCTCATCCTGAAGGTCGCGCTGCTTTGGGTCGTCGTGGGCATTGCGGACTACATCTTCCAGCGGCGCCAGGTTGAGAAGGAGATTATGATGACGCGTGACGAGTTGAAGCGAGAACTCAAGGAGACCGAGTTCTCCCCCGAACTGCGCGCCGAGCTCGCGCGCAGGCGTCGCATGCTGGCACGCGCCCGCCAGATGGCGAGCGTGAAGAAGGCGGATGTCGTCGTAACCAACCCGGTCGAGTATGCGGTCGCGCTCAAGTACGACGATAAGAAAATGGCTGCTCCGGTGGTAGTGGCGAAGGGAAGACACCGCATCGCGGAGCGAATCCGCGAGGAGGCGAAGAAGCACCGCGTGCCGATTGTGCCGAACCCGCCGCTCGCCCGCTCCCTCTACAAGGAGGTCGAGGTCGGCAGCGCGATTCCCGCCTCGCTGTATCAGGCGGTCGCCGAGGTGCTCGCGGTCGTGTTCCGAGCGAAGCGCGGGCGCAAGGCGTCTTAGCCCGCGCTTCGCCTCGGCTTAGTCACACGCCCAGTACCAGGTGCCGTCGGTCGGGTGTGGGTCCCCCGACCGGTGCCCCTCGGGCGAAACACGCGCCTCGTCGAATCCCGCATGACCGACTGCGAACTTGGCGTGCCCATCGGCGTAAAGGAAGTTTCCACCGAGGTGATGCCATCGCCGATAGAAGTCCCACGGCGGGTCACAGTCGTAGCCGTATCGCTCGCACGCGTTCGGCGTGTACTCACGATCGAATGCGTGGTGCATCTCGTCTCGTGCGATGCGCGTTTCAGCGGGGAACTGCACCTCCGACTCCTTGGCGATGTCCGTGTAGTCGTACGGAATGTTGTTGCTGCTCGACACGCCCGCCACGACTGAAAACATGCACTTGGTGAAGCGGTAACTGGAGCCGTAGGCTTGCCAGTAGCTTCGCGCCGTGGGAACGTCCCGGTCGGTGAACGGGCCGCCCTGGTCGAGCGGACACTTGAAGATCGGCTCAAGCGCGTAGGCGTGCACGCCCTGCCCGTCAGACGTAACGCCGCCGCCCTGGATGTACGGATGGAGTTGCGTCTCGATGCCTAAGTGGCCTGGCTTACCCGCGGGCGGGTCGCTCATGTACGCGTAGAAGATGGGATACGTGTCGTCGTAGTCCATCAGGTACATCTTGACAGCCATGCCGATCTGACGGAGGTTGCTCAGGCAGTGCGTCTTCTTCGCGGCCTCCTTGGCTCGAGAAAGAATCGGGAACAGGATCGCCGCAAGGACCGCGATGATCGCGATTACGACAAGCAACTCGATGAGCGTGAACGCTTCTCGTTTCGTATGTCTGCTTTTCATTGGTCTTCTCCTTGAACGCAAAAGCCGCTTCGCGGAAAGGCGAAACGGCTTCGAAGACCTTTGAGGGTCACCCGCTTCGCATTCCCTACGCCGGTACGAACCGGATCAGGTTCAAGGGGTCTCCCAGGGTCGGGACTCTCAGCCTCAAACGAGGCTCCCCCTGCGAACGGCTTCTGCAGCCACAGGATACCACAGTTGGTGGGCCCGGCAGGATTTGAACCTGCGACCAAGCGGTTATGAGCCGCCCGCTCTGACCCCTGAGCTACGGGCCCCTGAATACCACCGAAGAATACCCCGGGGGTAACCTTGCACCCTGCTTGAAGCGTCAGAACGAACAGGATATGACCTTCGAGGCGGCCCAAATCGGCACGCCCGCACTGGACGACGACGCCGTCCTGGTGCGGCGGTTCCTTGCCGGCGACGATTCGGCTTTTGATTCGCTCTACGAGAGATACTACGCGAAGGTCTACGCCCTGACTCGAGGCATTTTGGGCGGCAACGAGGACGCCCTCGATGCTGTGCAAGCCACTTTTGTGCAGGTCTGGAAGAATCTCTCCCGGTTCCAGCACAGAAGCCGGTTCAGCACTTGGCTGTATCGCATCTCGGTGAATACGGCGATCCAGCACGCTCGCAGCGTAAGCCGACGAAGGGACACGGAGCCGCTCGAAGAGGGCCATATTGGCGCAGTGGCCGAGGAGCAAAGCGCCGGCCCGCTCAGCGAGCGCGTGGCGGCTGCCCTGGTGCGACTCCGAGAGGAGGACCGAGCCGTGCTGTCCCTCTACTATTGGGAAGAGCAGTCCCTCGAGCAGATTGCAGAGGTGCTCGGCTGTACCGCCAACGCCGCAAAGACGAGGCTCTACCGAGCACGAGAAAGATTTCGAGCCGCCTGGAGCGAGTTGGAGAGTCAACATGAAACAGAACAACGTTCCTGAATCGGTTCAAGAGATGCTGTGGGTTGCTGCCGAAAGCAGCGACGCCGCCACGGTAGCCGAGTTCGAACGGCGCTACCCGCAGTACGCCGCAGAGCTTGCGCGAGTGCGAGCCATGGTTGAAGCCATGCGCAGGGCGCGACCTGCGGCAAGGCCGGCAGCTCAGTTCTACCGCCCCGCGGCGCGCCCAGCCTCCGCACCCGCGCGCCTCGCGCTCGTTGCGGGCGTTGTCGTCGGCCTCGCTCTCGTGGGATACGGAGCATATCGCATCACCGGCTTCGTAACACACCGAGACGGCGCAGGATGGAATGGCACCGGCACAAGCGGCGACCAAACGCCAACAGATGTTACGAGCGGCCCTGGGACCTCCACAACGCCACCCCCGACTTCGTCCGAACCCGATCCGCGAGGCATCGCCGAAAGACCGGTTCCTCAGGCTCCCCGCGACCCGGTGATCACGCTTCGTGGTGACTCGACACTCTTCCAAGCCATCAGCGCGTTTCGATCCGCGGGAATGACCATGCACGTGGACCCGGCGGTCGAGGATGCGGCGCTCGGCCTCGCGCCGGAGAATCCCGACGCGATCCTCACGCTTCCTCCCGAAGAGGCTGTCTTGGTGTTGGAGCGCCTTGCTCCGGTTAGGGTACAAGAAATCGGCACGAAGGAATACCTTGTCGTTCCCCTCGAAAAGGTAAACAACGTGGAAGGACCACAAACACGGCCAGCGGAGCCCAGTCTAAACCAAGGCGCCCCGGGATAGATGAACTCTTCGGCGCCTACCATACGTCAAGTAGGTCATGAGCGAACCAAAGGACCCTCGTAGGGCATTCACGCTGATCGAGCTGCTCGTGGTGATCGCGATCATTGCGATCATGGCGGCCATTCTCTTTCCGGTTTTTATGAGAGCGAAAGAGGCCGCCAAGCGAATCGCCTGCCTGTCCAACATGAAGCAACTCGGCATGGCGGTAATGATGTACACCAACGATCACGACGGCTTCTTGCCAATGGGGAGCAACCGCACTGTTCCGCGCACCGACCCGCTCCACCTTTGGACCGGGCAGATCTTTCCCTACGTGGCGAACCGTCAGCTCGTCTCGTGCCCAAGTCAACCGGGCAAGTATGGAGAGACTTGGGACGAGAGAGGCGAAATGACCATTGGATACTCGGATGCCACCTCCTATGACCCCATAGACGGCTGCGACGAAAACAACCCAGATCCCAACGGGTGTGAGGGCTTTACGACACCTGCAACGCTGCGCAAGATGGACCGCCCTTCAGAAATCGCTCTATTTGCGGACACGCCTGGCGGCCCGATCGCGCAAAAGTACCGTGGTTACATCTTTAGTCCGTACAATGGGCCAGACGACCCGATTGACCCTCGCATGGGCGCGCCCTTGTGTGCCGATCGGGATCTCGTCTTGGAGCTGAACAACCTGCCCCCTCGGCTCTTGAAGCCGGTCTACGCGCGCCACCAGAAACGCGGTGACGACAGCGGCTTCACCAACGTCATGTTCGCAGATGGGCACGCCAAGGGCTACTCCGCAAAGTCCATCAACGCGACGAGCGCCGGAGCCGCGATTATCTGGCGGTTCCGATAAGGCTGCGACCTAAATCGGGTAAGATTCCTGGCTGGCTCGGCGCAATCCGCCTGCACCGCCGGGCGAGGAGATTCCGTGATGATTCAACAAGAGGCTTCAGCGACCAAGAAGCGCGTCCTGCTCTTTAGCGAAGGCTCCGCCGACCAGAAAGACCTCCTGGGAGGCAAGGGCGCCAACCTCGCCGAGATGACCAACCTCGGCCTGCCTGTGCCGCCGGGCTTTATTGTCACAACCGAGGTGTGCCGCAAGTACTACGTTGAGGGCGGATCGCTCCCCGGCGGTCTAATGGACGAGATTCGCGAGGCCATGGCTGCCGTCGAAAAGGACATCGGGCGGACGCTTGGCGACCCTGGCAACCCACTGCTCGTCTCAGTCCGCTCCGGCGCAAAGTTCAGCATGCCCGGCATGATGGACACCATCCTGAACCTCGGCCTCAACGCTCGCACTCTACAAGGCCTGATCAAGCAGGGGGGCGACGAGAGGTTCGCATGGGATGCATACCGCCGCCTTATCATGATGTTCTCCGATGTCGTCCTCGGAGTGCCTAAGGCCGAGTACGAAGAGATCTTCCATCGCGTCAAAGCCGAGAAGCGAGTGGACCTCGATACCGATCTCACCGCCGAGGATCTCAAAGAGATCTGCAACCTCTTCCTCGCTCACACTCAACAGCGCGCTGGACGAGGCTTTCCGTCAGACCCCTGGGAGCAACTGCAACTCGCCATCGAGGCGGTGTTCAGAAGTTGGAACAACGAGCGCGCAATCGTCTACCGGCGGAAAGAGCGCATCCCCGAAGACCTCGGTACGGCGGTCAATGTTCAAGCTATGGTCTTCGGCAACCTCGGCGAGAACTCCGGTACGGGCGTCGCCTTTACCCGCGACCCTTCGTCGGGAGAGAAGACACTCTATGGCGAGTACCTACCCAACGCGCAGGGGGAAGACGTGGTCGCCGGAATCCGCACACCGCTGCCGCTCACAGAGCTGGGCAGCCAAATGCCGGAGGTGTACGACCAGTTCCGCGAGATCGCCGACAAGCTGGAGCACCACTACCGCGACGTGATGGACCTCGAGTTCACGGTTGAGAATGGCCGTCTGTTCATGCTCCAGTGCAGGGTTGGGAAGCGCACCGGTGCAGCAGCCGTGAAGATCGCGGTTGACATGGTGGACGAGGGTCTGATCCAGCCCCAGGAAGCCGTGCTGCGCGTTAGCGCAGGGCACCTCGATCAGCTCTTGCATCCCCGCCTCGACGACAAGCACATCGCCTCGCACGGCATCAAGCCGGTCGCCAAAGGGCTTGCAGCCTCGCCGGGCGCGGCAGTGGGTGAAGCGGTTTTCGACGCAGACACGGCCGCAGAACTCGGCAGGCAAGGCAAGAAGGTCATCCTCGTCCGCAACGAGACGAACCCCGACGATGTCCACGGCATGCTCGCTTCGCAGGGCATCCTTACGTCGCGTGGCGGACGAACCTCGCACGCCGCGGTCGTAGCGCGCGGGTTCGGCATCCCATGCGTCGCCGGCTGCGAGTCCGTCCATGTGAACGAAAGGGAGCGCGCCTTCATGGCTCAAGGGCGAACCATCCGCGAAGGGGACACGATTACCATTGACGGCACCACGGGCTCCGTCTATGTAGGCCCGCTCCCGCTGCTCAGCCCAGATGTCGGCGGAGACTTCTCACGCGTCATGGCTTGGGCGGACGAGTGTCGGACCATCGGCGTTCGAGCGAACGCCGACAACCCGCGCGACGCCGGACAAGCGATACAGTTCGGTGCCGAGGGCATCGGCTTGTGCCGGACCGAACACATGTTCTTCGAGCGCGACCGACTGCCGATCGTCCAGACGATGATCCTCGCAGCGACCGAAGAGGAGCGCGAGGCGGCGTTGCGACAACTTCAGGATATTCAGCGGCGCGACTTCGAGGGGCTGTTCGAAGCGATGGATGGACGCCCCATCACGATCCGATTGATTGACCCGCCGCTGCACGAGTTCCTTCCGTCGCATGACCTCTTGCTCCAAGAGGTAACCGAGTTGCAGCAAGCCCACAACACCGTCGGCGGCGATGCGCTCAAGCGCGTGCTTGACGAGAAGCAACTGATGCTGAAGGCGGTCAACGACATGCGCGAGATGAACCCGATGCTTGGACTGCGCGGCTGCAGGCTCTCAATCCTCTTCCCAGGCATCGTCGAAATGCAAACGCGGGCAATCCTGCTCGCCGCAATCCGCATCAAGGCGCGCGGTATCGAGGTGAAACCGGAGATCATGATCCCCCTCGTCGGGCATGTGAACGAACTGCGCACCGTGCGCGAGAAACTCGAGCAGGTAGCCCGCGATGTCGTTCACGACGCGGGAGTGGACGTGGACTACAAGTTCGGAACGATGATCGAACTGCCGCGAGCCGCCATAACTGCCGATGAGATCGCCGAGTACGCGGACTTCTTCAGTTTCGGAACGAACGACCTAACCCAGACGACCTTCGGATTCAGTAGGGATGATGCCGAAGCCAAGTTCCTTCGTGTGTATGTGGAGCAAGGCATTCTGCCGCAGAACCCATTCGAGACGCTGGATCGGCGAGGAGTAGGGAAGCTGATGCAGATCTGCGTCGAGTCCGCGCGCGAGGTGCGACCAGAGATCAAGCTCGGAATCTGTGGCGAGCACGGCGGCGACCCCAACTCCATAGCGTATTGCCATGAGCTTGGGCTTGACTACGTTAGCTGCTCGCCGTTTCGTGTCCCGATAGCCCGCCTCGCAGCGGCCCAAGCCGCGCTCCAGGGCGGCTGGCAGCCAAGCGCAACGGCGTGACGAAGCAATCAGGCTGGCTGCTTCCGTGACCTGCGAAGCCTCGCCACACACGATTACTGCGGGCAGGCGAGGTGGACGACGGCATCGCCGCGACTGACGAGCGGGTTCGTTACGTGACCGATGACCATCCCATCATCGTGCGCGACTACCTTGCCTCGCACCGTGCCGAACATGTCGGTTATCGTTCCCAGCACGTCATGCCGGTGTACGGTCTGCCCCAGCGCGACATCGAGGTGGAGAATGCCACCACGTGTCGAGCGAATCCAGCCGCCGTCGCGCGCGAGAAGCGACGCCCCGCATTGCTCCACGGCGATCATCGGCAGCATGCCGAGGTGTTTCATCACGCGTAGCGTGCCGCTAACGCCGATACCGATGACGTCTTCTTCGAAGCGGAGCACCTCGCCGCCCTCGAACAACAACATCGGCTTGCCCGACTCTGCGGCGACCGAGCGAAGCGACTTCGCGCGCTCCCGTGCTTGAACGCACACAGGTGCGCCGAACGCCTCGGCAAGTTGCAGCGTCGTTTCGTCCTTCAGGTTCGCGCGTATCTGCGGCAGATTGCGCCGTCCTCCGCTGCCCGTATGATAATCAATGCCGACGTCGCATAGACTCACCACACGCTCGAGGAAGAGGTGCGCCAATCGCGAAGCGAGAGAGCCTTTCGGGCTTCCCGGAAAGGAGCGGTTGAGATCCCGCCGATCCGGCAAGTAGCGGGACTGGGTGATGAAGCCGAACACATTGACTACGGGGACGGCAATCACCGTGCCGTGCAGGGCGAACGGGTCAATCCGCTCGAGAACACGGCGGCAGACCTCGACGCCGTTGATCTCGTCTCCGTGAATCGCCGCGGAGAGCAGCAGCGTGGGCCCGGACAACCTCCCGTGGGCAACAATAACCGGTACGGTCAACGGGGTGCCGGTCGAGAGGGACGAGACAAACAGCTCCAACCTCTCCTTGGTTCCCGGAGCCACCGACTTTCCAAGAATCGCCAGCGGGTCGGCATCGGAGCGTGTAATTTGGGCCACTTCAAAGAAAGGACGAAGCGCGCCGCCCAGTTGTTTGCGCGCCTTCTGGTTGCTCTCTCGGCTCGTCTGCAGGCAGAAACCTGTTAGGAATATGGGTGTTCTACGCGCTACGGCACCAAATCTCCGGCGCATCGTATACACTGCTGACGAAATCCGTTGCGCACGGGAGCGATTTCGGATACACTAATCCTTGACGCCTTGTGTCAGGCTTGGCAGTCAGCAGGCAGGACAGTGGGGGCGGGATGCTTGGAGAGGGCAAACCCGCCCCCCGCCTCTTTGAAGGGAATACGCGCTCCCCGCAGGCAGGAGTTCCCTCCCCGGTATCCTCGCCGCCGTGAGCGACAGCGCAGCGCAGTCTCGCGGGCGGTACCGCGACCTCATCGAGTCGAGCGGCTTGCCGGCGGTTGATGTGGACCTTGAGCGACGCCTCATCTATGTGAGTGCCCCCTTCGCTCGGCTCTTGGGCTACGCGCCGGAGGAACTGCTGGGACGTCACGGTCCTGATGTGGTCCACCCGGACGACCGCGAGCTAACCCAGGCGAACTTCGAACGCCGGCTGCGCGGAGAGATCGTTCCGCCCTACCGAATGCGATTGGTTGCGAAGGACGGCGAGGTCATTCCGGTTGAACTGTACGCGTCGCCGCTTCGCGGTGAGGGCGGAGTCGTCGGCGGCCTGCAATGTATCGTGTTCGACCAACGACCGATCGAGGCGTTGGAGCGCCGCCTTGCACACAGCGAGCGGCGATTTCACTCGGTGCTGCAAGCGTCGCCCGACCTCGCGTTTGTCAAAGATAGGGAAGGTCGCTTTACCGACGTCAATCGTGTGTTCGTCGAAGAAACGGGCCTCGCCAGGGAAGACGTCATCGGCAAGAAAGCGAGTGAGGTGTGGCCACCCGAACTTGCCGCGATGGCGGAGACAGATGACGCCGTCGTGCTCGCAGGCAGCATGGTCGTCGCAGAGCGGCCGGTCTCCTATCAGGGGCGCGATGCGCACATCATGGTCGTCAAGGCGCCGGTGCTGAGCGAGGACGGCCAGGTTACCGGCCTCGTCGGGTTCGTCCGCGACGTTACCGAAATACACCGCGAGCGCCAGCGAGTCGAACTGAGCGAACGGCGCTATCGCGCCATCTCTGAGTTGACGTCGGGTTACGTGCTCGCCCTCCGCGTGGACAGGGACGGCTCCACACACGTGGAATGGCTGGAAGGCGCATTCGAGGAGATTACCGGGCGCAATCCTGAAGGGTTCTATGAGGATGGCGGCCTTCGCACCATCATCCATCCCGACGACCGCGACGTCCTCGAGCGTCGCCGGGCGAGAGCGCTGCGCGGGGAGGCCTCCACCGATGAGTTCCGGATCCTGCGCCCGGACGGGGGCGTTCGGTGGGTTCGCGCATATGCCGGCCCAGAAGTTGACGCGAGAGGGCGGGTCGTGCGCATCTACGCTGCGATTGCGGACATCACACAGGAGAAGGAGATGCAGGAGCGCGCGCAGGTGGTATCCCGGTTCGCCGTTCTTGGCCAACTTGCTGCGGGGCTGGCCCACGACCTCAACAACATGATGCAGGTCATCGTCGCCAATCTCGAAATGGCACTCGCCAAGTGCGACCGCCACGCGGCGGAGGAACACCCGGCGTGCAAGCATGTCGAGAAGGCGCTGCGGGCGTCCGAGAACCTTACCGACCTCAGCCGCCGGCTCGTACACTTCGCCCGTCCATCAACGGAGCCGCTGGAAGCCGAAGACGTCAGCGAGAGGCTGCGCCGAGTCGTGACCACTCTGGAGGGCCTCCTGCCGAACACGCATCGGCTCGAGACCCGCATCCCTGCCGAGCCGATTCGCGTCTTGATTGACGGCGGAGCGCTTCAACAGGTCGTAGCGAACCTGGTCATCAACGCGCGTGATGCCATGCCGGAGGGCGGCGTCATTCGCATCTCGCTGGAACAGCGCAACATCACGGCTGGTGTTACGAACCCGCTCGGGCTGGCGCTCGCGCAGGGCGAGTACGCGGTGATTCACGTTGATGACACCGGCCCGGGAATCCCGGACGAACTCGCGTGTCATATCTTCGATCCGTTCGTAACCACCCGTCGGGGAGAAGGGCACTCGGGCTTGGGGCTGTCCATCGTTCTGCAAGCCGTGGCAGCTGCAGGCGGACTGGTGGACGTGAAGAGCCGCGAGCCGCGTGGGGCGCGCTTCAGCGTGTACCTCCCTCTCGCAACAAAGCGCCATGACGCCTTCGCCGCAGATGGAGACAAGGTCATCCTCCTCGTCGAGGACGAGGAGGACGTCCGTCGGTTCGCTGAGCAGGTGCTTCTCGACGAAGGCTACCAGGTCGTTGCCGCTCGGAGCGGCGAGGATGCCCTCCGCATGGCGTCTCAGCGCGCCAAGCCGTTCGATCTCGCGCTGCTGGACGTTTCGCTGCCAGGCATGGACGGTACCGCGCTCGCGAAGCGCCTCCGGGATCAGAGGCTTGCCCGTCGCGTCGCCTTCGCAACCGCGCACGCAGTCGAACACGGCGGAGCGTCCGCCACCCTCACCAAGCCGTTCGGACGGGACGAGTTGATCCGATTCGTCGCTGAAGCGGCGGAGACTTACGGGAACGGCTAATGCTTCTTCCTCTCGTCTTTCGGCTTGCGCCCGCGCTTGCGCAGCGCTTCCCGAAGCAAGACCTCCACCTGCGCGTTGACGCTCCGGAACTCCTCGGCGGCCAATCGTCGCACCTCTTCGAGGAGTTCCGGGCTCAACCTGACCAGGAACGTCTTCCGGTCTGCCATGCTGCTACGTGTAGAGCGTCCCCGTGTTGATGACCGGCTGCGTCGCGCTCTCGCTGCACAGCACCACCATGAGGTTGCTCACCATCGCAGCCTTGCGCTCCTCGTCGAGGTGGACGGTGTCGCTGGTCTCGAGTTGCGCGAGCGCCATCTCGACCATGCCCACCGCGCCATCCACGATGCGCTGTCGCGCTGCGATGATCGCGTTCGCCTGCTGCCGACGCAGCATGGCGCTTGCGATCTCCGGCGAGTAGGCGAGGTGTGACAGTCGCGCCTCCAGCACGCGCACTCCGGCGCGGTCCAGTCGCTCCTGCAAGTGTCGCTGCAGTTCGTCCGACACCTCGTCCGTGTGGCGACGAAGCGACAGCGTCTCGTCTTCAGCGTCGTAGGGATACGAGGTCGCGGTGGCGCGGACGGCCGTCTCGCTTTGGGTGGAGACGTAGTCAACGTAGTCGTCGACTTCAAAGCTCGCCTCGTACGTGTCCACCACCTGCCATACGACGACGGCGGCTATCTCTACTGGATTGCCGTCGTAGTCGTTCACCTTCAGCGTGTCCGTGTTGAAGTTTCGGACGCGAAGCGACACGCCTCGCTTGCTGAAGAACGGATTCGCCCAGTGGAAGCCCGGCTCGCGCTCCGTGCCGATGTACTTGCCGAACAAAAGCAGTACCTTGCTGCCGTTCGGTTCGACCACGAAAAACCCCGCCGCCATCAGTCCGAAGGCGAGCAGGTCGGCAATCGTCAGGCACAGGAGCCACCAGAACTCCGGCGTCGGCCCGTCGGCGCCCTCCGCCACGCGAGCCATGAGCACGATCAGGTACGGCACAGCCAAGAACGACAGAATCGTCAGTGGCAGCACGACCCAACCGGAAGTCGTTCGGACGGTCTTTTCTTTCCTCATTGTGTTCTCCTGAGATATCTCGGCGATATCACTTCGATATACGCGCAGCGGGGGCGAAAGGTTGCAAGAAGATGCCCCTCTGCGCCGCTCCGGTAAAACAACCGGCATGCGGGAGATCATCGAGCCGTTCCGAATCAAGGTCGTCGAGCCGATCGCGTTCACCACAAGGGAGGAGCGGGAGCAGATCCTCCATGAGGCGCACTTCAACCCGTTCCTCA
Source organism: Armatimonadota bacterium (assembly GCA_037446435.1). GTDB lineage: Bacteria > Armatimonadota > Fimbriimonadia > Fimbriimonadales > ATM1 > J051. The sequence continues at coordinate 32,494 of JBBIIO010000005.1, forward strand.
TCCACGCCGACAAGGTGCTCATAGACCTCCTCACCGACAGCGGGACCAGCGCAATGTCCGCTGCCCAATGGGCTGCGCTCAACGCAGGCGACGAGAGCTACGCCGGGAGCAAGAGCTTCTTCCGGTTCGAGGACAAAGTGCAAGAAATTACAGGATTCAAGCACATAATCCCCGTCCATCAGGGGCGCGCTGCCGAGAAGCTTCTGTTCAGCATCCTTGGCGGAGAGGGGAAGCGCATCCCCAACAACAACCACTTCGACACCACCAGAGCGAACATCGAGTTCACCGGCGCGAGCGCCGACGACCTGGTTGTGGACGAGGCGAGGGACCTCGACTCCACCGCCCCGTTCAAGGGCAACATGGACCTCTCGAAGCTCGACGCGTACATCGAGCGTAACGGCGCAGACTCAATCCCCTGCATCATGCTCACCGCCACGAACAACGCCGGCGGGGGGCAGCCCGTCAGCATGGAGAACATCTGCGCTGTTTCCGAGCGAGCCAGAGCGCACGGCATCCCGTTCTTCCTCGACGCCTGCCGCTTCGCCGAGAACGCATACTTCATCAAACTTCGTGAGCCCGGGTACGCCGACAAGTCGCCGAAGGGGATCGCCCAGGAGATGTTCTCCTATTGCGACGGCGCCACGATGTCGCTGAAGAAGGACGGCTTCGGCAACATCGGCGGGTTCCTTGCGCTGAACGACGACAACCTGGCGGACCAGTCGCGCAACCTCCTCATCCTGATCGAGGGATTCCCCACCTACGGCGGCATGGCGGGGAGAGACCTCGAGGCGCTTGCGGTCGGCTTGGATGAGGTGCTCGACGAGGCGTACCTCGAGTATCGCCTCGCGTGTACGCGCTATCTGGTTTCGCGATTGCTCGAGAGAGGCGTTCGGGTCGTGCAGCCACCGGGCGGGCACGCGGTGTATGTGGACGCCCACGCGTTCTATCCCCACATCCCGCCTTCGCAATACCCCGCGCAGCGACTCGTCGTCGAACTCTATCGAGAGGGCGGAATCAGAGGAGTGGAGATCGGCAGCGTGATGTTCGGAAGGCGGGACGCGCAGACGGGCGAGGAGCAACCCGCCGACAACGAGTTGGTCAGGCTCGCACTGCCTCGCCGCGTCTACACGCAAGCCCACGCAAACTATGTCGTCGAAGTGTTCGAGGGACTGTTGCAGCAGAGGCACGAGGCAAAGGGTCTCCGCATCGTGAAGCAAAGCCCGATGCTGCGACACTTCACGGCTTGGTTCGAAGAGGTGCAATAGTTGAGGGCTATCGTGTGCGAGCAGCGAGGGCCGGTTGAGTCGCTGCAACTGGGCGTGCGAGAAGTGCCCGAGCCGACTCCACAGCCCGGCGAGGTCCTTATTGACGTTGAGGTGTGTGGCGTCTGCCGAACCGACCTACACGTAATCGAGGGGGACTTGCCCGTAGCTAAAGACTCCGTCATTCCCGGCCACCAAGTCATTGGGAGAAGGCGGGATACAGCACAGCGAGTCGGTGTGCCCTGGCTCCATCGCTCGTGCGGGCGGTGCAGTTGGTGCGTGAGCAACAAGGAGAACCTGTGCGACGCGCCACAGTTCACCGGCTATCACGTTGACGGCGGATACGCCGAGGTCGTTGCCGCCGACCCTGCGTTCACCTATCCGATTCCGGGCGACCTGATGCCCGAACGCGCTGCCCCGCTTCTTTGCGCAGGCGTAATCGGCTACCGCGCTTACCTCCGATCCGGCGCCAGGTCGGGTTGTCGATTGGGTCTGTATGGTTTCGGTGCATCGGCGCACATCGTCATCCAGGTTGCGCGGCACTTCGGGTGCGAGGTGTTCGTGATGACCCGCGGCGAACGGCATCGGGAGTTGGCTCGTTCGCTCGGCGCTGCTTGGGCGGGCGATGCGGCCGAATCACCCCCGAGGCGCCTCGACAGCGCCATCCTGTTTGCTCCGGCGGGGGAGATCGTGCCGGCAGCCCTCGCCGCGCTCGACAAAGGCGGGACGCTCGCGTGCGCCGGAATCCACCTCAGCGACATCCCGTCGCTCGAGTACCAAAGCCACCTCTTCAATGAGAGGACGCTAACGAGCGTGACGGCGAACACGCGTGAGGATGGCAGGGAACTGCTGCGCCTTGCCGCCGAGATTCCGATAGAGACAAGCGTCGAACTCTTCCCGCTGGACGCGGCGCAGGAGGCGCTTGCGAAGTTGAAGAACGACGGTATCCAGGGCGCGGCTGTGCTGCGCGTTCGCGATTAGACCGCACTTCAGAGAGCGTGCTCATGTACCACGCTGAGAAGTGTTGAATGGATGGTCTGCAACAAGCAAGGCCACCTGGTGTCCGTTCATCGTTCACCTACTTGCGGAGCGCGCAAGCCAACTCTATCCCCAGGCCCGTCGCTCACCCCCGCGCCGACAGCGCCGCCGCCGCCAGGCGAAGCACCTTGCCGCGGTGGCTGACGCCGTGCTTCTCCTCCGGCGTCATCTCGGCAAACGTCTTGCCCGCCGCGGGGTAGAGGAAGATCGGGTCGTAGCCGAAGCCGCCTTCGCCGCGCGGCTCCGGCGCGATGATGCCTTCGCAGGTCGCCTCAAACGTCTGCTCGAACCCCGCGCCGTCCGCCACGGCGACCACGCAGCGGAAGCGCGCCGAGCGGCGCTCGGGTGGAACGCCCTCGAGCAGTGAGAGAACCCGGGCGATCCTTTGCGGAAACGGGAGGTCCTCACCGCCGAACCTCTTGCTGTGCACCCCGGGCGCGCCGTCGAGGGCGTCAATCTCAAGCCCGGCATCATCCGCGATGCAAAGGTCGCCGGTTGCGTCCACGGCTGCGCGCGCTTTGATGAGCGCGTTGCCGACGTAGGTGTCCTCGCTCTCCTCCGGCTCGTCGAAAGGCGGGAAGTGCGTCAGGTCGAGAATCTGCCACTGCTCGCCAAGCAGGCGCTGCAGTATCTCGCTCATCTCCCTCGCCTTAGCCGGGTTCCGGGTGGCGATGACGAGCCTCATGCGATGCCGAGCGCCTGCTTCTGCAGCGCGACAAGCTCCTTGATGCCCTTCTTGCCCAGGGCGAGCATTCGGGCGAAGCGTTCTTCGTTGAACGGCGCCGTCTCCGCCGTGCCTTGAATCTCGACGTAGCGCCCGGCGTCGGTCATCACAACATTCATGTCAACCTCCGCCTTGCTGTCCTCCTCATAGCAAAGGTCGAGGATCTCCGTGTCGAACACCGCGCCGACGCTGACCGCGGCAAGCCCTTCGGTGAGCGGCATCTCCTGGATGATCCGCTGCTCCATCATCCATTGAAAGGCGTCGTGAAGGGCGACGTATGCGGCGGTGATGGCTGCGGTGCGGGTTCCGCCGTCCGCTTGTATGGCGTCGCAGTCCACGGTTATGGTCCACTCGCCCATCCGCGAGAGGTCCACCACGGCACGGAGGGCGCGACCGATAAGGCGCTGAATCTCCATCGTCCTGCCGTTTGGGCGCATCAGGTCGCGCTGATTCCTTTCTCGACCGCTTCGCGGCAGCATGCCGTATTCGGCGGTAACCCATCCGGTGCCTTGCCCCTTCATCCAGGGCGGCACGCGCCCCTCGACGGTCGCGGTAACGTGCATCACCGTCTTGCCCATCGTGATGAGGCAGGAGCCTTCGGCGTAGGGCGAGAAGCCGCGCTGCAGCTTCACCGGTCGTATCTCGGTCGGCGCTCTCCCGTCCGGGCGTGTGTAAGCCATGGGCATCGAGTTTACTCTGACCTGTCGGACCGGTCCGACCCGTCCGACTCGTCGGATGCATCGCCCCCTAGCGAAAACACCGCCGCAATCCACCCGCCGCGCTCCACGCGCTCCTGCAACTCGAAGCCCGCTTCCTCCGCCGCCGCAAGAACCGCGGACCAGTTGTCCGGGATCACGCCGCTGATGAGCCAGCGCCCGGTGGCCCGGAGCGACCGGGCGACTTCGGTCGCCATCCGCATATGCGCGGCGGATACGAGGTTGGCAACCACTATGTCGAACTCCTCGCCTTCCGGCGGTCGGGGCAGCAACTCGGTGTGGAAGAGCCGTACGCTGACACCGTTGCGCTCGAAGTTCTGCTTCGCCGAATGCACAGCAGCCTCCTCGCGTTCCGTCGCCCAAACCGTGGCGCCGAGGCGCGCACAGAGAATCGCGAGCACGCCGCTTCCCGTTCCCACATCGAGCACGCGGCCGCCCGTCGACACGAAACGCTCCAACAACTCGAGGCAGAGTTGCGTTGTTGCGTGTTCGCCGGTTCCGAACGCCTGCCCGGGCTCGAGGACGATGGCGATCTCGCCCTCGCTCGGCTCGTGCTCCTCCCAAGCCGGGACGACCACGACTCGCTCGCCAACCTGCCGACGGACGAAGAACTGCCGCCACGAGTTCGCCCAGTCCTGCTCCTCTATGGCGCGCACTTCCACCTCGCGCGCGCCGAGGGTGAGGAGTTGCTCGCCGACCTCCGAGACTCTCTCCCACACGCCTAAGGTGTCGGGCAAGTAGCCCGCGACCGTCAAGCCGTCAGGCGACTCCTCAGTTCCAGAGCACCCCACGCTTGCGAACGCCTCGTGGGGCAGGGAAGCGTCTTCAAGCGCTTCGGTGAAGTGCGCGGCAACGCGGAGCCATCTCACGGTTTCTTCTTGATGTCTCTCAGGAACTCCTGCAGGAATCCGCTCGACTTCGCCGCGCCGTCCTCCTTGCCCTCGAACGTGCGCTGCAGGTTTTCCAGAAGTTGTTTCTGATACTCGGTGAGCGACTTCGGCACCGCGACGTTGACGCGAACGCGCAGGTCGCCCCGCTCCACGCCCCCGACGGGCGGCAATCCCTGTCCTCGCACCCGGAACTCCTGCCCCGGCTGGGTGGCGGGCGGGATGATCAGCTCGAACTCGCCGTCAATCCCTTCGAGGAGCAGGCTCGCTCCCAGCGCAGCCTGCGGGTAAGTGATGTTCACTTGCGTCAGCAATCCGCGCTCGTCGCGTGTGAAGCGCGGGTCGCGCTGCACGTGAACGCGCACGTAGAGGTCGCCCGGGCGACCACCGTTGATGCCGTCGTCGCCCTGACTTGGTAGGTGCAACACCGCCCCATCGTCAATGCCCGCCGGGATTCGCACCTCGACCCGGGTGTGCTTCTTCTCCAGCTTCCGCCCGTTGCAGTTGCGGCACTTGGGCGTGATGACGCGCCCTTCTCCGTGGCAGTGGCCGCAGGTCATCGTACTTCGAACCTGACCCAGGAAGGTGGTCGTTACATGCACGACGACGCCGGCGCCTCCGCACTCGGAGCAGGTCTGAGGCGGAGTACCGGGCTCCGCGCCGTAGCCGTTGCACTCGGAGCAGGTCTCCATGCGCTCGAACTCAAGCGTCCTTCTGGCGCCGGTTACGACATCCTTGAGCGTCAGCGTGACGCTCGCCTCCAAGTCGCGACCCGGCTCGGGTTGCGGACCTGCCTTCCTCGGCGCGCCGACGCGGAAGAACATCTCGAAGAGGTCCGCCACACCGCCGAACCCCGAGTCGGGGCGTGGCATATCGGACACGACGCCAAAGCGGTCGTACTCCTGCCGCTTCGCCGGGTTGCTCAGAGCGGCGTACGCTTCGGCAATCTGTTTGAACTTCTCCTCGGCGCTTGGGTCGTCGGGATTGACGTCGGGGTGATACTTGCGCGCAAGCCGCCGGAAGGCGGACTTGATCTCGTCGGGCGAGGCGTCGCGCGGGACACCTAACAGTTCGTAGTAGTCCTGCGCCGCCATGACGCCTTAGTCCACGAGGTCTTCTGCGATCGCGGCGTCGGCATCTTCGCCGGCTTGAGCAGCCGGCTGGCGGCGCTCGTCGGAGTTAGACGGGCCTCCGAAATCGACCGCCTCGACCGTCTCCTCCTCCTCGTCCGTGAGAGCGGTCTCGAGATCGAGAAGGTCCTCGATGCTTGCATCGTTTCTGACGAGCGCGGCGAGGTCGTGCGCCTCGGCAGTGCCTTCTGCGGCGAGAGCGTCAAGCGTCTGGCCGGTGACACCGGAGGCGGGGACTACCTCGCCCTCGATGAGCTGAGGGACGACGGCGCCCTCGGCGATCTCCTCAAGCGCGATGGTCAGCGGGTGGGTAGAGTGCGTCTCGATCAGCGGCGGCGAGCCCTCGCGAAGTTGCTTCGCCCGGCGAGCGGCGAGGTTGGCGAGGACGAACTTGCTGGAGAATGCGTCGAGTTTGTCTGCGGAAGGGTAGAGAGCCATAGGTTCCGAACCCCCAATGATACCCAATTCGCCGGATTTCGCAAGGCCGCCGCCCCCTGGCGATGAGGGGCGCCCCGGCACCGATTCGGCCCGGGGCCATAATCCGGCGCACGATGGGGGCCTTTGCTTCACTCTTCGTGCTATTCGTCATGCAACCCGCAGCAACTCAGGGGCCGACATCTGAAGTCGCAGAAGACATCGCCCGCTTCCGCGCCGACCTGGACGCGCTCCAGCGCCGGTACCCGAATCGGCTTTCGACTCAGCGCCACGAGCGCCTGCGCAAGTTCTTCGCCGCCGCACTCGACCAGTTGCGCGGACGTGACTTTGCTGCGCTCTCGGCGGACGGTCGCCTCGACTTCGTCCTGTGGAGGAACTACCTCGAAAAGGAGAGCGCGCAACTGCTCACCCAGGAGGAGCAACGCGCGGAGATGCTGCCGCTTCTGCCGTTTGCCGATCGCGTCGTCGCCCTCGACGATGCCCTGCGAGCGTTCGAGCCGGTAGACCCAGAACGCGCCGCCGAGGAGTTGAACGACCTCCGAAAGGCGGTCGCGAGCGCACAGGAGAACGCGCAGGGCCTCTCGGCGAAACGCTCGGTCGCCTACCGGGCGGCGCGGGCGATGAGCGAGTTGATCGAGGTGCTGAAGCATTGGTACGACTTTTACAACCGCTACGACCCGCTCTTCACGTGGTGGTGCACCAAGCCGTATGAGGAGTTGCGCGCGGCGATGACCGCGTACCGCAAGCACCTTCTGGAAAAGGTCGTCGGCATCGCAGAGGACGACAACACAACGATCATCGGCGACCCGATCGGAAGGGAAGCGCTTCTGCGCGAGTTGCGAGCCGAGTTGATCCCATACACGCCGGAGGAACTCATCGAAATCGCCGAGCGCGAGTACGCGTGGTGCGAGCGGGAGATGCTCAACGCTTCCCGGGAGTTGGGCTACGGCGACGACTGGCACGCCGCACTGGAGCACGTGAAGCGCCGACACGTCGCGCCGGGCGATCAGCCGGCGCTGATTCTCGAACTCGCCCTCGAGGCGATCGAGTTCCTGGAATCGCGCGACCTGGTAACGATTCCCGAACTGGCAAAGGAGGCCTGGCGGATGGAGATGATGCCGCCCAGAAGACAACTCGAAAGCCCGTTCTTCTTGGGCGGCGAAACGATCATGGTCTCCTTCCCGACGCTCGATATGTCCCACGAAGCGAAGTTGATGAGCATGCGGGGAAACAATCGCCACTTCGCGCGGGCAACCGTGCACCATGAATTGATCCCCGGCCACCACCTGCAAGGCTTCATGACCCAGCGGTATCGGCCGTATCGCAGGCTCTTCTCGACCCCGTTCTGGACTGAGGGTTGGGCGCTCTACTGGGAGTTCCTGCTTTGGGACAAGGGCTTCGCCCCGTCGCCCGAGGATCGCATCGGCATGCTGTTCTGGCGGATGCATCGCTGTGCGCGCGTCGTCTTCTCGCTCAGTTTTCACCTCGGCAAGATGACGCCGCAGGAGTGCGTGGAGTATCTGGTCGAGAAGGTAGGTCACGAGCGAGACAACGCGACCGCCGAGGTTCGCCGCTCGTTCGGCGGCGACTACGCGCCGCTCTACCAGTGCGCGTATATGCTCGGCGCGCTGCAGTTTCGTGAGTTGCGCCGGGAGCTGGTGGACTCGGGTCGCATGACCGAGAAGGCGCTCCACGATGCCGTGCTGAGGGAGGGAAACATCCCAGTTCCGCTCCTCCGCGCCCGCTTGCTCGACCTGCTGGAGGGTGCTACCTACCGCCCCGACTGGCGCTTCTACAACGTTTCCCAGCCTGGCGGTCGCTAGCCTGCGGGCAGCATCGCGGCAAACCCCTCGACGCACATGCCGCCGAGGTCGCCCTCCTCTCGCGATCGGACACTGACCGTCTCGGCCTCCTGATCCCGGTCACCAAGAATCAGCATGTACGGCACTTTCATCGTTTGCGCCTCGGCGATCTTCTTGCCAAGCGTCAGGCGGCGGTCGTCCAGTTCAACGCGTAGCGACGGCCGATGGGACAGCAACACAGCCCGGACTCGCTCGGCATACGCGATGTGCCGATCCGCGATCGGAAGAATCGCCACCTGCACCGGCGCGAGCCAGAACGGAAACGCGCCCGCGTACTGTTCCGTCAGCAAGCCGATCATCCTTTCGAGGGAACCGAACGGGGCGCGGTGAATCATGATCGGGCGGTGCGGCTTGCCGTCCTCGCCGATGTATTCCAGGTTGAACCGCTCCGGAAGGTTGTAGTCCACCTGCACCGTTCCCATCTGCCACGTCCGACCGAGCGCGTCCTTGATCATCAGGTCCAGCTTCGGGCCGTAGAACGCGGCGTCGCCGGGCGAGACTTCGTACGCCAGGCCCAGTTCGTCGCACGCCTGCAGAATCGCCGTCTCCGAGCGCTCCCAGTTGTCATCCGCGCCGACGTACTTGTCATCCTCAGGGTCTCGCGTCCCGACGCGAACGCTGTAATCCGTTAACCCGAGCTTGTCCAAGACAACGAGCATCAATTCCACAACGCCCTTGAATTCATCAAGCAGCTGATCCGGCGTTACGAAGAGGTGGGCGTCGTCCTGCGTGAAGCCGCGCACGCGCAGCATGCCCGCCAGCTCGCCGCTCTGCTCATAGCGATACACCGTGCCGAACTCGGCGTAGCGAATCGGCAGATCGCGGTAGCTGCGCAGCTCGGATTTATAGATCTCGATGTGGAACGGGCAGTTCATCGGCTTGAGCAGGAACTGCTCGCGGCCGTCGTCCATGATCGGAAACATCTTGTCGCGGTAAGTATGCAGGTGCCCGCTGGCCTCCCACAACTTGGCGTGCCCGAGGTGCGGCGTAACGACCGGCTGATACCCGCGCTCGAGTTGTGCTTTGCGCAGGAAGTCCGTCAGCACCTCGCGCATCACAGCGCCTTTCGGCAGCCAAAGCGGCAGGCCGCTGCCGACGTCCTTTGAGAACATGAACAAGCCGAGTTGCCTCCCCAGCACTCGATGGTCGCGTTTCTTCGCCTCTTCGAGGTTATGGAGATACTGCTCGAGTTCCTCCTCCGTCTCGAACGCGGTGCCGTAGAGGCGGGTGAGCATCTTGTTGCGCTCGTCCCCGCGCCAGTACGCGCCCGCGATGTTGAGCAACTTGAAGTGCCGAATCTCGGCTGTGCTCTCTACGTGCGGGCCACGGCACAGGTCGGTGAACTCGCCTTGCGTGTAGAACGAAACCTCCTCGTCCGGCGGGATGTCCTCAAGGAGTTCAACCTTGTAAGGGTCCTGCTGCAATCGGAGGATTCGCTCTCGCGCCTCTTCACGCGAAAGGACCTCCTTGACGATGGGCAGGTCTCGGTCGGCGTTCTCACGCATCTTATCTTCGACCTTCGGGATGTCCTCTTCGCTGAACTTGCGATCGCCGAAGTCGATGTCGTAGTAGAAGCCGTTGTCGATGGGCGGGCCGATCGTGAGTTTGGCGTCCGGATACAGCTGAAGAACCGACTGCGCCATCAAGTGGGCGGCGCTGTGCCGAAGTGCGTAGAGCCTCGATTTCGTGTAACTTGCGTCCATGAAGTTTCCTCCCCGACGATGGGAACCGGTTGTCGAGGGAGTTGTACCACGCAGGGACGCACTCGCGCAAGGCGGACCGGCGCCCGCCTGCCGCCATCAGTACCGCTGGTAGGAGAACGCCGTGAAGTAGACCTCGAGGAACGGCCCGGACGCGCCGCCTTCGCCCTTGCCGTGGTCACCTTGGTGCTCGCCGTACGAGCCGTTCAACTTTGCCAAGATGTCCTCTTTGACTTGCTCTTTGCCTTCGGGCGACACGATGTCGTCCAGTTGCTTCGACGTGAGCACCTGGATGATGATGTCGCGCATCTTCGGGTCGTCGGTCGCTGCGCCCTTGCCGTGTCCACCACCGCCCGCGTGCAGTTCCGCGCCTTCGGCGATACCCAGCGCCAGCGACACCTTCAGCCAGGTCTTGTCCTTCAGGTTCACAAGGAACTCCTGAAGTTCGAGAACCTCTCCAACTTTCGGCTTCGCCGCCTCCTTGCCCTTGGCGGCGCCCATAATCTTCATGCCGAAGAAGCCCCCGCCCGCGAGGACGACGGCGAGCATGATGAGCACCAGCATCTTGGAGGACTTGCCGGGCTTGTTCGGCTTTGAGGCCTCTGCTGCGGGCGCTTCTTCCTGCTGTTCCTTCGGTTCCGGTTCTTTCGCCATGCTCTTTAGCCATTGTCGGGCAGGTGCGGTGCCGGCTCGACGCCGTCGCTGCCGGTACACTCAGCCCGCCGGATGGAGATTCTCCTTACCAATGATGATGGCGTTCGCGCGCCCGGTCTTCATGTCATGGCTGGGATTTTGCGGCGAATCGGACGGGTCGTTGTCTGTTCGCCCGACCGGGAGCGTAGCGCGTGCGGCCACTCGATGACCCTCCGAGACCCGCTCAGAGCGACCCCAGTCGAGGAGTTTCCCGAGGACGTCGAGACCTACGAGGTTAACGGCGTGCCCGTTGACTGCGTGAACCTCGCTTTGCACGAGTTCTTCCCGAACGGCTGTGACCTGGTGGTCAGCGGAATCAACGCCGGCCCGAACTTGGGCTGGGACGTGACCTACTCGGGCACCGTCGGCGGCGCGCTCGAAGGAGCGGTCAACGGGATTCGGAGCATCGCCGTCTCGGTCGCCGTCTTCGTTGAGGAAGCGCCTCCTAACCTCGAAACGGCGCGGCTGTGGCTAGAGGAGTACCTGCCATGGCTACTCACGGCACCCCAGCCCAAGCACACCATCTTCAATGTCAACATCCCCAGCATTGCATATCCCGAGATTCGCGGGACGCGTATCACACGCATGGGCACTCGAATCTATCAGGAGCGCGTCGAGAGACGGGAAGACCCCTTCGGCAGACCCTATTGGTGGCAGGGCGGAGTCGTGATCATGGACAGTCGTGAAGAGGGCACGGACGTGCAAGCGGTCAACGAGGGCCTCGTGTCCGTAACACCGGTGCTGCTTGACTGGACGGCGCACGACCTGCTCCCGGCTTTGCGGGAGTCTCTGGAGAGAGGCAAGTAGGGGCAGACAGGGAGCCTGGCGCAGTGGGCGACGGCTACCTCTCCTTCATACGCCAATCGGACGGCCGAATCGAGGTCGAGCTCAAACAGGTCGTCTTCTTCCCCTTTGCTTTAGGCGGCTTCGAGACTTTCTGGGATCAGATTCAGATTCGAGTCGTGCAACGCTGACGTGCGCCCTGAGGTTCGGCGCCGCAGCTTGACCAGCTACAGGTCCTCGCCCAGCGCCGCGCCGTAAAACCGCGAGATGAAGGTCCGATACTCCTGCGACTCAACGATCTCGCGCCACCAGTCTTCGCGCTCGCGGTACCACTTCGCCGTCTCGACCAGCCCCTGCTCAAACGGCACCCGCGGTGACCAGCCGAGCGCGCGGATCTTCGACGAGTCCATGCTGTAACGCTGATCGTGTGCCCCTTTCCGAGGGTCGGGGATGTGCTTGATGAGCGACTCGTCTGCCCCGAGCGCAGCGAGAAGTGCAGCCGCGACCTCGCGGTTCTGCCGCTCGTTGGCATCTGCGATGTTATACACCTCGCCGGGCGTGCCCTCGCGCAAGGCAACGTCAATCGCGGCGCAGTGGTCGTCCACGTGAATCCACTCGCGAACCTGCGCGCCCTCGCCGTACAGCGGCGCCTTCTTGCCCATGAGCAACCGCGTGCAGAAGAACGGGATGAGCTTCTCCGGGTACTGGTAAGGCCCGTATGTGTTGCCCCCGCGCGTTATGATGACGGGCGTGCGACTGGTTACGAACGCAGCGCGGCACAGGAGGTCCCCGGCCGCCTTGCTCGCGGAGTAGGGAGTGTTCGGCACCAGCGGCGATTCCTCCGTCCACTTTCCCGAGCCGATGCTGCCGTAGACCTCGTCCGTCGAGACGTGTAGCATTCGCTGAACCCCAACTTCGAGGCACGCATCCAAGAGCGCCTGCACTCCCAACACGTTTGTGGCGAGGAACTCCTCCGCGCCGAGCAGGCTGCGGTCGTTGTGAGTCTCCGCCGCGAAGTTGACGATGGCGTCAATGCGCTCCTTCTTCAACAGCGAGGGAACGAGGGTGCGGTCCTCGATTCTGCCATGCTCAAACTTCGCGGGCCCCGATGACAGCACGTCCTCGACGGTGCTCCTTCGCCCGGCGTAGGTGAGAGCGTCCAAGATGACGATCTCGTCGTCAGGATGCTCGCGGAGTACGAACCGGCAATAGTTGCTGCCGATGAAGCCTGCGCCCCCCGCGACCAGAAGTCTCATCTACTTGAAGGGACACTCCGGGTCGTCCTCATGGCGTATTTCGTCTACTTCCTCGCTCCGCCCCCAGCCCGCGTACAACTTGTCCGGAAAGTTGAGCACGAAGGCGTCGGAGTCCCCCACGTTCTGATAGGCATGGACGACGCCGGGCGGAACGGTGATGAACACAGGGTTCTCCTCGCCGACATCCAGTTCCACCTTCCGGAACTCCAGCCCAGGACGGTTCTCCCACAGCGTCAGCTTGAACCGCCCGGACAGGAAGGCGAAGCCGTCGGTCTGCTCGCGATGCTCGTGCGGGCCGCGCTGCACGCCCGGCCTGGTGACGCTGATGTAGCCCATCGCCGGTCGGAAGCCCTCCGGGAGTTCGTCGTCGCGGAACAGCTCGCTCAGCCAACCGCGGGTGTCGTCGTGGCGACGGAGGTGCCGCAGCAAAGTGCCGGGTAGAAGTTCGCGAAAACTGCTCATGGGTCGGTATTGAGTGAGGAATGGTGGGGGGTGGTACCCCCGACGGGATTCGAACCCGCGATCTTCGCCGTGAGAGGGCGATGTCCTAGGCCGCTAGACGACGGGGGCACGCTACGCCTATTCTACCCACTGCGACTGGGCTCTGTCGAGCGCGCGCTTGATCGCATCCGCCTGCTCGCCGTCGTCCAGAAGAAAACTGTCGTGTCCCCAGGGGCAACTGCAGACAACGACCTCCGCCTTCGCTCCGCTTGTTCGGACGATCGAAGCCGCCTCCTCCGATGCGCTCGGCGGGTACAGCGTGTCGCTGTTGAAGGCGATAAACGTGCACGGCGGCCCACCCTGCGGGTAGTGCGTCAAGTCGAAGTAATTCGCCGCCCGCGTCAGGATGAGGTAGGCGTTCGCATCGAAGCGCTCGGTAAACTTCGTGGCCTGGTGGCGGAGGTAACTCTCCACTGCGAACTCGATGTCGAGTGTGAAAGCAAACCGCTCCCGCTCCTGGAGTGCGCGCCCGAACTTGCGCTCCAGCGCCTCTCCGCTCAGATAGCCTACGTGTCCAATCATGCGCGCGCCAGCCAGCCCGTCGCGGGGTGGGTCGTCGAGAGGGTAGTCGCCCCCGCGCCACTTCGGGTCGCGCATGATCGCCTGCCGCCCAATCTCGTTCAGCGCGATGTGCAGCGCGCCTTGCCGCGCCGCGCCCGCCGTGGAGACCACCCTGCCGACACGCTTAGGAAACCGAAGCGCCCACTCGAGCGCGTGAAACGCCCCCGTGCTACCGCCCACGACGGCATGGAGCCGCTCAATCCCCATCGCTTCCAGCGCGAGCGCCATCGCGCGCACCTGGTCGCCGACGGTGAGCACAGGGAAGCGACTCCCCAATGGCCTGCCGTCTGCGTCGAGGGTCGCGGGGCCCGTCGAGCCGGAGCACCCACCGAGCAGGTTCGTACCGATGACGTGGAACCGGTCGGTGTCCAACGCCTTGCCCGGCCCGGCCAGCCTTCCCCACCAGCCCTCGACGTTCGCGTCTCCGGTCAATGCATGGCATACGAGCAGGCTGTTGTCGCCTCGGCGCTCGCCGAACGACTGCACGGCGACGCGCGCGCTCGGGACGACATTGCCGGATTCAGTGGGGAAGTCGCCGATTTCGATGGTCGTCGGCTGCGACGCAGCGTCGAGCATCGTCTCATTGTCCCGAAAGAGGGCGGGGTCCGGTTCGGTCATTGCGCCGCCGAAGTTTACCGGCGTCAAACGAGGAGGCCGAACAACTCCTCGGCTTCTCGGATCTTCTCGCCGATATACTCGACCACCGCCTGCTCCTCCTCGTCCGCCATATCGAGCCACGCCTTCACTTCCGGGAGCATGGGCGGAACCGGGGCGTTGAGCGGGCTGTATCCCGCGGCGTTGGCGAAGAAGTCCGCCGCTTGGATGGAGGCGCGGGTCGCATTGAACTCTCCGTCTTGAGGGTCGTGGTGCTCCCCGATGAGCTTCCGAATCGCTGCGGGGAACTTCCACGCGGTCGCGAGCATCCGACCGACCTCGGTATGGTTGATGCCCAGCAACTTCTCCTCGGCCACATGCAGCGGCACGCCGTTGTCCTTCGCGTCGAGCAGCGTACGGGTGTACAGGTCGGTGAACGTGCTGTAGAGGAACAGCATGCCGATGTCGTGCAGCAACGCGCCGATGAAGCAGCGGTCAATCTCCGATACCGGCAGGTGCTTGATGCGCGCGATACGCTCCGCCCCCTTCGCCGTTCCGAACGCATGGCGCCAAAACTGCACGTGCATCTGCCCCATGGCGGCGGAGCGATTGCGAACAAGGCTCATCGCAGCCATGCTGAGCACAAGGTTCCGAATCTGTTGCATCCCGAGGATGACGATGGCGTGGTTCGTGGTCGAAACCTGCGCCGAGAGGCCGTAGTACGCGCTGTTCACAACGCGCAGCACTTTCGCGCTCAACGCTTGGTCCGACGAAATGACCTGGTTCAGCGCAGCCGAGGACGCCTCGGGGCTTTCCGTGATCTCAACAACCTTCGCGACCGCCGCGGGAAGCGCGGGCAAGTCGTGCACAGACCGTTCAATGTAACGGCGCAGGGCGTCGCGGTCAACGGAAAGCATTCCGAAGGGAATTTTCGGCTTGCAGGCGCCGGGTCGTTATGCCGGTCTGAAGACTCTGACCTCTAACGGGGCTCGCGGAGGCGGCCGCCTTGCAGGCGGATTCGGATATTCTCACCGGCCGTGAAACTGGCTTGCTCGCGCCGCTTCCTCCGCAAGAGGCGCCCGCTAACCATCAGCCGCGGCACCTCCTCGGAGACCGAGAACCTGTTCGTCGAGGTGCGCCACGGTTCGACGGTTGGGCTTGGGGAGATGGCACCCATCGGCTACGGACAGGCGCAGACCGCCGCGGGGGCGGAGGCGGAGTTGCTGGCGCTCTCCGGCGCTCTCGCCGGGCTGGAGCCGTTTTCTCTTTACGCGGTGGAGCAAGCGGCGCTCGCTGCTGGAGTGTGCTCCTCTGCGAGGGCAGCACTGAACATGGCTTGCTGGGACTGGGTGGGCAGGCGCGTCGGCCAGCCGGTCTGGCGGCTGCTGGGCGTGTCGGGCAGGACGGCGCCGACGAGCGTAACTGTGGGCATCAATCCGCCGGATCGAGTTCGCGAGTTGGTCTGCGAACTGTTCGCCGAGGTCGGCCCGGGCGTCTCGCTCAAGCTGAAACTCGGCAGTCCCGAAGGCGTCGAGGCGGACAAGGCATCCTTCGAGGCGGCGCGCGAGAGCCTGCCGCCCGGCGCGACGATCCGCGTTGATACTAACGGTGGCTGGAGCGACTCAGACGCGCCGGCGATGCTGCGATGGCTCGCTGAGCGGGGTTGCGACTACGCAGAGCAGCCGATCGCATTCGATGATGCCGGCGGGTTGGAGTGCCTTCGCGAACGGCCGCTGCCGGTGTACCTGGACGAGTCGGTGAAGGACTCAAGCGACGTGCCGAAGGTCGCCCCCTTCTGCGACGGCGTGAACATCAAACTGATGAAGTGCGGCGGCATCAGCGAGGCTCTCCGTATCGTTCACACAGCGAGAGCGCACCGCCTCCGCACGATGATTGGGTGCTTCTCAGAGTCCTCGCTCTCGATAGCAGCGGCGGCACAACTGTCGGAACTGATTGACGCGGTTGACCTCGACAGCCATCTCAACCTCGTGGACGACCCATTCTGCGGGCTGGAGATGGCAAACGGCTGCCTGGTGTGCTCCGCTGGTCCCGGATTAGGGGTTCTGCCGCGATGAACGCCTCGCCGCTCGGCGAGGGCGCGAAGGTCGCAATCCTCATGCAGGGCTACCTGCGCAACCACTTCGGCAAACTCGGCTTCGGGTTGCTGCGCTACTCGCCCGCCGACATCGTCGCAGTGGTTGACGGCGAGAACGCGGGCGGCGACCTCCGCGCCCTGACCGGCATCCCTCGGTGCGCGCCGATTGTGCGCTCGTGCAGCGAGGCGCGCAACCTGGGAGCGGAGACGCTTGTGCTCGGAGTCGCGCCGCCCGGGGGGCGACTTCCGCAAGACTGGTGGGACGAGGTACTCGCCGCGCTTAGGCTCGGGATGCTGGTCGTCAACCCATTGCACTCGCCGATGGCAGCGAACAAGGAGGTGCGGCGCGCGGGAGGTCGCATCTGGGATGTGCGCGTGGAGCCGCCCGGCCTCGACACCGCGTCTGGGCGGGCGCTCGGCTTGTCTTGCGCGCGCGTTCTCACCGTCGGCACCGACATGGCGGTGGGGAAGATGACCGCCTCGCTCGAGATGACCTTCGCAGCGCGGCGCATGGATGTCGCGGCGGAGTTCGTCGCCACCGGTCAGACCGGCATCTGCATCTGGGGCAGCGGCGTCGCCGTGGACGCCGTGCGCCTCGATTTCGCGCCCGGCGCCGTCGAGCGCGAGACGCTCCGCGCCTCGGGGTCGGGCGCGGAAGTGCTGTTCGTCGAGGGCCAGGGCGCGATCAACCATCCTGCCGCGTCGGCTGTCTTGGCGATCATGAGGGGATGCATGCCAACCCACCTCGTGCTTTGCACGCGTGCGCGACAGCTAACGCTGTGGCGCTTCCCCGAAGTACCCATCCCGCCTCTCCACTCGCTCATCGAGACCTACGAGACGATGGCCGCGGGCGGCGGCGCGTTTCCACGACCAAAGACCGTCGGCATCGCCCTCGACACGCACGAGTTGACAGAGCCAGAGGCGCTGCAAGCGATCGAGCAATTAGAATCCGGGGTTGGGCTGCCTGTTGCTGACCCTGTGCGGCAAGGGGCTGAAAGGCTCGTCCGAGCGCTGTTGCAAGCTCGGTAGCCCGTTGGCCCTGAGCGTATGGTCAAGTGCTATAGCATACATCGTCGAAGGATTGGGTACCCTTCCCGGTCGGGGCCCCATGGCGCCCATCATGGATTGGCAAACGACCGTCGGCGGGCATCGCCGGCGAGTTTCGCCGGCGTCTGAAGCGTGCGTTCGACGAAGAGGGCATCGAGATTCCGTTCCCGCAAGTCGTCGTCCACAAGCCCGAGGAGTAGTCGAGCCCGGCACGGCGCAAACGTCCGTCGGTTCGCTTTCCGAGGGAGGGCGAGCGTCCCCGCGAGCCGCGTTGCTTTCCGAGGGAGGGCGAGCGTCCCCGCGAGCCGCGTTGCTTTCCGAGGGAGGGCGAGCGTCCCCGCGAGCCGCGTTGCGCGTTGGCACCTACCGCTGACCCCTGCGCCACAGAGCCAGCGCAACGCCGAGCGCTGCCGCCACCGCAAGCGTCAGAAGCAAGCCGGCGAGCCGCTGGAAGCCGATTGCCGAGTCAATCCATTCCGCTATCAAGGAGAACAGCGCAATCGCTGCGCCCAGCTCCATCGCCTCGCGACCGGCCCTGGGCTGCCTGGTCGCGATCAGCAGCAGCCCTACGACGACCGCCGCGCCCGCGATGCCCAGACCCCACGGTAGAACCATCCCGCACGTGATACCCCGGGGTACGCTGCCGGGCGTGATGCGAGAGCCGCACGGGACGGCGACAGACGGCGCGGCTCTGCGTCGGAGGCTGCTCACCTGGTACCGCCGCAACCGCAGGGACCTCCCCTGGCGCGGAAGAGACGCGTGGGGCGTCTGGGTGAGCGAAGTCATGCTCCAGCAGACTCGCGCGGCATTTGTTGAGCGCCACTACGAGCGCTTCCTGCAGCGGTTCCCGACGCCGCGAACGCTTGCAGAAGCGCCCGAGGACGAGGCGATGGCGCAGTGGGAGGGCCTCGGATACTACCGTCGCCTCGAGCGCCTTAGGGATGCAGCAGCGCGCGTGGCGCGAGAGGGCATGCCGACCCGCTACGATGAGTTGAGAGGCCTGCCGGGCTTCGGCGACTACACTGCGGCTGCCGTCGCAAGCATCGCGTTCGGCGAACGGGTTCCCGCCGTAGACGGCAACGTTGCGCGGGTGGTTGCGAGACTCGCGTGCATCGAGGTCGGCGGCTCGGCGCTCCTCCGCCGGGCGCGCGACCTCTCTAAGGAGTGGATGGGGGAGCGAGCCGACCCCGGCGAGTGGAACCAAGCGATGATGGAGTTGGGCGCGACCGTGTGCCTCGCGCGGTCTCCCCGGTGCGAGCGCTGCCCGGTCGAGTCGCTTTGCTTGGCGCGGTCGCGAGGCTGCCAGACGGCCCTGCCGCCTCGCGAGGGAAAGGATATGGTGGAGCGCGTACACGCGGTTGTCTGCGCCGTTCAGGGCGGCAGGGTCGGCATACGTCGCATCACCGAGGGACGCTGGTGGCGGGGCATGTACGAGTTTCCTCGCATCGAAGTGCCGCCGGGCGAAGACCCTCTGCTCGCGCTAACGAGCGCGGGGTGGACGAACCTTCAAGCGCTTTGCGAGGTTCGACACACAGTTACGCATCATCGGATCACCCTCAAGGCATTCATGACCGACTCCCTGTTCCGAGAGGGGAACCTGTTGCGTGCCACGCCGGAGGAGATGGAGAGGCTGCCGATGCCCGCGCCGCAGCGGCGGGTGGCGCGCGCGCTCGTCGAACGGTGCTTCGGGTGACCCCGGACGCCCTGAGTGCCGACAATCCACAGTGGAGCGATGGCATTCGGCGGAGGGATATCGTTCGGGGGCATCAGTTCGGGCATTGACACCGAGTCAATCATCGCCCGCATCCTTCAATTGGAGCGGCAGCCGATTCAGCGGCTGCTCATCCAGAAGGGCCAACTCACGAACCGACAGACGGCGGTTGACCAATACAAGTCCCTGGTCGGCAATGTCCGCACGGCTGCCCAGACGCTCAACGCGGCGAGCACGTTCCAGTTGGTCCAAGCCGCGAGTAGCGACAGCGCCGTAGCAAGCATAACGGCGGGAACGGGCGCGCTGCCGGGAATCTACGACCTCGCCGTCTCGCGCCTTGCGCAGACCCACAAGTTGGCTTCCGCCGCGCAGACCGATGCGACTACCGCGCTCAACTTATCCGGCACCTTCCTCGTCAACGGCGAGGCGGTAACGGTGCAGACGAACGACTCTCTAACCGCAATTGCCACAAAGATCAACGAAGCCGGCGCGGGCGTCACCGCCTCGATCATCAACGGCGGCAGCGGAAACACGTTCCTCACGGTCACCGCAAACTCGAGCGGCGCGGACAACAAGGTCGCGCTGAGCGATGTCGCCTCGGGCACCGTCATGAGTTCCCTCGGCTTCCTCTCGGGCGCGGCGTCCATCCGAAAGGCGATTACCAACGGCGCGGAGAGCATATCCTTCGCCGACAGCGTCTCTACCATCGGCTCCCTGCTCAACGTTACTGTGCCGCCGAGCACGATTCAAATCAACGGCACCAACGTATCCGTGGACTTTGCGAACGACTCGCTGGCCGACCTAGCGAGCCGCATCACTGCGAACGTTCCCAACGTGACCGCCACGGTAGTTTCTGCCGAACAGAACGGCGAGACCGTCTACAAGCTTCAGATTGTCGGCGACTCCGCAACGCCGACGTTCACCGATGAGAACCGCGTTCTGGAGAACATCGGCATCCTTCAAACTGCGTTCGGCAATGAGCTCCTTGCAGCGCAGGATGCCCAGTTCACCCTCGACGGCGTCTCCCTCACCAGCGCCAGCAACACGGTAACCAACATCATCTCCGGCGCAACCATCACGCTGCTCAAGGCTGACGCCGTAACGCCTCCGAAGACCACGCTCTCGCTCACGCGAGACAACGAGGCGATTCGCAACAAAGTCAAGGAACTCGCGGACGCCTACAACGCCGTGGTGGACTTCCTCAAGAGCGCAGCTAGCTTCGACTCCGAGACGCTCGAATCAGGGCCGCTGTTCGGCAACTCAACGGTCTCGCTGATTCAAGAGCAGATGGCGCGCGCCTTGCTTCAATCGCCCAACGGCGTCACAGGGCCGTTCAGAAACCTGCTCGCAATCGGCGTAAACTTCGACTCCAGCGGGAAGATGACGCTCGACACCGCGAAGTTCGATGAAGCGCTCGCGACGAACCTCAAGAATGTAACCGACCTCTTCGTCGAGGCCGGACGCATTGACGACCCGGACATTCAGTTCATCTCCGCGACGAGCAAGACGAAGCCGAGCGGTCTCGTCGGTTATACGGTCAACATCACGCAACTCGCCACGCAGGGCACGATGACTGCGGGAGTCGCATTCACCGGCACGAGTTCGCAGGAGGAAACGCTCACCTTCGGCGGCACGCTCTTCGGAAACGCCGAGTACAACCTTACCGTTCCCGCGGGCACCACGATTGATACCCTCATCGCCCTCATCAACCAAGACGCCAAACTGAAGGATCACGTCGTCGCGAGCAAGACGCCCTCCAACGAGCTGGTGCTCACGTCGAAGAAGTACGGCTCGCCGGGCAACTTCACCGTGCAGAGCAACCTTCCGGCGGCGAGCGACAACAGCGGCATCGGCGACTCGTTGATCAGCGTGACGGGCCTTGATGTTGCCGGAACCATCAATGGGGAGGCAGCCACCGGCAGCGGTCAGATCTTGAAAGGCGACGCGGGCAACGCGAACACCGACGGCTTGAGCATCCTCGTCAAGGGAGGCGCGACGGGCGACCGAGGGCAACTCATTTTCACAAAGGGCGCGGCTTCCGTCATGGAGGAAGCACTCGATGTCGCACTCGACTTCGTGAACGGCTTCCTCACATCCGAGACCAACGCCATCCAAGCCCAGATTGACGACATCAACGACCGCGTCGCAAGAATCGAGGAGAACCTCCAGCGGCGCGAGGAGTTCCTCCGTAGGCAGTTCAACGCGATGGAGGAGGCCATGGCTGCGCTGCAGGCGCAGAGCGCGCAACTCGCCTCCATCATGGCGAACGTCTCCGCCCAAACACGGCGCTAAGTACGCAGCAGCACCTTCTCGCTCAAGAACAGGCGAACCGATAGCCAGACCCCGGCGCAAGCCAAGACTGCGCTGAACGCCAGCGTCACGAGGAAGCGGTACAGGTCAACGTTGTTCATCAACGCCTCGCGCAAGACGGTCGCGCTGTTCAGCACGGGGATGAACGGCAGCCACGGTGATGTCGTGAACTCCGTGTAGCCGATGAACTGGCTGGCGATCGCCGGAACCAACACGACAAAACTGAGCCACGACAGATAGCCGTTCACCTCGCGCATGTTCCTGCCGAACGTAGAAACGGCGAGCAACATGCCGGAAAAAAACAGCACGAGCGGTATCAGCGTCGCGACGATCGCAATCGCAGAGAGCGGCGAAAGAGCAAGTCCCTCGCCAAACATCGGCTCTAAAGCGGGGACGCGAACCACCGCAAGCACCACCACTCCAAGAAGAGCCGACAGGCAACTCGCCAACGAGACGCTCGCCAGCGCGAGGAACTTGCCGACCGCAACCGAAGAGCGGCTGACCGGCGTAACAAGCAGCGTCTCGAGCGACCCACGCTCCTTCTCCCCGGCAACCAGGTCGGCTACGATCGAGAAGCCGCCGTAGAACGCCCACAACACGATGAGGTAGGGAAGGAAAGACACGAGCCACGCGCCCGCGAACGCCTTCCCCGTCTCCGCCTGTTGCTCCTTCATGACGAACGGAGTGAACGACTCCGGGTCAAGCCCGCGCAAGACCATTCGCGCCCGCTGCTCCAACTCGGTGTGCTTCTGCACGACCGCGCGCACCATCGTTAGCGCCACACGGCTCACCGTCTCGTTCGGATCGAACAGCGCGGTGAACTCCGGCGCTTCGTGGTTCGCGAAGCCCTCCCCGAAGTCATCCGGGAACACCAGCACCACGCGACCCTCCTTCCTTCGTAGCGCTTCGGCAGGGTCTGCGCCATCGGGCAGAGCCTTCAACTTAAAGAGTCCGCTCGCGCGCATCGGCTCGAGCAGCGGGGCACCCGCGGCCTCGTTCACGACCAAGACAGTGTGCGCCTGAGGCTTCTCAAGGGCTTCGTTCACCGTCGCAAAGCCAAGAATCAGGAGCAACTCCAGGATGAAAGGCCCCAGCAGCGCCGTGGCCAGCACCCGGCGGTCACGCGAGAACTCCTTCAGTTCCTTGATGAAGATGGTGCGCCACGCGCTCACGCAGCCACCTCCTGAATGAGAGCGAGAAACACCTCTTCGAGGACGGTCCTTCCCGTGCGCGCGCGAAGGTCCTCCATCGTGCCGATCGCGGCGATCTTGCCGCTGTGGATGACCGCGATGCGATCGCAAAGGCGCTCCGCCTCGCTCATCACGTGCGTACTGAACACGACGGTCTTGCCTGCGTCTCGCTGGCTCTCGATGAACTCCATGATCGTCTGCCCGGCGAGCACGTCGAGGCCGGCGGTCGGTTCGTCGAAGAACATGACCGGCGGGTCGTGCAGCACGGTTCGCGCAAGCGAGACACGCTGCCGCTGACCGGTGGACAGTTTGTCGCACAGCCGATCTGCGAACGGCGCGATCTCCAGCAAGGCGATGACCTCGTCCGTCCGTCGGTCGAGTTCCCGCCCACCGATGCCGTAGAGGCTGCCGATGTACCGAATCATCTCGCGGGCTGTCAGCCGCGCGTACAGCGCGGTCGTCGTCGAAAGGAACCCGATGCTGCGACGCACCTGCTCCGGCTCGCGCAAGATGTCGTGTCCACCCACGGAAGCGCTGCCGGATGTCGCCGTGATTACGGTGCTCAGCATGCGAAGCAGGGTGGTCTTACCGGCGCCGTTCACGCCCAAGAGTCCGAACACTTGGCCCGGTTCACACTCGAAGGACACGCCGTCCACAGCCCGAATCGCACCCCGCTTGGGGTCGGGAAAGTGCTTGGAGAGGTTCTCAACTCGAATCACGGCGCAACATCGTACCGCCAAATCGAATGGTCGGTTGCGCTCTCTTTAGGCGCTCCGATAGCCCGGCACCAAACAAGATGGCGCGCTCGAGAGGACTCGAACCTCCGACCTACAGGTCCGCAACCTGTTGCTCTATCCACTGAGCTACGAGCGCGCTTACGCCCAGATAATACCCCGCGGAGCGCGGACCGCCGCCTACTGTAGCCCGAGCCGCACGAGGTCCTTTAGCGTGATAAGCCCGACAACCCTCTCGTTCTCGACCACCGGCATCTCGCCAATCTTCCGCGGGAAGTTCTCGAAGATCTCCAGAGCCTCCACAGCAATCACATCGGGTTGGATCGCATGCGGTTTGGGGTTCATCATGTCTTTGGCGGTCATCTGGAGAGCAGCCGCCCCTTCTCGCACGAGGCAACGGCGCAGGTCGCCATCCGTGATCAACCCGAGAAGGCGATCGTCTCCATCCACAACGCACGCGGCTCCTGCTCCCGCCTTTGTGATAGCACGGCTGATGTCGAGGAACGCCTCATCCGGCTGCACGAAGGGTACGTCCTCGCCCGTCCGCATCGCGTCTCTCACTCTCAAGAGCAGCCGTCTGCCCAACGAGCCGCTCGGGTGATAGCGCGCGTAGTCGGTTTGCGAGAAGTCGCGCGCCTTCATCACGGCAAGAGCCAGGGCGTCGCTCACCGCAAGCATGACTGTCGCGCTGGTGGTGGGTGCCAGGTTGTGCGGGCACGCTTCGCGCTCGACGGCTACATCCAGAACCAGGTCGCTGGCGCGCGCCGCGCTGCTGTCCGCCCTGCCGGTGATGAGGATCGTCCGCGCGCCGATCTCCCGAAGGCTGGGATACAGTCGCAGAATCTCTTCCGTCTCGCCGCTATTGCTGAAAAGGACGACGATGTCCTTCTCGGCTACCATCCCAAGGTCTCCGTGCAGCGCCTCGGCGGGATGAAGGAACAGGCTCGGCGTTCCGGTGCTGGAGAGCGTGCTGCTGAACTTCTTTGCGATGTCGCCCGCCTTGCCGATGCCGCAGGGGATGACCCTGCCTTCGCAGCGCAGCATCCACTCAGCAGCCTTTACGAACGGCTCGCCGACGCGCTCCGCGATGTCGAGGATTGCGTGCGCCTCCTGCTCAAGGGTCTCTTTGATGGTCTCCAGCATCCCTAAGAGCCAAGCATACCGCGAGGTAACATCGCCGCATGACCGCCCCGGACGTTCTTCGCGCACAGAAGTGGATTGACGCGCACAGCGACTGGCTGGTCGAACAGACCCGCGGGCTGTTGCGGATTCCGAGCATCGAGGGCGAACCGGCGCCGAACGCGCCGTTCGGCCCCGAGGTGCGCCGTGCGCTCGACTTCATGCTGGCGCTCGCTGAAGGGCAGGGGATGCGCACCAAGGATGTCGACGGCTACGCGGGGCACGCCGAGTTCGGTGAGGGTGAGCCGATGGTCATGTCGCTCGGGCACATAGATGTCGTGCCGGTCGGCGACGGCTGGAAGCACCCGCCGTTCGGGGCGGAAATTGACGGCGGATACATCTATGCCCGCGGAGCCGCGGACGACAAAGGCCCGACGATGGCTTCGTTTGCTGCCGCGCTGGCGCTCAAAGAGACCGGCGCCCACCTGCCGGCGCGCGTGCGACTGGTGTTCGGTTGCAACGAGGAGAGCGGCTTCAAGTGCGTCAAGCGCTACTTCCAAACTGAGGAAGCGCCCACCCTCGGCATCGCGCCCGACTCCGATTGGCCGTGCATTCACGCGGAGAAGGGAATCGCCAACCTTCACATCGAGGCGCCGCTGCCGCAGGGAGGGCTGACCGTCAAGAGCGTTAAAGGCGGCTCCCGCCCTAACATCGTGATTGACAAGTGCGAGGTGGCCGCCGAGGTCGAGCTCGACCTTAAAGATCTCGTCCGGGAGCGGCTCGGCGAGTATTGGGACAAGAACGTGCAGGCAGCGATGGACGACGCGGGCAATGTCGCGATCGTCGCGCTCGGGAAGGCTGCCCACGGTGCGATGCCGTTCGCCGGCGACAGCGCGTACGTCCGAGCGTGGAGGGCGCTACACGACCTCGCGCCTGCCGAGGAGGCGGAGCAGTTCCAGTGGTTTCTTATGCTCGGTCACCCGTCAGGAGTGGGCCTCGGCATCCACGGCAGGGACGACGTTACCGAAGACCTGACTGCGAACATCGGCGTCGTGCACAGCGACGGGGGCGTCCTTCATGCCACGGTCAACGTGCGTTACCCGGTGAAGTGGAGCGGCGAGGAGTTGAAGCGGCGATGCGAGGAGTTCCTCGCCTCCAAGCGGCCCGGCTGGCGGTTGGCGAGCATGGACGACTCGCCGGGGCTTTACTTCCCGCTTGACAGCGAACCTGTGCTCTCCGTTGTCGAGGCATATCGCGAGGGGACGGGCGACATGAGGGAGCCTGGCGTCATGGGAGGAGGAACGTACGCGCGTGCGGTGCCGCGAACGGTCAGCGTCGGCGCAGGCTGGGACGGCGACGGTCCCGCCCACGAGAACGACGAGCGGATCAAGGTGGAGCACCTCGCACGGCTGGCGCGGATCTACGCCAACATGCTCTATCGCCTCGCCCACGCTGCCGCCGCGAGCCGCTGACCGGCCTGTGCGAGCACCTACCGCTTGCGGCGCCGCGCGAGCAGACCCAGCCCAGCCGCAAGAACGAGCAGAGACGCAGGCTCGGGAACGATGTTCACCGACTTGGCAAAGAGCATCGTCACCGTCTGCTGCGAGTCGATCGTCCAAGTGCGCTGGAACGCGCCGGTGAAGTCGCCCGGGCCAAACGGCGAGCCGGAGTTGTTCAAGTTGTCCACATCCGTATCCGTGAGCAACCCGCGCACCGTTGCAAACGGGCCGATCTGCCAAGCGGGCGGGTCGCCGAAGGAGATGAAGTCGATGTTAGTGTCTCCTTCCCACGCGTGGATGGTGCGGGCGGGGTTGAACTCAGCCCTGTCGGATCCGGCGGTACCGTTGATATCCGCGTCGAAGTAGTGGAAGAAGTTGAGCGTCAGCGTCTTGTCCGTCATGTTCTTGACGTCTACTCGAACCTCGACGCTGCCTGTGTTCGCGTTGTCCCCGAAGATCGAGTAAAGCAACTCGATGCGAAGGGCGTCTTGGATGCCCCCGGCCGGCTCGAGGTAGCGTAGCAGCGCCTGGTCCGCGCCAATGCTCGCTAAGGTCTGATTGCTCAGGGCGTACTCGCGCGTGTCGAAGTTGGTGCGGTACCAGAACCAGTTCTGGAACATATGGTCCTGGTTTCCTGTGGCGGGCGCCATCAGGTTCGCCGTGCCGTTGCCCGTGCCGGTTCTTGAGAGGCGCAAGCCACCCTGATTGAACGACCAGCCGTTGTGCGTGATGGTGAAAGAGTCTTGCTGTGCGCTCGCAGCCGCCGCGAGAAGCAAGACACTGCCGATAGAAAGTGCTCTCCTCATGGAACCATCGTATTTTTGACAGCGCATAGTTGGGGAGGACGCGCAAGAATCCGGTAATTCACCCAGGGTGGTGGTGCGAGGCTCGCCGAACGCCGTCGGGGGTACAACGTGCGCCCACGTGCTCTCCGAACTGAAGGAACTGTACCGGTACCGCGAGCTGCTCTGGACGTTCGTCGTCCGGGAGCTTCGCATCCGGTACAAGAACTCCGTCCTCGGGTTCTTCTGGAGCATCTTGAACCCGCTTGTTACCGTGCTGGTGATGACGGTGGTGTTCAAGTACGTGCTTGGCGTGCGGGTGCCGAACTACAGCGCCTACCTGCTCGCTGCATATTTGCCGTTCATGTTCTTCCAGTTGGCTCTCCTCGATTCGGCTCAGTCGATCCTCTCGCAACTGCCGCTGCTGAAGAAGATTTACTTCCCCCGCGAGATCCTGCCGATTGGAAGTGTGATTGCGAACTTCCTACACTTCATCCTGGCGATGGGCGTGTTCTTCGTCTATCTGCTGTTCGTCTGGTGGTTGAACCCCGGCGAGAACCCGTTTCGCGCGACGGTGGTCGCATTGCCGATGCTCATCGTGTTTCAGTTTTGCCTCACGCTTGGTCTCGCGCTGTTCATCTCCGCCCTGAACACGTTCTATGAGGACGTGAAGTACCTCGTCAGCGTAGGACTGTACTTGCTGTTCTTCCTTTGTCCGATCTTGTACTTCGTCGAGCAGGTGTACGCAGCGATTCACTCGCCCGACATGCCGCAGGCGTGGCAGGGTCCGCTGTTCACCGCCTACAACCTGAATCCAATAGCGATGCTCCTCATCGGCTACCGCAAGCTGATGCTGGATCCCCAGCCGATTACAGTAACGCGCACCGGCGACGTCATCGAGACTCACAACCTGCCTCTCGACTGGGGGATGTTGGGTATCGCCGGCGCGGTCTCGGTCCTCGTGCTTCTCTTCGGCTACGCCTACTTCAATTCAGTCAAATGGAAGTTCGTGGAGAGACCATGACGAAGCCTGCGATTCTGGTTGAGGGCTTAGTCAAGGAGTTCGACGTAACGCACACCGGCTACGCGTCTCTCAAGGGCAAACTCCTGTGGTGGAAGAGCAAGCGCCGGGAACGACTGCGCGCGGTCGCGGGCATCTCCTTCTCGGTCCAACCGGGAGAGTGCGTCGGCGTTGTGGGCAAGAACGGAGCGGGGAAGAGCACGCTCCTCGGCCTCCTCGCGAGGGTTTACAAGCCGACCTCCGGCCGTATGGAGTTGAACGGGCGCGTTGCGCCGCTGTTAGAACTTGGCGCGGGCTTCCATCCCGACCTCACGGGCATCGAAAACGTCTTCTTCAACGGCGTCATCCTCGGGCTGACGCGCAAACAGGTCGCGGAGCGCCTGGAGCAGATCATCGAGTTCAGCGAAATCGGCGACTATGTGGACGCCCCAGTCCGCACCTACTCCAGCGGCATGCTGCTGCGCCTGGGCTTCAGCGTGGCGGTGCACGTGGACGCCTCGATCTTGCTGGTTGACGAGGCGCTGGCGGTTGGCGACATCGAGTTTCAACGCAAGTGCCTGCGGCGCATCGCTGAGTTTCAGCAGCGTGGCGGCGCGATTCTGTTCGTCTCGCACGACATGGAGGCTGTTCGCCGCGCGGCAAGCCGCGTCATCTGGATGCGGTCGGGATGCGTGGAGAAGGACGGAAACACCGAAGAGGTGCTCCGCGCCTATGAGCAGTCAGGCGAGCATCCGGTCGGCGACTAAGGTCCGCCGCAGCCGGTAGGCGGCGGGGGCGGTGGGCTTTGCGGCGACTGAACGAACAGGACGATAGGATCTTGCAGGTTGCTCGTATGTCCGTCCTGCAGCGGCTGATCGAGCACCATGAGCGCATGGCAGTTCTCAATGAACCAGCTGTAAGTCTTGCCCCGATAGTTCCACTCGCCGGGGTAGTAGCCCTGTGCCTTGATCGGAACGTTGATCTTCGTCGCGGTCGTTGGAACCAAGCCGGTGAATCTGCCGTTCGACATGACGGTCGCGCGCCCGACCTCTTGGTTTGAGGCGTCGAAGAACACCACAACCGTTCCAGCCGTAGTGCTGCCGGAACCGATGACGGCGCCGCTAACGCGCGGCAAGCCCGAGCCTCCGCCACCGCACCCAAGAAACGCGCCCGCAGCCAGAAGGCCGGCGCAAAACAGCGAAATCGTTCTCTTCCTCATACCGCTCACGGATTATAGACGCGCGTGGGGCGCGGAAATTACTCACACCGGCAGCGCAACCCGGCAAGCCTGGCAGCCCCTCAGGCGTCTACGCCCTCGGCGATGTCCTCCCGGTGCTCCAGGCGGAACTCCTCGACGAGGCGGAGCAACTCGACCAGCCGCCCGTCCCGCAGGCTGTAGCGCCGTGCGGCGCCTGCCTCTTCCCGCAGCAGCGCGCCCGACCGCATGAGAACCGCGAGGTGCTGGGACACGTTGCTTTGCGCCGCCCCGACCTCCTTCGCTATCTCGCCGACGCTCATCGGGCCGTTCCTGGCGAGCAGGCGCACGATACGGAGTCGCCGCCTGTGCCCGAGGGCTGCCAACAACGCTGCGGCGAACCGATTCGCCGTGTCTGACGCAAGGAGCGTAGACGCGCTGTCCACGACGTTAAACCTCTCGCCGCCGAGGGTCTCGGCCTGCAGGGCGTCGTCGTTCACCGGCATGGCAGGGTTCTCATCACTCTATAAGACGGTTCGAATGGCTCAAAACTGAGTGCGACCGACGAGCGGCAGGAACTCCCTCGGGAAGCGCTGCTTCCAGATCTGGTAGTAAAGGAGTTCGTCTTTCGTTCTCAGGACCGGCTCACCGTTCGTGTCCCGCCCCTTGTGTCGCGACAGGTCCTCGTCGGTGAAGACCGAGTCGGCGTACTCAGCGAGCGCGGACTGGATTCCCACGCAGTGGACATCTTCGCTGTCGGGTCGGTCTACGATCCACGCAGGCAGCATGGTGCTGAACGCCCGTCGCAGCGCCCACTTCGCGCGCCCGTCCTCGCTCACTTTGAAGTTCGCCGGCAGCTTGGACACGGCGTGGACCAGCCTGCGGTCGGTGAACGGCGCGCGGGACTGAAGCCCCCACGCCTCGGTGATGCGATTCCAGCGGAGAAGGTGCGTGCGGTGCAGGTCTTCGGTGATGCGCTTGATCTCAGCGGTGAGTTTCTCCGCGTACATCGGGCGCAGGTACGGGTAGCCGCCGAACAGTTCGTTCGCCGCATCGCTCCCGACGATGATCTTGACCTCTTCGGCAGCGGCGCGCAGGGCGAAGTAATCCGCCACAGCGTGCCGAACGACCGGCCCGTCGAACGACTCGAGCAGCCAGATAATCTCCTGCAGGTGGTTCAAGATGTCTTCGACCGAAACCTCGACGTGCGTGTGCTTCACGCCGAGCCACTCGGCGACCCTCTTGGCTGTGTGTCCGTCCTGTGAGCCCTCAAGTCCGGCGGAGTACGTGCGGATCTTGCGGTTCTTCTGGTAGGCGAGGGCGGCGATGATGCTCGACTCGACGCTCCCGTTCAACAAGATGCCCACGTCGTTGCCGGCTGTGTGCTTCTTCACCGCGTCTGTAACGAGCACACGAACGATCTCGATCGCGTCGCTGGGGTTAATCGGCTTCGCGGGGCCCTCGAGCCGGAAGTACCGCCGCAACCCAGCCTCAGAGTGGAAATAGCAGCCGGCAGGAAACTCGGAAAGCGACTGTGCCGAGTCGCCGAACGCCTTGAGTTCGGATGCGAACAGCCAGCCGCCGTTCACTTGCGCGAAGTAGAGAGGGTGGGTGCCGAGCGGGTCGCGCGCCGCGTAAAACGCGTCACCGTCGCGAATGAACAGGGAGAACATTCCGTCGAGGTAGTGAACCACCTTTCGCTCCTTGCTGCCGTAAAGGCCGAGCACCGTGGCTGCGTCGCTGGTCGCGCGCGGCTTGGGCTTGAGGCTCTCGCGAATGCGCTGCGCGTTGAAAATGTGACCGTCGAGCAGAATCGCCTGCGTGTTGCGCTTGGCGGTTACCGGTTGGGGCACCGTGCCGTTGCGGTGCCCATATCCAGCGAGCACCACGTCACCCTGTTCGAGGAGCGCGCCTGACGGCGGCTCGGATTCAGTCAGCCCCGAGATCCGCTCTCGAAGAGCCTCCTCGGACGCGGCTTTCACGGCGCAAAGAATACTCATGGTTCGTCGTAACCTCCACCGACTCGCTCCCGCTAAGACTCCGCCTCGCCGCCTTCGTCGGCTTCGGCAGTCCTGCCAATCAGCTCCGGCTCGGCGCCCTCCGCCTCTTCCGTTGCTGCCTCCTCCGCCTCGACCACCAGAGTCGGCGGGATGACGGAGCACACGACGGAATCGGGATGCGCAGGCTCGCAGCCCGGCGCAAGCACAACGTCACGCGCGGTTACCGTGTCGCCTACTTGAAGGTCGGAGATGTCCAATCCGATCGCGTCCGGCAGGTCAGTAACCTTGGCTCGAACGGCGATCGCCTCCCCGGAGCGGACCAGCTGGCCCGACTTGGTGGAGACCGCTTCCGGCTCACCCTGAAAGATTAGAGGCACGTTGGCAACAACCTCCTCCCGCGCCTTCACCTCGGTGAACGATGCGTGGAGCAGTTTGCGCGAAGTCGGATGCCACTGGAGTTCCTTCAGCTGGGCGAGGTGCCCGCCGCCTTTGTCGTCAACGAGCCGCAGAATGCCGCCAACGCCGGTCTTGTGAACGGCAGCGGCAAAGCGCTTCTCGGGCAGGGCGATGGGCGCCGGCGGCTCGTTACCCCTGGAAATAACACCAGGAATCCAGCCGCTTCCGCGGCTTTCCTTCATCTGGGAGTCGGGGAGCCCCGGCTCTCTCGGTACAAACTCGACTTCTTGGTAGTGCATAGCGTTGCTCCGTGCGTTCGGCTGCCCTCGCCGACCCGTTTCCAGGACAGTCTATTCGAATATCCGCATGAGAATCAAGCCCCTGGAAACATTAAGCCCATGAGTGTTTAGGGCAAGCGTCTCCGCGAGCTGGCCCCCGGAGAGGATCCTCTACGCTCCCTGTTCGCCGTGGACGAGCGCGCGCCACACTGCAAGCGCCTGCACGGTCTCCGAGACGTCGTGGACCCGCAACGCCGCCGCGCCCAAGTGCGCAGCGTAAAGGCCGGCGGCGAGGGAGCCGCCAAGGCGGCGGGTCGGATCCTCCTCTCCGGTCAGCCGCCCAAGGAACGACTTGCGGCTCACGCCGATGACCACCGGATAGCCGCTCGCCGCCAAATCACCGGTCGCGCGAAGTAGCGCGAGGTTGTGCTCCAAGGTCTTGCCGAATCCGATTCCCGGGTCAATCCAGATTCGCTCCGCCGCGATCCCGTCGGACATGCAAGCCTGCGCCTGCTCGGCGAGGAATGCGGCCACCTCGCCGACGACATCCTCGTACTCTGGGTTCGCTTGCATCGTCTGCGGCTCTCCTTTCATGTGCATGATGATGACGGTCGCCTCATGCCTCGCAGCGATGGCGCGCATCGCCGGTTCGCGAAGGCCCGTTACGTCGTTGAGTACGCACGCCCCCGCAGAGAGCGCCGCGTCGGCTATCTCCGGTTTGCGGGTGTCGATCGAGACGGGGATGCCGTCCTGATCCAGTGCCTCGACCACCGGAAGAACTCGCGCGATCTCCTCCTCGGGGGGAACAGGCATTGCACCTGGGCGGGTGGACTCACCGCCTACGTCAATCAGGTGCGCCCCCTCCGAGACCATGCGGCGCGCCGCCTCGACCGCCTCCTGCGGCGATGCGTACCGTCCACCATCAGAGAAACTGTCGGGTGTAACGTTCAGGATGCCGATGACGGCGGGCTTGGTCGGTGGAAGGCTGAACCCACTCACGAGGCGAGAAGTTCGTGCACCTTCTGTGCCGCTTCCTGCACCGTCGCCGCCGGAATGAGGCTCGCCTGGGCGAGAACCTCGCGCGCCTCGGCGGCGTTCGTGCCCTCGACGCGAACGACGATCGGCACGTTGACCTCAAGCTTCTCGGTGGCGGCGATGATCCCTCGCGCCACTTCGTCGCCTCGCGTTATGCCGCCGAAGATGTTGACGAGAATCGCCTTCACTCGGTCATCCATCAGCACGAGTTCCATGCAGTCCCTGACTCGGTCCGCCTGCGCTCCGCCGCCGACGTCGAGGAAGTTCGCCGCCTTCTCCCCGGCTCGCGCGATTTCGTCCAACGTGAGCATCACCAAGCCTGCGCCGTTGCCGAGCACGCCGACATTGCCGTCCAGCCTCACGTAGGCGATGCCGCGGCGAGCGGCTTCCGCTTCGATCGGATCGGCGGCTGCGTCGTCGGCGTATTCTTTCCACTCCGGTCGGCGAAAGAGCGCGCTGTCGTCAATCGTAACCTTTGCGTCGGCGGCAACGATCTTGCCGTCCGCGAGGAGCGCGCAGGGGTTCACCTCGACCAGGGTCGCGTCCTCAGCGGCATAGACTCGCGCAAGGCGGCTGACCATAGCCGCCATTTGCCCGACCTGCTCAGCCCGAAAGCCGACTCGGGCGAGCGCGTCGCGCACCTCGTACTCCCACAGACCCCACTTCGGGTCTATCGGGATGCGCGCGATCGCCTCCGGTGTCTTTGCGGCGACTTCCTCGATGTCCATTCCACCTGCGGCGCTCACCATCGCCACCGTCCGCTGCGTACCACGGTCCAGCAGGATGCCGACGTAGTACTCCTCGACGATTTCGAGCATCGGCACCACCAGAACCTGCTCAACCACCATCCCCTCAGGGTTCTGCACCGACACGAGGCGCTTGCCAAGGATGCTCCGCGTGAACTCCCCCGCCTCCTGCGCGGAATCGCACAGTTTCACCCCACCGGCCTTGCCTCTTCCCCCCATTAGGACTTGGGCTTTGACGACGACCTTACCTCCGAGCCTCTCGGCTATCTCGTGCGCCTGCTCTGGCGAGGAGGCAACTTCGCCCGGGGGAACGGGGACGGCGTAGCGGGCAAGCAGGTCGCGGGCTTGGTACTCGTGGAGTTTCACGGCGCGCCAGGATACCTTCGCACCGCGTCAAGGCGAGCGGAGAGGGGGAGGGAAGCCGCCTGCCCAGCAATTAACCAGGTTTGTGAACGGGAACGCGCGGCAGTCCCGTCTCGTAGGTGAGTCACCTGAAAGGAGGATTCATACGATGTTCATTTCAACACGCGCGCTGGGCGTCGTCGTTGCGAGCGCGGCTCTTGCCGTTGGCGCAGCCCCGCAACTGAAGGTTGAGACGTACGTAACCGGTCTGTCGCTGCCCTTGCACATGGTGCAGGACCCGACGATGCCGAACGTGCAGTACGTCTTGCAGCAACGCGGTCGTATCCGCGTAATTCAAAACGGCAACCTGCTGGGCACGGACTTTCTCGACCTGACGGGAATTGTGAGCCCCAGCGGGAGCGAGAGAGGTTTGCTCGGCATGGCGTTCGACCCCGACTACGCGAACAACCGGCGCTTCTACGTCAACTTTACGAACACCAGCGGACACACAGTCATCGCGCGCTTCAAGCGCAGCGTGAACGACCCGCTTCGCGCGGACCTCAACTCGCGCTTCGACTTCCTTTTCGGCGGCAACAGATTCATCATCCAGGACTTCTCCAACCACAACGGAGGCACCTTGATGTTCGGCCCGGACGGCTATCTCTACATCGGCATGGGTGATGGAGGGTCGGGCGGCGACCCGAACAACCGCGCCCAGAACCCGAACTCCTGGCTCGGCAAGATGCTACGGCTTGACGTCAACGTTTCCGACACGGACAACGCGGGCTTCCGAGTGCCGTCGGACAACCCGTTCCTCGACGGCGACCCGATCAACGCGCTCGGCGAGATTTGGGCGTTCGGCATGAGGAACCCGTGGAAGTTCTCGTTTGACAACCCGCAGATGGGCGGCACGGGCGCTCTCGTCATTGCCGACGTCGGGCAGAACTCCTGGGAAGAGATTAACTACGAACCCGCCAACCGTGGAGGCAGAAACTACGGCTGGAGCATTCGAGAGGGCATGCACCCGTTCAACACGCAGCGCCAGCCCGCGTACACGCCGCTGACCGACCCGATCTGGGAGTACGGGCGCGGGGTCGGCGCCTCGATAACGGGCGGCTATGTGTACCGCGGCACGATGCTCGGTTGCGAGTTCTTCGGCCGCTACTTCTACGGCGACTTCGTGTCCCGCAGGCTCTTCTCGATCGGTTTGGCGATTGATCCGAACACGGGCGAGGCGACGGTTACCAACCAGATCGAGCACACGAACGACGTCGGGGGCACGGGGTTCGTCGGCAGCTTGTCCTCCTTCGGAATGGACGCGAACGGCGAACTGTACCTGGTTGACTACAGCGGCACGATTCGTCGCTTGCTTCCGGAGAACGCAATCTGGATGACGAACATCACCGCGCCGGACGGAGGCATCGTCTCCGGCGGGTTGCGTGAGATTCTGTGCGTAGACGGACTCACCATGCGCACGTTCTCCGACTTCACACCCGAACTCGACCAAGCGAACCTGACGACGCTCGAGCTCAACCTCAAGACGGACATCACAAACCTTCAAGAGGTTGACGTTTCCGTAACGGCGAGCATTGACCAGTCGGTTGGCGGTCAGTTGCGGGTGTTCTTCAAGAACGTCAACACAGGACTTTGGGAGCGCGTCGCCACATTCGCAGTCGGCACTTCCGAGCAGACGTTCACGATGCAGAACATCCCAGCGACGAACTACCGAGACGGGAACGGCAACATCATGATGCAGGTTCGCTCGGTGGTTAATCTGCCGATCAGCGTGGCTACGTTCTTCACGACCATAAATCAGATTAGGGTGATGCCCAGCTAGGCGTTCACTTGGCATAGCCGGCGAGGGCGGCAGAGGAGAGCATCCGCCGCCCTCGCGCCTGCCTGCGTCAGAATGCCGCGAGTGGCTTGGACGAAGGCTGCAATCCGCAGACTGGTTGAGACGCTGGAGGCGCAGTACGGAGTGGGGGACGAGCGCAAGCGTCTCGACCCGATGGACGAACTCATCTCCTGCATCCTCAGCCAGCACACCTCCGATGCGGCATCGTTCCCGACCTTCTTCCGCCTGCGCGAGCGCCACCCGACTTGGGAGCAAGTCGCCCACCTAAGCGAGAGGCGGCTCGCCGACGAGATTCGAGCAGCCGGCCTGGCGAATCAGAAGGCGCGAGCGATTCGCTCCGTGCTCCGCGAACTGCGCCTGCGCTTCGGAGGCTACACGCTCGAACCGCTCCGTAAGATGGAGATGGACGAAGCCCGGCGGTTCCTGCTCTCCCTGCCCGGCGTGGGCCCGAAGACGGCGGCGATCGTGCTTTGCTTCGGTTTCGGCCTGCCGGCGATACCCGTTGATACGCACGTGTTCCGGGTGTCCTGGCGGCTTGGTCTTATTGAGAAGAGGGTCGGGGCAGACCGCGCTCACCGCCTACTTGAACAGATGGTGCCGCCCGACCTCGCCTACAGGTTCCACGTCGCGCTCATCCGCCACGGTCGCCGCACATGCCACGCACGCAAGCCGGCGTGCGGCGAATGCAAGGTGCGGCGGCGATGCACTTGGTACCGGGAGTCGCGTGGACAGTAATCTCCCGACATGAGCAGCGGCGAAGGCAGCGTTGCGGTGCAGAAGGCGACGGAGCGCCTCAGCGCCCTCGCGGGTCGTGCACTCGGCGACACCATGCGCGCCGAGTTCGCCGATAGCGCCGACGCGGAGCGCGCCGCCACGAACATGCTCCGCTGGTTGGACAGCACGCCGGGCGCGGAAGCGCGCGCCGACCTGCTCGCCGGTGACCCAGGCTTCGCGCACCGCCTGGCAACGCTTCTCGGCGCCAGCCAGGTCATTGCCGATGTAATGCTGCAGAACCCCGAAATGGCGCTCATCCTCGCCGACAGAGGCGAACTGTCCCAGCCGGTTACGCCGAGCGCGCTGGCAGACGAGGCTGAGCGCCTCCTCGCGCCCGCCAAGACCTACCAGCACCGCCTCGACCGACTGCGCTACCTGAAGCAGCGCGCGTTGGTCCGCATCGTCTGGAACGACTTGAGCGCTGAGTGGCAGCCGCCAACAGTGTGGCTCGCGCTATCCGACCTCGCCGACGCCACCATTCGCTACGCTCTGCGGATTGCCGCCGAGCAGGTTGGCGCGGAGGAGCAGGCGATGGCGGTGCTCGCGATGGGCAAACTCGGCTCGCGGGAGTTGAACTACTCGTCCGACATTGACCTCATCCTTCTCGCCGACGAGTCGGTCGGTACCACCGCGGCGCTTGAACGGTGCGGCGAGGCGCTTGCCGCAGCACTCATGGGCAAAATGGGTCGGGGCTTCCTGTACCGCGTGGACTATCGCCTGCGACCGTTCGGTGGCACCGGTCCAATCATTCAAAGGTTGCAGGCGGCGGTCGCATACTATCAGCGCTACGCCGAGCCCTGGGAGATGCAGGCGCTCGTACGCTGCCGCCCCTGCGCCGGTTCGCTCGAGTTGGGCGCGCGCTTCCTCGAAGCGGTGCGACCCGACGTCTATCGCCCCGCGCGCAGCGAACTGTTCCTCGACTCCCTCCTACAGATGAAACTGCGCTACGAAGAGGAGATTCGCCGCAAAGGCGAGGGGGAGCAGAACCTGAAGCAAGGCCCCGGAGGTATCCGCGACATCGAGTTCCTCGTGCAAGTCATGCAGTTGATGGAGGGTTACCGCAAGCCCGAACTGCACGGCGCCACAACGCTCGACGCTCTAGACATGCTCGCGGACGCCGGGCTTCTGACCCGCGCGGAGGCGGACGTGCTCTCGAGCGGCTATGTGCTGTTACGGCAGGCTGAGCACCGCATCCAACTGCGCTTCAACGTGCAGTCGCACGACCTACCGACGAAGCGCGAGGAGCGCGCGGCGTTCGCCCGCCTTCTGGGAATGCGCGCGTGGGAGGAAGCGGAGGGAGTCCTGCGCCGGAGGCGCCGCCAGGTCAGAGCAGTGCTCGAACACCACATCCCGGTCGCCAGGCCGCCGGCGACCGCAACGGCGCTCTGCGAGGAGTTTGGCTACGGTGGCGAGTCTGCACAGGCGAAGTCGTTGCGCAAACTCATCAGTTTCCGCGAGGATGGGGAAGAGGTGGTGCGGGCAATCCGAGCGGACGCGACCGCCACCGAGCGATTGCGCCTGATCATCGAGCGCGCGCCCAGGCTGCTGCCCGACATCGCGTTCCACACCGAGTTGTGGGATGTCGCGTTCTCCGAAGAAGTGGAGATGACGGACGAGGACTTCCGTCAGGCTCGTGAGCGGATGACTCGGCGCTTGACAGAGGACCCGATGGAGTGGGAACAGGCGTTCACGCTTTGGGTTCGACACCTCTTGACCGCGGTGGCGCTGCGGCACGCGTATCACCGAGACAGCAACCGCACCGCCTCTGCGCTCACCGAAATCGCGGACGCCGCGCTTCTGTTGGCGCTGGACGAAGTCGGAGCCGGCGACGTGGACATCCTCGCTTTCGGCCGTTTGGGAAGCCGAGAACTGCTGCTTCCCTCCGACTGGGACGTGAGCTTTGTCGCGCTGGACGGCGAGCGCCTCGCCGCTGCGGAACACGCGGTCGAAGAGTGCTTGCGCCTGTTCCGACGGCTTCACGCTTCCGGTGTGCGCATCCCGCTGGACACCCGGCTGCGCCCCGAGGGCTCAGCCGGGCCGCTTGTTCGCTCGATGGCTGCATTGGAGCGGTACGCTCAAACGTCTATGGAAACATGGGAACGACTCGCACTCACGCGCGCGCGGTCGCTGAGGGGCCTCCCGGAAGTGGATTCGCTTGCGCGCGCGGCTGCCGATTGCGGTCGTCTATCCCACGAGGCGAGGATGGAGTTGATTGAGATGAAGGAGCGCGTGCAGCGCGAGCGGGGCTCGCGCGGCGGCGACGGTCGCGACGTGAAACTCGGCGAGGGTGGCTCGATCGAGATCGAGTGGCTCGCGTCTCTGCTCGAACTTGAAGACGGGAGCGTCGAACGTACAGGAATCGCCGAAAAACTTGATGCTCTGTCCGAGCGAGGCCTCCTGCCAACAAACGACAAGAATGCGCTGGTTTCCTCCTACTTTCTGTTCGCGGACCTGCGCAACGCGATGCATCTGTTGGACATGCCCAGCACAACCCAGCTGCCGGAAGCAGGGTCGGAGGGTGAGCGCCTGCTGGCGGATTCCCTCGAGATGACCCCCGAGGACCTCTCCGCCCGAGTCCACACGGCGAGAGAAGTCGCGCTGCGGTGCTGGAAGGAGGCAACGGAGTGATTGGCTGGACGGTGGCTCTTGCGGTCGCTGCGTACCTCGGCGGAAGTTTGCCCTTCGGCTACTGGGTGGGCTTGGCGATGGGCGTTGATGTGCGGCAGAAGGGAAGCGGAAACATCGGCGCAACCAACGTGTGGCGCGTGCTGGGCGCGCGCGCAGGGCTCACGGTTCTTGCCCTCGATGTGCTGAAGGGTTTCGCTCCTGCGTTCTGGCTCCCCGAGGCGCTTGCGCGGCTCGCTTCGGTGGACGCAACCGCCGAGCACGGCCTGCTGTTCGGCACGTGCGCGATTCTTGGTCACGTTGCGTCGCCGTTTCTCCGCCTCAAGGGTGGGAAGGCGGTCGCTACATCGCTCGGGGTGATGCTCGCGCTGACGCCTCTCGTCGGCGCCGTGGCGTTGGCGACGTTTGGAGTCTTAATGGCCGTAACGAGGTACGTCAGCCTGTCGAGCCTTGTCGCTGCCGTG
Organism: Armatimonadota bacterium; assembly: GCA_037446435.1. GTDB lineage: Bacteria > Armatimonadota > Fimbriimonadia > Fimbriimonadales > ATM1 > J051. The sequence goes on from JBBIIO010000005.1 coordinate 71,833, forward strand.
GCAAGCGCAATCTCCGTGCAGTTTCTAAGCGACTCGCGGGCGATTCAAGTGGCGTACGTGCTCGTAACGTTGCTCCTCATCTATCGCCATCGCCCCAATATTCGTCGCCTGATTCGCGGTGAGGAGCGCCGCTTCGAGTTCTCGTCCCGCAAGGAGAAGGAGGGAGGTCGCAAAGATGCGCTTGCTTGATCGCTACTTGCTTCGCGAGTTGTTCGCGCCTTTCCTGATCGGCACGGTGTCGGTGGTCATGATGTTCCTTGCGAACACGCTCATCGCTTATGCGGGTCAGATGTTCGCGAAGGAGGTGCCGATGGCGGCGGTGTGGCAGTACCTGCTGTTCAAGATTCCCGCCACTTTGAACCTTACGCTGCCTGTGGGAATGACGATTGCCGCCGCGCTGGCGATTTCGCGCCTCGTGCGCGAGAGCGAACTGGCGGCGATACGCGCAAGCGGCGTCTCGATTCGTCGCGTGCTCGCGCCGGTGTTCCTCGCGGGGGCGTTTGTTGCGGTGTTCAGTTTCGTTCTCGCCGAGAGGGTTACCCCTCACGCCGAGCGCGAAGCGTTCGAGCGCCTTCGCCGAATCTTCGCCAGCCCGGAAGCGCTTGGGGCGCGGACGAACACCAGTTTCCGCATCGGCGACGGGCAGTACACCGTGAACGTCGGCACGCTTCGGGAAGGGCCGCGCGGGTCGGTCGTTATGGACAACGTGCTCGTGCTGCATAAGCCCAAGCGAGACGAGGACTGGGTGCTGCAGGCGGCGAGCGCATCTTACGAAGACGGTTTGCTCACGCTCTACCGCCCCTCCATTTGGATGTTTTCCGGCATGCGCCTCATCGAATTCGAGGTGCAGGACGCGTACGTCATCAATCTCAGGCTCTCGCGCGAGGACTTCTTCGGCAATCCGCTGCCCGAGGAGCAAACCATATCCGAGTTACGCGCGAGCATCGAGCGACTTCGCCAGATCGGCGCAGCGACGCAGGATCTAGAGGTTGACTACCACAGTCGCTTTGCGGTGCCCACCGCTTGCTTCGTGTTTGCGTTCTTCGCCCCGGTGTTCGCGCTTTGGTTCGCGCGCGGCGGGGCGTTCATGGGCGTGCTCTTCAGCATCATCACGGTCTTTCTGTACTACAACATCTGGGTGATTTCGGCGCAGATTCTCGCGCGCAAGGGGCTGCTGCCGCCGATCGTCGGCGTGTGGTTCCCCAATGTGCTGTTCGTGGTCGCGGCGTTGGTGGCGCTGTGGAGATCGGAATGAGGACGGCTTGCGGGAACGCTCGCCCTCCCTCCAAGGCAGGTCGCCGCTCTCTTATTGTTTGGGTGGCGCTGCTCGGGGCTACCCTGGGCGCGCAGGGACAGACGCCCCTCGAACCGCGTCGCTTCGACCCGAATCCGAACCGCGACCAGCGCCTCCCGCCACCCTACAGCCAGGAGCAGGAGACATTCGAATTGCGCGTGCTCTCCGCCCGGACGTTCGACCGCTCCGCCGACGGCAGGGAGGTTACCGCCGCAAGCGTTACCTTTGAATATCGCGGCTATCGCGTTACCGCGGACGAGGCGATAGGAAACCTCGACGACGAAGTGTTCGCCCTGCGCGGGAATGTCAACGTGCTCGGCCAAACCGAGGTCGTTCGGGGGCACACCGTCATCGTCAACTTCCGCGCGCGCACGTTCCGAGTCGAAGCGGGGGATGTGGACTTGCGCAAAGCGCTCTTCGAGGGGCGTGTGCTCACCGACTTGTACCTCGACGCCGCAGAGGTCGAGGGCAGCGAGGACCTCGTCGTCGCGCGCGGCAGCTCGGTTACCGGCTGCGAGTACCTGCACAAGCACTACTCGTTCGACGCGAAGGTCGTGCGTGTCGTCCCGGATCGTAAGGTCGTGTTCGAAGACGTAAAGGTTCGGGTGCTGAATAGAACCCTGCTCTCCGTTCCACGCTTCGAAATACCGCTGCAGCGCCGGACGGGCGGCATAGTGCCGGACATTGGGCAGAACGAGACCGAGGGGGTGTACGCGAAGTTCCGATACGGCTTTCCGGTCGGCGAGGACTCGGGCGTGCTGCGCCTCGACCTGATGTCGAAGCGGGGCGTCGGCGGCGGCATGCTGTTCGACTATGCGAGCGCCTCATCGAAGGGTTTCCTCCAGGCGTACTCCGACTTCGACCGCAACGCAGGGAGAATCTCCTTCACGGGCTCGGCTCAGCACCAGCAGCGGCTGGGCTCGCTACTTTTCGATGCACGACACGAGTCCTCACGCTTCAGTTTTCTCACGGGCGTGAGCACCGAGACTCACCGCACCACCGCGCAGCTCTCTCTGCTCAATCAGCCCGGCGCCACCACACGGCTCTCCTTCTCCAGAACGGAGAACGGCAGCAACTTCTCACGCTCGGTGAACAACAACCTGTCGCTCTCCGATCAGAGGCGGTGGTCCTCGGCGTTCGGCACGAACGCGACCCTGACCCTCACCGATACGCGGTCGAGCAGCGGCACCTTCACCGTGGAGCGCCAGGTCCTTGACGCGCGCCTGACCGCGACCTATGACATGGCTGTTGCTTCCGCGGAGTTGGCGTTCAATCGCAACATCCCGATCGGCGAGAACCAGAACTTCGTTGCTGGAATCGAGCAACTACCGGTCATCACCCTTCGCAGCGATCGTCGCCGACTGATCGGCGAGCGGAGTCCGGTGCCCGACTTCACCGTCGCGCTTTCCGCGGGCAACTACCGCGACAACTTCGCGCAGCGCGACGTCGGGCGCTACCTGTTCGATATTCGCTCGCGAGGTGGTAGGCAGGCGCAAAGGGGCTTCGTCTACCAATATGAAGCGGGCTTCCTGCAAGGGTTCTACTCGGACGACACCGCGCAGTACGTGCCCTCGCTAAGCGGGACACTCGGTTATCGCATGAGCGAGCGGGCAGCCACGACGCTACGCTACAACTACAGGCGGCAACACGGTTTCACTCCCCTCTCGTTCGACCGCGCGGGCAGCTTCCATGTCGCCAGTCTCGACAGCATGACCGAAGTGCTTCGTGGGCTGCGCCTGGGCGGCCAAGTTGGACTCGACTTCAACCGCGACAAGCAGGGGCAGACCACATGGCAATCGCCCGCCGTGCGCCTCGAGTTCGAGCCGTCGCCCGCGTTTCGCTTTCGCGCACTGGCGAACTACTTGCCCGACCGGAACGAGTGGGGCAGCCTGCGGATGGACGCGGCCGGACAGTGGGGCGACTTCCGATTCGGCGTCTCAGGGAGGTACGACGGCATCCGGAATCGCTGGGGCTCGGTGAACCTCTTCTTCGACGGCTTGACCATCGGGAGGCTTCGCGTGGCGACCCTGCTTCGGTACAACGGGTTCCTCAACCAGTTCGACGCCGCCCATTTCTCCTTCATTTACGACCTCCATTGCGCCGAGGCGGTCTTGCAGGTGCTCGACACCAGGACGGGCTTCCGCCCCGGAACGGAGGTTGTGTTCCTCATCCGCCTGAAGGCGCTTCCGTTCGCTAGCCCGTTCGGTATCGGCAGGGGTGGACAGCCGCTCGACCTGGGCACGGGAGGTTTCTGAGGATGGGGTACACTCGACGCGACCGGCGGAAGTTTCCCGAATCACTCCGTCGGACGACACCTTCTCATGGCAAGACGAGATAAGAGCGAACACGGCTCTTCAAAAAACGACGGCGACGCTCCCGGGTTCCAGTTCCGACCCGCGCGCAAGGGTGGAGAGGAAGAGAACAAGGAACCCGAGGCGTCAAAGAAACCATCGAAGCCACCTTCGAAGCGGCCCACGCGCAAGCCACCGGCGAAGAGAGCGCGAACGAATGGCACTTCTGCCCAAAAGACAACCCGAACGCCTCGACGCTCCACGCGCAAGGAACCGAGGCAGCCGGTCGCTGCTGCCCCAACTCTCGAACCCGCCGTCCCCATGCCACCGGGCGCGCCGAGAGTCATCGTGCGCAAGGGCCGGCCGCTGCTCGTTGTGGACGAGCGCGCAGTCCCGCCGTTCTTCTTCTTCGGTAACCCGCACAGCGATGACGCGCTGAAGTTGACGCTCGCGCAGGTGGAGAAGGCGGCCAAGGCCGGCGTTCACCTTCACAGTATGATGGTCGAGTTTCGCGTGGACGAAGAGGGCGCCCAAACCGCGCTCGACGCGGCGGTGTTCCTCTTGAAACGCATCTCAGAAGTGGACCCCGAAGCGCGGGTGATGTTCCGACTCGTGTTTGCCCCGCCGCCCGGCTGGGAGAAGAAGTACCCGAACGCGGTATTCCGCTACGCAGACGGCTCTCTGGCCGAGCCGAGCGCCTGCGACGAAGAGTTCTGGGGAGACTGTGCCGCTTTCCTTCGCGGGTTTACCCGCGCCCTCCACCAGCACGACGAAGGACATCGCGTTCTGGGGCTGCACCTCGACCGCGGCGAGTGGTTCATGGCGGACGGGTGGGGATACGACACCAGCCGCGCAGCCGAGCGCGCGTTCCGGGATTGGGTGCGTGCCCGATACAACGGCGACCGCGTCCTGCTCCAGTCCGCGTGGTTCGACGGCGCGGCGCAGTTCGAGAGCATCACCGTTCCGGACTTCTATGAGCAATCTTTCGAGGGCGAGGGTTTCCTTCGAGCACGCAGGAAGGAGCGGCGGTGGGTGGACTATCACCTCTTCTTGAGCGATGCCACGGTGGATCGTATCGGGAAGTTGGCGCGCGAGGTGAAGGTCGCATCGAGTGGCTGGTTCCTCGTCGGCGTCAGTTACGGCTACACGTTCGAGTGGGCGCACCCCGCGAGCGCGCACCTCAGTCTGGGCAAACTGCTTCGCACGCCTGACGTCAACATCATCGGCGGCCCTCCGTCCTATCGCGACCGAGGAATGGGCGGCGCATCCGCGTTTCCGGGCCCCATCGACAGCATGCCGCTGAACGGCAAACTGTACATCAGCGAGGAGGACTTCAAGACCCCCATCAGCGGCGTGAAGGAACCCGACGACTTCAACCCGGTGATGCAAACGCCGCAGGAACTTGCAGCCGCCCACTGGAGGAGCCTGGGCTGCGCGCTGGCGCACGGCTCCGGCATCCAATGGATGGACCTCTGGGGCAACGGCTGGCTCAACACCAAGGCGATCTGGGAGCGCGGGGCGCGCGTGCTCGAGGCGATGACGATGGCGATGGGCGCGCCGGTGAACGACCCGGACGTAGCGGTGCTGATCGACGAGCGCAGCTTGGCGTACCTAAGCGACCCGAAAGCGTTCAAACTGCTCATCCAAGGCTCGCGCGAGGCGGTGCTTCGAGCAGGAGTGAGCGCGGGGTTCTACTTGCTCACCGACCTCGCGCACAGAACACGCTTCCCCGAGGCGAGGCTCTACGTCTTCTTGAATGCGTGGGACATCCGCCCCGAAGTTCGAAGCGCGATTCGCAAGCGGCTTCAGCGGGACAAGAAGACGCTCTTCTGGGTTTACAGCGCCGGGCAGTTCGAGTGGGGGCGCCCCGCCCTCGAGCGGGTGAGGGAAGTTACCGGAATCGCAATTCGACCCCAACCGTTCAGCAGTCGCGCCGGAACAACCATTCTCAACCGAGAGCACCCACTGACGCACCTCCTCGAGGAACGGGCGCTAAGCACCGTCGAGCAACTTGAACCGAGTTACTTCGCCATACCCGAAGACGGAACAACCGTCCTGGGCGAGTACAACCAGACGGGCTTGCCGAGCTTCGTGGTGCGCGAGGTGCCCGGCGAGGAGGGGCGGTGGCGGACGGTTTTCCTGGGCGAGCCGATCATTTCCGAGCGCATCATCCTCGGCCTCTGCGAGATGGCGGGCGTTCAGGTGTGGAACCACCACGGCGACGTCGTGCATTGCCGCCCGCCGTTCCTTGCGATTCACTACAAGGGCGCGGGCCACCGCATCGCGACGCTGCCGAATCGGTGGAACGCTTTCGACATCGTTGAAAGCAAGACGGTTGCCATTGATCAGACTCACGTCCGCAGTGAGGCGACTGACGGGGCAACGCAAGTCCTCCTGGCGGGAGAAGAGGGTGATGTGAAGGCTCTGCTCAGCGCCGATGTTGAGGAGTTGCGCCAGATCAGCCCCGGCGAGGAGGCTGAAAGCGACACGGTAACGCTCGTGGATCACGACCTCGATGTCCCCATCGTAACCCTCCCGCATGACGAGTCCGTCGGCGTGTACTTCGGCGTGGGTGAGGCGGAAGAGGAAGAGGACACTCCAGACAAGGACGAGCGCGAAGTGCGGGTGCAACGAGAGGCTCGACGCCGCCCCCGCAAGGCAGTAAAGAGAAGCGTCGCACCAAAAGAGGACAAAGAGGAAGTCGGCTTCGTCTTCCGTAAGAAGAACCCATGAAGTGCGGCACCGTCGCCGTCGTCGGCAAGCCGAACGTGGGCAAGACGACGCTGATGAACCACGTGGTCGGTGAGAAGGTGGGCATCGTTTCGCCGCGACCGCAAACTACTCGGAACGCCATCGTCGGCATTGCGAACCGGCCCGGGGCGCAGATCGTGTTTTGCGACACCCCCGGCATCCATAAGCCCAAGACGAAGCTCGGAAGCATCATGGTCGAGCGAGCGGTCGCAACTCTCCACGACGCAGATGTCGTGCTGTTCGTTGTGGACGTGAGCCGAATGCCGAACGAGGAGGACAAGCGCATCGCGCAGTTGATCAGCCTCCACGCAAGAGCTCCGAGGGTCGTCGCGTTGAACAAGATGGACCGCTTGCGGCCCGAACATGTGCGCGAGCACTACGAGGCCTTCGAAGCGTTGACCGCGCCGAGCGAACTGCTCTACACGAACGCCCTATCGGGAGAGAACGTTGCGAAACTCGTGGATCTGCTCATCGAGCGCCTCCCTGAACGAGAGCCGATGTACGACCTCGAGCTCTACACCACGCAAAC
>JBBIIO010000006.1:0-74972 GCA_037446435.1 Armatimonadota bacterium
GCAGTTCCTTCCTCCTCGCCGCGATAGTGCCCAATCTGCCATGCCTGCGAGGCGGTTTCATAGAAAGGATACCCGCCTCTCCCGCGTTTGTCGAGGGTTTTTTCAAGGTTTTCTCTCCCCTCAATCTGGCGCCCCTCGAGACGGGGGCATCGGCGGGACCCCTCCACCCCGACTGCAGAGAGGGTAACAACTGTTTGGCAGACCCCTTCCCTTCTCGCCCCTTCCCCGGGACGCCGCGGCGCTACCTGGAGGCGAGAGCCTACTCCACATCGTGCCCTGAAGGCGCACGAGCGGGCGCCTATCGCTTGTGCAACGGCGTGCCCCGCCCCGGGTCGAGTACACTCGGCGGCAGCAGCCCGGCGACTCGCGGGCGGACTGATGCCATGGAGAGCGAACCGAGAGAGAGCCTGACGCGAGGTGGAGTCGCCGTCCCGCCTCCCATCCGAGTGGAGAGCGCAGAGTTCTCCGGCTCGCTCGCGACGCTGTTCCACCTCGCGCGGGAGGGGCGCGTGGACCTCACGAAGGTGCCGCTCGCGCCCGTCTGCCGCGCGTACATCGGGTACTTGCGCGACTCCGGCAGCCCCGACCTCGATGCAGCCGGCGCCGCGCTGCTCGCCCTCGCCTACCTCGTCGAGCGAAAGGCTTGGTCGCTGATCCCGATCGCCGACCCGCCGCCACCGGAGGATATCCCCGAGCTTCCCGAGCCGACCGCTCACGAGTTTGCCGAGGTGATTGACGAGCTATATCGCCGGTACTTCGAGCGCCGCTCGCTGTTCTTCCGCTCGCCCGAGGAGCCGCAGGAGTACGAGTTGCCGATTGACCTGAGCAACCTGACGACGCAGCATCTGGCGAAGGCGCTGAACCGGGTTCTGGAGCGGGCGGAGCCGGTGGAGCCGCCTCCTGTCCCTCGCCCAACGAAGCCGCTGAACGTTGTGATGGAAGAGACGCTGGGTTACATTCGCGAGCATCCCGACGGGGCGCGCTTCGAGAACCTGCTTCCGCCTTCGTACACCATTCTGGATGCCGTGCTCGTCTTTCTTTCGGTGCTCGAGCTCATCCGCCTTGGGCGGCTTCGAGCCATGATCGAACATGATGAACTTGTCTTCTTTGGAAGTAATGCGTCTGGAGGCTGAACTCTCGAAGGCGGTCGAGGCGATTCTGTTCGTCGCCGAGGCGCCGCTGAGCGTGGATGAGTTGGCGAAGACTTTCGAGGTGAAACCCGCGGACATCGAGGGCGCGCTCGAGGAGTTAGGCGCGCGGCTGAACCAGGGTTCGGGCATCCAGTTGGTCCGCATCGCCGGGGGCTATCAACTTTGCACACGACCCGAGATGGCCGAGGCGGTCGGCCTCTACTTGAAGCCGCAGCGCCGGCGACTGACCCGCTCTGCGCTCGAGGTGCTGGCGATTGTCGCCTACCGCCAGCCGGTTACGACGCAGGAGATCGAAGAGATTCGCGGCGTCCAGAGCGACCACTCCCTCCGCACGCTGGCTGAGCGCGGACTGATCGAGGAGGTCGGTCGAAAGCAGACGCCGGGTAGGCCGATCCTGTGGGGCACGACGCAAGAGTTCCTGCACCAGTTTCATCTGAACCACATCAGCGAACTGCCGCCGCTGGACGAGGGGGAGGAACCCACATTGGAGGAGGTTGGCGCCTGAGGCCCCTCGCTGCGATCGCCCTCGCTTGCGCGGCGGGCGGTCTGGGCGCCGAGCCGCTCATCACCGCGAGCGCAGCGGTCGTGCTTGATGCCGAGTCGGGCAGGGTGCTGTTCGCCCGCTCGGCGGACGCGCGCAGGTTCCCCGCCTCGACCACTAAGATTCTCACCGCGTTGCTGCTGGCGGAGCATTGCGAGCCGCTGACTGAAATCCGCGCGCCGCTGGACGTGCAGCAGGTCGGAGGGTCTTCGCTGTACCTCGAGCCTGCGGAGCGCGTCCGCGCCGAAGATCTTCTTCATGCGCTCCTCCTGCGCAGCGCGAACGATGCAGCGTACGCCGTGGCTGTTCACATCGCCGGCAGCCAAGAGGCGTTTGCTGACCTGATGAACGAGCGGGCAAAGCAGATTGGGTGTAGCGGCTCCAACTTCACCAATCCACATGGCCTGCACGACCCGCTGCACTACACGACGGCTCGAGACCTCGCGCTGATCACTCGCGAGGCGCTGCGCAACGAGCGCTTCCGCGAGGCAGCGAAGACGACCCGCACGAGCATCTGGCGATCAACAAACCTTGAAGACACGCTGCTCATCAATAAGAACCGCCTGCTCTCTGTTGACCCCGATGCCGTCGGTGTGAAGACGGGATACACGAACCCGGCGGGACACTGCTTCGTCGGCGCGCGGTCTCGCGACGGATGGACGGCGATCGTGGTTGTGCTGAATAGCGCAGACTGGCTCGCCGACACGCGCTCGCTGCTCGACTGGGCGTTCGCGGAGCATCAGCTCACGACGATTGTCTCCGAGCGTGAAGCCATCGCGTCCGCGATCGTCGCTGGTGGAGAGCGCGAAGCCGTCTCGGCGGTGGCTGCGCACGACGTTCGCACGGCGCTCGCGATGGGCGATGGTGTGATTGACACGCAGGTCGACCTCGCCAACCTCTCGGCGCCGGTCCGCGCGGGTCAACAGGTCGGGGAGTTACGCATAACGCTCTCCGGAGGCGACAAGTTGAGCGTCCCCCTGGTCGCCGCTGAGGCTGTCCGTGCCGCCGAACCGCGTCAGGTACCGTTCCAGTGGCTGTGGGCGACGCTTGGGATGACCCTCGTCGGCGCAGGCGTCGTTCTTCTGGCGCGAGCGCGAAATGGGTGAGCGGCTACACAAGTTCATGGCTGCGGCGGGCGTCGCCAGCCGCCGCAAGTGCGAGGAGATGATCGTTCAGGGCCGTGTAACCGTTGACGGGAAGGCGGTTCGCAAGTTAGGCGTTGTGATAGACCCGGAGGTCAACGTCGTTCGAGTTGACGGCCGCCGCGTCGCCGCGCAAAGAAGCGTTGCGGTCGTGCTTTACAAGCCGAAGGGCGTTCTCGCGACGATGCGGGACGAGCGCGGTCGGCCGTGCGTTGCTGCCCTGCTTCCCGAGATGGATGTGGTGCTGAAACCCGCGGGCAGGCTCGACAAATCCGCCGAAGGTCTGATGCTCTTCTCAACAGACGGCGAACTGATCCAACGCCTCACACATCCGCGGTTCGAAGTACCGCGAACGTACGTATGCGTGGTTCGCGGAGCGGCGCAAGACTCGGCGATCGAGCGCCTGCGGAAGGGCATTTACGTTCCGCCAGAGGGAGTAGAACCGGGCTTCCGAGCCAAGCCGGCCGAGGTGGAGGTCATCAGCCGCGACGCAGAGCGCAACCGCTCGACCGTACGCGTCACCGTGCGCGAGGGGCGAAAGCACCAGGTCAAGCGCATGCTGAAGGCGGTCGGCGCACCGGTGCTCGACCTGAAGCGCCTGTCTATCGGGCCGATTCGGCTTGGCAGCCTCAAACCGGGGCAGTCGCGCGTCCTATCGAAGGAGGACGTCCGCCGCTTGGCTAAGATGGTGGGGCTGAAGCGATAAAAGAACGGTTATGATGCAACGAGTGGCAACCGAGCGATGGGTGGTGCGCGAGCCGCATCCGGCGGAAGAGACCCTGCAGAGCGAGCTGGGCATCCAGAGGCTGCTTGCTGCTGCACTCGTTGACCGGGGCATCACCGACCCCAAGGGCGCAAGCGAGTTCCTCAACCCTAGCCTCGACTCGATGCACGACCCGCGGCTGCTTCCAAACTGTGAAGAGGCGGTGCGTATCCTCATGGGCGCCCGCGAGAAGAACCAGCGGGTGTTCGTGCACGGCGACTACGACGTAGACGGAGTGACGAGCACAGCCATCTGGGCGCGCACCCTGCGAAGGCTGGGATTCGACGTTCTGCCCCACGTTCCGCACCGCATCAAGCACGGGTTCGGCGTGCACGAGGACGCGGTCTTCGAAGCGATGCAGCAAGGAGCAAAGGTGCTGCTGACGTGCGACTGCGGTTCCTCGGCGATAGAGGCGGTAAAGCGCGCGAAGCAGTTCGGTATGCGCGTGGTGATCACCGACCACCACGAGTTCGGCAGTGAAATACCGGCTGCGGATGCCATAGTCAATCCTCACCTACCCGAGAACAAGTACCCATTTCCTCACCTCAGCGGGGCGGGCGTTGCGTTCAAGGTCGCCCAGCGAGTCTCTGAAGAGTGCGGAGCGACTGCGCAGCAGTTCCAGCGCGCCTTTCTCGATCTCGCATGCGTGGGCACCATCGCGGATGTTGTCCCCTTGCACGGAGAGAACCGCGTCATCGCCCACTTCGGCTTGAAGGTGCTCAGCCGCACGAGGAAGGTCGGTCTCGAAGCGCTGATGCGCGCCGCGCAGATCGAGCCGGGCGCGAAGGTGACGTCCTACGATGTTGGATGGCGTCTCGGCCCGCGCCTCAACGCCGCCGGTCGCGTGGACGACGCCGCCATCGCGCTACAGCTGATGCTCACCGAGGATCCGGAGGAAGCGCGGACGCTGGCGCAACGCCTCGACGAACTGAACGAAGAGCGACGCTCCGAGGAGATGCGCATCCTGGAGCAAGCTGAGGAGGCGATTCAGGAACTCAACCTCGCCGACGAGCCGCTCATCATGGTGTTCGCCGAGGAGTGGCACCGCGGAGTGGTCGGCATCGTGGCAAGCAGAATCTGTGAGAAGTACAACCGCCCAGCTCTACTCGCCGCCGTGGACCCGGAGACCGGTCTCGCGCACGGCTCGGCGCGCTCACCCGAGAGCTTCAACCTGCACTACGCGCTGATGCTGCACCGCGAACTGTTTCGCTCTTGCGGCGGTCATGCCCGGGCTGCGGGCTTCAGCGTAACAAGCGACGCACTCGAGGAGGTGCGGTCCGCCCTCGTGCGGCACGCTGGGGAGGTTCTGCGACCGGAAGACCTCATCCCAACGCGCCGCGCCATCGCAGCGGTAACACCCGCTGAAGTTGTGCATCGCTCCTTCATCGAGTTGGAGCGCTTGGAGCCGCTCGGCGAGGCGAACCCCAAGCCGCTGTTCTTCATGCCCCGAGTTCGCTTGTTGGAGGTGCAACCCACGTCGAACCCCGAGCACGTGCGCTTCCGCCTCGAGGCGCCGAAGCCGGTCTATGGCATCGGCTTCCGCTCGGCGCAACTGTTCGAAGGTGTGCGACCGGGCGGCACAGTTGACCTCCTGTTCCGCGCCGCGATCAATCGTTACAACGGCAACGAGTATCCGCAACTCATCCTCGAGGGACTGCGTCCGGCGGCGGAGTAGGTTCCAGGCTTCACCCAGCCGGGCTCCGCGCGGGCGCTTGACGGCTTTCCGCCCAGCAAGGACCACCGACCTTGGTTGCCAGCATTCCCGCCCCTTGCGTCCGGGTCCAGGGGTGAGTTTGGGCGGTCTTGCTTGGGGTAAACTTCCCGTTTTCGGGCGCGCTGCGGTGCGGCCGACAGGAGAACGAATGACACGATTGAACATCCCCCTTTCCCTCCTCGCCGTCGCGCTGCTGGTTGCAGGCTGCGGCTCCTCGACCCCCGCTGCCGACGGCGAAGGCGCCAAGAAGCCCGACGCCGGCACCGGCGCTGAAACCGGCGGCGAAGCCACCGAGACCATCGGCACGCTCACCGGCCCCGGCGGCTCCGTCTCGCTTGGCGACGCGCCAGAGAAGTTCGAAGCCGCCTTCCCGCGGCCCGAAGGCGCGACCGACCCGCAGAACCCGCCCGTCGAGGGCGTGGCGTTCCTCGGTTGGCAAACGGATGCGGAGGTGGCAAGCGCCGCTGTGCGGGGCGACAAGATCGTCGCGCTGTTCCACGCCAAGATGGCCTCCGAGATGGGCTGGTTTGACACCGCTCGCTCCGACTTCGGAAAGCCCGAGCACGACGTGGCGAACGACCTCGGCGCATTCGCCAGCTGGAAGCAAGGTGAGAACGAGCACATCGTGATGCTCGTCAAAGGCCCGACGGCTGTGACCATCAAGGCGACGGGCGACTCAGTGACCCTGAAGGCCCTTCAACTTGACTCCGCCACAGTCGCAAGCTATCTGAAGACGCAAGGCGAGGCAGCGGCAGCCGGAGAAGGCCACAGCCCTGACGACGGGCAAGGGCACTAACCCGCCGATGTTCACGGCGTCCCGCGCCGTCGCGCGCGGGACGCCGACACCGCCGACCGCCGAAGTATAATAACGGCGGATGGAAGCGTTCCTTCTCCGTCGAAAAACGCGCCCGGTGCGCGTGGGCAATGTCGTCATTGGCGGCGGCGCACCGATTTCGGTGCAAAGCATGACCACCGAGGAGACGCACAACATCCCTGCAGTAGTTGAGCAGATCCACGCGCTTCACCGCGCGGGCGCGGAGATCATCCGCGTAACGACGCCGAACCTTCGCGAGGCTCAATGCCTTGAGGAGATACGCGCCAAGACTCCCGGCATTCCCCTTGTCGCCGACGTGCACCACCAGGGAACGAACATCGCGGTCGAGGCGGCGAAACACGTTGACAAGGTCCGCATCAACCCCGGGCTGTTCGTTTTCCGAAAGCGCGACGCCTCGAGGGTTGAATACACCGAGGCGGAGATTCGCGAAGAGTTGGAAGCGATCGAAGAGTCGCTCATTCCAGTCATCGAGGCGTGCAAACAACATGGAACGGCGATGCGCATCGGCGTGAACCACGGCTCGCTGTCGAATCGCATGCTCGTTACCTTCGGCGACACACCCGAGGGCATGGTGGAGAGTGCGCTCGAATACATCCGCATCTGCGAGAAGCTCGACTTCGATCGCATTGTCGTGTCGCTTAAGGCTTCACGGGTGCCGATCATGCTCGCCGCCAACCGGCTGTTCGCGCAGCAGAGCGACTATCCGCTGCACCTGGGCGTAACCGAGGCGGGGGACGGCCAATACGCCCGCGTGAAAAGCGCCGCGGGCATCGCGACGCTGCTGAACGAAGGGATCGGCGACACGATTCGCGTGTCGCTCGCTGAGGACCCACTCAATGAGATTCCGGTCTGCTACGACATTCTTCAGGCGACCGGCGTGCGCCGGACGCAGACCGAGTTCATCGCCTGCCCGTCATGCGGCAGAACGAAGTTCGACCTACCGACCGTATTCCAGAAAGTCAAAGCTGCCACCGGCCACCTCACCGGGCTCGATATCGCCGTGATGGGATGCATCGTCAACGGGCCGGGCGAGATGGCGGACGCCGACTACGGCTACGTCGGCCAAGCGGGTGGCAAGATCGCACTCTATCGCGGACGCGAGTGCGTGAAAAGCAACATCCCGCAAGAGCGAGGTGTCGAAGAACTCATCGCGCTACTCAAGGCAGACGGTGTTTGGCAGGAGCCGAGCGCGAGTGCCGAGCGTGCTGAGACCAGGGTTTGACGCTGCGGCCGTTCCGTCAGCGATTCTGCTCGCAGGAAAGAGTGACGCCTGCAGTCAGCCAACTCCCGGCGCGCAAACCTAAGCGCCGATGAACTCGGCAAACGCTGCAAGGAACTTCTTCATCCTCTCCACGTCCGCCGCATCAAGAAGATTGCCTTCGTCGTCAATCTTCTCTCGATACTGGGGCAGGAAGTACTCGGCGCGCAACTGCTTCGCCTCCAAATAGAACAGCACCTGGCGGAGGTGGTATTGCGCGCGAGCGCCGCCGAGGAGTCCTGGCGCGGCGCTCATCAGCGCCACCGGCTTGCCGCAAATGGGCTGCTCGGATACAGGCCGTGAGATCCAGTCAATGGCATTCTTCAACACGCCGGAGTAGGAGTAGTTGTGCTCGGGCACCGCGATGAGCAGGCCGTCCGACTCGCGAATCCGATTCTTCAGTTCCGTAACTGCCGGCGGAGGGTCGTCCTCAATGTCCATGTTGTAGAGCGGAATCGGAGCAAGGTCGAAGTGCTCGATCTGCATTCCCTCGGGGGCGTGAGCCTGGGCTGCGTGCACCAACCGCTTGTGAACTGAACCCTGCCTCAAAGATCCGGCGATTGCAACCACTCGCATATCTATATAGCCTACCCAGACGGGCCGGAGACAGTTCTCAGATGACGACCGACTCCACGGTTAGATCCCCTTCGGCGAAGCGGCTGGGGCGCAACGGACGAAGATCGAACGTTTCGCACTCACCGCGAAGAACCAACTCGGCCACCGCTTGACCCGCCGCCGCTGAGTGCATGACTCCGTGCCCACCGAAACCTGTCGCAACAATCCAATGGCCCAGCTTGCCGACGATTGCGTGCTTGTCGGGCGTCTCCGCATACCAACCTGCCCAACTCCGCCGCGTGTCGAATCCGACCTCGGCGAGCAGCGGCAGGCGATGAAGAGCGATGTCCGCCAACTCCTCAAGGAACCTCGCGTCGAACGGCGGAGGCTGATCGAAGGTCACTGCGGGTTGCGGCAGGTGGTCGGTGTACCCCACCAGCAAACCGCGCCCCTCGGGGCGGAAGTGAAACGTTGTGTCCATGTCAACGACCATCGGCAGGCGGGCCGGCAAGCCTTCCACCTTGGCCGTTAGCGCGAGTTGGTGGCGCTCTGGGTGGACGGGCACTTCGACACCGAGGCGCAGCGCCAACTCGCCCGACCAATGCCCGGTCGCCAGCACGGCGGCGCGGCAGGCGACATCGCCTGCGGTGGTCGAGACAGTCTCGCCGTCGAACGCGAGCACCTCCGCGTTCGGCAGGAAGCGCGCACCTGCTGCCCTCGCTTCCCGCTCGTAGATCGAGCAGACCAGATGTGGGTCGAGGTAGCCGTCCGTCGCCGAAAAGGTCGCGCCGACAATGTCGGCGGTGTTGAGCATCGGCGCGAGGTCGCGCACCTCCGCGGGAGTCAGCCTCCGCACCGGCACGCCAAGCGACTGCTGCATCGGCGTCAGCGTATCCATCGCGCACAGCCCCGCTTCCGTGGCGGTAACGAAGAGGTAGCCATGCTGTCTGAAGGCGACCACCTCCGCGAAGCGCTCAAACTCGCGAATCGAGAAGAGCGAGAAGGCGATGTTGATCGGCGTGCCGAACTGCGCGCGCACTCCGCCGGCGGCGCGGCCCGTCGCCCCTGAGCCGCTCACCGTCGCCTTATCGGCGACGACAACTGACAAGCCCGGAGAGACGCGCAGCAAGTGCGCAGCCACGCTCCAGCCTATTACGCCTGCGCCTGCGACGAGTACGTCCGCCTTCTCCATCGGCGGCGATTATGATGGGTATCCTTCCTCCATGGCGATGCGCTGGTCGGTGGCATGGTGCCCGGTGTCGGACATGGAGCGAGCGTTGGCGTTCTATCGCGACGTGCTGGGCATCGAGGTCGTCAGCGAGAACCAGTTCTGGTCGGAACTCCGCGCCGGCGACGTGCGCCTGGCGCTCCACGACGGCGGCGAGGACGCCCAGCGTGGCGGGTGGACGATTTGCCTGGAGACAGACGACTTGGACCTCCTCCGAACGAGGCTCATGGAGGCGGGGGTGGAGTGCGATTCGGAGTACCACGAGACGCCATCCGGGGCGACCCTCGCCTTCCGAGACCCGGACGGGAACCGCCTCCAGGGGCTCCAACCCCGCAAGTAGGCGAACGAAACGCCGCGGAACAGGGTATCTATTGGATAGGATGAATAGTCGCGGCATCAGCCTGGTCGAGGTTCTGGTGGTTATCGTCATCGTTGCGATTCTCGCCGCGATCATCTATCCGATTTATGGGAAGGCGAAGCGGGCGTCTCAGAAGAGCGCGTGCATCAACAACCTTAGACAGATCAGCGGCGCTTTTCAAATGTACATGCTCGACTACGACGACCGCTGGCCGCTCGGAGTGGACCCTGCGGACAAGTTCACGCCTCAGATTTGGGACGGCTTCCCCGAGTTTCGCGCGCGCCTCGTAACGCTGCCGCTCATGCACGAGTTGATGACGCCATATCTTCCCTCCCTCGCCGTCTGGAAGTGTCCATCCGACAAGGGGCAGGACGTGGACGACACCTCGTTCGAACTGTTGCCGGCAAGCCCGTCCAGTTATGAGACGTACGGCTCAAGCTACTACTACAGGACGGAGTTGACCCTGCGCAGCCTGATGGGAACGTCGCTCAGAGACCCGGCGTCAGTCAACGTGTACTTCGATGGTTCAGGCGCGTGGCACACGGGGGTGGACATCCTGCGCCGACGCGACGGGCTGCGCGAGATTCGCGAGAAGCTCCGCCAATACAGGTACAACGTGCTCTTCGCAGATATGCACGTCAAGAACATCAGTCGCGCACAGTACGACGAAGCCTGGGATCAGGAACTGTGATCCTCCGCCCGGACGCGGTGGTGATGCCGGACTGCACGATCCGTCCGGGTTTCGAGGTGTGCATCGAGGGTGGGACGATCGCCGAAGTGCGTCCGTGGTCGCGCGCCGAGCGCGACGAGGTAGGGCTTCTTCTCTCGCCCGCGTTCGTGAACGCTCATTCGCACTTGGAGTACTTCGACCTCAAGGGCAAGCTCGAGAGCGGGGAGTACTGGCCTTGGATACGCGAAATCACGAAGGTCAAGCCCACGCGAACGATGGAGGAGGTGGCTGCTGGCGCCCTGGAGGCGGCGAGGCAGAACGCTGCAACCGGCGTCGCGGTCCTCGGCGAGATCAGCGATTGGCCTGTCAGCGGCGCGGCGATGGCGACCGCCGGCCTGGGGGGGCGCATCTTTCAGGAGGTCATTACGCTTGCCTTCTCTCACGCCACTATCGCGCAGCGGCTTGAGGCGTGCCGACTGAACGCCAAGGTCAACGCTGATGCGAGCGGTCTGCCGGTCACGCTCTCTCCTCACGCGCCCTACACCGTGGACCCGGAGACGCTCCGCCTGCTCGGCGCTTCCGGCGAGTTCATCTCGATTCACGCCGCCGAACATCCTGTCGAGCGCGAGTTCATCGAGCGCGGCGAGGGGCCGATCGCGGAGTTGTATCAGGAGTTGGGGCTTTCCTTCGAGCCGACCGGGACCTCGCCGATCGAGTACCTCGATACGCTTGGGTGTCTACACGGGAACGTGCAGTTGGTTCATGTGTGCGACGTCAGCATGGAAGAGGTGGAGCGGATCGCGGCGTCCGGCGCGAGCGTCGCGCACTGCCCGCGCTCGAACGTCGAACTCGGATGCCCGGTCTCGCCCGTCGCGGAGATGCGCAGGCGCGGCGTGAAGGTTGGAATCGGACTGGACAGCGCTGCCAGCAGCGGCGCGGTGAACTACTTTGCCGAGATGCGCGAGGCGCTCGGCGCGGCAGCAGGCGCTCTCTCCGCTGAACACGCCTGGCTGATGGCCACGACCGAGGGAGCGGACTCCCTGCGCCTCGGAAGGCGATGGGAGATCGCGCCGGGCGGCAATCCCGACCTGGTGCTGCTTGAGCCGGTCGGAGACACGCTCGGCGCGCTCATCGGGATGGGCGGCCCGCCGTCGGTGGTTCGCTTGCTGCGGCTATGCGCTACACTGCCGTAGTCGGTTCAATGATGCGCGTCACGCGGTTCACAATCTCGGCGGGGAATTCACCCTGACGAGCGTGCTCGCGCACCATCTCTTCGTTCGGCGCGATGTAGACGCAGTACACCTTGTCGCCGGTGACGAAGCTCTGCGCCCACTGGATGTCGGGACCCATCGCCTTCAGCACGCTACGGGACTTCTGGGCGATGGCCTTGAACGCCTCGTCTTGAGAGGTTGCCGACGCCCGGTATCGTTCATTCAATCACAAACTGTGGCATCGTCGACCTCCAGCCAGACGACACCACAACGGCGCGCCGAATGTCGAGGCGTGGGGTCCCCGATTCAGCGCCCGATGTTCATCTTCGAGTCGAGCACGCGTCTGATCCTCCGAGCCATGTCTTGCAGATGCATTCTCGTGGTCTGGTCGGCGGAAGTTGCGGAGGAGAACCGCTTGTGCAGCCTATCGAGGGTGCTCCAGGCGATCATGCGTGCGTCCTCCTGGATGTCGCCTGCGGGGGCGAGCGCCTGCATGCTCAGCGCCTCAACCGCAAACCGCTGAAGGTCGCGGCGAAGGATGCCGATTGGGCGCCCCGTGCCGACTTCGCTGAACACCTTGCCCACAACCGTTCCGTATAGCTCGCCCAGCGTGAACCGGTTGGGGTCGGAACGGGTCTTGTACTCGTTGTTGGCGACCCGATCTACGGTGTCTGCGCCCCAAAGCATCGTAAGCAGCATCAACTGTGCCGTTGAGATGATGTCCTTGACGGGCATGGAGTCGTAGTTCGGCGAGTTCGGGTCGGTCGACATGCGAATGAGCACGTCCTCGGGAATCGGAAACGCGCTCTCTGAGAACACCTCGCGCGCAATGAGCGCGATCGCCTGGCGTTGCATATTGGGGTCAACCGGCTTCAGGGTCGGCTGCTCGCCGGGGTCTCCCTTGAAGTTGCGCCGCCCGGCGACACCGCCGACAAAGCGCGCCGCGTTCATGCACTGCCGCACGGTGAAGTTGACTCCGAGCATCACGCCGCGAGTCAGCTCGCTGTACGGCTTGCCCTCTGCGGGCAGGCGCTTGGGAGCGGACTCCATCATTCGCTTGGCGAGGCGGGTGCCGAGCTCGCCCGCTTCGATCGGATTGCTGCTGAGGTCGAAGCGTGTTACATAGGGATCCCACAAATCGGCGTTTTCGTCGGTCATGAAGAGATGCCCCGGGACGGCGGCTTGCGCTGCCATGCGCATCAGGTAGGAGCGCTGCTCGATCGGGTCGACGCCGGTAACGTCCGCGTAGCCGTACTTGATTGCAAGCATGTCGTACGCGCCGATCGTGCGGGAGTAGTAGTGGCCGCCGCCGTTGGCGATCGCCGCAAGGTTCACCGGAACATAGTCCATCACGGACGAGCTGATGCCCTTCTCGGCTGTTAGGTTCGTGTTGGAGAGTTGCTTCACCGACAGCTCCGTTGAGGCGATGAAGTTGTGCCTCAAGCCGAGGCAGTGCCCCATCTCGTGCGACACGATGTCGCGAAGGAACTCGGCGATGTACTCATCCCGGTTGATCGAAACGTTGGGGCCAAACAGCGTGGTCAGCGCCGTCCAGCCGAAGGCTGCGTTCTCGACGGCAAGCGGCGCGAACTCGCAGTTGACCCTGCCGCCGAGCAGCGGCCGGAAGGCCGGCTGCGACTCGTCTTCCGAACGCACGAGCCGGCTGAATGCGGCAGCGGCGGTCTGCTTCCCCGGCTGCGTCAGCCACTTCCACTCCAAACCGCCGAGCGAGACGATGCTCGAGTCCACGGTGATCGAGGCGTTCACGATCTGACCGGTGAACGGGTTGGTGCGCAGCAAAGCGATGGCGTACCCCGCCCCTTCCGACTGGGCAAACCGGAGCACGTTGTATCGCATGTCCGCGTGATCCCAATCTGCATCCTTGGGTTTGAAGCGGACCTCGATCGCATTCTTGATGCCGATCGCCTCAAACGCCTTGTTCCAGCGGAGGATGCCGTCGGCGCATGCCTGTCGCCACTTCTCCGGCACGCTGTCGTCAATGTACCAAACGAGCGGTGCGACCGGCTCGCTCATCTGCGCGTCGGGGTCCTTCTTGCGGATGTCCCAGCGGGCGATCAGGCGCTCCGTCTTGTCCTCGTTCATGAAGCGTTCGAGCGAGTGATAGTCGGTCGTGAAGTAGCCGATGCGCGGGTCGGCGAGCCTCGGCATGTATCCCGTCTCCTCGACCATGAAGATGTTGTACGTCACGCCAAGCGGAAGGCTGCGACCATCGGCGAGGTGGTCTCCACCGCCGAGGCCGAGCAGCGCCATGAGCGCGCTCATCCCCTGCGACGGGCCACCAGCGGAGTTGAAATACAGCTGCGTGCGGAAGACGAGGTTCTCGGGATATGCCTTGATCTCCGCCACCTTCGACTTCTTTCGGTCGAGCATGTACGGCCTGCCGAGCGCTATCGCGATGAGTTGCTGCAGTTGGAACAGTTCGCCGCGGAACATGTCCGAGACGTCAATCAGCATCGTCTTCGTCTCCGGGTGCTCGGCGACGATCTTATAGGCATCGAGAACCGCCTCGGGGAACGACCGCTCCGCTGCAACGGCGAATGGGTCATTCTCCGACCAACGGAATCGGTAGTTCGGATAGAACAACCAGACTTCGTCATCCAGCCGCTTCTCGAACCGGAACGCGTCCACGCCAAAGTCCATGTTGCCGAGCGGCATGCCCGCTTGGACAATCATCGGGTCGGCGCCGGTGCGCAACGCCGCCTGAAGGAAGAAGTACTCGCCGAGTTGGTCAGGCTTCAGCTCGAACAGCACCTGGTCCTCCTTCTGATAGACCGTGAACGGTCCATCGTACTTCTCGGCGTCCTTGATCGCCTCTTCGTACTTCTTGATCTTCTCTTGAATCTCCTTCTGCGGGTCGTCTTGCTCTTGCTCGACCTTCTGACCCGGGTCGGGGATGAACTCGTCTTGCGCCGTCAGACGCGGGGCGACAGCAACCCCGAGGAGCAGGGCGGCGACACCGAAGGACACGAATCTCGTAAACTGCTTCATTCTGATGGACTCCACTTGGGTGCATACTATACTCGGAGCGGCGGCTGCGCGTTTCGCCGGGCGTCCCGGGCGATGATTCTCGTAACCGGGGGGGCTGGGTTCATCGGCTCCCACATGGCGAAGTTGCTCCGCCTGCGGGGGCTGGAGCACGTCGTCCTCGACAACCTCTCGGGCGGGCACCGGGACGCCTGCGGGGGCAGCACCCTCGTCGAGGGAGACGTCGAAAGCCGCGAGGAGATGTACTCGCTCTTCCAGCGAATCCAAGCCTCTGCCGTCATCCACTTCGCCGCCCGAATCAACGTCGGCGAGAGCATGACCGCCCCGCTTCCCTACTACCGGACGAACCTGTTCGGGTCGGCGAACCTGGTCGAGGCGGCGATTGAGGCGGGCGTGCGGTCGTTCGTCTTTTCCAGCACAGCAGCGGTTTACGGAACGCCCACGCGCACGCCGATTCGTGAAACCGCTTCGAAGCGACCCATCAACGTGTACGGAGAGACGAAGCTGTCCGTCGAGCGCCTGCTGCAGAGCGTGTCCCGCGCTCACGGCCTGCGGGTCGCGTGCCTGCGGTACTTCAACGCGGCAGGGGCGGACCCTGACGGCGAACTGGGCGAAGACCATCGCCCCGAGACGCACCTCATCCCCCTCGCGATTGACGCCGCACTTGGGCGGCGAGAGCCGCTGACCGTTTTCGGGGACGACTACGACACCCCCGACGGTACGTGCATCCGGGACTACGTTCACGTCGGCGACCTGTGTGATGCTCATCTCCTCGCCCTCGATGCGCTCAATGCCGCGGAGGGTGGGCACTTCCGCGCCTACAACGTCGGCACCGGCATCGGGCACTCGGTGCGCGAGGTGCTGGACACCGTTGGAGAGGTTGTCGGCGCCGAAGTGCCCCACGCGGTCGGCGCTCGCCGAGCGGGCGACCCACCGCTGCTTGTGGCGTCGAACGAGCGGATTGTCAAGGAGTTGGGCTGGCGCCCGCAGTTCGAAGACCTTCGGGCGATGGTCTCGCACGCCCTCGCCTGGCGCAGGCGCCACCCCGACGGATACGGGAAGTCGTGAAGCGGAGCGTCGCGGCTACCGACTCCGGACCGTAACCGCTACGCGATACGTCTCGCCCCGGTCGGAGACCTCGACCTCGCAGCGGCGAGGCGGGCGGGTTCCGGCGCGAGCCTCCACCAGCAGGCTGAGTGACGACCAAGCATGGCGACAGAGCGACCAGCATCACAACTGTGCCGACCCAGCGCGGCCGCTGCGTGAGGGTGGAGTCACGATCCAGCATCTGGTGTTCGCTCGTTCGGTCGGATCTACCGTCCACTATGCCCCATAGCGTTGCGACGAGGCCGGGAGTTCATGCCTCACGGTGCCCAGGGTACAATACTTGCCTGCGCGGCGCCGTACCCAAGTGGCTAAGGGAAGGGTCTGCAAAACCCTCATTCGGCGGTTCGATTCCGCCCGGCGCCTCCAAGAACCCCGCCTTAGGTGCAGGCGAGCGCGAGAGGCGCGAACAGAAGGAGTCGCCGACGCCGTTAGCCGTTGGGCTTGTACAGGATCGAGTTGTCTGCCGGGTTGACGATGAGCGTCCCCTCGGGAATGAGCCAGCCTCCGCTGGAGATGCCGCCTTGCCCTTGCGGTGCGCCGAACAG
Organism: Armatimonadota bacterium; assembly: GCA_037446435.1. Classification (GTDB taxonomy): domain Bacteria; phylum Armatimonadota; class Fimbriimonadia; order Fimbriimonadales; family ATM1; genus J051. The sequence goes on from JBBIIO010000006.1 coordinate 16,085, forward strand.
GCCGAGCGTGCTGATCTCAGGATGGGGAGGGCTTTCGCCTTGAAGCAGCATCACGATAACCCACGGATCCGCGTGCCGAACCTCGACTCGGATCCAGCCGCCCGGAGCGAACGATGCGTCGCCGAACTGGGACAGTTGCCCAAAAGCGAACGCGTTCACCACAACCGACAGAGCGGTTACGACTGAGCCAATCATCGAACGGTTAGATGCCTCGACCGAGCAGAACGTTACGACTTGCGCGGCTGTGGAGGGAGGCGCCATGACGGCGCCCCCTCCGATTTCACGCCCCGTGGTCCGGTCTACCGGAACCCGATGGAGCTCCGAGGCGGCGGGACCACCTGCAGCGTCTTCAGGAAGTCCACCAGCGCGAGTTGATCCTGCGGTGGCAGGTTCAGGAAGCGGGTTCTCTCCGGACGCGCTTCGCCTGCGTGGTGCATGATCGCCTCGCCGATGGTCGAGAGGTCTCCCCGGTGGCCATACGGCGCTGAGTTGCCGACGTCCCACAGCTTGCGGGTCATGAACACGTCCGTCGGCACGCCGCCCTGGATGACACGCTCGTTGTTGAAGAACGGGTCGTCCTCGTCGGCGATTCGGTGCCGCTTGAGGTCGGTAAACGCCCGCACGATCGCCTTGCCGTCACGCGTCCGCTCGAGGTGCGGCCCTGGCCCGTCTCGCGTCAGGTCGAACGCGAACGGCCGCGGCACGTCCTGAATTCGCAGGTTGCCTGGCGGGTTGTACGGGTTCGGCTCGGTAAAGATCGGATTGTCGAGGATGAGCGCTGGGATGTGGCAGCGGGCGCAGCCGATCTCGTTGAACAGCTGCTCGCCCCGCAACACGCGCGATCGCGCGGCGAGGTCACTCGGCATCACCTGAATCGGATTGCCGAGCGCGACTTGGAAGAGCGTAGCCGCAGTGATATCGCCTGCGGTCAGCTCGTCCTGGACGCCGTCACCGTCGAAGTCCCGCGTGCCGGTGCGCTCGACGCCGAACCGCTCAACCGCCTGGAGGCCGTGGTGGTGATTGAAGGCGTTCACCGTGAACTGCCGCACCGACACGACCACTCCCTTCTGGTGGAACGGCCTGATGATGAGGTCCCGATCCACGCCTTCGACCTGCGATGTATCCACGTCGCCGCTGGGCGAGCAAGTGATCCGCCCGAAGTGGACCCCCTTGGCAACGAGGTCGCGTGTGACGAATCGCCCTGTTTCCACCGCTTGTCTGCGCGTCTCCTCGCGGATGCGGTGCAGTTCCGCCGTCATCTCGCGGGCGAGCATCTCAATCGCGCCGGAACCGTGCATGCCGAGCGTGTTGCGCTCGTTGCTGAACTGCGCGTCGATGCTCGTCTGCACGGGGTCGGCGAGTTGCGCCAGCACGAATACGTTGGCGACAAAGTCTCCGCTCCCGCCGACCTCAGGCTGGTTGTGACACCCCGCGCAGTTGTTCGCATCCGGGCCCGAGACCCTCGTCATGAACGGCTGGTCGGGTGTCCGACGCGTCGGGTTACCGTCGCCGGTGGAGCCTGGACGGCCGAAGCCGTCGAGCCGGTTGAAAGACGTCGCAAACAGGAACTTGCCCGCAAAGAAGAGGTCCGCGAGCGAGTACCGCCCCGCGTCAATGTCTGCCTGGTTGATGTGTTGAGTCAGTCTCGGTCGCTCGCCTGGAATCTGGGCGGTTGGCCTCGCGGTCAGCAATGCTACCGACACGAGGATGACCGCCCCGGCGATCACCGGGACCTTGCCGAATCGATTCATAATTGCCGTCTCCTATCGTTCCCCGGGGCGCTCCAGACGGGCGCCCACGCGGTCCGATGACCCAGTTTATCCGATGTCAAGTGGTGACGATACCATAAAAACTAACGGTTTCGCCTCTCACAGGACCCTGGCCCAGCGGCTATCATCGGCTCGTGGATGGCGGAAGGTTGTCCCGGCGCGCTGCGCTGAAAGGCTCTCTGGCGGGGCTGGCGGGCGGGTTCCTGGCGCCGGCGGTGAAGGCGACCGCAGGACCGTTCTCGGCGCAGGACTACCGGAATCTGGTCTCCGAGGACAAGAAACTGACGCCCGAGTGGCTGGCTTCCCTCTTCGACCGAGGGGAGGAGCCCTGGGTCGGACGCGAGGGCGTCAGGACAATCGGCATGCCGGTCGGCGGACTGTTCGCAGGGACGGTGTACCTGGGAGGGGACGGGCGCCTGTGGAATTGGGACATCTTCAATCAGCACCACCTCGGCGCGGTCATCCGCACCCAGCCCGTCGAGTTCCGGGGCAGACGCCTGAACGAGATCGAGGGCGCGAACTACGTTAGCCCGCCCGCGCCGCAGTCGCCCTTCCAACTCGAGTTCCTTCTTGAAAGCGACGGCAAGCGGCGGTTGATGGATTCGCGGGGCTGGGAGAGCGTGCGCTTCCTGGGCCGATACCCCGTCGGAACGGTCGAGTACGCGGACGGAGACCTCGCGGTGAGGCTTGACGCGTTCTCGCCGTTCGTTCCGCTCAACGTGGAGGACTCGTCGTTCCCCGCCGCCGTCATGCGGTTCACGGTGCGAAACGACGGACGCGAGCCGAGGCGCGTCCGCCTAATGTGCAACTTCGAGAACCCCGTTTTGCTCTACTCCCGGCGCAACGCGCCGGACGCACTCCTGCACGCCGAGACGATGCGCGCTGAGGACTTTGCGGGAGTGCTGTGCTCGGCAAGGCACACACCCATCGAAAGCGAGCGACAGGACCTTCCCTTCGACGACTTCGAGTCGGGCGAGTACCGGCGTTGGACACCCGAAGGGTCAGCCTTCGGCACGCGCCCCACGCTTACGAGTGAGATGCCCGGCTATCAGGGCGACGTGAACGCTCAAGGGCGCTTCGTGGTCAACACGCACAACGCCCGCCAGGGTGAAGATGTGCGCCGAGCCGACGAGCACATCGGCACGCTCACGAGCGAGCCGTTTGTGATCGAGCGAGGGTTCATCAACTTCCGCATCGGCGGCGGGAACCACGCCGGCAAGACGGAGTTGCAGCTGCTGGTCGGCGACAAGGTCGTGCGCTCGGCGACCGGCTCGAACAGCAACCGCATGACATTCGACTTCTTCGACGTCCGCGACCTTCAGGGGCAGACGGCACACCTTCGCGGCGTTGACAAGGAGTCCGGTGGATGGGGGCACATCGCGTTCGACGACATTGTTTTCAGCGACACGCCGCGACGGGATGGTTCGCTCGAAGACCTGCCCGACTTCGGCACGTTCGCCGTTTGCTCGCTGGGTGGAGACGGGGACGCGGTAGTAACCGACCGGAGGTGCCGCACGTGGGTTGCCCTCGAGGTTCCGCCCGGCGGCGAGGTTGCCGCGCGATTCCTCGTCGCCTGGCACTTCCCCAACTGCTCCATCCCCGGACTGGAAGGCCAGAAGAGGTGGTATGGGGCGCGCTGGCGCAACGCAAAGCACGTTGCGGAGGACCTCGCGAGCCGCCTTCCAGAATTGGAGGCGCTCACGATGCGTTGGGTGAAGACGTGGTATGACGACTCCACGCTCCCCTGGTACCTGCTCGTGCGAACCTTCGCGAGCGTCAGCACCCTTGCGACGAACACCTGCTATCGCTTTGCCGACGGACGCTTCTGGTTCTGGGAGGGCGTCGGTTGCTGCCACGGGACGTGCACGCACGTGTGGGGCTATGCGCAGGGCATCGCACGCGTGTTCCCCGAGGTCGAGCGTTATCTCCGCGAGGAGATTGACTTCGGCGTGTCGTTCCACGAAGACACGGGGGCGATTGACTACCGCGGCGAGTTCGGTAGGCAGGTGGCGCACGATGGTCAGTGCAACTGTGTGCTTCGCGCCTATCGAGAGCACACGATGCAGCGGGACGACCGGTTCCTGCGCCGACGCTGGCCACGCATCAAGCGCGCGCTGCAGCACCTCATCAACGAGGACCGCGACCGCGACGGCTTGCTCGAGGGGAGGCAGTACAACACGCTCGACGCCGACTGGTACGGGCCGATGGCGTGGATATCGTCGCTCTACCTCGCCGCGCTGCGCGCCGGAGAAGCGATGGCGCAGGAGATGGGAGACGAGGAGTTCGCGTCAGAGTGTGCGTCGCTCATCGAGGCAGGCTCGAAGCGGATGGTTGAGGCGCTGTTCAACGGCGAGTACTTCGTTCACAAGCCCGACCCACAGCATCCGGAAGCCAACGCAACCGGCGACGGCTGCCACGCCGATCAACTGTTCGGGCAGTCGTATCTTCACCAATTGGGTTTGCCGCGGGTTGTGCCCGAGCGGGAGACGCTCCTTGCGCTGCGGTCCCTGTACCGCTACAACTTCACGCCCGACGTTGGTCCCTATCGCGACGGTATGCGCCTGGTAGAGGGCGGACGCTGGTACGCGATGCCCGGCGAGGGCGGGCTCATCATCTGCACGTTCCCGAAGGGGGGAGCGGAGCGGGCGACGGGAACAGGCCCGAGCGCTTGGGCGGCGCAATACTTCAATGAGGTCTGGACAGGCTTCGAGTATCAGGTGGCGTCGCACATGATCGCCGAGGGGCTGCTTGCGGAAGGGCTGGCGCTGGTGAAGATGGCACACGAGCGCTACGCGCCTGAGCGACGCAATCCATACAACGAAATCGAGTGCAGCGACCACTACGGGCGCGCGTTGGCGGCCTTCGGAGTGTATACGTCGCTCATCGGTCTTCAGCACCACGGCCCAAGTGGGCGTCTCGACTTCAAGCCGGCGCTGAGCGGCAGCCGGCGCTTCGCCTTCATCGCTGCCGACGGCTGGGGAACCGTGGAGATGCGGGATGGGCAGCCACGCGTCAGATACGCGTATCGGGTGGGTGCGTCCCCGCAGGAACCTGCGGTCGGGCACGAAACCACCGAGAATCGCGTAGAATGAGCAATCCTCAACACGGAGAAGAAACCATGAAACGAACAATTCTGCTCGCGGCGGCGGTGGCCGTCGGTGCGAGCGCGCAAGCACAATCCCTCAAAATCGGCGACCCCGCCCCCAAACTCGACATCGCCAAGTGGGTGAAGGGCAGCCCGGTCAAGGAGTTCGCCACCGATAAGGTTTACGTCATCGAGTTCTGGGCGACCTGGTGCGGCCCGTGCCGCCAAACCATCCCGCACCTGACTGACCTGGCGAAGCAATACAAGGAGAAGGTAACGATCATCGGCGTCAACTCGTTCGAAGTGCCGCCGGGCACGACCGGAACGGAGCACTTCGCGATGGTCGAAGCGTTCGTCAAGGAGATGGGCGCCCAAATGGAATACAACGTCGCGCTGGACGGCCCGGAGGGCAAGATGGCGAAGACATGGATGGAGGCAGCCGCCCAGAACGGCATCCCGACGGCGTTCGTCGTAGGTGGCCAGAAGCAGATTCTCTGGATCGGGCACCCCATGGAGCTGAAGTCCGTGCTCGATGATGTCATTGCGGGCAAATGGGATGTGAAGGCAGCCCGCGCCAAGGCGGAAGAGGACGCCAGGCTCGCCGCCGAACTTGACGAAATGATGGGCAAACTGATGAGCGCCCTCGAAGTGGGCGACAGCAAGACTGCCCTCAAGGAGATTGACACCGTCATCGCAAAGCGGCCTGAACTGAAGCCCCTACTCATCGGGCTGAAGGTGGACATCCTGTTCGAAACAGATCCGAAAGCGGCTGTGGTCCTTGCGAAGGAGCTGGCCAACGGCGAGTTCAAGGACGACCCGATGTTCCTGAACAACATTGCCTGGCGGATGGTGGAAGAGGACGAGCCGAAGCTGCCGATGGACTACTCGGCGGCGCTCGAGTTCGCCAAGAAGGCTGTGGAGCTAACTAAGGGCGAAGACGCAACGGTGCTCGACACCTTGGCTCTAGCGCAGTTCCGCAACGGCATGAAGGCTGAGGCGATTGCAACTCAGAAGAAGGCGATCGCGCTGCTGGAGAAAGACGCCGAGGCGGACCCGGACCTCCTGGAAGAACTGAGGGGCAGGCTGAAGAAGTTCGAAGGGGGCTAAGCCCCGCGGCTTCTGTCTGGCACGAGGGTTCGGGGCGGCATCCGCCCCGAACCCTCTGTGCTTCGTTGGTCGGTTCGCCTCTTAGTTCTCGTGCGCGGTCCGGCTGTCCGTTGGCGTCGCCTCATCCCCCTCGACCGGCGGTGGCGGGGTGGTGCGGGACTCAGCCCGGACTGATCGCCTCGGCGGCTCCCAGGAGCGCAGCTTCTCCACCACGTCAACGCCGAAGATCTGCTTGATCTGCTCCGTCAGCGAGAGCGCGTTCATCGGCGCGCTGCCCCCGCTCGAGGCTGTGTCAATCATCGTGATCTGCTCAATCTTACTGGAGGCAATGGCGTCGGTAAGGATTTCGACGATGCGATCCAGTTTCTGCACAAGGAACACCTCGCGCGCGTTCGGGCCTGCAGCATGCCACGCCTTCGCGAGGATGCGAAGCGCGTCTGCGCGCGCGGCGCCGTCCTGGATGATCGGCGCAGCATCCGCCTTGGCCTGCGCCTCAGCCGCCTCGCAAGCAGCCTTCGCTGGTGCGACGACATCCGCTTCGAGTCGCCGCCGGACTTGCTCGACTCTCGCCGTCTGCACGTCCACCTCTGCCGTTGCATGAGCGACCGCCGCAGCGACGGCGGCGTTCTCTTCTGCAACGACCGCATCGCGCCTGGTGATTGCGTCCGCCAAGCGCTTCTCCGCCTCGGCGCGGGCGACGTCAATGGACGCCTTCACCTGCGCCTCGACCTCCTTCAGGCGGTTCTCGGCTGCTGCCACTGCCGCATCCGCTTGGGCGATCGCCTCGGCGATACGCGCCTCGCGGACGATTTCGGCGCTCTTGATGCGCCCGATCGAATCGAGGTACTTCACGTCGTCCGTAACCTGCTGGATCTTGAGGGTGTCAACCACCAACCCGAGCGCGGTCATGTCGTGTTCGACCTCTTGCACCAGTTTTTCGGCGAAGAGAATCCGGTCTTCGTTGACCTCTTCCGGCGTGAGCGTCGCCAGGACCCCGCGGAGGCTGCCCTCCAGCGTAGCCTTGGCAATCTGCATGATCTCGACGCGCGACTTGCCGAGGAACCGCTCGATGGCGTTGTTGAGCACCGGCTCGTGCCCGGCGACCTTAACGTTCGCAACGCCTGCGACGCTCAGCGGCACGCCGCCCTTCGAGTAGGCGTTGTGCGCCGACACGTCAATGACCATGTTGGTGAGGTCGAGGCGGTCAACGCGCTCCACGATTGGGCGCCTGAAGCCCATGCCGCCCTTTACGATACGATAGCCGAAGCTCCTGTTCCCAATGCGCCGTCGGCGTCCACTGAAGATGAGCACTTCGTTCGGCTCGCAGATGTAGACGAGCGTTCGCAAGTTGAACAGCAACAGCAGCCCAACGAAGATGAGCGTGCCGAGTATGATTCCGAGGGCGATCATCATCGCGACAGCTCCTCCTTCTCGGGGGTGTGGTTCGTGCCGGATATCTCGCCGGCGATGTCGATGCCGGTTGTGCGCTTCACCGCGTCGAAGACGGTTTCCATCATCGCGGGATAGGCAGCGACATAGGCGCTGAGCGTCTTTCCTTCACCGCTGTCAATCACGTTGAGGTTTTCGACCTGCACGCGCGCGATGCCGTCGGCGGCTCGCTTGAGCAGTTTGTCTATGTCCTCGATCAGGTACACGCTGAGAGCGTTGCTACCCGCCTCGCGCCACGCTTCATGGAGGCGAGTGAAGGCTTCCGCCATCGCCGAGCCCTGCTCGCGGATCGATGCCGCCTCGCCACGCGCAACAAACTCCTGCGCGACCTTGTTCGCTTCGGCGGGAAGCACGGCGTCTGCTTGCAGGCGAATCGTTTCCAACTCCGCCCGGATGCGCTGCAGTTCCTGCTCGGCGGTCGCGCGCGCTTCGCGGGCGGCGGCGGTGGTGCGCTCCTCTTCGGACTGAACCCTCGCCTCGAGGTCCGCCTGGATGCGCCGAAGGTCGTTCTGCAGTCGGGCGATGGCAGCCTCGGCGTTGGCACGCGTTACGTTGGCGCGGCCCATGTTCTCGGCTTCGGTTTGCTCCGCGGCGCGCTTGGCGTCGCTCTCGGCGATCTCGGCATCGCGGATGACTTTCGCAATCGCCTTCCGGCCGATGGAGTCGAGGTAGTCCACGTCGTCCGACACGTGCTGAATCTTCAGCGTGTCGAGTTGGATGCCGAGTTTCACCAGGTCCTCCTCCGATTCATGGGAGAGTTCGCCGGCGAACTTGAGGCGGTCCTCGTTCACCTCCTCCGGCGTAAGCGTAGCAAGCACGCCGCGCAGGTGCCCTTCGAGAGTCTCTTTCGCCACGCGGCGTATCTCCTCCGGGTCCCTCCCCAGGAAGCGCTCGATCGCGTTGCCGATGAGGATCGGGTCGCTTGAGATCTTCACGTTGGCGATCGCGTCCACGTTCAACGGGATGCCGCCCTTTGAGTACGCGCCGCGAATCGAGATCGGCACCTCCATCGTGTTCAGGCTCATGCGCGACACGCTCTCTATGAGCGGCCTTTTGAGTCGCCCGCCGCCGAAGACGGTTGTGTATCCTCGGATCGAGCCGTCCTCCATGCGCCTGCGCCGACCGGAGAAGATGAGCACCTCGTTCGGCGGGCAGATGTGAAGCAGGTGCTTGATCACGAGAGTTACGCCGACCAAGAACCCAAAGGCGAGGATTGACCAAAGCAGCACCGTACCGCCTTGCTGGAACAGCTCCTGCAGCCGGTCAGACTGCAACTGGGCGATCGACTTCCATGAAAATGAGTTCATCAACTGTGCTCCCTTACCACACTTGGCTCTTCGGTTCCACTCGCGCGTGGCTTCCCTCGATGCTGACGACCATCACGTCGCTGCCCGCCGGAATCGTGTGCTCACCATCGAACACGGCGAGGATATCAATCGTTTCACCCCTTACGCGGCATCGCACCTTTCCCTCCTCGCCGGGATGGATGGTAACAACCACGCGGCCATCCACGCCGACGAGGTCCTCGACGCCCACACTGCTGCCACCCTCCGACCGTTGCAGGAAGCGCACCGCGAGCGCGACGAACAGCCCGCCGAGAAGCCCCGTCGTGAACGACGTCCCCGCGATGAAGGTCGAGGAGAGCTCGGTGAACAGCGTGAGAAGCAGGCCCAGAAGTCCGGTTATCGTGGCGAAGTACGTCCAGAACCGAAGGCTCAAGAACGCAATCCACACATCCGAGGCGGGCACGTCTCCGTGATGCGCAACCTCGATGTGGGCGTCGTGGTCGGCGCCCAAGTCGAGGTCACCGCTGTGGTCAACGTGGTGCTCGTGCCCGCCGAAGGCGGAGAGCAGAACCAGCCCACCGCCGACCAGCGCCATCACAGCATACAAGAGCAACATCTTTGGGAGCCTCCCCACGCGAGTGGTTCGATTCACCAAGAAGAGTACCTGTTGCCGGCGCCGTCGGTTGCGGTATCGTGCGCAGAATGACGCAACCCGAAGAGACCAAGTGCGTGTTCGTCGAGGGGGTGGAGGTTTTCGCCCACCACGGCTTTACCGCTGAGGAGCAGCAGCTCGGGCACCGGTTTCGCTTCGACCTCGAGGTGGAGGTTGTGGCCGGGCGCTCTTGGGGAGGCGACTCCCTCACCGACACGGTGGACTACGGCGACCTGGTCGCCATCGTGCAGGAGGTAACCGCCGGGGAGCGTGTGCGGCTGGTGGAGACTTTGGCGGCGCGAGTCCTCCACCTCATTGAGGAGCGCCTGCCGAGCGCGACGCGGGCACGGGTTCGGGTCGCGAAGTTGCAGCCGCCGGTTCCAGGCGTCGTCGCTGCCGCCGGCGCGGTTCTCGAGCGGCGATGGGAGCGGTGATGGAAGCGACCCCTCCCCAGCCCTCCCCGCAAGCGGGGAGGGGGGTTAGCGGAAGAAGTCGAATCGCTCGAGGCGCTCGCGCAACGCCTTGAGGAACATACCCGCGAGCATCCCGTCAACCAGCCGGTGGTCGTAGGACAAGACCAGATACATCATCGGGCGGACAGCAATCATGCCGTTTTCCGCCACGGGGGTTTGCTTGATGGCGTAGGTTCCAAGGATTCCCGCCTGACCCGGCGGGATCATGGGTGTGCCGAATAGCGCGCCATAGGAGCCTGCGTTGGTGAGCGAGAACGTCCCGCCCTGCATGTCGGAGAGTTCGAGCGAGCCCGAGCGCGCCTTCTCCGCGATCGTCTCGAGGTCTCGCGCAATCTCGACAAGCGTCTTCTTGTGGCAATCTCGAATGACCGGCACGACAAGCCCCTCGCTGCCGTCGCCCAGCGCGACCGCAACGCCCATGTTCACGCCGTGGTTCACCGTTACGCTGTAGTCCTCGTGGAAGGAGCTGTTGAGCATCGGGTACTCGAGCAGCGCTTCGGTTGCCGCCTTGATGAAGAACGGCGTGTACGTCAGGCGCACGCCGTACATCTCCTGGAACGATTCCTTGTTCGCGTTTCGGAACTCGACGAGCCGCGACACGTTGACCTCGGCGATCGTCGAGACGGAAGGGATCGCGTGTGCGCGAGTCATCGCTTCCGCAATGGCACGGCGAAGCCCGGTGAGCTTGATGACCTCCTGCCCTTCGGCTGCCGCGACGGGCGCGGGTTTCGGTTTCGGCGCTGCCGCGGGGGTGGGCGTGGGCTTTTCGGGCGCAGGTTCCGCGACCGTCGCTGCTCTCTCGGGCTCGCGCTTTGCGGTGGCTGCCGCACCAGTTCGCGTTTCGATGTACGCCTCGAGGTCCTTCTTCGTAACTCTGCCCCCCTCGCCGGAACCTCGGATGTCGGAGACCTCGCGCTCAGAGAGGTCGTGCTCCTTCATCATCGCGCGCACGACGGGGGAGAACCAGCGCTTCTCACCTTCGCCGCCCTCTTCGGCTCGCGGAGCGGCTTGGACTCCCGCGTCGCCGTCTTCCTCGGCTCGCGAGGCGACTTGCCCCCCAGCATCGGGTTGGGCTTCGGGGAGCGGCGCGGGTTTGCCGCTGCCGTTGCCTTCTTCGACGACTTCGCCTTCCTCGCCGATGAGGCCAAGCGGTTTGAACACCTCGACGTTCTCGCCTTCGGGCACGAGAATCTTGAGCAGGACGCCGGCTGCGGGCGCACCGAGTTCGGTGTTCACCTTGTCGGTCATGATTTCGACGACCGGCTCGTCCTCTTCGACGCGGTCGCCTACCTGCTTAAGCCAGCGGCTGACCGTCCCTTCGTGGACGCTCTCGCCGAGTTCGGGCATGAGAATCGGTTCAGCCATAAACCTTCAGAAGCGAGCCACCTTCAAGGCGGTCTCGTACACCTGCTCTTCGGACGGCAGCACCGCGAGTTCCAGCGGCTGCACCCACGGTACGGGCGTGTCGGCGCGGGTAACGCGCAGCGGCGGCGCGTCGAGGTACTCGAAGCAGTTCTCGTTGACTCGGGCGATGACTTCGCCGGCGAAACCGCACGTCTTGCTCGCCTCATTCACGACGAGCACACGGCCGGTCTTCTTGACGGAGCGGTAGATGGTCTCCTCGTCGAGCGGAACCAAGGTGCGGAGATCTATCAGTTCGGCGTCAACGCCGTCATCCGCCAGCATCCCGGCAACCTTGATGGACATGTGCATTGGGTTACCGTAACTGATGATCGTAAGGTCGGTGCCGGGTCGGACGATGCTCGCGGAGCCGAGCGGGATGATCGTGTCGTCCGGTATCTCCTCTTCGATCTCGCGCTTGCGGTAGAGGTCCTTGACCTCATAGAAAATGACCGGGTTGGGGTCCCGCAGCGACGACACCATCAGGCCGTACGCATCGCGGGGCGTGGATGGGCAGACCACTTTCAAGCCCGGCGAGTGCGCGAACCACGCTTCGTTCTGCTGACTGTGGTAAGGCCCCCCTCCCCCGTAGCCGCCGCTCGGACCGCGGATGACGATCGGGACCCTCGCCTTGGCTGCGGTGCGGTACGCCATGGTCGCGGCGTTGTTGACAATCTGATCAAAGCCGCAAGAGATGAAATCGATGAACTGCATCTCCACCATCACCGGGCGGCCGCGGAGCGCCATTCCTATGGCTGCCCCGACGATGGCTGCCTCGCTGATGGGCGCGTCAATCACGCGGTCGGCGCCGAACTCTTCCTGCAGCCCCTCGGTTACGCCGAACGCGCCACCAAGCAGGCCGATGTCCTCGCCGATGCAGACCATTTCGGGGTTCCGCAGCATCTCGAAGCGAATGGCGTCCCTCAGCGCCGTGAGGTAGTTCTTCTGTTCTACGGGAGGGGCGGAGATGGTTGTGCTCATGACTCGTCCCCTTCTGCAAACACCCACCGGAACGCCTCGTCCGGCTCCGGCATTGGGGCTTTGATGGCGAACTCGACGCCCCGCTTCAAGTAGGCGACTACCTCCGGCGGGAAGTCTGAATCGGTTGTGCTGGGCGCGTCCTTCCCTTCGGGCGCGAACCGGGCTGCGTCCTCTTCGCTCAGAAGTCCACCCTCGACGAGGTGCCGCTTGAAAACGGCAATCGGGTCGCGGCTCCGGCCGTTCGTGACCTCCTCCTCGGGACGGTACCGCGCCGCGCGGTCGTCGTCGTGGTCGCCGTGGCCGTAGGCACGGAACGTCTTGCACTCTATCAGCGCCGGGCCGAGGCCCTTTCGCGCGCGGTCAACAGCCCACATCGTCTTGTCGTACACGTCGAGAACGTCCTGTCCGTCGGCAATCAGGCCGGGGATGCCGTAGCCCTTGGCACGGTCGGCAACGTCCTTCGTCGGCACCTCGAGGTGGACCGGCGTGCCGTACGCCCACTGGTTGTTCTCGATGATGACGATGACCGCCAACTTGTGAATGGCTGCAAGGTTTACCGCCTCGTGGAACACGCCCTGCGCGGTCGAGCCTTCGCCGTTGTAGGTGAGAACGACGTTGTCGAGCCCCTTCAGTTTGAAATCGTACGCAACGCCGCACGCGACCGGTATGGTGCCCGCCAGCATGCTGGTGCTGGGGATGATGCCGCGCTTCACGTCGCCGATGTGAGACCAGTTGTCCCTTGCCCTGCCGGGAGCGGTCGCCTTGCCCCAGACCTGCGAGCAGACCTCCTCGATGGTCATCCCCTTGCGGTCCGCATTGTCCCAGCCGGAGCGAATGTCCTTGAGGAAGAACGCGGGCATGTCCCGGTGGATGGGCGAGGTCCAGTCGTCGGGCTTGAGTCCAAAAAGGGTCCCGACCAGGATTGCCTCTTGATTATGAGAGGAGTAGAGAGTTCCGCGCAGGCGCCCTCGCCGCTTCTCCTTAATCAGCCGCACATCGAAGTATCGGGCGAGATACAGTTGGCGCAGCAACTCGAGGTGATCCTCGGGAGTTAGGGCATCCCGGGGTCGTACGGCTACCGCCGCATCCTCTTGGCGATTATCCTCCGTCGGCTCTGACGGAGTCGAAACGGTCTTAGTCTTCAATCTGAACGGCTCCTGACGCTCTATGGACACCAATTCCTGCCTGGACTGCCGAGTATACCCGTCCAATCCCGCGCAAGTGGTGGGTTTCTCCAGAACATTATCGGCAGGCCGGGCGTCTAAATGACCGTGAACGCAGTTGTCACGCTATTGCTGTTGTCGGCTACCAGCCCTCAGGGCCAGGTCGGCGGGTTCCAGGGCGCGCTCGACCCACAGGTCGTCATTGGCGCAGCGGTTTCCAACAGCCTCTCCCAGAGCCACCTGTTCGCCGAGCAGGTCGGTTGGGAGGATGAGCGCGGGCGGCGGGTTAGCGACGTGCTGACGAGGCTGTGGTACAAAAGCCCAAATCTCTTCTACCTCGAGTCGTACCTTGGCAGCACGATGGTTTTGCGCATCGTCGCCGATGGCAGCAAGGTTTGGAGATATAACGCCGTTCGGAACGAATACTCGTTCTCACAGCAGCCGGGTGGCATTCAGCAAACGCTCCAAGTCATGGCTTCTTGGGCTCGACGAGAAGACCAGTGGCTGTTACGTCTCCTGGCAGGAAGTAGCAACTGGCTTGTCCTGCCAGCTGTGCAATACAACCCAAGCCCGGCAACGATCCAAGAGGTCGTGCAGGAGAAGATCACCTGGACAGGCGTGGATTGGCGCGGCGAAAGGCACACGTTCCGCTTCGACGACTTCTACCCAACCGGCAAGATGTCCCGCCTCGTGCTTGAGTCGAAGACGGATACGCGAAACGGCTTGCGCCACTCGCTGTACGACACGACGTTCGCCTACCCGGCGCAGTTCAGTTTCCAGATCACTTTCGCCCCGCCGCCGGGCGCTAAGCCGGCGGCTGACCTTCCTGGTCGCATCGGCGGAGGTTAGAGCAATCGCTTGCGGACGCTTAGGGGCGCAAACGTGAGCAGCCACCGCAGCGCGGACTTGAACCGTTTCGGGTTGAGCCTCAACGACCGAACGTAGGCTGCCCTCGCGTCGCTCGGTCGCCCGGTGATGGAGTAAAGCGATCCTAAGCACGCCAGCGTGTGCGCCAGCGCCTCGCGTATCTCGCTCCCCCCTCGCGGCTGAGCAAGCAGTTCGTCGGCTCGCGCGGCATACTTCTCGCGAATGCGAATCTCCTCGCGGTACTTCGGCTCGAGGTGGTAGATGGTGTTCGTTTGGTGGACGCGGTAGAGAGTCAGCTCTTCCGGAATGAACGCCACACTTCCCTCCTCGGCAAGCCTTAGCCACATCTCCCAATCGCCGAGAATCTTAAACGAGGCGTCGAAGCCTCCCAGACTGCGCGCCAGTTCCGTTCGAAACATCACCGACGATGCGATGGCTCGGTTGTTCGCGATGAAGGTCGCCAAGTGGTCCCCGCTCTCCATCCAGGGGAAGTCGAATCCCATCGGGCGACCGGGAAGTGTGTTGCCCTCGTCGTCTATGAACCTACCGAACGTGTGGCAGAGGCTGCGCGCCGAGTCCTCGTCCATCGCCTCGACTTGGAGGCGCAGTTTGTCGGGAAGCCAAACGTCGTCGCTGTTCAGCACCGCCGAGTACTCGCCCCGCGCGGCTTGCAGAGCCTGGTTGAGCGCGGCGTAGGTTCCGACGTTCGCATCGTTCAGCATGAGCGTAACGCGGTCGGCGTACTCTTGGAGAATCTCTCGCGAGCGGTCGGTCGAGTTGTCGTCAACGACGATGACCTCGACGTCCTGGAGCGTCTGGTTGAGCGTACTCTCGATGCACTCACGCAGCCACCGCTCGTGGTTGTAACTCGTGAGCAGCACGCTGACCCTAGGGCTACTCATCTCGCCACTCGACCACCTCGGGAAGTCCGCGGAAGCGCTCGTCAACGTCCATCCCGTAGCCGACGACGAACGTCGAGGGTATCTCGAAGCCGACCCAGTCCGGTTTGGACCGCCCCTCGTGCGCCTCTGCCTTGAAGAACAACGCGACGACGCAGAGCGATGCCGGGCCTCGGGCATGGAGCAGCCGCACAAGGTAGTCGAGCGTCAGCCCCGTGTCCACGATGTCTTCGACGATCAGCACGTCCCTGCCCGTGATGTCTGTGGCGAGATCAAGCGTTATCTCGACTGCGCCCGACGACTCCGTACCCTGGTAACTCCTCACGCCGAGGAAGTCCACCGCGAACGTCGGGGGAAGGCGGCGCACAAGGTCGGCAAGAAACAGGAACGACCCCTTCAGGACGCCGACCAGCAAGGCGCCGTCCGGGTAGGCGAGCTCGAGTTCCTGTGCCAGTTGCGCCACGCGCTCGGAAATCTGCGCCTCGGTTACTACGGTTTTCCCTACTCCCATTCGATCGTTGCGGGCGGTTTCGACGTGAGGTCATACACGACGCGATTGACGCCTTCAACCTCGTTGACGATGCGGCGAGCGACGCGCTCCAGGACCGGGAACGGTATCTCGGCGGCGCGAGCGGTCATTGCATCCTCGCTCACCACGGCGCGCAGCACAATCGGATGCTCATAGGTGCGGGCGTCGCCCATCACGCCGACGCTGCGCACGTCGAGCAGCGCGGCGTAGCATTGCCAAATACCCTGCTCCAAGCCCGCTTCTCGAAGTTCGGTCCGAAAGATGTGATCAGCCAGTTGCACGAGTCGCACACGCTCTGCGGTTACCTCGCCCAAGATTCGTACCGCAAGCCCAGGGCCGGGGAACGGCTGGCGGTTGATCATAGACTCGGGCAGTCCCAATTGTCTGCCCACGTTGCGCACCTCGTCTTTGAACAGCCACCGCAGCGGCTCTACCAACTCCATCCTCATCCACTCCGGCAATCCGCCGACGTTGTGATGGGATTTGATGGTCGCCGCGGTCGGCGAGCCGCTCTCGATAACGTCTGGATACAGAGTGCCCTGCGCGAGGAAGTCGCACCCTTCCAGGTCGGCGGCGTGCGCCTCGAACACGCGGATGAACTCGGCGCCGGTGATCTTGCGCTTCTGCTCCGGGTCGCTGACGCCCCTTAGGGCGGTCAAGAACTGCTCGCTCGCGTCAATCCGGATGAACTCCGCGGGAATGTGCTCCTGGAACGCGGCGCTGACTTCATCCGCCTCGTTGTAGCGTAGCAGGCCGTGATCAACGAACACGCAGCGCAAGCGCTCGCCGATTGCGCGGGCTACCAGCCCTGCGCAAACGGTGCTGTCTACACCGCCTGAGACCGCGCACATCACGCGTCCGCTTCCTACCTGCTCGCGGATCTGCTCCGTGCTCTCCTCGATGAAGTTCGCCGTGGTCCAATCTCCACTGAAGTCGGCTACATCGTAAAGGAACTGCCGAAGAATCTCCTTCCCCCCTTCGGTATGGCTCACCTCAGGATGGAACTGCACGCCGAAGAGCTTCCGCTCCCGGTCTTCCACCGCCGCGATGGCGGCGCTCTCCGTTTCAGCGGCGACGCAAAATCCGGGCGGCGGCTGCACCACAGTATCGCCGTGGCTCATCCACGCCACAAACTCGCCCTGGAGCAACGCTGCCCCCTCGACCGCCTGGACCCTCTGCTCGCCATACTCGCGAGCCGCCCCGGGTCGCACGACGCCCCCCAGCGCGGACGCGAGGAACTGCAGCCCATAGCAGATGCCGAGCAGCGGCTTGCCCGCTTCCAGCAGGGCGCGAGGCACGGCGGGGCTGTCCTTCTCAGTTACGCTTCGCGGTCCTCCGCTCAGGATGATCGCCTTCGCGCCGCTCCACTCCGCGTGGAGGTTCTCCGCGTTCCAAGGGACGATTCGGGCAAACACACCCAACTCCCGCGCCTTCCGAGCGATGAGTTGCGTATACTGCCCTCCGAAGTCAACGACGACGAGTGTCTCGTGGTGCGCGGTCAGGTCCACATGCGCAGTTTCGCACCACAGACGCGCTCGGGTCAATAGGGGGCTAAATTCCGTGTCTCTACGGTTGAGGGCAATCGGCTTCCCCGAGGGAGGGGACCAAGAGGGGGCGAAGCGTGCGCTTTGGGAAGTCGCGCGCTCCGGTGAGCGGAGCGGCGACTCGGTCCGGGCAACGCCGTTCTACGGCTGTGACGTTCTCCTCG
Organism: Armatimonadota bacterium; assembly: GCA_037446435.1. Lineage (GTDB taxonomy): Bacteria > Armatimonadota > Fimbriimonadia > Fimbriimonadales > ATM1 > J051. The sequence continues at coordinate 33,454 of JBBIIO010000006.1, forward strand.
ATGTGGACGCCGACCTCAAGGCGCGCAGCCTTGCGGTCGCCCTGGACGGACAGCGCCAACCGATGCTGGTCGGGCGCGTGGACACTGAAGCCGGCCTCGTCGTTGTGGACGGATTTACCTGCCTGGATGGCCACCCAATCACGCCGATCCGGTGTTACCCCCAGGGGCGATGCCCAGATTTGGAGCCGGGGGCAGCGTATGCGGTCGAATATGCTGGATTCTGCGAGCAAATCGAAAGCGGGGACGGAGTCTATGGCTCGCAACTTGAAGGGGACTCGCTGGTTGTCGGCGGGGTGCTGTTCCGGTGCGGCCGGAGGCGCAACAGCCTCACGGGAGCTGATGTGTACGTGGCCACGCTGTGGATTCCAGGCGCCCTCATTCCGGTCTGCTGCCCGAGCGACGGCGCACCCGAGCCGGGCATGGACGTTCGGGCGCGGATGGAGCTGTACGTGACGGTCTGCCAGCGGCTCTGAGCGGCTCGGCACGGTTGCTCTGCCGAACAGTTGGGCCTCTGGTAGACTTCGCTCGTGGCATCCTCACCCACCCAAGCCCCGGCGAGAGGAAAGGTCAGCGAGATTCGCGGGCGCGTGCTCGCAGGGGAAAGAATCAGCGCCGACGACGCCTTGGCGCTTTTTCACCACACGAACCTGCCCGAGTTGGCTGAGATGGCGAACTTCCGGCGTCAGTCGCTGGCGCCTGGCCGCGTCGTGACCTACGTCATTGGCCGCATTCTGAATTATACCAACGTGTGCTGGGTTCGGTGCCGCTTCTGCGCTTTTTATCGGGTGCCGGGTCACGACGAGGGTTATCTCCTCACGGACGACGAGATTCTGCAGAAGGTGGAGGACACCGTGCGGCAGGGTGGCGTGGAGATTCTTTTCCAGGGCGGCCTGAATCCCTCGCTGAAGGTGGAATACTACGAGCGCGTTTTCCGAAAGATCCGCGAGCGCTTTCCCGCCGTTATCCTTCACGCGCTCAGCCCGGCGGAGATCATCTACGTTGCGCATCGCAGCAAGTTGACGCTGCGGGAATGCTTGATTCGCCTGCACGAATCCGGCTTGCACAGCATTCCGGGCGCGGGTGGCGAGATTCTCGTCGACCGCGTTCGCAAGATCATCGCGCCTTACAAGGACACCACCGACGAGTGGTTGCACTGCATGCGAACCGCGGCGGAACTCGGCATCCGCTCGACCGCCAGCATGATGTTCGGTCACGTTGAGACGGTCGAGGACCGCGTGGAGCACCTGCAGCGCATTCGTGACCTGCAGGACGAGTGCGGGCCCTTCCGCGCGTTCATCACTTGGAGCTTCCAACCGGAGGAGACCGCTCTGCCGATTGAGCGCAAAGCGTCCGCGTTCGACTATCTTCGCACGCTTGCGGTGTCGCGGATCTTCTTAGACAACATCCCAAACATCCAGGTTTCGTTCCTCACGCAAGGCCCGCGCGTAGCGCAGGTTGCGCTGGGCTATGGAGCAAATGACTTCGGCTCCGTGATGATCGAGGAGAACGTCGTATCCGCTGCGGGGAACAAGTTTATCGTAGACGCGAACGAATTCGAGCGTTTGATTCGCGACGCAGGGTATATCCCTCGGCGCCGAAACACCCGGTATGAAATAATCGATGACCGCGGAGTCGTTGATGCCAACACTTAGTTCGCCAACCCTCGCGCAGGAGTTCCTGGCCTGATAGCATTCACAAATTCGTAGAGAGCTTGGCGCAACTCAGCTGAACTCATCCCTTTGGAGCGAATCGTAAACCTGAGCCGCCACAGTTCGCTGCCGACGTAACTCTCGAAGGCGACATAGCGCTGCCCGTCCAACTCACCCTCGACGATCCCTCCAAAAAAGACCCCCAGCGCCACGCCGTCACTCCCTGAGGCGTCGGCAAGGACGCGGACTTCTGCCTCCGGCTCAGGCAGCGCATCGACCCTCAGGATGGCGTCGGGATAACTGGGGCTACTCAGCTCCGCCGGGAGCGTGTACGACATGCCGCTGCTTACCGGCTCGTCGGTCATGACGCACCACCCACGTGGCAGCATTCCCCAGCACCCTCGCCCGGCTATGCCGGAATCCAGAATCACGAGCGAGCTGCTCCCGGGATCGACAGGTCGCGACTCCAGTGCTTCCTCCGAGAGGGGCGATGAGCCGCCTCGAGCGCCCGTGCAGCCGCCACTAAGCAAGTGCACGAGCATCAAGAAGGACACGGCGTGCCTCGCAACGGCCTTCATGCCGAGTATTCTATCCTGCCGCCGTCGCTTCGGTCATAATGCGCCCCCGTGTCACGTAAGAGGCTTCTTAGCGGCATGCAGCCCACCCAGCCCCAACTCCACCTCGGCAATCTTGAGGGGGCGCTACGGAACTGGGTCCGACTTCAAGAGGATTACGACCTCTACTGCTGCATCGTAGATTGGCACGCGCTCACAACAATGATCGAGCGAACCGGGGAGATCTACGAGAACTCCATCGGCATCGCGACTGACTACCTCGCTGCCGGGATAGACCCTGACCGAAGCGTCATCTTCATCCAGTCGCAAGTGAAGGAGCACGCGGAGTTGTATCTCTTGCTCAGCATGGTTACGCCTCTTGGGTGGCTTGAGCGCGTGCCCACCTACAAGGAGAAGCGCGATTCGTTGGAAGGCAAGGCGGAGGCAAGCCACGGCCTGCTGGGCTATCCCGTGCTCCAGGCGGCGGACATCCTGCTGTACAAGCCGTACGGCGTGCCCGTGGGCAAAGATCAGGTTCCCCACCTTGAACTAACGCGCGAAATAGCCCGAAGATTCAACCATCTGTACGGCGACACCTTCCCGATCATCGAGAACGTGCTGAGCGATGTTCCTATCATGATGGGAATTGACGGCAGGAAGATGAGCAAGAGTTACGACAACGCCATCTACATCGCCGACGACGAGGACACGACCGCGAAGAAGATGATGGGGGCGTTCACCGACCCGCAGAAGATTCGCAAAGACGACCCCGGGTACCCGGAGGGCTGCGCGATCTTCCACCTCCACGCCGTCTACAACAAGTCGAACGTCGCGACCGTCGAAGCTGAGTGCCGCGCCGGGCAGAGGGGCTGCGTTCAGTGCAAGAAGGAGGCCATTGAAGCGGTAAACGCAGCTCTCCGCCCAATTCGAGAGCGAAGGAAGGAGTGGGAACGGAACCGTGAGGGCGTTTTGACAGTCCTCAAGGAAGGCGCAGAGCGCGCCCGAGTCGTAGCCTCCGAAACGATGAAGGAGGCGCGAAGAGCGATGGGTTTGCCATGAGCAAGATTCGAGCGGTTTACTTCGACCTGGACGACACGCTTTGCGCGTACTGGAGGGCGTCGCGCCAAGCGTTGCGAGAGGCGTTCTCCGAGGCGCGCCTCTCTGCATCCGTGGACGAGGCGATGGACGCGTGGCGGCGGGTGTTCGCAACGTTCTCCGAGGAAGTCAAACGCGACCCATGGTATCAGCACTACCTCGAATCGGGCGAACCGACACGCACCGAGCACTTGCGCCGAACGCTCGCCCTGCTGAACGAGAGCGACGCCCTTGCGGAGCAGATCAGCCGCCGGTATGCCCGCCTTCGCAACGAGTACCTCACGCTCTTCCCTGAGGCAAAGCCGGTGCTTTCCGCGCTGCGAGGCGCGTATCGACTCGGGCTCATCACAAACGGGCCTGCGGACGTGCAGCGCAGCGAAATCGAATCGCTCTCCATCGAGGGGTACTTCGACCACATCCTCATCGAGGGCGAGATGCGCATCGGCAAGCCCGCGCGCGACATCTTCGACCTCGCCGCCAAGAAGTGGTCGTACGATCCATCCGAGATGCTTTTCGTCGGCAACTCCTTCGGCCACGACGTTGTCGGCGCAAAGAACGCGGGCTGGCAGGCGATCTGGATGAATCAAGAGGGCGAGGAGATGCCCGAAGACGCACCTGCCCAACCAGACAAGGTGATTACGAACCTGCTTGAGGTGCTCGACTACTTGGGCGTGCCGAGGCCCGAAGAGTCGAGCAAGGGCGCGTAAAGTTCGGGCCTCCGCCCGGAGAAGAGCGGCAACTCATACTCTCCAGCGCGGATGACGGGATCCTTGACCCTCGCGAGTGAGATGTCAATCTCCGCCATGAGAATCTCCTCATCCTGATGGTCGGCGGCGGCGATGACCGCGCCGCCGGGCGCGATGATCTTGCTGTATCCCAAAAAGCGTACGCCATTCTCCTCGCCGACGCGATCTGCAGCGATCACAAACGTCTGGTTTTCGCTTGCCCTGGCGGGGCAAACACAGTTGCTCGTGAGTATCGCTCGCTCTGGCCAGTTCGTGGGTACGCAAAGGATGTCGGCGCCCTTCAATGCCAGCGTTCTCGCCGCTTCAGGTATCCGCACGTCGAAGCAGATAAGGATGCCGATGCGGGCGCCCGGAATCTCGAAGACATCGAGAGCGTCTCCTACCTCTGCAAAGCGATCCATGCCGAGATACGGAAGGTGGGTCTTGCGATAGAACTGCGGCTGGCTTTTCGGTACGAAGACTGCGGCAGAGTTGAACAGCGCGTCCCCCTCACGCTCCGCGAAGCCGACGACCGCGCAGATGCCCCTCTCATCGCACGCTTGCGCGAGAGAACGAATCTCGTCGGAGTCTCGATGCAGCGCAACCGAGAGCGCCTCGTCCTTCGAGTCGAAGCAGTACCCGGTGAGCATCGCCTCGGGGAACACGACGAACTCCACCCGCTGCGACGCCAGCGAGTCGAGCAACTCCCTCACGCGGCTGACGTTTGCCGGAACGTCCGCGAACTTCGGACTGATTTGAACGGCGGCCACTTTCATCGTCATACTTCGATACGGAGCCAGTTCTCGATGCGCTCAATCATCGGCAGGTACTCGATGAGCGCGAGCGCCCTCTTTAGGTTCCCTTCCCTCGCAGGGTGCGTGAGGAAAACCAGCTCTGAGCGATTGTTCGGGAGTTCGTGCATCTCGAGGGCGGCGAGCGAGACGTCATAGTCGCCGAACGCCGAGGCAATCTGCCCCAGCGCCTTTGGCCGATCCTGCGAGGTCATCCGCACGTAGAAGCGCGCGACGGTGTCTTCGATGGCCTGCACCCCGATGGCCGGCCTCGTGGCGCCTCCCTCTGCGACGCTGGTCTCCCTACCGGCGGCGGCCGCGAGTTCCTCCAGGTCCCCGATTACGGCGCTCGCTGTCGGCCCTGCGCCTGCGCCCTTGCCGAGAAGCATCAGGTCTCCGACGAAGTCTCCCCGAATGAGCACCGCGTTGTCGGCGCCGTCCACCTTTGAAAGGGGGTTGGAGAGCGCAACCAGCGCCGGGTGTACGCGCGCCTCGATTCCGTTGCTGCCGACGCCGGCCACGGCGATCGGCTTGATTCTGTAACCCAGGATCTCGGCGAACTCGACGTCGCGCGGCGTGACGTGCGCGATGCCCTCGCGGTGCACTTGGTCGGGCGTTACCTTTTCACCAAACGCGATGGTAACCAGAATGGCGAGCTTGCTCTGCGCGTCGAAGTTCTCAACATCGGCGGTCGGATCCGCCTCGGCGTATCCTCTCTCTTGCGCCTCTTGCAAAGCCTGCTCATATGGCGCGGCGTCGTCCGACATACGCGTAAGCAGGTAGTTCGTGGTTCCGTTCACGATACCGGCGATGCGCTCGATCTGATTCGCGACCAAGCGATGGCGGAGAACGGGCAGAACGGGGATGCCTCCGCACACGGCGGCATCGTAGAGAACCTGTACTCCGCGCTCCCGCGCGAGCGCTTCGAGTTCCCTTCCGTGCCGCGCGATGAGTTCCTTGTTCGCCGTTACCACGTGCTTGCCGGACTGCAGCGCCTCTTCGATCCAAGCCTTCGCCGGCTCGATGCCGCCCATCACCTCGACGACGATGTCCACCTCCGGGTTACAAACTACGGAGCGATGGTCTGTCGTAACCGTCGGCGGGGCAAAACTTCGATCCTTGTCGGCGTCTCGCACACACGCCACAAGCGGATGGAGCGCCCTCGTCCCGCGCGCGGCGAGGGTTTCACCGTTCTCCGCAAGCACCTGGCACACCCCCTGGCCGACCGTCCCCAAGCCGAGGAACCCGAGGTTAAGCGGCTTCATCCAGTCGTCCTAACCAGTATGATCGGATCACCCTCCTGGACGAGCGCGCCCGACTCGGCAAGCACGGCGGTGACGATACCGGCGACCGGCGACTCGACGTCGTTGAAGACTTTCATCGCCTCAATCAGCCCTATAACCTGGCCGCGCTCGATGCGGTCTCCGACCTCGACGTAGTACGGTTCGTCTGGTGAGCGTTGACGATAGAACACACCCACCATCGGACTTGGAACGGCGACGCCGTCCGGCTCCGATTCCGCCGCCGGGGATTGCCCCACCGCGGGGGCGCCGGCGTGCGCGAGGTCGCGCCGCACCTCGATGATGCGGTCGCCATCGCGCACCCTCAGGCCCGTCAAGCCGTGCTCGTCGAGGAGGCGGACAAGGCGCTCAATCTGTTTTTTAGTGTCCGACATAAGTAAGAGTGGCGCGGACGGAGGGATTCGAACCCCCGACACCCAGTTCCGAAGACTGGTGCTCTATCCACTGAGCTACGTCCGCTTATGAGCGATTCTACCCGCCCAGAAGAGGAGGCGGAGCGGGTCGGGAATCGGATATGATTATGCCATGCCTCGGAGACGCCGCTACGTGCCGCGCCCCTACTTCGGTCTGCGCCTCACTCGGAGGGGCTTCCGACCTTTTGCAGGCATCGGTTGCTGGGTATCGGCGCTGCTGGTCGGTGCGACCGCCACCGTTGCTGCATGGCTATGGGCGATTTGAGTAGAATCAGGCGGCGTCGGGGCGTGGCGCAGCCTGGATAGCGCGCTTGCATGGGGTGCAAGAGGTCGCTGGTTCGAATCCAGTCGCCCCGACCATTCTTATTGGAGGGTTCTCACCTCGATGCTCCAGTCCACGATGTCGAGTCGAGGGTCGTCCACATCCCCCTCCGGCTCGATGTTCGTGTCGCTGTTGCGATAGATGCGGTCGGGCGTCATCAGAATGGTGAGGTAACTCGATATCTCGTTGATGTCCCGAGAGTTCCCCAGTGCATCCCAAGCCTTCGGGTCGCGGTCGTTTGGGTCGGTCGGAACGCGATCCATCGTCAACAGGTTCACCTGGAGCGCCTGGATGTTCATGGCGTCCACCGGATTGGGGCGCAACTGGGTGAGGTCGATCTCGAAGCGGAGCATCGTCTCGCCCGGACCGGGGGTCTGGAAACTAATCGGCAAGCCGACGAGAATCCAGGACGAGAGGTTCTCAAGGTCGGTGAACCGATAGAGCGCGTAGCCGCCGTTGGGCTGATCTCCGTCGTAGCGCACGAAGTGCGTCGCCTTGCCCGCCACGAACCCGTTGCCCCACGGCGGTGCGATTACCGGGATCGGGCCTTCCTGACCCGTCAGGTCGTCCCCGTCGCGAATCGCGAAGATGTACACGTAGTCCGGGTTCACTTCGGAGGCGAGCGTGATGGTGAAAACGAGCCGGCGCGTTCCCTGCTGCGAGCCGCTGTCAGGGAACTTCGCACAGCCGACCGTGAGCAGCAGGACACAAGCGGCGACGGCTCGGAAGAGCATCGCCTTGCAGCATACCCCCGACGCGGTGCCGGGTCGTGTACAATCTTCCTATGCCGGCTGCAATCGGCCTCGTTGCTGTTCTCGCGCCTTATGGCGGCGTATCGTACGTAGAGCGCTCGGCAGGGCTGGAGCAACCCCGAATGGAGAGAGGGAACACGGAGTTCGAGTTCGCCGACGTGAACAGCGACGGTTGGCTTGACATCCTGTCGGTTGGCGACCACGGCTCGCCTCGCATCAACTCAGAACAGCAGGGCATCATGGTCTGGTTCGGAGCGTCGGACGGGAGATGGACCCTGTTCCAAACCGGGAACTTCGGCTACGGGGGAATCGCCATCGGAGACGTCAACAACGACGGACTGCCCGATGTGGCATTCGGCGTGCACCACAACTACTCGTCGAACGACTTCGGCAACCAGGTGCTGGAGGTCGTGCTCGGCGACGGCACCGGGATGAGCTGGACGCCGTGGGACGACGGCCTCGGCCTCGACGGGCAGGACTGGGGCATGTTCGGCACGGACTTCGCCGACGTTGACAACGATGGGTTCCTTGACGTCGGCTCGATCTCCTTCGGCTGCTGCGACGGGCTGCACGTCTATCGCAACAATGGCGACGGAACATGGTCGCGACCCTTTGGGTTCCTCGGTGGGAACTCCTCGCTACTCTTCACCTTCGCCGAGGTGAACGGCGACGGCCACGCGGACTTCGTGTGCGCGCACCAGAGCGGGACCGTGTGGTTCGGAGACGGCGCAGGCAACTTCATCAGGCAGGACAGCGGGCTGCCTGGCGTCCCGCAGCGACCGGGCGTCGCCGCCGGTGACGTGAACAACGACGGTCGAGACGATATCAGTTTCGTAAACGCCTCCGGCGGAGTCTCCGTTTACACATGGGATGACGCAGCGGGCACGTGGGTAGACCTCTCCGGCGCGCTTCCCTCCTCCGGAACCTTTCGCTTCACCCAGATCGCCGACATGGACGTGGACGGGGCCGCGGACATCGTTGCCATCAACACCGCAGGCGCGACCATCTACTTTGGCGACGGCGCGGGCGGCTGGACGCAAGGCCCGCGCGTCGTCCTGCCCACGAACTGCCGCCTGCTTGCGTTTCGTGCTGGATGGGACGCGGACCACAACGGTTTCCCTGATTTCGTCTACGTGGCGGAGGAGAACTGCCAGCCGTTCACCGGCGGGAGGAATCGCCCACGTTTCTTCGCTGAAGCCTCGCAGCCCAAGGCGCCGCTCCTCTTCCCCGTGTCTCCCCGTGGGGGCGAGACCTTTCGCGCGGGCGGAGTGCGGTTCTTGCGCTGGCACGCAGCGTTGACGGGGCAGCCGCCGCCTGTAGAGGTGGCCCTATCTCTCGAGGGGATCAACGGTCCCTGGATTCCCGTAAGCGCAGCCGCCGTCAACTCCGGTGTCTTCCAGTGGCGGCTGCCGCGCTTCCTTCCGTCGACGACGAACGCCGTGCTTCGCTACCGAATGGCGGGTGCCGAGGCGTTCACGCCCGCGCCCTTCCGCATCAGCGGTAACCGAGGCGAACGCGTTCGCCCGTCGTCGTTTCAGGTAACGCGAGGGGTACTCACGACCGGCGGACTGAGTGCCGTCCTGGAGAGCGACGACTCGACGCTCCTGGTCGAGGCTCGGCGACCAACCGACGTTGCCGCTGCTTCGGCTGAGGTCGTGGTTGAGGGGGCGGCAAACGGCGGCGGCTCCCGGGTGTCTCTCGCTGTCGAAGTCGCGTCCACCGGTAGCCCGGCTGAGGTCTTGGTCGAGATGTTCGACTGGCAGGCGGGGGCGTATGTAGTGGTTGGGCGCCGCCCTGCGCCGCGGGCGGATGCCATCCTGGAGTTCACCGACCTGCCCGCGTCCCGATTCTTGCGTGGGAGCGATCGCCTCCTCCGGGCGCGGGTCGGCCTGCACGACCGCGGCGTAACCTTTCTCCAGTGGCACATGCGGTTAGACTTGGCGACGTGGGTCGTTGAGTAGCCCTCCGGCACAGCGCGAGGGCGTAAACTGTGCCCCGGATGAGCGAGTACCCCCGAACGTGGGCGGAAATTGACTTGAGCGCGATTCAGCACAACGTGCGCGTGCTCCGCGAGCGCTTAGGGGGAGCGCGACTCGCCGTCGTCGTGAAGGCGGACGCCTACGGGCACGGCCTCGTTCCGGCTTCGAGAGCCGCCTCAGCCGCCGGGGCGGACTGGCTTGCCGTCGCCACGGTGCACGAAGGCGCCGCCCTGCGCGAGGCGGACATCGAGGCGCCCATTCTGGTGCTGTCTCCCTTCCTCTCGATGGAAGCGGAGCAGGCGGTGTTCTATGGGCTGCGGGCTTCGGTTCAGGGCCTCGAGTCGGCGGAAGCGCTGTCGCGAGCGGCTGCGCACGTCGGTCGAGAGGTGGCGATTCACCTGAAGGTGGACACCGGGATGCATCGCTTCGGCGCGCCGCCACAAGAAGCCGCATCGCTCGCGATCTCCATCGCAAAACTTCCTCACGTTCGACTCGAGGGCATCTGGACACACTTTGCATGGTCTGCCGGCGCGCCGGAGTTCACCGCAGAGCAGTTCGGAGCGTTCCAAGCGGCGATTGCGGCGATTCAGGACGCGGGCGTGCACGTTCCGATTCGTCACTGCAGCAACAGCGGCGCGCTGCTGAAGCACCCAGATATGACGATGGACCTCGCACGCGTCGGTATCCTCGCCTACGGCGTTAGTCACGTCCGAGGCGCCGAGCTGCCGCTTCGTCGCGCACTCACCTGGAAGAGTCGCATCATGGCGATCCGCCGCGTTCCAAAAGGAGATACGGTTGGCTACAACATGACCTGGCGAGCAGACCGCGACTCGAGCATCGCAACGGTGGGCATCGGCTACGGCGACGGCTACCATCGCCTGTTGAGCAACCAGGGATGGATGATGATCAAGGGGAGTCCCGCGCCGGTACGCGGCTTGGTGTGCATGGATCAGGTGATGGTAGACGTAACGGAGATTCCGGACTCGCAAGTCGGAGACGAGGTCACGCTCATCGGCGAAGGAGTTGCGGCGGAGCAGATCGCAGAACTCGTAGGCACGACGCCGCATGAGATCACCACGCGCATCATGTCTCGCGTTCCAAGACAATATATCTACTGAAGCGGAATAGTATATAGAATGCCGGCAACGCGCCCGGATCCGGTACTTTGAGTCGAAAGCAGGGTTAAATCTCCCTCGCGAACGGCTTCGATGAGCAACCGGCGGAATCGCTCCTCCTCCTCGATGGGGGCTGCTGGGTCGGTGAAGGCGAGCGAGAGGCGGGCGGCACGTTCCTTGCCGAGAATGACGGGACTGAGGTGCACGTACACGTGCGTCGCACCCAGCACGCGCAACCGCTCCACCAACTCCGCACCGCTGCCGATCGACTCGTACGGAATCATGGTGCTGTGCTGGGGGTTCGCCCAGAAGTAGTCGCGCGTAAGATAGAACCCGCGCACTTCATCATAGAGGGCAACCTTCGCGCCCTCATCCAAGGAGTTGATCGCCTGAACGCCGGGCCAGAAGTCGAACCGCACGCTCAGGTACTCCTCTTGCGTCACCTCTCCCGTTGAAACCGCAACCTGCTCCGTGAGTTCCTCGCGATTGAAGTAGCCAAACAGCGCGAAGCACCACACCACCTGCAGAGAGATGGCCGCAATCATCAGCGGGCGATAGCGGAGCTTTACCACCCCGCCGGCAAGCACCGACGACACCAGCACCAGCCCCGTGAGGTACCTCGACTGCTGCGTCATGATGAACCATGCCGCGAGGGACAGCAGCAGCACGAGCAGCAGCGCGCGCTCGAACCGCCTGCCTCGACCCGAGAACGCCCACAGGAGCGGAGCCAGAAGGAACACCGGGCCGGTCGCTCCGAACGGCGATGCGCGATTGATTTGCAGGTCGGGCTGAAGAGCCAGGCCCGTGATCGCGCCTGGGAGCGCAGCGGGGTTCACACCGCCGCCTGGCTGCACGCCGATGCCGAACTGCGACTGCTCGGCGCGGAAGGCGGCGGCGTTCTCGTCGCTCCAGTTGCGACCATCGAACACGGAGTAGAGGAACGGATAGAACGGGTTGCCCGTGTTCACCGCGTTGCGCGCATACCACGGGAGCGCGACGAGCGTCGCCAGCACAGTCGCGACGGCTACCTGCCTCACGAGCGTCCTTCGCCGCGCCGCGAGCCAGAGTATGCCCACGAGCAGGACGCCTGCAATCGGAAGAGCGACGTACTTGGAGGCAAGCGCGAAGCCCATCGCCCACCCGCCCAAAAGCAGCCACGGCTGCGCATCCTGGTCTTCGTCTGCTGCGTAGGCAGAAGCGAAGGCGAGCACCGCGAGCCCCGTCCACAAGCCGTGCGGGATATCTACATAGGCGGTGCCTGCCTCCCACAGCAGAACCGGGGAGGCGAGCGTCGCCAAACCCGCCCAGGCTGCAGCCGCCCGTCCGTAACGCGCGCCGGCGATGCCCGCGACCGCCAAAGCCGCCAGCGCGAGGAACAGCACAGTCAGCATCTTGGCGGCGGATTGACCGCCCGCCCACAAGCCCCACAGATACAGCATGTTCACCGCGCCGGGCACGTTGCTGTGCGGCATGAACGGAATGTAGTCGAGGCGGCCCGAGTCCAGCCAGATGCGCGCCATCGCGAGCTGATGGCTGAGCGTGTCCCAATCGTTAGCATCTGATGGCGCTAGCGCAGCGGGCACCCGAAGCAGAAGTAGCGCTGCGCACACGACGGCCACGATGGGCACGGCGTCCGCGACCTTCGGCAGCCCGCTCCGTCGCCATCCGATCGCCGCGACGGCTATGAGCACGACTGCAAGAATCGGCAACCGCTCGAATCCGCCCGCCCAGCCGACGAGCATCGTAACCGAGCCGATGGCGCCGAAGCCCAGCACCGCGCGCACCGCAAGCATCGATGCGGCCGACAAGCCCGGAATCGCGCGTGGAGACAGCGCGCTTCCAACGCCGCAAGCCACGACGCCCGCAGCGAGAGCAAAGCCAATTGCGCTAATCACCTGGGCGCATTATGCGAGACGCATGCATCCCCGCGACTCTGCCGGGGCGAGAGCGCCCGGCCTGCGGGTATGATGCGCCCGTGCGCCGGCTGCTCCTCTCCCTTGCCTGCCTGCCGCTCTTGCACGCCTCTGCGCAGCGAACCCGCGAACTTCCCGCCGTGCGGCTCGAGCCGCCGCCCACCGTTGACGGTGTTGTGGAGGCGGAAGAGTGGTCGTCCGCCGCTCGGTCGGAAGGCTTCGTTGACCGCTTTAGCGAACGCCCCATCGAGGGTTTCAATACGGTCGTGTACTCCGGCTACACCGACGAGGGAGCGTACTTTGCCATCGTCGCCTTCGACCCCAGCCCTGCGCTGATTCGCGCCACCGAGTACCGTCGAGAGGGGAACCTGTCCGCCGACGATACGCTCAGCATTGACCTGAACCCATTCGGGACGTTTGACGACGAGGACTTTAACACCTTCACGGTCAATCCGCTTGGCGCAACCAATTCACAGTTCGCAGGCGGGCGCGCCGCCAAACGCGAGTGGCAGGGCGAGTGGGTCGCGCTCGCACGCGTGACTGAACAGGGATGGGAGGCAGAGATCTTTATCCCGTGGCGCATCTTGAGGGTACCCGAGGAAGGCACGCACACGATGACGCTCAACTTCGAGCGGCGCGTTCCGCGGGCGCAACTCGAACTGCACTGGTCGAGCCTCGGCCCGGAGCGGCTTTCAGAGAACACCGGAAGGTGGGTCGGTGTGGAACTGCCCCATGTCCCTCAGCCGCGCATCCTTCAACTGCTTCCCTTCATCGTCGCCGGCGTGGATGACGACAAGGGCACGTCTATTCATAGCGGCGTGGACGGCAGGATGCAGTTCGGCCGAGGGCTAACCGGCTTGTTGACCATCAACCCGGACTTCGAAAATGTCGAGAATGCCGTGGTGGGCATTGACTTCTCTCGCTTCGAGCGCCTGGCCGATGAGACACGGCCGTTCTTCACCGAGGGCGAGGACTTTTTCCGCTTTGGTGGCATGTCGGTGAGAATGTTCGCCCCCCAACGGATCGAGCAGATTGACACCGGCTTGAAGGCGTTCGGCAAGTTCGGTGCCGAGTCGAGCATCAGCGCGCTGCTAACGCAGCGCTTCGGACGAGAAAAGGCAGCGGTGCTTCGGTACCAACGAGTTTGGGGGGCGAACGCGGACCTGACGTTCGGCTATGTCTTGTCTGACGACGAGGACATCACGAACCACGCCTTCGGCGTTGACGGTCGGTATCGCCTCTCCGAGCAATGGACGGCCACCGGCCGCTTCGGCGCCACCGATGACAGCGACGAGGGCAGCGGTTACCGCTCCGACGTCAGCGTCTCCTATCGTTCGGGCGCGATGACCGTCGGAGCAGGGTGGCAACGAATTGACCCCCAGTTCCTGCCGCGTCTGGGCTTCGCGCCTCGGCGCGGGTTCCAGGGCGGCGAGGCGTTCGGCTTCTACCGCCGCTCGTACGACTCGGGCGCGCTCGCGGAGGTCGAGGCCAACCTGTTCGCAAACTCGCGCAGCGACGTGGAGACGGGCGGGCTGTTCGAACAGTCGGTCTCCGCAGGGTTCGAAGCGTCCTTCCGCAAAGGTCCGCGCGTTGAGGTTAGGCACAACAACAGCACCTTCCCCGACCTGGCAGACATCCGGACAAACGTTGAAGTCGGCTACCCAAGCGACGACCCGATTCGCAACGGCGAACTCGAATATACATTCGGAACCATTGGCGGCGAGCGGTATGAGGAAGTTGGCGTGTCGGCGAGGTGGCGCTTCCTATGGGGACTGAGCGCGTCGGCTTCTCTGCAGTTCGTGTCCTTCGAGGGTGAGCGCGAAGCGCAACACGTGTTCAACCTGAGTTATGAATTGAGCGAGTTCCAGTCCGTTTTGGCGCGGGCGATCTTCCGCGATGATGAGTGGAACGTCTATGCCGCTTACCGCTTGTCCGGCGACTTCGGGCCGGAGTACTTCGTCATCATCGGCGACCCTAACGCGCGCACGTTCCGTTCTCGCGTTGCGCTGAAGGTCGTCGTGCCGTTCGATCTCATCCTGGACTAGCGTCGGGCGACCGGCGCGCCGCGAAGTGCGAGAGGATGAACCCGACGGTAATGGCCATCGCGGCGCCGATGCCTGGATAAAACGGATCGTTCTCATACAGCCGCGAGCCGACCAGCGTGCCGAGAATCGCCCCGAATCCCTGCACGGCCATCACCGCGCCGATATAGAGCCCTGACCGAGCAGGGTTGATCCGGCTGACGAACGCGTACCACGCCGGCAGCGCCAGCAGGAATCCGACGCCGACGGTGCCTGCCGCGAGCGCCGTGGTCGCAAGGCTGCGCGCCCACTCCAACCAGTTGCCCGCCGAGACCATCCACAATCCTACGGCACAGAGCCACAACCCAAGCCTCACCGCCCGCGCATGGCCGATCCTCTCGCCGAGCGTGCCCATCGGCAGGCTGAGCATCCCCATCAGGAAGCCCGCAGGCAGGACGAGCGTCCTGCCGAACTCGTTGACCGGCACGCCGTACACGTCTTGCGCGAAGAACATCACAATCGGCGCCGGCAGTCCCACCCCGAAGAACGTGATGAACCCAACCGTCAAGGTCAGTGGAACCTGTCGGAAGCACATCAGGATGTCGCGCAGGCGGTGCTCTTCGTCGTGGCCCTCGCCGTGTGCGCGATCGTCAGGCACAGTGGCTACAATGAGTACCGCCGTTAGACCAAAGAGGACGGACGCTGCGACGAATGCGGCAGAATAAGAGTGGAAGGCCGCGTTCGCCTCGCCCCCGGCGAGGAATCCCAGAGCCAGGCCGGCCATGAAGCAGAGGTTCAGCAGGCTCATCCCTTGGCTGCTCTGGCTGTCGGTTGTTGCGTCTCCCATCATCGCGTAGGCGGACGTCCACACCATCGCTGCAGCAAGACCGTCGAGCACGCGCAACAGGACGATTGCGACAACTACGCCGTTGCCCCACCCGGAGGGGATCATCACCGTCAACAAGGGGGTGACGAACCAGATCATCGGTCCCATGAGGAGGAAGCGCTTGCGCCCGAAGCGATCGGCGCAGTGCCCTACGACGCCCTTGAACAGCGCCTCGCTGACCAGATAGGCAGCGATGACAATTCCAACCACGCGCTCGGGCAAGCCGAGCTCCTCGCGCAGGTATGCGGGCACCGCGAAGAAGTTGAGCGCCACCGTGGCAAGTTCCGCCAGCAGAGCGACCGGGAGCAGCCTGAGGACCGCCCATTGCTTCCAGACGGGGGTCAGGTTGCTCGGTTGCATGGTGGTTTGAAGACGTGAGGCGCGTCCGGCTCAAGTCCGGCGCGCCTCGATTGCTGTTTTTCAGTGTCCGCGCGGGTTAGCGCTTGACGTACTGGAAGCCGCGGCGCGCCCGCTTCCGCCCGTACTTCTTTCTTTCCTTGACGCGCGGGTCGCGCGTGAGGAAACCGTCTCTTCGCAGCGGCGGGCGCAACGCCGGGTCCATCTCGATGATCGCCTTGGCGATTCCATGCCGGATGGCGCCGGCTTGACCTGAGATGCCCCCGCCCTGCGCGTCGGCGATTACGTCAATCTTGCCGTCAAGCCCGACGTGTCTCAGCGGGCTGAGCACAATCATCTCGAGCACGCGCCGACCGAGGTATTCGTTCATCGGGCGCTCGTTGATGGTCACGTTGCCGGAGCCGGGCTGCAGCCAAACCCGCGCGATGGCGTTTTTTCGTCTACCGGTTGCGTAGTATCGCACATCTGCCATGCTATTTCACCTCCAGCGGTTCCGGATTGTGGTTAGCGTGTGGGTGATCCGGGCCGCGATACACTTTCAGTTTGCGGTAAATCTTCCGTCCGAGGCGGTGCTTGGGCAACATGCCCCACACAGCGCGCTCGATGAGCGCCTCTGGGTTCTCCTTCAGCAGCTTGCCGCGCGAGACGCTCTTGATGCCGCCCGGGTAACCCGAGTGCCGGTAGACGAGTTCGTCGGGCTTCGAGTTGCCCTTCAGCACGGCGCGCTCAGCGTTGATGACCACGACATGGTCGCCGCAGTCCTCGCTGTAGGAGAACGTGGGTTTGTGCTTCCCACGCAACACCTGTGCGACAACAGCGGCGACGCGACCGATTGGCTTGTTTGCCGCGTCCACCACATACCATTTGTGTTCATTCGATTCCGTCATCTCAGTCTTCCTCAAATGTCTGTTCCTGTCTCAAATCTCGATAGGGCCACCCATAGTCCACTCTCAGCAACGTTAGGCCGCGAGCAGGCAGCACCACGGGCCAGGGAATGCTCGCTCGCCGCTCCGTGTCCAGCAGTGAGGCGAACTCGTCTCGGCTTCTCCTACCGACGCCCACTTCAAACAGGCCGCCTGCGATGCGCCGAACCATTCCCCGGATGAAAGCGTTTGCCCGAATCGTAATTCGAATCTCCCGACCATACTTGAACACAGAACAGGTGAATACTTCGCGTACGGTGTTACAGCCTTCCGCAAGCTCTTCACCGAACGCCAAGAAGTCATGGCGGCCCACAAGCAGGCGCGCTGCTTCGGCCATCCTGAACTCGTCCATCTTGCGGGACGAGGCGTGCACGAAGCGAGCCAGCAGCGGCGAAGTCTTCTCCTCCTCCGAGATGCGATAGCGGTAGGTTCGGCTCCTTGCAAAGAACCGACTGTGGAACTCGCTTGGCACCTCCTTCGACCTGGTCACCCTCACGTCGAGAGGCAGGCGATCGTTGAGCGCCTTCGCCCATCGCTCCGCAGGCATCGGGCTATCGGTTTCGAAGTCAGCGAACTGACCGAGGGCATGCGCCCCCGCGTCGGTTCGGCTTGCGCCACGGAGTTCTACCGCGTGGTTGCAAACGCTTTCGATACAAGTTTTCAAGGTTCCCTGCACGGTTCTTTGGCCTGCTTGTGCTGCCCAGCCGCAGAAGTCCGTGCCGTCATATTCAATTGCCAGGCCGATCCTGGTTCTCACATTGCTCAATCAACAAACTCGATAACGGCGGTCGGCGCTCCGTCGCCCCTCCGCCTTCCGGTTCGAACGATGCGCGTGTATCCCCCGTTCCGGTTCGCAAAGCGAGGCGCAAGGTTACCGAAGAGGTGCTTGACGAGGTCTTCCCCGTTGATGAGGCCGGCTTCGCACTGCTCCGCGTGCGAAAGCCCGAGGCGCCGAGGGTCGCTTGCAGGGATGCTCTTGCTGTGCCCGACGAGGATGCGCCGCGCGCGACGCCGCGCCGCCAGCGTGTCCTGCTTGCCAAGCGTGATCAGTGGTTCGACGATGCGGCGCAACTCCTTCGCTCGCGTCACGGTCGTGCGAACGTAGCCGTGTCGAATCAGTTGCCGGGCGAGGTTAGTGAGCAACGCCCGCCGTTGATCCGACGGCAATCCCAGCTTCCTTCGATCTACCTTATGTCGCATCGTACTACTCCGTTAAAACGTCTCCCCCAGAGGCGAGCGAACGACGGCGGCGCCTGATCTTAGGGACAGGCCGCGCTCGTCGAGTTTCTGCTGCACCTCTTCCATCGCCTTCTTACCGAAGCCGGGGATGCACTCGAGGTCGTCTTCGGTCTTACGGACGAGGTCCCGCAGGCTTTCGATCTCGGCGCGCTTGAGGCAGTTCAGCGTTCGCTGGCTAAAGTCCATCTCCTCAACGCGGATGTCGGGCACGGAGAGGTCTTCGTCGCTGATCTCCTCGAGCGCGCCCATTGTAACGTCCATCGAGCCTTCACCCAACTCGAAGAAGAGGCGGACAAAGTTGTCGAGGAATGAAGCTGCTTGCTTGATGGCGACGTCAGGGCTGACCGAGCCGTTGGTCCACACCTCAAGCGTCAGTCGGTCGTAGTCGGTGCGCTGCCCCACGCGGGTCGCCTCGACGATGTAGTTCACCTTGCGAACCGGCGTGAACTGGCTGCCCATCGGCATGACGCCGATACGACCGCGATAGTTCTCCTGCCTCTCGGGGGGCGTGTACCCGGTGCCCCAGCTCACGAACAGTTCCGCGTAGAGGCTTGATCCCTTGTCGCTCAGCGTGCAGAGGTAGCAGTCCGGGTTGACGATCTCGATGTTGTCCGGCGTCTGGATGTCGGCGGCGGTTACGCGGCCAGGGCCTTTCACATCGAGCAGCATCTGAAAGTCCTCCTCCGGCGGCCGGTCGCTGTTCACCCGTATCGCCACATCGCGAAGGTTGAGCATGAATTCAGTCATGTCCTCCTTCGCGCCGGGAATCGGTGCAAACTCATGGAGGACCTTCTCCACTCGGACGGCGACGACGGCTGCTCCTGGGATGGAGCTCAGCAGCATGCGCCGCATGGCGTTGCCGATCGTCTGCCCGTAGCCGCGTTCAAGCGGCGTGACAACAAACTTGCCGTAATTCTGCGTCAGTTCGATCGTTTGGATGTCTGTCATGGCTTACCTTGTGTAGAACTCGACGATCAACTGCTCGTTGATGTCGTTCTGCACCTCTCCGCGCTCGGGTAGGCGCAGCACCTTGCCGTCGAAGCTCTCAGGGTCGAGCGAGAGCCAACTTGGGATGTTCGCCGTGGCGACCGCTTTGGTTGCCTCCTCGACGAGCTTTGTCTCTCGCTTGGACGGATGCAACCCAACGACGTCGCCGGGTCGGGTCTGGAAAGAAGCGACGTTCGTTCGCCCGCCGTTTACGTTGAAGAAACCGTGGGAAACCATCTGCCTCGCCTGCCCACGCGAAGACGCCCAGCCGAGGCGGAAGACGACGTTGTCCAGGCGCGTCTCGAGCAGTTGAATCAGGTTCTCGCCCGTTACGCCACGCCGTCGAGACGCCTCTTCCATGTACGACGAGAACTGCTTCTCGCGAAGGAGGTATTGCCGCTTCAGCTTCTGTTTCTCAAGGAGTTGCTGCCCGTACTCGGTGGGGCGGCGGCGCGATGCCTCGTCGCCGTGCTGGCCGGGCGGCTTCTTCCGCGCTTCGCGCTCCATAGCGCACTTGCGCGTTTGGCAACGCGCGCCCTTGAGCATCAGTTTCTGCCCGGCGCGGCGGCAATAGCGGCACTTCGATGTCCAGATGACTGACATGGCTGTTGACTACACTCTCCTCTTCTTCGGCGGGCGGCAGCCGTTGTGCGGCATCGGCGTAACGTCGCGAATGCTGTTGATGGTTAGCCCACTGGCTTGAATCGCGCGGATTGCCGTCTCGCGACCGCCGCCGGGGCCTCGCACCCAGATATGCACTCGCTTCACGCCGTGCTCGGCAGCGCGTCGCGCTGCGTCTTCCGCGGCTACCTGAGCGGCAAACGGAGTCCCCTTCCGGCTTCCTTTGAAGTTCACACGCCCTGCGCTGGACCAAGCGATGACGTTTCCCTGAGGGTCGGTGAAGGTTACGATGGTGTTGTTGAATGAGGCTTTGATGTGGGCGACTGCCTCAAGGACGTTCTTTGTGGCCTTTGTCTTCGTCTTGGTGGTCTTGCTCGCGCTCTTTGTCGGTTTTCTTGCCATGCTACGCTGCTCCTCGCCTTACTTGGTTACCTTCTTCTTGCCGGCGACGGTCTTCTTCGGTCCCTTGCGCGCTCGCGCGTTGCTTCGCGTTCTTTGTCCTCGTGTCGGCAGGCCTCGGCGATGCCGCAGTCCCCGGTAGCAGCCGATTTCGATGAGGCGGCGGATGTTCTGCTGCACCTCGCGCCGCAGGTCGCCCTCGACGCGGTACTCGCTTTCGATAATCTCTCTGAGTTTGGCGACCTCTTGATCGCTCAGGTCACCCATCCGGCGGGTTGCGTCCACGCCCGCCTTCTCGCAGATCTCGCGAGCCGTTGTGTGCCCGATGCCGTAGATGTAAGGAAGAGCGTACACAACGCTCTTGTTTCGAGGGAGGTCAACACCTGCGATACGCGCCATTCGTTCTCGTTCCCCCTATCCTTGCCGCTGCTTGTGCTTCGGGTTGGAGCACAGCACGCGCACGACACCATTCCGCCGCACAATCTTGCAGCGGTCGCACATCTTCTTCACGCTCGTTCGAACCTTCATTCTCAGGTATTCTCCGTCAGGTCAATACAGCCCAAACGCAACGGATGAGTTTACCCGCCCGCGCTCCAGCCGGTCAAGGGCTGCTATCCTTTATCCCGGTACACAATCCGGCCGCGCGTCATGTCGTAGGGGGACATCTCGACCTTGACACGGTCACCCGGAAGAATACGGATCCAGTGCAGCCGCATCTTCCCGCTGATATGCGCCAGGATCTCGTGCCCGGTATCCAGCTTCACGCGGAAGTTCGTGCTGGGAAGCTTCTCCAGCACGGTGCCATCTACGATCAGGCCGCGCTCTTTGTCGCTCGTCTTTACTTTTCTTTGCCTTGGCATGATTCTCTTAGAATTATGGCACATCCAGCGCAGTTAGGATGACGGGGCCGCCCTCCGTTACCGCGATGGAGTGCTCGAAGTGGGCGGACAGCGAGCCATCTGCCGTTACGACCGTCCACTCGTCCTCCAACGTCCGCACTTTCCAGGTGCCGGCGTTGATCATCGGCTCGATGCAGAACGTCATCCCCGCCACCAGGGCGGGGCCGGAAGAGCGCTTGCCGAAGTTCGGAATCGAGGGGTCCTCGTGCAACTTCTGCCCGATTCCGTGCCCGGTCAGGTCGCGAACGACGCTGTAGCCGTTCGACTCGACGTACTGCTGCACCGCGTGCGAGATGTGCCCAACCCGATTCCCCACTTTTGCCTGCGCGATGCCCTGGAAGAGGCTCTCGCGCGCGATGTTGAGAAGGCGCTTCGCATCCTCCGCCACTTCGCCGACCGGGTAAGTCCATGCGGCGTCGGCATGGAAGCCGTCCTTGAACGCGCCGACGTCGAGCGACACGATGTCGCCCGGGGCAAGCACACGGTCTGGGCGAGGGATTCCATGAACCACTTCGTCGTTCACCGAGATGCACACGGCGCACGGGTAGCCTCGGTAGTTCTTGAACGACGGCGTCGCTCCGCGGTCGAGAATCAACTGCTCGCCGATGGCGTCCAACTCAGCGGTGGTCGTTTTTCCGGGAACGATTGCCTCTGCCATTGCTTGAAGCGCTTCGGCGACGACTCTTCCCGACACGCGCATTCGCTCGATGTCGCTTTCGCTCTTCGTGAGGATCACGAATCAAGCACCTTCTCGATGAGCGCGTACACCTCTTCCACCTCGCCCGAGGCGTCCACATCACGCAGGAGTCCCTGCGAGCGATAGTAATCGAGAAGCGGCGCGCTGCGCTCTGCGTAAACCTGGAGTCGAGTCCGCACGGCTTCGGGGTCGTCGTCCGAGCGTATCTGCAGGCGACCGCCACACACGTCGCACGTGCCGAAGTTTCTGGGCTGGCGATTGGTCTCGTGATACGTCCCGCCGCAGTTGTTGCACGTCAGCCGACCGCTCAGTCTGTGCACTACAACCTCATCCGGCGCGGACAAGGCAATGACGTGATCCAGCGACTTGCCGGTCGAAACGAGGTACTGATCCAGCGCCCTCGCCTGCTCGACGGTTCGCGGGAAGCCGTCGAGCAAGAAGCCTCCCACCTCGTCGGCGGCCTGAAGGTGCGTCTGCATCATGTTGATGATGATCTCGTCCGGCACGAGGTCTCCCCGATCCATGTACTCTTGGGCGAGGAGCCCGAGTTCGGTGCCTTGCTCCACCTCTTGGCGGAGGATGTCGCCCGTTGCAATCTGGCGCACGCCTTTGCGGAGTGCGATGAGTTTCGCCTGAGTCCCCTTGCCAACTCCGGGGCATCCGAGGAGGACGATCCTCACGGCGCGCGCCTCACTTCACGTAGCCTCGCATCAGCAGGTTTGCTTCGATTTGCCGCATCAAGTCGAGCACCACGCTCACGATGATGAGCAGCGACGTGCCGCCGACCATCTGGACGCTCTGGATGCGCGTAATCGGCGGAATCCAATACGGCACCAGCGCAATGAACGCGAGGAACAGTGCGCCGACCACCGTCACCCGCGTGATGACCTCGTCCAGGAACCGCTCGGTCTGCTTCCCTTGTCGCACGCCTGGAATGTACGCCCCGCTCTGCTTGAGGTTGCGAGCGATATCCTCAACGTTGTATTGAATCGCAGTCCAGAAGTAGGTGAAGAAGAAAATGAGCGCGCCGTATGCGAGTGTGCCCGTAACCCAGTGGTACCAGAACGCGCCCGGCGTCGGACTGAGGAACGCGCCGACCTCAACCCAGAAGTTGTGCCACCCCGTTCCCGGCTGGCCGAACGAGGCGAACTGTTGCGGCAAGAAGATGAGCGCGACCGCAAAGATAATCGGAATCACGCCCGCGGCGTTCACGGGTATCGGAAGATACGACGTCTGCCCCCTCAGAACGCCAGTGCCGGTATGCCGCCGCATATGCTGGATTGTAATTCGCCTTTGCGCTTGGGTGAAGTACACGATGAGGGCTGTCACGGCGACGAAGATGAGCAGCAGAAGCCCGACCTGCCACAACTGAACGATGCCGTTCCGCACTTCCGACACCAGCAGCTCGGTTTGGAACGGCAAGCCGACGACGATGCCGGCGAAGATCATCAGGCTGACGCCCTGTCCAATCGCCTTCTCCTGAATCTGCTCGCCGAGCCACAGCACGAATTGCGCGCCCGCGGTCCAGAACACGACGATCATAACCTTGTCCCACATTGACAGTTCCGCCAATCCGGCTCGCAGCATGCTCATGAAGCCGATGCTTTGGAAGACGCAAAGGACGATGGTGAGCAGTTTCGTGCGCTGTGCCTGCCGCTGTCTCGCGTATTGACCGCCCTCCTGGTCCTCTCGCTTGAGCGCCGGGATGGCGACCTTCATCAACTGCATGATGATGGAGGCGGTAATGTACGGGTTCAGACCCAGCGAGAAGATGCTGAGGCGATAGATGCCTCGACCGCCGAAAAGGCCCAGCATCTGAAGCAACGGACTGTTCTTGACGAGTTCCTCGATGGTACCTGCGTCAAATCCGCGAATCGGTACGGACACTTGCAGCCCAACCGCGTAGATGCCAAAGATGGCAAAGATGAAGAGGACTCTCTGCCGGAGTTCCGGCTCATCCCAAGCCAACCGGAACGTGTCGGCGAGCCTCACAGACGGACGACCTCTCCTCCAGCCTTCTCAATCTTCTCGACGGCGGTACGGCTGAACGCGTGCGCCTTCACCGTCAACTTCTTGGTCAACTCGCCGTGCCCGAGGATCTTCAATCCGTCCTTCATGTTGCCGACCAAGCCGAGTTGCCGCGCGCTCTCGGGCGTCAACTCCGCGCCGCTCTCGAGGTTCTCCTCCAACACGCCGACGTTGAGCACCGCGTACTCGATGTGATTCGGATTGCGGAAGCCCTTCTTGACCGGAAGGCGCCGGTGAATCGGAGTCTGGCCGCCTTCGAAGCGAGGGTTGATGGTGCTGCGAGACTTCTGCCCTTTCGTTCCGCGACCGGCTGTCTTGCCGATGCCGGAGCCGATACCCCGACCGACGCGCCGTTTCTTCCGCCGCGCAGCTCCGGGGCTTTTCAATTCGTGCAACTTACTCATGGATCGCTTGGACCTCCACCATGTGGCGCACGTTGTGCAGCATCCCGCGCAACGAAGGAGAGTCTTCGTGCACGACGACTTGGTTCACCCTACGCAACCCCAGCGCTTCGATGGTTTTTCGGTTGCGCGGCTTACTGCCAATCGGACTCCGAATCAACTTGACTTGGACTTTCATTTTGAGCCTCTTCTTCTCGCACCTTCGCGAGCCACGGCGTCACCTCTTCCGGGGTCAGCCCTCGGACGGAGGCGCGCTCTTCAGGGACCACCAACTGCTGCAAGGCGTCAATCGTCGCGTAGGCACAGTTGACCGCCGTGCGGCTACCTAACGTCTTAGCGAGCACGTCAGAGACGCCGGCGAGTTCGAGCACGACGCGAACCGCGCCGCCCGCGACGACTCCGGTACCAGGGCTGGCGGGCTTGAGCAGCACGGTCGTTGCGCCCATCTTGCCAATCGTTTGGTGTGGAATCGTTCGCCCGACGAGCGGCACGCCAATCATGTTCTTGACCGCTGCGTCTTCGCCCTTGCGGATGGCATCCGGCACACCGCGTGCCTTGCCGATGGCGACGCCGACCTTGCCGGCGTTGTCGCCGACCACAACCAGGCAGGACCAGGACGGCGTCTTTCCGCCCTTGTGGGTCTTGCTGACGCGTCGGGTGTTGGCGACTTGCGAGTGGACACCGTTGCCCAGGTCGCGTCGCGAGCCTTGCATTGAGAATCTCATCTTAGAATCGTAGCCCTCCCTCTCGTGCGCTGTCGGCGAGTGCCGCAACACGACCGGCGTACCGATAGCCGCCTCGGTCGAACACCACTTGAGTGATGCCCTTCTCCTTCAGCCGCTCAGCGATGCGCTTCCCGACCTCCTTCGCGCCGATGACGGCGCCGCCCCCGTTCACATCCCTTTCGAGGCTGCTGGCGTAGGCGAGCGTAACGCCCATGGCGTCGTCGATCGCCTGCACGATGATGTGGCGCAAGCTGCGATACACGCAGAGGCGTGGTCGCTCGGCGGTACCGGCGACGCCCTTGCGCACGCGCTTGTGCCGAATCTTTCGCATCTGTTCTCGACCGTTTTGAGCCATCTTAAGCAGTCGCCCTCTTTCCTTGCTTGAGTTTCACCACTTCGCCTTCGTATCGAATGCCCTTGCCCTTGTAGGGGTCGGGCTTGCGAATCCGTCGGATGTCGGCTGCAATCTGGCCGACCTTCTGCTTGTCAATTCCCGCGACGTAGATGCGGTTTACGCGCCCCCGCTCCTCTTGCGTCACTTCGAAGGAGATTCCATCGGGTGGCGTGATGGTTACGGGGTGGCTGAACCCGAGGTTCAGAACCAGGTCGCGCCCCGTAACCTGAGCGCGGTATCCGACGCCGTGGATCTCGAGGCCCTTGCGGTAGCCCTCGGAGACGCCGGTAACCATGTTCTGGATGAGCGTCCGAGCCAGGCCGTGCTGGCTTCGGTGTCGCGCCTGCTCGGTTGGCCGCTCGATGCGCACCGCACCGTCTTCGATGATCACCTTCAAATCGCCATGCACCGGCTGCGAGAGTTCGCCCTTCGGCCCCTTGACGGTTACGGAGTTGCCGTCCGACACGGTTACGGTTACGCCGCTCGGAATCGAAATCGGTTTCTGTCCAATCCGTGACATTTCTCTACCAGACCTCGCAGATGACCTCGCCGCCAAGACGCTGCTTGCGGGCGTCTCGGTCGGTCATCACTCCCCTATTCGTCGTTAGAATCTGAGTTGCCAGGCCGCTGCGGCGCGGCGCGAGTTCGCCGGCGCTCTTGTACACCCGCAGTCCCGGCTTGCTGACGCGGCGGATCTCGCGCAAGATCGGTCGCCGCCTGCCGTCGTATCGCAAGTGAACGCGGATCAGGCGGAACTTGGCGTCAGACGTCGCCTCGAAGTCGGAGATGAAGCCTTCGGCCTTGAGAATCTTGACGATCTCGAGTTTGAGGCTGCTGAACGGCACGTCCACGGTCGCCAGCTTTGCGTGGCAACCGTTCCGTATTCTCGTCAAAAGGTCTGCGATCGGATCGCTGTGCATCGTTCTCACCAACTCGACTTTGTAACGCCGGGCAGTTTGCCCCATGACGCAAGTTCGCGCAGGCAGATCCTGCAGATGCCGAAGTATCGGAAGTAGCCCTTCGACCGCCCGCAGATGTTGCAGCGGGTATAGGACCGAACCTTGAACTTCGGCTTCCTCTTCTGTTTCGCTTTCAAGCACTCTTTCGCCATAGTTTCCTACTCTTCGACGCAAACGGTCAGTATACCCAAATCACCCATCGCTCTCCGCCTGGCGCTTCTTCTGGTACACCTGAATCAGCGCCTGTTGCTCGTTCATGGGCATCTCTTCGTAGTGAGAGAATTGCGCGCTGAACCGGCCTCGACCTTTAGTGATGGAGCGCAGGTCGAGCGCGTACTTCGCCATTGCAGCCATCGGTACCTGGGCACGGATTTGCTGTACCCCCGGGCTAACCATATCCATGCCCACCGGTCGGCCGCGCCGTGTGTTCAGATCGCCCATCACGTCGCCTGTAAACTCTTCCGGGACGGTAATCTCCACGTTCAGGATCGGTTCGAGGATGGTAACGCCCGCCTGGTCGGCGGCGGAGCGGAACGCGAGCGCGCCCGCCATTTTGAACGACTGCTCGCTCGAATCTACGTCGTGGTAGCTCCCGTCGTATACGGTGGCCTTGAAGTCCACAACAGGATGCCCGGAGACAAGGCCCTTGGTTACTACCTCGCGGATTCCCTTCTCGATCGCCGGGATGTAGTTCTTCGGAATCGCGCCGCCCACGATGCGGTCGCCGAACTCGAAGCCCGACCCACGAGGTAGCGGCTCCAACTCAAGCCAGCAGTCGCCGTATTGACCGCGCCCGCCGGTCTGCTTCTTGTACTTCCCTTGCGCCTTCGCCTGTCGTGTTATCGTCTCGCGATACGGGATCTGCGCCTCTTCGGTCGTAACGTTCACGCCGAACTTCTCCCGCAGTTTCTCGATGGCGACATCGAGGTGGATGTCCCCCATCCCTTCGATGATGTCCTGTGCGCTCTCGACGTTCCGGGTGTGTCGGAACGTCGGATCTTCGTCAACGATGCGCGCCACCGCTTGCCCCAACTTGTCCTCGTCAGCCTTAGTTTTCGGCACGATGGCGATGCGATAGATCGGTTCGGGAAACTCGATCGGCTCCAGAGAGCGCATCGCCTTGGCGTCGCAGAGCGAATCTCCGGTGCGGGTGTGCTGCAGTTTCGCCACGGCGCAGATATCTCCGGCGATGACTTTCGTCGTCGGCACCTGCTCTTTGCCTCGGGGGAAGAAGAGCGTGCCCATTCGCTCGCTTTCGCCTGTGCGCGCGTTCTTAACCGCGAGCTCCGGGGTCAGCGTGCCCTGCATGACACGCAGGTAGTTGATCTTGCCCACGTACGGGTCCGCGGTCGTCTTGAACACAAAACCGAGGAACGGAGCGCTCGCGTCGGCGACGATGCTCTCTTCGCCGGCGACTTTCGCCTTCTCCGCCGGGCTTGGGATCGCGCCGACGATGCGGTCGAGCAGCAGTGTAACGCCCGCGCCGGTGGCGGCGCTTCCGCATAAGACCGGAATGACCTTGCCCGACGCAACGCCAACTTCAAGCCCGTGGATGACCTCTTCCTCGGTAAGCCGCTCGCCTTCAAGGTACTTCATCATCAGATCGTCGTCGCCCTCGGCGGCGGCGTCCATCATGCGAGAGGCAGCGGCTTCAAGTTCCGACGCCATCTCCGCGGGCGGTTCGCTAATCTTCTCATCTTTCGCGCCGCCTTCGTGGACCTTCTTGTCCACCAGGTCGAGAACCCCTCGGAAGTTCAATTGGGCGCCGACCGGCAGCACCAGCGGCACGGCGCGAACGCCGAACCGCTCGTCAATCACCTTCATCGCGCCGCTGTAGTCCGCGTTCTCCCGCTCCATCTTGTTGATGAAGATGATCTTCGAAAGGCCGTGCTTCTCTGCGATGTCCCACGCGTTGTCGAAGCCCACCTCGAGCGCTGCCTGCGCGGGTGCGACGAGAATCATCGCCTCCACCACGCGGGCGACTCCGTACAGGTCACCGATGAAGTCCGGATATCCGGGGACATCAATGACGTTGATCTTGTGTCCCTTCCACTCGATCGGTATCACGGAAGCGTTGAGGCTAATCTTGCGCTGAATCTCCTGCTGGTCGAAGTCGGACACCGTCGTGCCCTGCTCGACGGAGCCAAGCCGGTTCGTAACGCCCGCGGCGTTGAGCATCTGCTCCACCAGCGTTGTTTTGCCGGCGCCGCCGTGACCGACGATCGCGACGTTTCGAATCTTGTCAGCGCTGTATTCGTTCACTTGGATCTATCGCTCCTTGCTACTTGTCCCTCAGCGGCATCCCCATCTTCTTCAGGAAGGCGCGGCCCTCGTCGTCCGACCGAGCCGACGTGCAGATGGTGATGTCCATACCTCTAATCTTATCGAATGTGTCGTAGTTGATCTCCGGGAAAACCAGTTGCTCCTTGAGGCCAAGCGAGTAGTTCCCTCTGCCATCGAACGACTTCGGGCTCAGCCCGCGGAAGTCGCGAAGGCGCGGAAGAACGATCGTTATCAGTTTGTCGAGGAAGTGATACATCCGCTCGCCGCGGAGCGTTACCTTGCAGCCGATCTTGTATCCCTCGCGGATGCGGAAGTTCGAGATCGCCTTGCGCGCCGTAGTTATGACCGGCTTTTGACCTGTGATTGCGGTCATGTCGCGGACCGAGTTCTCAAGCGCCTTCGAGTCCGACTGCCCGGTGCCCACGCCCATGTTCACCACAATCTTAAGCAGCCGAGGCGCTTGCATCGGCGTGGTGTATCCGAACTCCTTTACCAGTTCCGGCAGCACAACCTGCTCGAAGTGGTCACGCAGGCGGCTGCGCGGAACCGGCGCAGGCTTGCCTGCGGCCGTCTGCTCCGTTGCTTCCTCTTGCGACTTCGTCTTTGTTTTCGCCATAGTTCCTGTCCTTCGCTACGGTCAGTCTCGGTCCACTGTCTCGCCGCTCTTCTTCGCGTAGCGCTTCAGTTTGCCTTGCTCTATCCGACGGCCGACGCGCGTGGGCTCATTGTTCATCGGGTCGACCAGCATCACGTTGCTGATATGGATGGGGGCGGGCACGCGCATCTTCTCGCCTTGCTCGCCGACTCGCTGCGCTTTGCGATGCTTCGTTACGGCGTTGAGCGGAATCGCCTTGCCCTCTTTGTCCTTGGTGAGGCCCTCCACGACGACCTTCATCTTGTCGGGCAGGACGCGGATGACGAGCCCTCGCTCGCCCTTGTCCTTCCCCGCGATGATCTCAACGGTATCGCCCTTCTTGATCTTCAGTTTAGGTGTCGGCATCTTCTAAAGCACCTCCGGCGCGAGGGAGACGATCTTCATGAACTCCTTCTCGCGCAATTCACGTGCGACGGGGCCGAAGATTCGCGTGCCGCGCGGCTCCCTGGTCTGAGGGTTGATGAGCACGCACGCGTTGTCGTCGAAGCGCAGCGTGCTGCCGTCGGCGCGCCGAATATCGCGGCGCGTGCGCACGATAACCGCACGCACCACGTCGCCCTTCTTCACCGGCATGTTCGGTGTGGCCGACTTCACCGCGCCGACGATGACGTCTCCGACTCCGCCGTAGCGTGGCTGCGAACCCTTC
Source organism: Armatimonadota bacterium (assembly GCA_037446435.1). Classification (GTDB taxonomy): domain Bacteria; phylum Armatimonadota; class Fimbriimonadia; order Fimbriimonadales; family ATM1; genus J051. The sequence continues at coordinate 63,183 of JBBIIO010000006.1, forward strand.
AGCACGCGGATGCACTGAATCTCGCGCGCCCCCGAGTTGTCGGCAACCTTCAGTCTCGAATACGCTTGAACCATTTACTTCGCCTTCTCGATAATTCTGCTGACCCGCCAGCGTTTCTCTTTGCTGATCGGGCGTGTCTCCATAATCTCGACCGTGTCGCCAACGCCACAGCCGAGAGCGTCGTGCGCCTTGAATCGCTTCGCCCGCAGAACCGTCTTCTTGTAGATTGGGTGCTGTACCTGGCGAAGAACGCGCACGACGACGGTCTTCTCCATCTTGTCGGAGACGACCAAACCTTGTCGAGCCTTTCTTCTTCCGCGCTCCTGCGTTTCGTTCATTGCTTCGCTTCCTCTCGCTTCTTCTCAGTCAGTACGGTAAGGATACGCCCGATGTTGTGGCGCGTTGTCTTCACCGCGGACGTGTCCTGCGTCTCGCGCAGCGCGAGACGGCGACGAAGGTCATACAGCGCGGCGCGCTCCTTCTCGACCATCTCCTCCAACTCGCGGCTGGTCTTCTCTCGCAGGTCTCGCGTCTTCAGAGCCTTCATTCCGTCTCCTCCGTCGTCGGCTCGGCGCTCGGCGATTCGGTCTGCTGCGCCTTGCGCTCAACGATGAACTTCGGCGGGTGCGCTTCCACGGCGGCTTCGGTCAGTCCCGAGACCTCGGCGTGATCCGGGAAGTCGTGCCGCGTTACGAACTTCACCTTGATCGGCAGTTTGTGGCTGGCACGTCGCATCGCCTCGCGCGCGACGTCTACCGGCACGCCAGCCATCTCGAACAGGATGCGCCCGGGCTTCACCACAGCGACCCAACCTTCAGGGCTGCCCTTGCCCGAGCCCATGCGCGTCTCGGCGGGCTTCTTGGTGAACGGCTTGTCGGGGAAGACGCGAATCCACACCTTGCCGCCCCTCTTCACGTAGCGCGTCATCGCCACGCGTGCGGCTTCGATCTGCCGGTTTGTGATCCAAGCCGGCTCGAGCGCCTGAATCCCGAAGTCGCCGAAATCAATCTTCGTGCCACCCTTCGCCATTCCTTTCCTGCGGCCGCGGGCGACCTTTCTATGCTTAACTCGTTTAGGCATCAACATCGGCTGATTCCTCCTTCGTTTCGGTTGCGGGCGCCTCGGCCACGGGTTCGGGTGTCGGCTCGGGGGCGCGCTCCGGTTCCAGCGACGCACCGTCGGTGACGCTGCCGCCCTCGAGCTCGAAGCCGGTCGCCTGCTGCCCCTGGCGGATGCGATCGCGCAGCACCTCGCCGCGATACACCCAAACCTTCACGCCTACAACGCCGTAAGTCGTGAACGCTTCCGCCAAACCGTAATCAATGTCTGCGCGAAGGGTATGCAGCGGAATCTTGCCCACCTTCTCCGCCTCGTTCCGCGCAATCTCCGCTCCGCCCAGGCGGCCGGAGCACATCACCTTCATTCCCCGTCCGTTGTTGCGCAGGTGTCGGCCGATTGCCTGGCGCATCGCCCTGCGGTGGCTGATGCGGCGCTCGAGTTGGATTGCAATGTTGTCGGCGATGAGTTGCGCGTCCAGTTCCGGCTGCGGGCACTCCTTCACGTCCACATGGACGACCGCCTCGGCGCCCAACTTCCGGACCATCTCCTGCAGGTTCCGACTGAGTAGCGTGATGCCCTGGCCCTGGCGACCGATGACCGCGCCGGGGCGCGCCGCAAAGATGGTAACGCGGATGTTGTTCATCGCCCGCATGATGTCCACCTTGCTTACCAGCCCCTTGCCCAACTCCTTGCGAATGAACTCGCGAATCCGAAAGTCTACGTACAGGTGCTTCCGGTACGACTTCTTGTCCGCATACCACCGGCTGTCCGGCTCGCGGATGACTCCGATTCTAAACCCTACAGGATTGATCTTCTGACCCAATGTCTACTCCTTGTTTTCCTCCGGCGCGCCTTCAGCCTTCGGTTCCTCGGAGGCCTGTGCCTCCTCGGCCGGCTCGGCTTCGGCTTCGGCTTCGACTTTCGCCTCGTCGCTTACCGCCGCGTCCTCTTTCTTAGCCTTCTTCTTAGAGGGCTTCGGTGATTCGAACTTCGGCCGCGGCTTCGGCTTCGCGTTAGAGCGAGGCATCTGGAACGGCTCTCCGTCTTCGAGCACCACGGTTACGTGACTCGTGCGTCGCACGATGATGTTGCCTCTGCCCTGAGCGCGCGCCCTCATTCGCTTGAGGCGCCACCCTTCGTCCACGAGGATGTTTCGCACGATCAGGCTGTCCGGTTCGAGACTGTGGTTCTCGACTGCATTGCCCACCGCGCTGCGCAGCACCTCGCGAATGAGGCGCGCCCCCTTCGACGGGTGGTGGCGCAGTTCGGCAAGCGCGACGATCGCGTGCTTGCCCTTTACCTCGTCCGCAACCAGCCGCGCCTTGCGCGGCGGAACTCGAAGTCGCTTACCAACGGCACGTACTTCCATCACTGACTCCTTTCCTTTTCTGAGCCTTTCGACTCCTTGATTACAAACTGAATCGCCGAGGCATCAACGCCCTGCATCGCCGGAACGTCGGTCACCGTCCCTTCCGCCTCCTTCACCTTCCCACTCGATGCGTCAACCCAAGCCTTGTAACTGAGTTGAATCGGCTTCGAGGTCCCCGGAGCGCTGAGCGAGGACTTCACGACGATGACGGCGGTCTTCCCTTTCATCTCTTCGAGCAACACGGAGCCGGACAGCTTCGTGCCGGCGGGGTCGCTCGATTGAAAGGAGAACGGAACGCTCTTGCCGACCAGCAACGCCTCGGCGGGCAGCACGCCGATGTACCGCAGGAACGACAAGTTGTTCCCTGCGACGCGAGGCAACCCGTTGAGCACGAAGCCGCGGTTGTCCATGCCTACTGTGATCGGAGCGACGCTGTTGCTCGGCATCTCGTTCTCCCCAATGCGCACCACTACATCGTTCAACGAGACCTGCACCGTTGCGCGAAGATCGTCCACCTCAAGGGTTTTCTCCGTCATCTTCAGCGTCACGAGGACATCTCCCATCGCCGAGGAGAGCGTAAGAGACACGTCGCGCGACCACTCTTCGCCCGCGCGGAAGACGCGCTGCAGCAGCACCGGCTGTTGCATCGCAAGGAGCGTCGTGGCAGCAAGCGTGGCGATCATACGTCCCTCACCTTCCGTATCACAAACTTGACGGTCATCTTCTCCCCCAAGTCGGGGTCTTCGCCGACGAGGGTGCCTTCCGCCTTCACCAACTTGCGCGTCTGCGAGTTGACGTAGGTCAGCAGTTCGAAATCGCCCGTAGGCAGTTCCTCGCCCTCGGCCTTGATCTGCATGGTCAGCCGGGCGACGTGCTCCTCGTACAATCGCCCTGTGGCGGTAAGCTTGCCGCTCCCTTTGAGCGTTATCGCGCCGTCCTCGGATGCCCAATCTACTTTGAATTCTTCGCCGACCTTAACCTCCGCGGCGGGAACGAAGAGAGCCGGCAGCACAAGGGCGATCGGGTCGTCGGGGTTATCCAAGGCGAGTTTCTTGGGTAGCCCGTTCGGTCCGAAGAGCGCCTCGATCGGCTTCGGTGGGTCCATTGCCGGCAACTCCTCCCCGCCGAACTTGAGCGTGAGTTTCGTTACCGAGGTCTGCACGATCGCGTCACCGCCTTCTCGCGCTTCATGCACCTTCACCGTAAACTCGGCAACTCCCTCGAACATATCACCCTCGAAGGAGTCCGACTCGATCGTGAGTTCAAGAATGTAGTCCTGCGTCTCCCCCGTTGTCCAAACCCGCGTGAGGTCAACGCCTGCAGGCGCCTGCGTCTCCGGCTCTTGTGCGTAAGAGCCGAACGAAAGAACCATCAGCGAGGCGACGAGGGGAGCGATCATCTGACTCGGCTACTCCTATCTACGAGCGAGCCGCCGTGCCCTCGGAAGGTGCGCGTCGGCGCGAACTCGCCGAGTTTGTGCCCCACCATGTTCTCCGTGATGAAAACGGGGATGTGCTTGCGGCCGTCATGAACGGCGATGGTGTGGCCGATCATCTCGGGCACGACCGTGCTGCGTCGCGACCAAGTCTTGATCATCGCCTTCTTTCCGCCCTCGTTCATCTTGACCACCTTCTTCATCAGGTGTTCATCAATGAACGGGCCTTTCTTGATGCTTCGTGCCATCGCTTAGCGCTTCCTCCTTCGGACGATAAACCGGTCGCTCTTCTTGTTGCGTCGGGTTCGTGTACCGAGCGACTTGTTGCCCCAGCGGTCAACCGGGCCCTTCTTACGGCCAATGCCCGCCTTCGCCTCGCCGCCACCGTGTGGGTGATCGCGGGGGGACATTGCGACGCCTCGCACGTGAGGCTTGCGGCCCTTGCCTCGATTCTTGCCGGCCTTGCCGACGGACTCGTTCTCGTGCTCTGCGTTGCCCACTTCGCCGACCGTTGCGCGGCACTTGGCGTGGATCAGCCGCATTTCGCCGCTCGGCAAACGCAGCGTAACGTAGTCGCCTTCCTTCGCCATGATTTGCGCAGCCATCCCCGCAGAGCGGGCGATCTGACCGCCGTGTCCTGCCTGCAACTCGACGTTGTGCACGCGAGTGCCCAGCGGGATGTTCGCCAGCGGCAGGCAGTTACCGGTTCGAATATCCACGGTCGGGCCGGATTGCACTGTGTCGCCAACTTTGAGGTCGTTCGGCGCGATGATGTATCGCTTCTCGCCGTCGGCGTAGTGCAGCAAGGCGATGCGCGCCGTTCGGAACGGATCGTATTCGATGTGAGCGACCTTCGCCGGTATGTCGTCTTTATCCCGCTTGAAATCAATGATTCGGTACAGCCTCTTCGAGCCGGGGCCGCGGTGGTAGGCGGTGATTCGACCCTTGTTGTTCCGCCCACCGGTGCGCCTGCGCCCGACGGTGAGCCCCTTCTCCGGCTCCCGCCGAGTCAGGTCGCTGTAGTCGGACGAGACGAGGAACCTTCGTCCCGGCGATGTCGGTTTGTGCTTTCGTACTGCCATGGTTACGCTCCGATGTCCTCCAGCATCTGCCCGGGCGCGAGCGTGATGACCGCCTTCTTCCGGTCGGGTCGCTTGCCCCGAATCTGCCGGCCACGCTGCACCGCCTTGCCCTTCACGTTGATGACGTTGACGTCAACAACCTGAATCCGGTCCTTATCCTTCTTCTTCCCGCGGTTGTAGATGGCCTCGATCGCGCGCGCGATCTCGATCTTGTTTGCGTCTTTCGCAACGAAGAACACGTAGCGGCCATCCTCCTTCAGGCGGATGCTCTTCTCGGTCAGCGCGGGGGACAGGACGATTTGTTCAGGTGTTTTCATCGCGACCAAACCTCCTCGATGCGCTTCAGCGCGTCCTGAGTGATGACGATCTTATGAGCCAGCAGCACATCGCGAGCGCTGAACGCCTGGGTTCGAACCCGATCGTCGCCGCGGCTCACCGACGCGGGCGCTGTTCGAACCTCCACGCGTCGTGTCGGGTCGTTGCGCAAGTTCCGGAACGAACGCACGACAGCATCTTCGACCTCGGGCACCACAACGAGAACCCGCCGCGCGACCGCGCCGATGCTGTCGAGCAAGTGGACCGCCTGCTTCGTCTTCGGCGCGTCGAACGAGATAGAGTCCACTACGATGACGTCGCCTGCTTCGAACCGCGACTTCAAGGCGCCCAAAATTGCCAACCGTCGCTCCTTGCGATTCACCTTTTGTTCGTAGGAGCGCGGCTTCGGCGCATGCGTAACGCCGCCGTGGGCGTAGTGCGGAGCGCGAATCGAGCCTTGTCGCGCGCGTCCGGTCTTCTTCTGGCGGTATGGCTTTCGTCCACCGCCTCGCACTTCGGCGCGCGTCTTCGCGCTTTGTGTTCCTTGCCGCTTGTTTGCCTGCTCGGCAACCACTGCGCGATGCAGCACCGGTGCGAGTACGCGCACGTCCGTGAGTGCATCACTCAACTTGTGCGTGCCCTTCTTCCTCCCTGATGCGTCTACGACCTGAATCTCCATCACTGGTTGCCTCCGACTTTGACAATCTGCACCAGCCCGCCGTTCGCGCCCGGCACGCTTCCGCTTACAAGAAGAAGGTCGCGCTCGCGATCCACTTGCACAACCCTCAAACCTTTCTGCGTAACCCGCTCGTGGCCCATATGACCGGGCCCGCGCTTGCCCTTGAAGACGCGTGCCGGTCCGGTCGCCCCGCTGGAGAGGGGGCGGCGGTGGGTCATGTAGCCGTGCGTCTGATCCTGTCCGGAGAAGTGGTGTCGCTTCACTACGCCGGCGAAGCCTCGCCCCTTGCTCGTCCCCGTCACGGCGACATGCTCCCCTTCGTTGAAGATGTCAACGCCGATGACCTGGCCCACCTGATACGCGGACGGGTCGCTTACTCGGAACTCGCGCAAGACGCGCACCGGCCCGACTCCGGCTTTCTTCAGGTGCCCGATCTCGGGGAACGAGAGCCTTCGCGGCTTGACTTCGCCGAAGCCGACCTGGATGGCGTTGTAGCCGTCGCTCTCCGCGGTCTTGATTTGTGTGACGACGACCGGCCCCGCTTCGAGGACCGTTACCGGCACCATCTTCCCCTCGTCGGAGAAGAGGTGCGTCATTCCGATTTTCCTACCCAGTAATCCCGGCTGCATTCATTTCACTCCTGCGCCTCATCGGCTTGTGCGGGCGGTGTTTTTCGCGTTGCCCGGTGTCCGGGTCGCTCGTCCGCGCCACGAGGCTTGGTCCGATTGGGTTCTGTTTCCCTTTCCGCAACCTCCATCCTAAAGTTTGATCTCGATGTCAACGCCGCTCGGCAGTTCCAACCGCATCAGCGCGTCAATCGTCTTGTTCGTCGGGTCGAGGATGTCAATGAGCCGCTTGTGGGTTCGGATCTCCCAGTGGTCCATTGACTCCTTGTCAATGTGCGGTCCTTTGATCGTGCAGAACCGCCGCACGTTCGTCGGCAGGGGCACGGGGCCGCTTACGCGGGCGCCTGTCCCGCGAGCGGTTTCCACAATCTTCTCCGCCGATTGGTCGATCGAGCGGTGATCGTACGCCTTGAGTTTGATCCGTACCTTGTCTGCTCTCATCCTTGACTCCGTCGAGGAAGTCGGCGATTCGCTTGTGCGAATCGCCGACCTCTTCGTTTCATTAGTCGAACACCTTCGTAATCGAGCCGGCGCCGACCGTTCGCCCACCTTCGCGGATGGCGAACTTCGAGCCTTGCTCCATGGCGATCGGGGCGATCAACTCCACGCTCATCGTGATGTTGTCGCCGGGCATGACCATCTCGACGCCGTCCGGCAACTGCAGCGTGCCCGTGACGTCCGTCGTGCGGAAGTAGAACTGCGGGCGATAGCCCGAGATGAACGGCGTGTGCCGGCCGCCCTCTTCCTTGCTCAGGACATACACCTCGGCTTCGAACTTCGTGTGCGGCTTGATCGAGCCGGGCTTGGCGATGACCATGCCGCGCTCGATTTCCTTCCGCTCCGCGCCGCGCAGCAGCAGGCCGACGTTGTCGCCCGCCTGGCAGTAGTCGAGAATCTTGCGGAACATCTCGATGCCGGTCACGACCGTCTTCTTCGTTTCGTCCTTCAGGCCGATAATCTCGACCTCTTCCATGGACTTGAGTTGCCCACGCTCGACGCGCCCCGTGGCGACCGTGCCGCGGCCCGTGATGGTGAACACGTCCTCGACAGCCATGAGGAACGGCTTGTCAATCTCGCGCTCCGGCGTCGGGATGTAGCTGTCAACCGAATCCATCAACTCGAGGATCTTCTGCGTCCACGGGTCATCGATGTTGATCGGGTCTTGCTCCATCACCTTAAGCGCCGAGCCTCGGATGATCGGTGTATCGTCGCCGGGGAACTCGTACTTGTTGAGCAGGTCGCGCACCTCGAGTTCAACGACATCGAGCAACTCTTCATCGTCAACCATGTCGCACTTGTTGAGGAACACGACGATGTACGGCACGCCGACCTGGCGGGCGAGCAGGATGTGCTCGCGCGTCTGCGGCATAGGCCCGTCCGCTGCGGAGACAACGAGAATTGCGCCGTCCATCTGTGCCGCGCCGGTAATCATGTTCTTGATGAAGTCGGCGTGACCGGGACAGTCAACGTGCGCGTAGTGACGCTCCTTGGTCTCGTATTCGGCGTGGAAGATGTTGATCGTGATGCCGCGCGCCTTCTCTTCTGGAGCGGCGTCAATCTCATCATACTTCTTCGCTTGCGCAAGCCCCTGCGTCGCGAGGACGCGGGTAATCGCAGACGTAAGCGTCGTCTTCCCATGGTCAACGTGACCGATGGTTCCGATGTTGACGTGTGGTTTCGTTCGTTCGAACTTTGCTCTTGCCATGGTTTCCTCCTGAATCAGTTGGTCATATGTCCGTGTGTTTTGTTGATGATCTCTTGCGCCACGTTCTGAGGAACTTCCTCATAGTGGGACGGAGTAACGTTCGGCGCTGCCCGTCCCTGCGTCAATGAACGCAAGGACGTGACGTAGCCGAACAGCTCCGCGAGCGGTACGAGAGCCTTCACGACCTGCACTCCGCCAGGAGCGGACTCCGTGCCTTCGATTCTCCCGCGCCGCGAGTTGATATCACCAATCACGTCACCGAGGTACTCCTCGGGCGTGGTTACTTCGACTTGCATAACCGGCTCCTTCAGCGCCGGGTTCGCCTTCTTCATCGCCTCTCGAAACGCGATGATTGCGGCCTGCTTGAACGCGATCTCGCTCGAGTCCACTTCGTGGTACGAGCCGTCAACGAGGCGAGCCTTCACGTCAACCACCGGGTAGCCCGCAACGACCCCGCTCTCCGTCGCCTCGCGAATCCCCTTCTCCACAGCCGGGACGTACTCCTTCGGAATCACCCCGCCGACAACCTTGCCTTCAAACTCGAACCCACTTCCAACCGGCAGAGGCTCGATCTCCAGAACCACGTGCCCGTACTGCCCCGAGCCACCGGTTTGCCGGATGAACTTGCCCTCGGCGCGGGCGTGCGTGCGGGCAGTCTCCTTATAGGCGACCATCGGGCGACCCTGGTTGGCGCTGACGCCGAACTCGCGGCCCAGCCGGTCCACGATGATCTCAAGGTGCAATTCGCCCATCCCGCTGATAATCGTCTGACCCGTCTCCTCGTTCGTCGAGATGCGGAACGTCGGGTCCTCCTGCGCGAGGCGCGAGAGGCTCTGTGAGAGCTTCTCCTGATCCGACTTCGAGCGAGGCTCGATAGCGATCGAGATGACCGGCTCGGGGAACTTGATCGCCTCCAGCACGATCGGGTGAGCGGGCGTGCAGATGGTGTACCCGGTGGTGACGTCGTTCAAGCCGATAACGCCGACGATGTCGCCGGTCGAACACTCGTCCACGTCTTCGCGGCTATTCGCGTGCATGCGCAGGATGCGGCCGACTCGCTCCTTCCGCTTCACGAACGCGTTCGTCTGCGGGTCGCGGTAGCACACCAGCACCTGTCCGCTCTTGTCCAGCCTTCCGCTGTACACACGGATGTATGTCAGGCGGCCGACGTATGGGTCGCTCATGATCTTGAACGCGAGGGCGGTAAACGGCTCTGCGTCGTCCGGCGAGCGAGTGAGTTCCTCGCCCGTGTCCGGATGCATGCCACTGACCGAGCCGACATCGAGCGGCGACGGCAAGTAGTCCACCACCGCGTCCATCAGCGCCTGAACGCCCTTGTTCTTGAAAGAGCTTCCGCAGAGAACAGGGACGATGGTGCTCTCCAACGTCCCCTTCCGCAATGCGCTCTGAATCTGCTCGACGGTAATCTCCTCGCCCTCGAGGAACTTCTCCATAATCGAGTCGTCAATGTCGGAGCAAGCCTCGAGCAGTTTCTCTCGGTGCTCAGCGACGAGCGACATCATCTCATCGGGAACGTCGCCGTCTTCATACTGCTTGCCCATCTCGTCGCGGTAGATGCGCGCGCGCATGCGCACCAGATCAACGTAGCCCTGGAACGCAGACTCGGCGCCGATCGGAATCTGAATCGGCACGGCGTTCGTCCCCAAGCGCTGCCGAATCTTGTTCACCACATCAAAGAAATCGGCCCCGAGCCGATCCATCTTATTCACGTAAACGATGCGCGGAACACCGTACTTGCTTGCCTGTCGCCAAACCGTCTCCGACTGCGGCTGCACGCCGCCGACGGCGCAGAACACCGCAATCACGCCGTCGAGCACTCGAAGGGAGCGCTCCACCTCGACCGTGAAGTCCACGTGGCCCGGGGTGTCAATGATGTTCACCTCGTGGTCACGCCAGTAGCAGGTCGTCGCCGCGCTGGTGATGGTGATGCCGCGCTCCTGCTCCTGCTCCATCCAGTCCATCGTCGCCGCGCCCTCATGAACTTCGCCGACGCGGTGAATCTTGCCCGAGTAAAAGAGGATCCTCTCAGTTGTGGTCGTCTTCCCGGCATCGATGTGTGCTGCGATGCCGATGTTGCGAACCTGCTCGAGGGGAATCCGACGCTTCATGGCAGTTAGAACCGGAAGTGCGCGAAAGCCTTGTTCGCTTCCGCCATCCGGTGCGTATCCTCCTTCTTCTTCACCGTCGGTCCTTCGCCCTTATAGGCGTCGAACAGTTCCGTCGCCAGTTTCTCGACCATAGACTTGCCCGGCCGCTTGCGAGCGTTCTGGACCAGCCACCGAATCGCAAGAGTGCGCCTCCGTTCGGGGCGCACTTCCACGGGCACTTGATAGGTTTGACCACCGACGCGTCGCGGTCGAACCTCCGTAATCGGCATGCAGTTCTGCATCGCCTTGTCAAAAAGCTCCAGCGGCTCGACACCCGCCTTCTCAGCGCACTGATCCATCGCCCTGTAGACGATCTGCTCAGCCTTCACCTTCTTGCCGTCGAGCATCAGGCGGTTGATGAAGCGCTGAACCAACTCCGAGCCGTACAGCGGGTCGGGGAGAATCTTTCGCTTGGGTGTGTTTCCTCGCCTCGGCATCTCGCTAACCCTTCGGCCTCTTCGTGCCGTACTTGCTGCGACCTTGCTTCCGGTCGGCTGTGCCCGCGGTCTGCTCCGCGCCGCGAACGATGTGATAGCGGACGCCCGGCAGGTCCTTCACCCGACCTCCGCGAACCAGAACGACCGAGTGCTCCTGCAGGTTGTGCCCAATGCCGGGAATGTATGCCGTTACCTCGACGCCATTCGTCAGCCGCACGCGAGCAACCTTTCGAAGAGCCGAATTCGGCTTCTTCGGCGTTACCGTGCGTACGACCGTGCAAACCCCACGACGTTGCGGGTTGCCACGAAGGGCGGGCGACTTCGATTTCGCCACCACCTTCCGTCGTCCTTTCCTTACCAGTTGGTTGACTGTCGGCATACTCGTCTCCGGTCAAGCGTCCGTCAAAGCAAAACCGCCCTGTCAGCGACATCGGAGGGCGGTTCACAATGGCTCCGGCATTCACCGGAGCGCCTGGACTGGCTGTTACGAGCCTAATCTGGTGGGCACTCCCTCCTTAGTCACAAGATTTCGGCGGTTCCACGGACGGACTCCGTGACCGCTGGCGTATTTTGACCGAACCTGAACCTGTATGTCAAGTGCCTCGCCGCCCGTAAGCCCGGATGCACGGCGGTCTCCCTGAGCCGAGGCGCCGAAACTCACCCACGGACCGCGAGCCGGCGCTGCCCCGACCACCCAGGAAACCGGCTTCTCAGGTGCGTGTGGCCGCCAGCTGTGAGGGCCAGTTCTCCACGTGACGCCAGGGCATCAGCGCGTCCTCCTGCTACGGCGCAGCAACAGCGAACCGATTCCCGCAGCAAGCGCGAGCAGCGACGCGGGCTCGGGGACCACCGAAACACGATCCACGAACAGGTCTACATTCTCCCGGTTGGGCCCGTCAAAGTACAGTGTCAGCC